>NZ_JAYQDQ010000041.1:0-36126 GCF_038138445.1 Vibrio sp.
GAAGGTGGCCGTACAGTAGGTGCTGGTGTTGTTGCTAAGATCTTCGATTAATTCTTAAGAATTTAACGAAATCTTGCATTGTTTTCTTCTTGTATGAAGAAAGCAGGGCATCGAGAAAAAGAGAAGCTTAGGCTTCTCTTTTTCATTATCCGGTTATAAAAAAAATCGTTTTACTTTCATCTCCAGTGTGTTCCCTTAATCTTTATTGTTCCTATAATTCAAAGAGCTATATTTCAGCCAGAAATAAACAGCCTATTTGATGCGATGGTAAGTATTCTTACCACCAGTTCTTACTGTTTTTATATAACAAATCATTCTTAGCGTATTTTCTATATTGTTGGTAATAATAGTAATTATCGTTTGTGTTTGTTTTATGGTTTTTATTATGTATGTTTGTCTATGTCATGGTGTATCAGACAAGAAAATCAAACAATTGATTTTGGAGGAAGGTGTAACAGATATAAAGCAGATAAAGAAATGCACCTCACTTGGTAGCCAGTGTGGCAAATGCGTAAAAATGGCCAAAGAAATCCTAACCGAAACTGGAGTGATAGAATACCCAGAAGCCAGCTAAGGATAGTTTTATTGTCTTTGACACCCTTTGAATTGGTTCTACAGTTTAAATTGGACCAATAGGAGGCGGTGTGTCATGAAAGGCGATCCCATCATAATTCAACATCTCAATAAAATTCTCGGCAATGAATTGGTAGCGATAAACCAATATTTTCTCCATGCACGAATGTACAAAGATTGGGGGCTAAAACATTTAGCAGATAAGGAATATCATGAATCCATTGATGAAATGAAACATGCGGATCATTTGATAGAGCGAATCCTTTTTCTAGAAGGTATTCCGAATTTACAAGATCTTGGCAAACTCATGATTGGTGAAGACACCAAAGAGATGCTTGAATGTGATCTTAAGCTTGAGATGATGGCTATTCCGGATCTCAAGTCCGCCATAGCGTATGCTGAAGACAGTCACGATTATGTGTCGCGCGACTTATTTCAAGAAATCCTAGAGGATGAAGAAGAACACGTTGATTGGCTAGAAACTCAACTGGGTTTGATTGAAATGACAGGTATACAAAATTACCTTCAAGCTCAGTATGTTGATGAAGACTAACCCCACAATTCCATCCTAGTGTTAAAAGCAGCCGAAATAACCATCTTTTGATTGTCGGCTGCTTTATTATTTTCCTTGCTTAAACTGCTTTGTTTCTGTACTATTCGTGCTCCTTAATCTCAGTCAATTATCTTTAGTTCCTTGCTTCCTCTGGATGACTGAGCCATTTGTGGAAGCTGAATAATCCGTAAGGAGCAACCAATGCGTCATTACGAAATCGTATTCATGGTGCACCCAGATCAAAGCGAGCAAGTTGCTGGCATGATCGAGCGTTACACTGGTTCAATCACTGAAGCTGGCGGTACTATCCACCGTCTAGAAGACTGGGGTCGTCGTCAACTGGCTTACCCAATCAACAAGCTTCACAAAGCTCACTACGTTCTAATGAACGTTGAAGCTGACCAAGCTGTAATTGATGAGCTAGAAACTGCTTTCCGTTTCAACGATGCAGTTCTACGTAACATGATCATGCGTACTAAAGCGGCTATCACTGAGCAATCTATCATGCTTAAGCAGAAAGAAGAGCGTGCTCCTCGTCGCGAAGAGCGTGCTGAAGCTAAGCCAGAAGCAGCTGCTGAGTAATTGATACTCAGATTTAGTACTCAGCCTAGTTAGAGCCAATAATTTATTTTGACCCTAACCTAGGCAGATAACTTTACTCAAATTTAAGATCAGGAGATAGCCCATGGCTCGTTTCTTCCGTCGTCGTAAATTCTGCCGTTTTACTGCAGAAGGCGTACAAGAGATTGATTACAAAGACGTAGCAACTCTTAAAAACTACATCACTGAAGCTGGTAAAATTGTACCTAGCCGTATCACTGGTACTAGTGCTAAATATCAGCGTCAGCTAGCTCGCGCTATTAAGCGTTCTCGCTACCTAGCTCTACTACCGTACACTGATAAGCATCAGTAATCGGTTCGTTTTATTAAGAAAGAGGATTAAACAATGCAAGTTATTCTACTTGATAAAATCGGTAACCTAGGTGGTCTTGGTGACACTGTAAACGTTAAATCTGGTTACGCTCGTAACTTCCTTATCCCTCAAGCTAAGGCAGTTATGGCAACTAAAGCTAATGTTGAAATGTTCGAAGCACGTCGTGCTGAGCTAGAAGCTAAAGTTGCTGAGCAACTTTCTGCTGCCCAAGCGCGTGCTGAGAAAGTTAACGCTCTTGAAGCGGTTGTGATTGCTTCTAAAGCTGGTGACGAAGGTAAACTGTTCGGTTCTATCGGTACTCGTGACATCGCTGACGCAATCACTGCGGCTGGCGTTGAAGTAGTGAAAAGCGAAGTTCGCCTTCCAGAAGGTGCACTACGTAACACTGGTGAGTTCGAGATCAGCGTACAACTTCATTCTGAAGTATTCGCGACAGTAGCTCTTCAGGTTGTTGCTGCTGAGTAATTCAGTATCAAAGTATAAAAAGCACCTTCTAGAAGGTGCTTTTTTTATATAGAAAATAAAATATTGATTGAGAAGATGCTATCAGCATTTTGCAGACCTTCGGGAACCCGATCATGATACTGCCGAGAATAGGAAATTTTTAACGCTATATGTTCTGTTATGCTGTTTGTTGCATTAAGGTCGGTATCCGTTCTCACATTGCTGTCACCAGCTACGAGTGTAACGGCCGCTGATAAATTCAAGCTTTTGGTGATATGCCAGTTACTTTTGACATGACCACGAAAGATAGCTTCTTGAACGGTTTCATCAAAAACGATGTCATCGTCGCCAATTTCATCGGTATTGGGCTCTTGATAGCGGTAGCCTGGTCCAAGCTCGAGTTCAAGAAGAAACGCTTCTGTGTTGTAGAACTGGTAACCTAAACCACCAGAGAGCGTATAGTCTTTAAAATAAGCGCTATAACGTGAGTCAACACCTTGAAAGTTACTGTAAAGGTATGTTTTAGGGCCAAGTTTGTAGTCACTCTGTGCTAAATACGTTGACTGTCTTTTGTCTTCTTCACCGTCTTTGTACAACTGGTAATATTTCCATTCTCCTGTTGTACGGTGACGCCCAGATAGATACTCAGCGCTTAACCTTGAGTTGACCGAGCGTGAGTCAGAGTTTCCCGTGTGTGATTGATAACCAAACTCTATTTCGCTCTTCCAAGGGGAGGGGACGTCAATCTTGTTTTGGCTTTGTTCTGATTCATCTGCATTAACGACAGAGCTGAGTAATAGGCTAGTCGTTATGAGCCAAAGTCTTGTCACTCACTGCCTCTTTTTAATCATTGTATTAGGTGAATAGTAGAGAGTTTTTATATAATTTCAGTCAGTTCTAAGTTAATTCTATATGAGATGGATTTAAACCCCTTGTTAATTACAGACATCAGGTTCATTCTAGCTATAATGATCGATCACAATTTTGTTGTTGAGCAATAACATGGCAGATTTTAAAACAGACAATCGTAATAAAAAGCCAACCGACGCCCAAGTAGACGCAATCAAAGCGCCTCCTCATTCTATCGAAGCGGAACAATCCGTTATTGGTGGTTTATTACTTGATAACGAGCGTTGGGATACAGTGGCTGAGCGTGTTGTTGCTAAAGATTTTTATAGTCGTCCTCATCGCTTGATGTTTGAGGCGTCTCGAACGATCCTTGAAGAAAGCAAGCCACTCGATTTGATCACTTTGTCAGAGTACCTAGAGCAGCGTGAGCAACTCGATGATGTTGGCGGATTCGCTTACCTTGCTGATTTGGTGAAAAACACACCGAGTGCGGCCAATATTAATGCCTATGCTGATATTGTCGCAGAGCGTGCTTTGACCCGAGACCTGATTGGTGTTGCAAATGAAATTGCGGATGCCGGTTACGACCCTCAGGGACGCTCCTCTGAAGATTTGTTGGATATGGCGGAAAGCAAAGTTTTTGCTATCGCTGAATCAAGGACCAGCGATAGCGATGGTCCGCAAAATGTCGATAATATTCTTGAAAAAACGCTTGAACGGATAGAAATCCTATATAAATCACCCCAAGATGGTGTTACTGGTGTGACAACAGGATTTACAGACCTAAATAAGAAAACCGCAGGTTTGCAAGGTTCTGATTTGGTGATTGTCGCTGCACGTCCTTCTATGGGTAAAACGACTTTTGCAATGAACTTGTGTGAAAACGCGGCGATGGCGCAGGATAAACCTGTACTCATCTTTTCTTTAGAAATGCCATCAGAGCAGCTTATGATGCGTATGCTCGCATCGCTTTCTCGTGTTGATCAAACCAAGATACGTACTGGCCAATTAGATGATGAAGATTGGGCTCGTATTTCTTCTACCATGGGATTATTAATGGAGAAGAAAAACATCTTTATCGATGATAGCTCAGGTCTTACTCCAACAGAACTGCGTTCAAGAGCTCGGAGAGTGGCTCGTGATAATGGTGGTTTGTCGATGATCATGGTTGACTACCTTCAGCTGATGCGAGTGCCATCTCTCACTGAAAATCGAACCTTAGAAATTGCTGAAATATCCCGCTCACTGAAAGCGCTCGCGAAAGAGCTGAACGTGCCTGTTGTTGCTTTGTCTCAGCTCAACCGTTCATTGGAACAAAGAGCAGATAAGCGACCGGTAAACTCTGACTTGCGTGAATCAGGCTCTATTGAACAAGATGCTGACTTGATAATGTTCATTTATCGAGATGAAGTTTATAACCCAGATAGCCCGATGAAGGGAACGGCAGAAATTATTATCGGTAAGCAGCGAAACGGCCCGATAGGCTCAGTTCGATTGACGTTTCAGGGGCAATGGTCTCGTTTTGATAATTATGCAGGTCCTGCATTTGATGTGGATGATGAATAACCTATGAGTTATATGAAAGCCGCAACGGCGTGTGTTGATTTAGGTGCATTAAAGCACAATCTTAATCAGCTCAAGTCTCAAGCTCCCACCAGCAAGATCATGGCAGTAGTTAAAGCTAATGGGTATGGTCATGGTCTGCGACACATTGCCACCAGCGCTGAGGGTGCTGATGCCTTTGGTGTGGCTAGAATTGAAGAAGCACTACAGCTCCGTGCTAGTGGTATTGTAAAGGCAATCTTACTTCTAGAAGGCTTTTATTCAGCAGGTGATTTAGCCGTGCTGGTGACTAATAATATTCAAACGGTTGTTCACTGTGAAGAGCAGCTGCACGCATTGGAAGCGGCAACCCTTGATACTCCAGTTGTAGTCTGGCTAAAAATCGACAGTGGAATGCATAGGCTCGGTGTTAGACCAGAGCAATACCAAGAGTTCATCACTCGTTTGAAAGCCTGTCCTAATGTTGCCAAACCGCTGCGCTATATGAGCCACTTTGGTTGTGCTGATGAATTAAACAAACCAACTACGACCGAGCAGACAGAGCTTTTCATGTCTTTAACTCAGGGCTGTGAAGGGGAGCGCTCTCTTGCTGCCTCGGCCGGTGTTTTGGCTTGGCCTGAAAGTCAATTGGACTGGATACGCCCCGGCATCATTATGTATGGCGTGTCACCGTTTGGGGATAAAACGGCGGAACAAATGGGTTACCTACCTGTGATGACTCTAAAATCCCATTTGATTGCTGTGCGAGAGGTTAAGGCTGGAGAGAGTGTCGGATACGGCGGCGTATGGACCTCACCGAGGGACACAAAAGTTGGCGTAATAGCGATAGGTTATGGTGATGGCTACCCAAGAATGGCGCCTAACGGAACCCCAGTATTAGTCAATGGTCGTAAAGTCCCAGTTGCCGGACGGGTGTCTATGGACATGTTAACTGTTGACTTAGGGCCAGAAGCGGTTGATAAGGTCGGTGATGAAGCCGTTTTATGGGGACGAGATCTGCCCGTGGAAGAGGTGGCTAATCATATAGGCACTATTGCTTATGAGTTAGTGACCAAGCTTACCTCACGGGTTGAAATGGAATACGTATAAGCCCTAAAAAGCTAAACATATTCTGACCGCCGTTTTATATCCAGATGACAGTTATCGATAGCTCCCTTAATCGGAGCTATTGTCTTTTCAGGCATCTTCACCTTGCAAAGTGGCGATAATGTTACGACTTCCAGCTAGATCTCTGTGCTCACCTAAATAAATACCTTGCCAGGTTCCTAGTGCCAATTGACCATCTTTAATCGGAATACTGACGCAATTTCCTAAGATGGATGTTTTGATATGCGCTGGCATATCATCATCCCCTTCATAGGTGTGTCGATAATACTTGGCTCTTTCAGGAACAAAGTGGTTAAAATGCTGCTCCATATCGTGGCGCACAGTCGGATCTGCATTTTCATTTATGGTCAAACTCGCGGAGGTATGTTGGATAAATAACTGTAATATTCCCACAGAAACTGATGCTAATTCCGGTAATTGTTGTTCTATTTCATCGGTTATAAGATGAAATCCACGTGCTCTCGCTGTGAGTCGAATGGTTTGTTGGCTCCACATACAGCCTCCTCTAAAATCTATTTGGCAAATGACATCATTATCGGTATCGTTATGCGTCAATGTTGTTTTAAGTCGACAAGCTTAATTAGCAGCTAATGTGATTTGACTCAATAATCTTATTGTGTGACTGAGTCATAATGTCGACCTGAAAATTTATTACAAGTTTTTGTTCACTTGTTTAGCTTTGAGAACAGAACTACTTTTGCTTAATTGGGACTGCTACTGATCGCAGTTTTCCTCACTATCATGACCAAACCAAGTAGAATTGTATCTACTCTAACACTGGGAACGTCACCATGTTGAAAAATATTAATCCAACACAAACACCAGCCTGGAAAGCGCTTACACAGCACTTTGAGTCGGCACAAGATATGGATCTAAAGGAGCTATTTGCTCAAGATGAGACACGCTTTGAGAAGTTCTCTGCTCGATTTGGTTCTGATATTCTCGTCGACTACTCAAAGAACCTAATCAATGATGAGACACTCAAGCATTTATTTGCTTTGGCAGACCAAACTGAGCTTAAGTCGGCGATTAACGCTATGTTTGGTGGTGAGGCTATCAACAAGACTGAAGGTCGCGCCGTATTACACACAGCGCTGCGCAATAGAAGTAGCAATCCTGTGTTGGTTGATGGTGAAGATGTCATGCCAGCGGTCAATACAGTGCTGGATAAAATGAAATCTTTTACTGACCGCGTTATCGGCGGCGAGTGGAAAGGGTATACAGGCAAAGCAATCACAGATATTGTCAATATTGGCATTGGTGGTTCTGATCTTGGCCCTTATATGGTCACAGAGGCGTTGGCACCGTATAAAAACCACCTTAATCTGCACTTTGTATCGAATGTGGACGGTACTCATATCGTTGAGACGTTAAAGCCATTAAATCCAGAAACCACGTTGTTTTTGATTGCCTCCAAAACCTTTACCACTCAAGAGACTATGACGAATGCTCATACTGCTCGTGATTGGTTCCTTAAATCGGCTGGTGACAGCCTTCATGTTGCCAAGCATTTTGCCGCGCTTTCTACCAATGCAGATGCTGTGTCTGAGTTTGGTATCGATACCGACAATATGTTTGAGTTTTGGGACTGGGTAGGCGGTCGTTACTCGCTTTGGTCAGCGATTGGTCTATCGATTGCCCTTGCTATTGGCTTTGACAATTTCGTTGAGCTGCTTGAAGGCGCGCATGAAATGGACAACCATTTTGCTTCGGCAGATCTAGAAAATAACTTACCTGTCATTCTTGCTCTGATTGGCTTGTGGTACAACAACTTCCATGGCGCTGAGTCAGAAGCAATTTTACCTTATGATCAATACATGCATCGTTTCGCTGCTTATTTCCAGCAAGGTAATATGGAATCAAATGGTAAGTATGTTGATCGGGATGGCAAAGCTGTCACCTATCAAACAGGGCCTATTATTTGGGGTGAACCAGGCACTAATGGTCAGCATGCTTTTTATCAGTTGATTCATCAGGGCACGAAATTGATCCCTTGTGATTTTATTGCACCTGCACTTAGCCATAATCCCTCTGGTGACCATCATCAGAAATTGATGTCTAACTTCTTTGCTCAAACTGAAGCACTAGCTTTTGGTAAGAGTGAAGCTACTGTACGAGAAGAATTTGCGCAAGCAGGTAAGAGTGAAGAACAAGTTGCAGATCTGGTTCCTTTTAAAGTCTTTGAAGGTAATCGCCCTACAAACTCTATATTAGTCAAGCAAATCACGCCTCGTACATTGGGCAATCTTATTGCAATGTATGAGCACAAGATATTTGTTCAAGGTGTGATCTGGAATATCTTTAGCTTTGACCAGTGGGGTGTGGAGTTAGGTAAGCAACTTGCAAACCAAATCTTACCTGAACTTGCTGATGAGTCAGAAGTGGTGACACACGATAGTTCAACCAACGGGCTAATTAATGCTTTCAAGGCCTTTAAAGCCTAGAGTCTAGTCTTTTATAAATGAACGCCAGCTCACTAGCTGGCGTTGTTATACTGGCGTATCAATCTGCTCAGACAGTATGGTCAATACTACCTTGGGAGTCTGTGTGAGCTGTGAATTTTTGGCCCAATAAGGAAACCAATTGATCGTAATATTGCATATTAGGCTTGTTACCCAGCAGTTTACATAACTCGTTACCAGTTGGACTAAAACGATAGTACAGCAAGCGAACACCTTTAGCGTGAGCTTGAAGTGATAGTTGCTTACCTTGGTAATTGAGTGGCAAGGGAGAGTCTAATTCTATTTCTCCTGATTCGAGTTCAGTACCATGCATTAAGCCGAGCTCAAATAAAACCAGTAGGCTGGAGTAGGGTAGTTGGAAGCTACCGACATTGATATTGCCGGTAATATTACGTTTACCGAAGCTAAAAATCCCCCCTTGGGCACGAAAGCCGATCAAGAGTTTACGGCTGCTATCTCCCCCAAAACTGCAAGCTAAGGAAGCGGCTCTTTGTAATACCTGTGCTTCTTTTGGCGACATATCTTTGAGTGTTTTCAGTGCTTTCATTGAGGTAGAGCCTGGGTTGGTTACCTCACGTTTGAGAACTTGTGCCCAAAGGCGCTGCATGGAAGGATTGTGAACTTCTTGTGCCATATTAAAAAAGCGTTGCAGCCAGTCATGGTCTGGATCGCCTGCCGTTTCATTTTTACATGATAGATGGGCAAGCTTAAGGATTTGCTCTAGATTTTTTTGCTGTAGTTCTTTTTGTCGTCGTTCACGGACTAGAGCTCGTTCCAGTGCCGTTTTTTCAGGCGTCTCTTTTTGCAACATTGCATCAAGCCCATGGGACTGGGCGATATTCATGATGCGACTAGCACTGTCCTTAATATAATTAGGTTTTTTCTCATGTCGTGATTCAGAATTTGGCTCATGATCAATAACCACGGGTTTTTGCTTCTCGGACATGTGAATACCTAGGGCCTATTGACCTTAATAGAAACGAATATCCCTTAAATTTACCTCTTAACAGGCTGATCTGCCAGAGTAACTCTGTGAGCAATCTTTGAAAATTGATCCTATGCCAAATGATAATAACTTGTTAAAATTGTTGTGGATGCTTTGGGGGGATTATGAAGTTTTTAAATGATAATAAACTAAGAAATCACCTATCAATTACCCTATTGTTTCTCGTATATCTCGCTGTACTAGTTTATTTATCTAGATACGTATAAACAAAATCGAATAATTGACAGGTTTTATTTATGTTAATAAATATGATCTTTAGTAGTCATCGTATTCTTCGATGCTCGTGCCTTCCAGCATATAGCCAGTTTCCGCCAAATCATGACTCATGGTGACCGTCTTCAGTTTGCCGACCACATAAATGACATCCCATAGCTGTTGCACAGGAGCTCCTTTTGGCAGCTTGACATATACGATTTGATTTGGTGGCGGTGGGGGAACATGTATACATGCACCAAAATAAGGAACGAGGAGAAACTCAGTCACTTTATTGGCATCGCCTTCTAGCGGAATGACAAATCCAGGGATTTTGACTGAGCTACCGTTCAGATCTTGGCGTACTTTTCCCACCAAAGATTGTTTGGCAGCGCTTCCTGAATGGCTTTTTGCTGGCATACCTTGAGCGTCGAATTGGTTGCGCTCACTTTTTGGGATCAGATCGATCCAATCTAGTTTAAGGACATCACCTTTCTTATTGTCTACAACCTTGCTCTGATCGCTTTTGCTTTCGGTCTTTTGTTTTTGTTCAGCAGAAACTTTGGGCGGCGTTTGTGTGGTTTCTTGCTCAATATTCTTAGTATCTGCAATCTTGCTTTTACTTTCGGCCTTTTGTTTTTGTTCAGCTGAAACGTTAGGCAGCGTTTGTGTTATCTCTTGTTCAATATTGTTAGTCTTATCTTCTTTGGCACTCGCCAAGCCTGCTACCAATGAAGTTGCTACAATAAAAAGAATAAGTAATTGTTTTTTCATAGTTAAACTCTAATTGTCATCCCATCACTCAATGATTGTTTATAGGCGCGAAATGCCGGTATGAAGCCTATAACTGTACCTGCCAGTTGCACGGCTGCAAGAAGCTTCCACTCGTAATGAGATAAGGCGACCATTTCAATATTAATTCCATAATTTTGTTGGATGAAAGGGCTAATACTAGCCAGCAGCGCATACAGGGTGGCGACACCAACGACCAAGCCAAGCAAGGTCAGCGTACTGGCTTCGAGAACAAGTAAGGATAATACGTGTCTTGGCCTTGCGCCCATCGCCCGCAAAATAGCCATTTCGCGCCGACGTTCTTGCAAGCTGGTTAGTAAACTAGACAGCATCCCAAGTAGTCCAGCAATCACAACGAATACAGAAATGACCATGAGTGCTTGCTCTGCAACTGACATCATCCCCCAAAGTTCATGTAATGCAACGCCGGGAAGAATGGCACTTAGAGGCTCTTTCGGATAGGTATTGATTTGTCGCTGTAGTGAAAAAGCTTGAATTTTGGACTTTAAGCCGATGAGCATCGCGGTGATTTGTTTTGGCTGAAAATTCTGCTTTTCCAATTGCTGGGCACTTGGTGTGTTACCAAGGTGTGCTCCTGATTCCCAGCCAACGTGAATTGCTTCTATTGCCTCAAGTGACACGTGTACGGTTTTATCGACAGGGGTCCCTGTTGGGGCAAGTATGCCAACCACTTTAAATGGCAGGTTGTCATGACGACTGAATCCGACATCACTGATCCCATGGGCAATAATAATTTCAGTCCCGATTTGGTATCCCAGCTCACGAGCTACGTCTGAGCCGATAACTGTTTCGAACAGACCTGAGAACTCTCTACCCTGTGACAATTTTAATGGGGATTTTTTCCCGTAGCGGTAATGTTCAAAGTAGCTATGGTTGGTTCCCATAACGCGAAACCCTTTGTGAGAGTCCCCTAAAGAGATGGGAATCGCCCATTTTACTGCTCTATGCTGGCTGAACTCCTGATAACTTTTCCAATCGATATTATTTGTGGCATTACCAATACGAAACACGGAGTAAAGGAGTAAATTAACTTGTCCCGAACGACCACCAACGATGAGATCGGTACCGGAAATGGTATTAGCAAAACTGCTTTTGGCTTGAGTACGAACGCGCTCGACACCAAGTAGTAACACTACCGATATCGCAACCGTCATTATCGTTAACATGGCGGTAACTCGGCGGTTACGGACGCTCTTCCAAGCAAGCATAAGTGTCGGGGTCATGACGCAACTCCTGCTCGATTAATATGATTAAGGTTGAGAGTTCGATCAAACATACTTTCTAGGGTTGGATCGTGACTAACAAACAAAAGGCTCGATTGGGCTTGGTTGACCTGATCCATTAAAAGCTCGATGAAGGCACTGCGATTGTCATAGTCCAATGAAGAGGTCGGCTCGTCGGCAATAACCAATGCAGGTTTGCCAATTAGTGCCCGCGCTGCGGCTACTCGTTGCTGTTGACCAATACTTAGTTCAACCACGGGTTTGTGCATTAACTCACTTGGCAGGTGAAGATTGCCTAGTAAGTCTTTTGCCGCTTCGACCATCGGCTTATCCAGTTTGGATTTTCGTAACTTGGAAAACTGGCAGGGGAGAGTGACATTTTCAATCACGCTAAGGTAAGGCAGTAGATTAAATTGCTGGAAGATATAGCCAATATTATTGGCGCGGAATCTATCTCGTTGTCTACCAGACATCTGCACCAAGTCTTCACCCAGCACGCTGAGTTTGCCAGTATCTATAGTATGAATACCAGTTAAAAGACCCAGTAAAGTTGACTTTCCACAGCCACTTGGACCTTTGATAAACAGATGCTCTCCCACTTGAACAGATAAACTCTCTATATTCAGTGTTGGCGTTTGGTTGCCCGGCCAAGTAAAGGACACTTGATCCAGCTCGACTACACCGTAATTAGTATTTTTTCTCATCGGATATGACCTGAACATATAAGCCTGAAGGGGTCACCTTCAGGCTAACGAGTTTTAAAGTGAAATCTTAGTATTGCTAGAAGATAGTTCTAGGGCGGTTTGGGTCTTATCCGTCAGTAGATTAACACTGATCGACTTTGTTGCTGGAAAGTGAGTAAACCATTGAGTATTAATCGATGAGAGAGCAGCAAGGTTGTCACACTGGTAGTGATATTCAACCGCAAATTCTCCATGCCCACTGTCATGATGGTGTTCTTCGTGTTCATGGTCATCATGGTCGTCGTTGTCAGCATGGTGATCATGATTGTGTTCATCTTGATGATGACTGTCGTGGTCATGTTCGTTATGGCCATCATGATCCTTGTTGTCAGCATGGTGATCATGGTCGTGTTCATCTTTATGATGATTATCGTGCTCATGTTCATCGTGTTTATCCGAACTCAAATTATTGGCGACGGATTGATGCTTTATTTTGCACCCAGCACTGGCAGTCAGAGCAAATAGAGAACCAGCATTTTCTAGTTGTGCAATGGCTTGCTCCAATGTTTTTTGTTGCTGGTCATTTTTAGGCGCATGTTCAAACCCTAACACATCAGCTCCTGGGGCATGAATTTCCATGAGTAATTCCTTGCCATCTTGGGCGATATTGAGTTCAACGTGACCATGCTCGTGAGCATCATGTTGGCGAAACTCTTCATCGGCTACTGCTGATGTACTTAAAACTAGGCTAATAATTGTTGCGACTTTTGTAATGGAATGCATTGTAAATCCTAATCAATGGTAAATTAAAAATGTTGTTGCGTTTTGATACAACCAGTTGCGTGGCATTTTTTCTTCAGATTAGGCTCACTGGTGGAGAGCGGGCGAGATAACCAAACACAGTTTGTTGATACAAATCATACTGTTGATTATCGCTATACTCATGGATTAACGGGTTATCAAATAAGGTTGTTTGACTATAGTTCGAACCATGCTTCAAACAGGAAAAAAGTTGGCAGTGATGCTCGTTATGTTGATTTTCACTGAATTGATACTGATGAGAAATAGAAGCCCAGCTCATCCAAAGCACAAGCACGATTGCAATCACAGCAAGTGTGTTTGAGTGTCGTGTTGATGTTTGATGAGCTCGGGTCATAGGGCTTAATTTAGCATTTGGATTAAAATGTTATATTATAACAACTCAGATGCAAGCGCTATGTTTAAAGTAGCGCTAAATGTTATCTTTGATTAAAGACAGAACTTGCTCAATTTCGTTTTGGTCTAGTGCACCTTCCTTGACGAAAAGCACTTTCCCTTGTTTATCTTGTACAATAATTGCCGATGATTCTTCCTGTAGATCCCAGGCTCCAGCCACTTTGCCATCTTCATCGAGCACCATAGAAGACCAAGGAAAGTCTTTTTTGCTATCTTCCGCTGAAGACTTTACAAAAGAGCCAGTCCCCCAGATAGCGTCATCTTGATTGATGATCGATGTGGTTTGATAGCTATCTTGGGCAAACTTAGAGTCTGTAATGGCTGCCATAAGTGGTTGATTGAGGGCTTTTGAACTGCTGCGGCCCGCGATGGCCTGGATGACTCTCACTTTGCCGAGCATATCTTGAGATGACCACTCTTGATAACTAATGTCATCACCTTTGACTAAGATCTCGCCGTAAGTTTTAACTTCAACAAGAGGCAATGCCTGATCAACTTTAATCTTGTGTGCTGAAGCTGTAAAACTGCATATCATTGTTAAGGCAACCAGCGCTTTTGTTTTCATATTACTTTTCCTTTACTGTGAGCGTACGGATTATATATTGAAAACTTCTGTCTGGGTCAGCGACTCACAAGGATAGAAAACTTTGTTGCATAATTGTGATCTGATCAGCAGCTAACTCATAGTGGTATGTTTAAAAACGCGGGTTCTATTTTCGCTGAGAGTATGGTTCAGCTTGATGTTATAGCCAGCACTTTCGCTGGCTAAACAAGGTATCCGATTGATAGGCTTAGTCACACTATGGAAAACAGACTCCCGTTCCGTTTAGGCCACAATAACCATTGGGGTTTTTGGCTAAATACTGTTGGTGATAGGTTTCTGCAAAGTAGTAGTGACCAGCTTTTGCAATCTCTGTCGTGATGTTGGAGTCGTTAGAGTTAAGCAGTGTTTGATACTCGTCTCTGGAATCTATGGCTCGCTTTAGCTGCTGCTCATCATAGGTATAGATGGCTGAGCGATACTGAGTTCCCATATCATTGCCTTGACGCATTCCTTGAGTGGGATTGTGGCGTTCCCAAAAAGTGCGCAGTAATTGCTCAAAAGAAATGATGTTTGGGTCGAAAACGACTCTCACGACCTCTGTGTGCCCCGTTTTCCCAGAGCAGACCTCCTCGTACGTCGGGTTGGGAGTATAGCCGCCAGAATATCCGACAGAGGTGCTGATAACCCCTTCTAACTGCCAAAACAAACGTTCTGCCCCCCAAAAACACCCCATACCCAATAAGACTTCTTGGCAACCTTGCGGAGGTTTTGCTTTGATGTTTGATTGATTCACGTAGTGCTTATCATCAATGTTTAGTGGCTGATCACGACCAGGAAGGGCTTGTTGGGAGGTGACGGGGGTTTGTTTATCGAGCATGATTCATCTCCTTAAAATGATATTCTTGGGAGTAGACCGCTTAATTGACGGTTTTCGTACAGACATCTTTTTGCAGTGACGTTATTATTTCGTAACGACGTATAGGCTACCAATAAACCATGATAAAACCGTTTTTTCCAGCGATTCTACTTTTAAGCAGTATTTCAGCCTTCGGGCAAGAAATATCGCTGTCGATTCGCGGAGTATCAGGAGAGTTGGAGCAAAATGTTGAAACTTATCTGCAGGCAATTCCTAGCCAAGACTATAGTACCAGTTTGCGTTTTCAAGCTCGGGTCGAAAAGCGTTTAACTGAAGCACTCAATGCACTTGGTTATTATCATCCCAACTTTTCATTTGAGACAAACAGTGGAGAGCAGGAATTAGTCATCACTATTGTGCCCGGAGAGCCAGTCTTGATTGCGCTGGTGGACATAGAGTTAAGTGGTGAAGCGCATGATGATCAAGCTTTTAAGACCTTGATTGAGCGCAGTGGTCTCAAACAGGGGCAAGTATTAAACCATAGTTTGTATGATGGGCTGAAATCGCGCATTCGTAACCTTGCTTTGCAAAGAGGTTATTTTGATGGAGATTACACGGTAAGTCGACTGGAGGTGTCGCCAAATTTAGATCAAGCCTTTATTCGACTTCATTTTGATAGTGGTATTCGTTATGCCTTTGGCCAAAGCTCGATTACCGGTAGCCAAATAGACTTGATGCGTGTTGAATCCTTGTCACCTTACAAACAGGGCGATCCCTATTTGGCTACAGCTGTAGGCGAATATAACCAAAACCTGTCCAACACGGAATGGTTCTCATCTGTCTTAGTTGAACCTGATCTTTCTCATCTGGGAGAAGGGAGAGAGTTACCTATGAAGGTCTCTTTAGCGCCGCAGGCGAGAAATCAGCTAGAAACAGGTCTTGGTTACTCAACAGATGTTGGTGCAAAAGGATCGCTCAAATGGAAACAGCCTTGGGTCAATAGCAACGGCCATAGTTTCACTAGCAGCTTTTCAATTTCTGGGCCAGAGCAAACCGTCACAGCAGGCTATAAAGTCCCACTAGAGGATGCTCTAAATGAGTATTATCAGCTTAAGTACGGTATGAAAAACTTAGATAACCGAGATACGCAAAGCTTAGAGTCGAATCTAGCCCTAGAGCGTCATTGGCTACTTGATAACGGATGGCACCGAGCCCTTTATATTCGATATTTGTTGGAAAACTATGAGCAAGGCCTCCAAGATGACTCTGGACAATTCTTATTGCCCGGTTTTAGTTTTAGCCGCAGCAGAATACGTGGCGGGGCAATGCCAAGTTGGGGAGATAAACAATCGCTGAGCCTTGAATTTGGTGATGACAGAGCATTGTCAGAGACTAGGGTTATCCGCCTACAAGGTGGGATGACATGGATTCGTAGTGCAGGGCAAAATCATAGAGGGATCTTTCGTTTAGATGGCGGTGCCAACATCACTGAAGACTTTGAACGATTATCACCGTCTTTGCGCTTTTTTGCTGGTGGTGATAACAACTTGCGCGGCTATAACTATCAATCTATTTCACCGACTGACAGCAGTGGAGCCTTGACGGGTGCTAAATATATGGCCACTTCTTCACTGGAATATCAATACCGAATTTATGGCAATTGGTGGGGAGCGGCTTTTTACGACTATGGCGATGCGTTTAATGATGAACCTGACTTCAAACGTGGTACAGGAGTAGGTGTTCGCTGGGAATCTCCCGTGGGACCAGTCAGATTAGACTTTGCTTGGGGGTTAGATGCTACCCCAGGTGATGAGTTTAAAATTCATTTCACATTGGGCCCAGAGCTATGACCCAGTTTGTTATAAGATGGTCTAAGTGGTTTTCAATTGCGGCAATGACGCTAATATTTGCTGTTGTTCTCGGCCTATCGGTTATTTTGTTTACCACTTCCGGGTTAAAGTTTGTCATTTGGGCGGCCGAAAAGTCGCTGCCACAGCTTGAAATCGAGTCCTACTCTGGAGCACTTTTTCCGCGCTTCACTCTCAATAAGGTCTCATATCAAGACCAAGCACTAAATTTAGATATAGGCGTCAATTCTATCACTCTTGGTGTTGATGTTTCGTGCCTTGTAGGGGCAAGTATTTGTATTGACGAACTTACCCTTAATGGCCTTAAATTTTATATGCCTGAAACATCATCAGATCCACAAAATTCCGCTGAGCCAGAAACAGGAAGCCAAAGCAGTGTTAGCTTACCGATACCGCTGACTGCTAAACGTTTATCACTGTCTGATCTTGATCTCAATATTCTTGGTTATCGGGCTCAAGTCGGGGTTTTCACCACTGGATTGAGCTGGGTGGGACAGCGCTTAACTATTGATAAAACCTTGTTAAGTAAGACTCGTCTAACCTTGGCGCCAGAACAAAATACGCCAAAACCAGCTAGCGCCTCATCGACTAGTCAGCAGCATGACATTGAGTTACCTAGTGTCGTTTTACCCTTGGATATAAACCTGAAACGATTAGATATTCATGATTTTACTTTGGTACAAGACACACCTGTTGTAGTAAACAATTTAGCGATTGAAGCACAGGCGGTAGGTTCAAAAATTAATCTACGAGCCATGCAGTTAGATATGCCTCAATTGGCTGCCAAGCTTAATGGAGCAGTGACTTTTCTGGAAGACTACCCTATCAGCCTAGATCTGCAAACAACCATTAAACAGCCTGTTGCTAAAGGTCAAATCATCAATCTTAAGGCTTCGGGCAGTGTTGCTAATCTCTCGTTAGAGAGTGAGCTAGGTGGTTTAACTAAAGGAAAAATCCAAGCCTTTGTTCAGCCGCTGCGAAAAGATCTTCCATTTGAACTTTCCTTATTAGACGTTCAGGCCCAGTGGCCTTTATTGGGAGAGGGAGATTACTTTGTTGCTGTGGATAGCTTGAAGAGTAAAGGCTCGTTAGATATCTATAACATTGCTCTCGATGCCAAGATTTCAGGTAAAGAAATACCTGAAGCTCAACTGACCATTTTGGGCCGAGGTGATCTGCAGCAAATTGATTTAGAGACACTCTCATTGAAAACCTTAGGAGGGGAGGTGTCTGGTCAGGTGATGGCGAATTGGCAAGCCCCAATTAACTGGTCTGCCGATCTCTTACTGACGGGTATTCAGCCAGGTAGGCAATGGCAAGATGCCGAAGGAAAAATCAGTGGTCGTTTGACCACTTCTGGTGCTTTGACAAACCAAGGTGGATGGAAAATAGCGGTTCCTAAGTTAGATATTGACGGTGTTGTACGTGACTATCCACTCAAGCTCTTGGGGCAACTGTCAGCCTCTGATGAAACCGGAACAGGGGGCATCAAGGTGACCACGTCGGGGCTCGCTTTATCCCACGGGCCAAACTTTGTGAAGGCCAATGGTGTCATTGAACAAGCGTCGGATATGAAGGTAGAGGTTTCTTTTGCGGATATGTCGCTAACCGTGCCTAATCTACGCGGTAACGTAAAAGGAAACCTAATATTAAAAGACAGTATCCAACAGCCTAGAATTGGTGTGATGCTCAAAGCGAGGGATGTCGGCTGGGGTAAAGATATCGATGCTAAAACTATTGATCTAGAAGGTGAGTTATCCCCGCTTACTCAAATCGCAGGTAACATAAAACTATCGGTATTTAATGCTCACTATCAGAATTACGTTATCGATCAGGTTTTGTTAAATACAAAAGGTAATGAGAAAAGTCATACGCTCAGCTTAGATGTCGTGTCGGATATCGTTTCCACCCAACTCAATCTTCACGGAGAGCTAGAGCGTCTTCCTGAGCTGGTTTGGAGAGGCAATTTAGATGGGATGTTTATTAAATCAAAACAAGGGGTATGGACATTAGCGGGCGCGACTCCGGTGGGGTACTCCGCTCAATCTCAGCAAGTTTTTTTTGCAGCTCACTGTTGGCAGCAAGAGGGAGCCTCAATTTGCTTGGATAAGGATATACATGCGGGTAAAAGTGGTGAAGCTAAGGTTTCCATATCCAATATCGACTTTAGTCAGTTGCAATCTATTTTCCCTAAAAAAACAGAGCTTAAAGGCGATCTTAATCTTTCCGCTATGGCGAGCTGGGCTCCTGATACTCCACCAGTCCTCACAGTGGACCTTGGGATGGGGCAGGGCATGGTGAATGATCATGGTGCACATCCAATTCGTTTGGGCTGGGAGAGCGTTAGTTTAAAGGCGGCATTAAAAGATAATGTATTATCAACCAACTGGCTAGTTGACTTGGCTGACAATGGAAATTTTTCAGGTCATGCCAAGGTATTCAATGTTGTCGATACAAACAAGTCTTTGGATGGAGAACTGCAATTAACTGAACTCAAATTGGATTTTCTCGAACCATTTTTGGGCGACTATAGTCAGTTTAAATCAACGCTTAATTCTCAATTGTCTTTCACAGGCCCAATAATGAAGCCCAAATTAAAAGGGAAGTTTGTGCTTGATGATCTCCTTCTAAAAGGCGAAGTAACCCCTGTAGAAATTGAGTCTGGAAATATTGATGTCAACTTTTCTGGATATGGTGCAAGCTTGACCGCAGCTGTTGATACACCGGATGGGCAGTTACAAGCGAAAGGAGAAGCCGATTGGCGAGACCTTAAAAAGTGGCAAACCAATCTGCGAGTGTTTGCTGATGAGCTTATGGTAGATCTCCCTCCTATGGTGAAAGTCAAAGTTATACCTGATATGACAATATCAGCCTCGCCAAAACAAGCTCGCATCGACGGTACGATAGCTTTGCCGTGGGGAAAGATTGTGGTTGAAGAGCTGCCTCCTAGTGCTATTGGCGTGTCTAAAGATCAAGTGCTCCTAAACGAACATTTAGAACCAGAAAGTACAGAGCCGACGATTCCGTTTAGTATCGAAACCAATGTTAATATCAGTATTGGCGACGAGCTTAAGTTGTCCGCGTTTGGTCTTGAAGGTGATTTATCTGGAAACTTAAATGTCTCGCAGAGAGATAAAGGACCGTTTGTGACTGGAGAGGTAAATATTATAGATGGCTCTTATCGCTCTTTTGGTCAGGATTTGATCATCCAACAAGGAAAGATCTTGATGAATGGACCTGTTGATCAGCCTTTTGTGCAAATCACCGCGATACGTAATCCTGATAACACTCAAAACGATTACACTGCTGGAATTAAGGTGATAGGTCCGGTTGATGAGCCAAGTGTGACAATATTTTCAGAACCAAGCTTGCCACAAGCGAATGCATTATCATACTTACTACGTGGCCGAGACATTGATGGGGAGTCAGGTGGTAATAGTGTGACCTCCACTTTAATTGGTCTTAGTTTAGCTAAGAGTGGCCGAGTTGTAGGAGAGATCGGTGAAGCATTCGGTGTTCAGGATCTGCACCTTGACACGGCAGGCTCAGGAGACGACTCACAAGTTACGGTTAGCGGTTATGTACTCCCCGGCTTACAAGTCAAATACGGTGTAGGTATTTTCGATTCGGTTGGAGAATTCACAGTTCGCTATCGTTTGATGCAAGATCTTTACGTTGAAGCGATATCTGGGTTAGATAGTGCGGTTGAGTTACTTTACCAGTTTGAATTTAATTAATGAGAAAGTGAGATTGCAGCATGCAACATTTAGTTTTTGTGTATGGAACATTGAGGCAGGGGGAAAGAAACCATAACTATCTTTCAGGGAATCAATGTTTAGGCCAGTGTGAAAGCTTACCTCATTACGCTCTCTATGATCTTGGCTCATACCCTGCGGTGGTTGAAGGTCATGACTCTATCTTAGGTGAAGTTTATCTTATTAATGATCAGACGCTTAGCGAGTTGGATCAATTAGAAGATGTGCCGGTTGAATATCGACGAGATCAGATTGAAACGCCTTTTGGTCAAGCTTGGATATACATCTATCAAAACAGCAGTAAACTCGATACGCTCATTTCATCAGGGGATTGGTGCCAAAGGGTATAGGAGTGTTAAAAAGAGCCTAACAGGCTCTTTTTAATAAGATTATTTTTTTGCGCGTTGGTAAGATTCGAGGATCTCTTTTCTTGCTGACTCAACATCTTCCCAGCCATCGACTTTTACCCACTTTCCAGACTCAAGCTCTTTGTAGCGCTCAAAGAAGTGGGTGATTTGTGCTTTAAGAAGTTCAGGCAGATCTTGAACGTCTTGAATATGATCATACTCTTTAGACAGCTTGCTATGTGGAACAGCGACCACTTTGGCATCTTCACCAGACTCATCTGTCATTTTCAAAACACCTACAGGGCGGCAGCGAATAACAGACCCTGGCATTAAAGGATGTGGTGTTGGAACTAGCACATCAACTGGGTCACCATCGAGTGACAATGTGTGGTTAACATAACCATAGTTACATGGATAAAACATAGGTGCAGACATAAAGCGGTCGACAAATACAGCCCCTGATTCTTTATCTACTTCATATTTGATTGGATCTGCGTTAGCTGGGATTTCGATCACCACGTAGATATCATCTGGAAGCGATTTTCCTGCCGGCACGTTATTTAAACTCATTTGGGTAATTCCTTGTTTGTATTGACTTCTATTAGGGACGCTTATCTCGTTGCGAAATGTCGCTTAAAACCTTAACGCGAGCCTATAGAAGTACTGGGCTATATAAGATCGCAATACCTTACTGCTAAACTTGGTTTTTTGTAAACTGGATAAGGCGAGATTTGGTTCAAGAAAATGTGAAAAAGGCGCGAAGTCGCGCCCTATAATTTAATCTTCTTGGTGCTGGAGTAAAAATTCTTCTACTTTCTTAACCATGTTTTTAGAGCCAACAAAAAAAGGCACGCGTTGGTGCAATTCAGTTGGTTTTAGATCCATGATTCGATTTTGGCCATCAGATGCTACGCCACCAGCTTGTTCAATAATATAAGCCATAGGATTGCACTCGTAGAGCAGGCGCAGTTTACCACTAGGGTGGCTTTGAGTACTTGGATACAAGTAAATTCCACCTTTTAGAAGGTTTCGATGGAAGTCTGCGACTAGTGAGCCAATATAGCGAGAAGTGTAAGGCCTGTGCTCAGATGGCTCATTTTCTTGGCAATACTTAATGTATTTTTTTACGCCCATAGGGAAGCGAATGTAGTTACCCTCGTTGATCGAGTAGATGGTTCCATCGTCAGGTATCATCATATTCTCGTGTGAGAGACAGAAGGTGCCTAAAGAAGGATCATAAGTAAAGCCGTTGACTCCTTTGCCCGTTGTGTATACCAACATAGTGGATGAACCGTAAATAACATAGCCAGCGGCGACTTGTTTATGTCCTGGTTGCAGGAAATCTTCCTGAGTTGGTGGAGTACCAATAGGGGAAACTCGACGATAGATAGAGAAGATGGTACCGACAGAGACGTTGACGTCGATATTAGATGAACCATCAAGAGGATCCATAAGGACCACATACTTGGCGTTTTTGTTGAGCTCTTTATTAAACGCTACTGCTTCATCTTCCTCTTCACTTGCTACGCCACAAACTTGATCTCGGGCTTCTAATGCCGCTTTGAATTTATCGTTCGCGTAGACATCGAGTTTTTGCTGATCCTCACCTTGGATGTTCTCGCTGCCAACGGCACCTGTGATATCGCCTAGACCTGCGGCGTTGATTTCACGGTTAACAATTTTGGCCGCTAGGCGAATGGATGAAAGTAGAGATGATAAATCACCGCTAGCGTGGGGGAAGTCCGCTTGTTTCTCGACAATAAATTCGCCAAGGGTGCGCATACCAGACATGGTTTTTCCTTTAAGTCGCTTCAATAGTAGGGTATTGGCTTTGGTGTTCTCTAACGGAGCACTCTATTGCCAAGCCTTATTCTAAAAGCTATTTCTTATTATTGGTAATAAACTAACTGACCAAGATCTCGTTTTACTGGTTATGTAACAAAACTTTTCGCTAGAGTTGGCTGAATTGCCTATTTTAGCTTCTCTTATCGCAGGTAAAAGCCATTCATTTTTAGTTTTACTGTCTTGGAGGGCCGATATTTGTGGCTTTTCAACCAAAACCTAACCAAAGGTTCTCGCATTTACGCGTATAATCACCATAATAGCTAGTCAACTCTAACCTGAGGAGAAGGTTGTAGATGCATATTCATATCTTGGGGATTTGTGGAACTTTTATGGGCGGAGCTGCAGTTTTGGCTCGTCAGTTAGGCCACAAAGTTACTGGTAGTGATGCAAATGTTTACCCGCCGATGAGTACTTTACTTGAATCTCAGGGTATCGATATCATTGAGGGCTTTGATCCTTCTCAGCTTGAGCCAGCTCCCGATCTTGTTGTGATTGGCAATGCGATGAGTCGTGGTAACCCTTGTGTTGAACATGTTCTCAATAGCAATCTGCGTTACACATCCGGTCCTCAGTGGTTGCAGGAGTTTCTTCTTCATGACCGTTGGGTGCTTGCGGTGTCTGGCACTCACGGTAAAACCACCACTTCAAGTATGTTGGCATGGATTTTAGAAGAATGTGGTTATCAACCTGGATTCTTGGTCGGAGGGGTATTGGGAAACTTTGGTGTCTCAGCTCGCTTGGGCGAAAGTATGTTTTTTGTCGTGGAAGCCGATGAATATGATAGCGCTTTTTTCGACAAGCGGTCAAAGTTTGTTCATTATCACCCTCGCACCTTGGTGATCAACAATCTTGAGTTCGATCATGCAGACATATTCGATGATCTTGAAGCGATAAAGCGGCAATTTCATCATTTAGTCAGAACAGTTCCAGGCAATGGCCGTATTCTTGTACCGCAAAATACAGACATTGATGATGTACTTGAGCGTGGATGCTGGAGTGAAAAAGAAGTCACAGGTTTGCAAGGTGATTGGCGAGCAGAAAAAATGCTGGCTGATGGCTCTCAATTTAAGGTGTTTTTTCAAGACGTAGAGTCTGGTGTGGTTAAATGGGACTTGGTTGGTGATCATAATGTTGACAATGCTTTGATGGCGATTGCTGCAGCTCGCCATGTTGGTGTTGTACCAGAGCTGGCATGTCAGGCGCTAACTAAATTTATTAATACCCGACGCAGACTGGAACTAAAAGGCGAGGTTAACCAAGTTCGAGTCTATGATGATTTTGCCCATCATCCAACAGCGATTGAACTTACTCTTGGTGGATTGCGTAATAAGGTTGGCAGTCAGCGTATCTTTGCTGTGCTCGAGCCGCGCAGTGCGACGATGAAAAGAGGCGTGCATAAAGATACTCTGGCTGCTTCACTTCATCAGGCAGATGAGGTGTTCTTGTATCAGCCAGACAATATTGATTGGTCTGTTGCCGATATTGCAGAGCAGTGTAATCAGCCTGCATATACGTCAAACAGTGTCGATATTATAGTTGATATGGTCACAGAAAGAATTATGCCAGGCGATCAAATCCTAGTAATGAGTAACGGCGGCTTTGAAGGCATACAAGAAAAGTTGTTAGCCAAACTTGCCGAGTAAATGAATCTAGTAGTATGAATGAAACAAACAACAAGGCCATTACATTGGCCTTCACAGGGGCATCAGGAGCGCCATACGGATTGAGGCTTCTGCAGTGCTTACTCGCCGCTGAGTATCAGGTTCACTTGTTGATATCTTCTGCAGCAAGAGTGGTGCTTGCCACTGAACACGATATGAAACTGCCCGGCAACCCTCAAGCTATCCAAGCAACCTTGGTTGAATACCTTGGTTGTGATTCTGAACAATTGCATGTCTATGGTAAAGACGATTGGTTTTCTCCCGTGGCGTCAGGTTCTGCTGCGCCGAAACAGATGGTGGTTTGTCCTTGTTCTTCAGGCAGTGTTGCAGCAATTGCCCATGGTATGTCGGATAATCTTATTGAGCGAGCGGCAGATGTTGTTATTAAAGAGCGTGGCCAATTACTCTTGGTTGTGCGAGAAACTCCGTTTTCGACTTTGCATTTGGAAAATATGCTCAAACTTTCTCAAATGGGCGTGACTATCATGCCAGCAGCACCTGGCTTTTACCATCAACCGTCTTCAATAGAGGATCTGGTAGATTTTATGGTCGCTCGAGTGCTGGATCATTTAGGTGTAGAACAAAAGATGGTGCCACGCTGGGGATATGACTCTAGATAAATAACTCAATTCCCATTACAATTCGGTCAACACTCAACGGGGAGCTGGTTATCACTATTAGTGATAAGGCTGAGATTAGGCATTGCCTAGGACCCGTATACCTGAACCAGATAATACTGGCGTAGGAATTGAGTCAAAATATTTGTGATAAATGTTTGCTCAAACCTGTGCCGCTCAATCAAGGAGAGCGAGCAGTGAAAACCCTTCATAGCACTATAGCTTTAGCGCTATTTGCATCATTTTCAGCATCATCAGCGGATAATACATTAACCGTATATACCTATGATTCTTTTGCGGCTAAATGGGGCCCTGGCCCTAAAATAGAGCAAGCATTTGAGGAAAAATGTCACTGCGACTTGAACTTTGTTGCTTTAGATGACGGTGTATCAATTCTTAATCGCTTGCGTTTAGAAGGTAAAAATAGCAAGGCAGATATCGTACTCGGCTTAGATAAGAACTTAATGCCTGAAGCAAAGAAAACTGGCTTGCTCACTGAACATCAGGTTGATACCAAAACGGTCGACTTGCCTAATGGCTGGAGTGACTCAGTATTTCTGCCCTATGATTTTGGTTATTTTGCCTTTGTATATAACAAGGAAAAATTGTCAAAGCCGCCTAAAAGCCTTAAAGAGCTGGTTGAATCTCGTGACGACCTTAAAGTCATTTATCAAGATCCGCGTACCTCTACGCCGGGTCAAGGTTTGATGCTATGGATGAAGTCTGTTTATGGCGATGCAGTCTCTCCTGCTTGGCAGCAGTTAGCGAAGAAAACAGTGACAGTGACGAAAGGGTGGTCTGAAGCCTATTCGTTATTTCTTGATGGTGAAGCCGACATGGTGCTCTCGTATACCACATCTCCTGCTTATCACTTGATTGCAGAGAATGACGCAAAGTTTGCTGCTGCGGATTTTAGCGAAGGTCATTATACCCAAGTTGAAGTCGCTGCTAAGGTCAAATCATCAAAAAATCCTCAATTGGCAGACCAATTTATGGCCTTTATTTTGAGCGATGACTTTCAATCTCTGATGCCTACGGGTAACTGGATGTATCCGGTCACAGATGTCACTTTACCTGAGGGCTTTGACACTCTCACCGTTCCCAATAAAGCACTGAGCTTAAATGAAGAAGAGGTGGCTCAAAACCGCAAGGCATGGATTAGAGAATGGCAAAGCGCTTTGACTTTCTAAGGGTACCTTTTGTATAAAATCCCCAAGCTAGGACTCTGGGTCGCGATATGCATCGCGGCCTTTGTTGTTTGTGCCATTGGTGCATTGCTATCTTTTACTCCTTCATTAGATCTGTCGCAAATATGGTCTGATCCTTATTATCGACATGTCACTAAGTTCAGTTTCTATCAAGCCTCATTATCAACTTTGTTGAGTGTAGGGCTTGCTATTCCAGTTGCTCACGCTTTGTATCGAAATTCATTTGTTGGTAAGCAGTGGGTACTCAAGCTCTTTTCCGCCACTTTAGTATTGCCTGTGTTGGTCGGAATATTTGGGCTGGTGTCCATCTATGGCAATAAAGGTTTAATAGTTGAACTACTTGATTGGATGGGGCTTGAAGCGCCATTTTCTATTTACGGCCTTAAAGGCATTTTATTTGCTCACGTATTTTTTAATTTGCCCTACGCCAGTCGATTATTACTTATGGCCCTAGAGTCTATTCCTTGCGAGCAACACAAACTTTGTGCTCACCTTGGAATGACACATTGGCATAAATTTAAATGGATAGAATGGCCTAGACTGCGTCAGCAATTGCCCCATGTGATTGGTTTGGTGTTTATGCTGTGCTTTACCAGTTTTGCGACTGTAATGGCGCTGGGGGGAGGCCCCAAATCAACCACCATTGAACTGGCTATCTATCAGGCGATAAAGTTTGACTTTGACTTGCAAGCAGGCGCGATTTTAGCGTTATGGCAAATGCTATTGTGCAGCCTTATTGCTTTCGCTGTGCATCGCTTGGCAAGGCCTATTTCGGTCACAGCTTCGACGCAAATTAGCGACCATTTCTCTCTATCCGCTTCGTGGAGATCTCGCATATGGGATGGTTTTTGGATTATCTTTAGTCTTTTGTTGGTGATTCCACCACTGTTTATGGTGGTATGGAGTGGATTCAATGCCCAAGCGGTCAAGGTGCTTAGCGACCCAGCGTTTTGGAATGCTTTGTGGACATCGTGCAAGATAGCGCTGTTGGCCAGTGGTTTTGCTCTTTTCGCTGGCATTGCTATTTTGTTGACCAGTCGACGTCTGAGGTTGAATACCAAAGCCCGTTTTGCTGATCAAATTGAACTGATCGGAACCATTATTCTAGTCACACCAAGTTTGGTTATTGCGACTGGATTGTTTTTATTACTGCGAAGTTTTACGGATGTGTTCAGTTTAGGTTTTGTGGTGGTGGTGATGGTTAACGCTTTGATGGGATTACCCTATGTGATCAAAACCCTATCCCAACCTATGTTGCATATTGAGCAACAATATCAATATTTGTGTGCCAGCCTTGGTATCAAAGGTTGGCAACGCTTTCGATTGATTGAATGGCGAGCATTGCGCAAGCCACTAGCTCATGCATTGGCTATCAGTTTTATGTTTGCTATCGGCGATCTTAGTGCCATTGCTTTGTTTGGCAGCCAAGAGTTTCGGACTTTACCGCTGTATTTGTTCCAACTATTAGGAAGTTATCAAATTGCAGCAGCAGCTGTGGTCTCTCTAACTCTTTTAATTTTGAGTCTAGGCTGCTTTGCTTTGATAGAAACCTTGTTCAAAGCTAACTCTAAGGTGAAATATGCTCACGTTTAAAGATGTTTGTTACCATTACCAACAAGATACCTTCCTGTTTGAATTAGATATTCAGCAGGGAAGCCGAGTTGCTGTTATGGGCCCAAGTGGTGCTGGTAAATCAACATTATTGGCTCTCGCAGCGGGTTTTATACAACCAAAAAGTGGTGAAATTGTTGCTAATGGAGAGGATATTGTAAAACTTGAACCTTATCAGCGGCCATTTGCATTCTTGTTTCAAGAGCATAATTTGTTCGCTCACCTTAGCGTAAGAGAGAATATAGGTTTAGGCTTACATCCTGGCTTGAAGCTGAGCCAAGAGCAGCGTTCTATGGTTGAGCAAGCCGCCAAGCAGGTTGGTATCGACGAGTATTTGGATCGTTTACCCGAGCAACTATCTGGTGGCCAGCGCCAGAGGGTGGCGTTAGCCCGATGCTTTGTCCAGCCTCATCCTATATGGCTTTTAGATGAGCCTTTTTCAGCATTAGACCCCATCTTACGTGAAGAAATGCTCGCATTGGTCAATAAACTTGCCACTGAACGCAATATTACCCTTGTAATGGTGACTCATCATCTCAGTGATGCTAGAGCCATAGGATCACATTTTGCCTATGTCGATAAGGGCAAAGTTTGGGCATCAGGCAATATTGAGGATTTAACGTCCGAGCATAAAGACCCAATATTGAGTGAGTTTGTCAAAGCAGGGCAGGGTTGAAGTACACAACTAAGGCTAGCGATTTAGCACGCTAGCCTTAATTATTTATCAAGTTTAATGCTAAGTTCGTGGAGTGTTAAAACTCTTCATCGTGGAGTGCTTTGAGCACTTGGAATATCTCGCGGTACGCTTTAGCAGGCTTACCAGCACTCTTTTCTTTTACTGCTTGACGCGCTAACTGTCGTAGGCGCTGGCGATCGGCTTGCGGGTAAAGTTCCAGTACGTCAGCAATCGCGTCATCGCCTTCTGTGAGCATACGATCGCGAAGCTGCTCTAACTTATGTAAGGCAGCGGTTGCTTGCGAGTGCTTGTTACGCACTTTGTCTAATGCGGCTTGCAAAGGCTCTGGGTCTTCAAAGCGCATCAACTTGCCGATATATTGAAGCTGACGTCTGCGAGCCTCGTTTTTAAAACGTTGCGCATCTTTAATGGCGTCTGCCAAGTCTTCACTGAGCGGAAATTTTTCAAGCACAGAAGGCTTTAGATTCACTAATTCTTCGCCTAGCTTCTGCAACTCTTCCATGTCACGTTTCATCTCAGTCTTACTGACCCAAATGATTTCTTCCTCTTCTTCCCATGGCGCTTTTTGGTTCTTACGTGCCATTTTTCTGCCTTAATTTAACTGTCTATTTCTCTATTTTAACAAGAATCATGGGGAGAAAGCGAAATTCTTGTTATCCTAGGAAGAATATACCTAAAGCATGAAGAAAATATGGACGTAAAACAGCAAATTGCTCAGCAAAGCGTTGAGCTCGAAGCCGTGGTTGCAAAAGCACTCGAAATGGCTGCGCAAAAATCCGATGGTGCTGAAGTCGCGATCACAAAGAGCACTGGATTAAGTGTTTCTACTCGGATGTGTGAGGTAGAAAATGTTGAGTTTAACAGTGATGGTGCCTTAGGTATTACTGTGTTTAAAGGGCAGAGAAAGGGCAGCGCCTCGACATCTGATTTGAGTGAAAAGGCGATACAACAAACGGTTTTGGCGGCGCTTGATATCGCCAATTTTACTTCTGAAGACCCTTACTCAGGTCCTGCGCCAAAAGAGCTGATGGTCAAAGAAATACCCGATCTCGACTTATTTCACCCTGATACTCCTGACCCTGATCAGGCAGCGCAAATTGCGATACGGGCTGAGCAGCAAGCGTTATCACACAGCGACAAAATCAAACAAAGTGATGGCGCCAGCTATGACAGTCACTATGGTCTAAAAGTCTATGGTAATAGCCATGGTGTGCTGGCGAGTTATGCATCAAGCCGTCACAGCACCAGTTGCTGTGTTATTGGTGAAGGCAAAAGTGGTGTGATGGAGCGTGATTACAGCTATACGGTTGCGCGCTGTAAAGACGATCTTTGGACGCCAGAATCGGTTGGCGAAAAAGCGGCAGAAAAGACCATTCGTCGTCTTGATGCGCAAAAGCTGAAAACGGGTCAGTACCCAGTTATGTTTGCTGCCGATGTTGCTACTGGCTTGCTTGGTCATCTCGTGATGGCAATCAGTGGTGGTAATTTGTATCGCAAGTCTTCTTTCTTACTTGATCGTTTAGGTCAGCAGGTTTTACCTAACTGGTTCAATATTTCAGAAAAACCTCATGTATTGAGAGGACTGGCTTCAAGCCCATTTGATAGCGAAGGTGTGATAACCCAAGATCGCGAAATTATCTCCGATGGTGTGCTATCGACCTATCTTTTGACCAGCTACGCGGCGCGCAAATTAGATATGACACCAACAGGTCATGCTGGTGGTATTCATAACTGGTACGTGCAATCAACGGGACAAGACTTTGAGCAAATGCTTAAAGAGTTAGGTACAGGCTTTTTGGTTACTGAAGTGATGGGGCAAGGTGTCAACATAGTCACTGGAGACTACTCTCGAGGAGCGGCAGGCTTTTGGGTGGAAAATGGTCAGATACAATATCCAGTTTCTGAAGTGACAATTGCCGGCAATCTTAGTGCTATGTTTGAAAAAATCGCAGCAGTTGGCAGCGATATCGAAACGCGTTCTCAAATTCAGACTGGTTCTATTTTGCTAGAAAGTATGAAAGTGGCAGGAGACTGATAGTCTATCGGAACTATTATCCAGTGATAAAAAAGGGTTGAATGTTCAACCCTTTTTATTTCAAGTGAATTTATTCGAACAACTGACTATGCAGTCTTTGAATCGCGAGCTTAGAATCGGCTTCATTGACCAAAAAGCAAAGGTTGTGTGGACTGGCTCCGTAACAAATCATTCTGAGGTTAAAGTCTTCAAGCGTGCCAAAAACGTGTTTTGCGTAGCCCTTACTTTCACTCATTTTGTTGCCAATTAACGCCACCAGACACAAGTTATGTTCTACTTCGACACTGCATAATTCTTCAAGTTCTGCGCGTGCTTCTTGTGGCAGTTGAGGCGCACCTCCTGCGGTATCAGTTTGATCCAAAGTGAGACTCACACTGATTTCAGATGTGGTAATTAAATCGACCGAAATCTTATGTTTGGCCAAAATTTCAAACACTTTCGCCAAAAAGCCATAAGCGTGAAACATGCGTGCACTGCGTAGCGTAACCATAGTTTGGTTGCAGCGCAGAGCTAGTGCTCGAAATAAAGGCGAATCTTCTACTTGGTGGCGAATCCAAGTGCCACCTTGATCTGGCTGCTTGGATGAGCCTACAAATACGGGGATTTCATGACGAAGTGCAGGCACTAATGTCGAAGGATGGAGGATCTTAGCGCCAAAGTTGGCCATTTCCGACGCTTCGCTGAAACTTATCTCCGCAATAGGCGTTGCCTTAGGGGCAATGCGAGGATCAGTGGTATAAATACCGGGAACATCTGTCCAAATCTCAAGACCTTTAGCTGCCACAGCTTCTGCTATCAGCGCAGCGCTGTAGTCACTACCACCTCGGCCCAATGTGGTCGTATTACCTTGCGCATCTGAGCCAATAAACCCTTGTGTAATAACGATATGCTCTTGGCACAAAGGAACCAATCTTGACTGAGCAAGGCTGAAGATAGTGTCGAGTTCGGGTTCGGCTTTACCAAAGGAGCTATCTGTTCGCAGCACCTCGCGTATATCAAATCGATGAGCATGAATACCGCGTTCTTGCATGAGTTTAGTGAGAAGATGAGTAGACATTAACTCACCGCAAGCAACGAGATGATCGGTGAGCTTTTTACTGGGTTGAATAGAGGCGGCTTCAGCCAAACTAGTCACAGTATCAAGGATTTCATAGATGTCACTGGAGGTTTTGGTAGCATCGCTTAGCTGACTAAGTACGTTTTCGTGGATAGTTGCAAGTTGAGTGAGAAGCTGGCTTCGATGATCATTGTCTGATACGCCATTGGCCAATTCAACCAATAGATTGGTAACCCCAGAACAAGCACTAATCACAACCAGCCTTGTATTTGGTCTTTGCTCGACAATCTCCGCGCAGCGACTCATGGCCTCAAAATTAGCCACACTGGTTCCACCAAACTTAGCAACATTAAAATTGCTCACAGTATTTCTCCCAAAACTTCCTGAAAATGAATAGTAATCCTTTGCTTGAAGAGAGAATGAGCGAGTCGAGGGGCTTATTGTTAGGGCGACCTCAGAAGCTCTTCACCAGACTGAGCTGGTGACAGTTGATGGGACTCAACCCAAGTCAACCGACAGATCAAATCCACAATATTGATCTACCTCGGCACTACTCCCCCTCAGTGTTGTGTATTGGAGTTGTGGCTCCACAAAACACCTACCTGGGTAGTGCTCCTCTTCTGCAAAATGCATAAATACAGTGATAATAAGCACCGTACCTCTTGCATTGAACGTGTTTATGAGCAGTTTGTCAACGGAAACTTTAGTTGGATAATCGATAAAGTGGCAAGGAAAACCGATAGGTTTTCTACTTATTCAAGTAACTAAAAATAGTCGTGCTAGGACTGCGTTTATCGCTTGGCGAAAAAGCTGATTAACCATGACCAACCCAGCCTACCACTCGGCCAACGACCTCTCCCTGATCGATCGTTTCAAACTCTCGGTTTGCGGGAATAAACTTACCGCGATATTTACGTCTGAAGTGGAAAGTGCCACCGGCTTTAACGATCACTAAAGTGTTATCACTGGCCGATTTGATTGGCTCTACGATAATAAAGCAGCCAATAGGGTAATTGATGGCAAAGTCCGAAGAAATCATTGCCGCATCACGAACTCTGAGAGCGTAGCTTTCCGGCTTAGCGCCATTGGGGTAAAAGGTCGAACCTTGTGAGTCTGGCTGCTCTTTTTCTATGTCTGCCCAACTTAGAATATTCACGCTTTTGGTGTGATAACCATGCATTTCTTCCGTTTCCATACGGGTCACGAATTCGCCCAGTGTGGTATCCATTTTTTCGAGTGCGCGTACCAGTACTTGGGTGGGTAAGTCACCCTCTCCCTGTTCAAATCTTCCTATCGTTGCGCGGCTTGCGATACCGACAAAATCTTTTTGCTTTAATTTTTTCGATTTGCGTATTGCCGTAAAAACCTGATGTGCATCTGGCATATGCTTTACTCCTATTTTTAATCTAAACGCCCAACTCAGTTGTTTTACTCTAGAAAAAGAGCTCAGTATGCCTCTGGTTTATCCCAGTGGTGTTGTTATTTTTTCGGTCGATTATAAAGCATCTTATAGCAACAAGAGTGATTTTAGAGTTTTTTTACAGATAAAGTCACCTTATGACACAAAAATAGTGCTTTTGATATGCTTGTTATCCGGTTTTCCATAGTGATGCTAAGGGTTTTAGCTGTGTTTTATTTGCTCTATTACCTACAGGTATTGCTATGTATTGAGTTATAATTATCTCGTTTACTTTACCTTATCTGTTCAAAATAAATAAACAATGCGCCTAAAAGCTCAAATTTGAGTTGTTTTGTTGATTTTATGATTTTTAGATCTAATAATATCTACCTATTGGTTCTTTGAATTTTATTTACGCTCTTAATAGATAAATTTCATATTCAGTAAGGGGGAGTAACTTGACTAATTATGACCAACAGCAACTAGAGGAAACTCGCGCTTTGATTGCGCAGGCGCTGGCTATTTATCAACCACAAAGATCAAGCGCTGGCTTTGATGGTGCTATGTATAATATCGAGCGGCGTCCTGGTTCAAGAAGGCAGGGTGAGCGGACTAGAGATCCACTACACATCAAGGCTTCTCGTTCCCATAAGGGTGCACGGCTCAACTGCTCTGATGATGTGTTTGAGCACTTAAGGGTGCAGAGAGTTCTCAAGTCATTGCCTTCACACTTAGCTAAGTGGTTGATCTATAGGTACGGTGAAAGCTCACCTGATAGTCTAGTTCCGGAGTTAGTCAGCATAGTTGAAGGAGAGTTACCTATAGAAAATTGCCGTAAGCCAACTAAAGCTAAGATTAGGAATATGGTATTTGAGCGTTTGACACGGCGAGAGTTTGTTGACTGCTTACAGCGAAATTTATTTGAGGCAATCGGTGTGAAAAAACAGACATACTTTCAGTGTTATGCTAAGCATAATGATAGTATCACTGATCAGTTTCAAGCTCTCGATGAGCTCTCGTTAAGGACTTTTCAAAGGCAACTTTTGAATCATTAAGTTGATTCTTGAAGTTATGAATCGAAAAAAAAGACTCAAATATGAGTCTTTTTTGTTGCGTTGTCCTGACCTTGCATGATACTATTTTTTCATCATCGAAGAATTGTTAAGTTTTCACGATGACCAATCTAAACTGACCAAGCCCCTCTTATCACTATGAGGGGCTTTTTTGTGAGCATTGCAAATAGATAACTGCATGGAGTTCTTAACTCTCTCTTTTATTTAATAGATAAGAGCTATTGTTTAAGTTAGGTCAGGCAGCTAGCCCATACAATGAGAATCAAGTATCAGTGTGGTATCTATGTCCGAGCCTGCGCTATCTAGTGTGAATTCATAATACTGATAGTTAAAACTAACTGTGGAAAGATTAGGTTTCTCTATTTTTATTTAAGGCTTTTACGTATTCATTCGGAGTTGTTTTTGAATTAAAAACAAAAAAAAGCTCAAATGTGAGTAATTTGTTGTTGCGTTATCCTGACCTTGCATGATAGTATTTTGTCATCGTCGAAGATTTCCTTAGTTATTACCATAACTAGAAACGAATTATCGACTTAAGCCCCTCTCGCCGCAGAGGGGCTTTTTTATCGGTATCGCTTTAATCACCACTCACACCCTTAAGTTGTAATTTATGTTAACGAATGATGAAGAGACCAATGGCTTTTGGCTGTTTGTTGCCGTTTTTATCATTGCGAGATTAGGCGTGATGTTAAAAAAGTCAGAGAAAATCTCACCTAAGATATTTTTTGCAGAAGTGTTTATTGCTTTAGCAATGGCATTTGGGGCGTGGCACTTAGGTTTGATGCAAGGAATGACATACAGCCAAATTGTTGTTTATGGCCTTTTCGGGGCGCTTGGGCATGTTCACATCATTAGATTTACTGTTCAACAAGCCTTTCGGAAAGATGTTTAACTTTTTTATGGAGCCCAAAAATCAAGGTAGATCTCACTACCTATCAATTGGATCCTAATCACTAGGAGCTGAATCAATGGAGCATGGCGCTTTGTCCTCACCACATCTTAAAGAAGCCTGTTTTCTCGTAGGAAAAGCATTTGGAGTTCGTAATTTAGGACACTTTCTGTATGAAATTACTCAAGTTGAGTCAAAGTCAGGTCAAAGAAAAAGTAAGTTTGGCGGGGTTTGTTCAATCTCTCACTATCAATTTGGATTAATGCAACAACACCACAGATTTTACCATCATCGTAAAGTGATTCTGAACTCGCTGGGTATCGACTTGAAGTCGATTAATTTTGCTCATTTATCCAATAACCCTCATCTCTCTTTGATCATAGTCGCCGCATGGTTGCTGGCGAATATCGAACGAGTGCCGAAAAGACGCTTGGACAGGGCTAGGTTATTTTCCAAGTGGTGGAGAGCGATGCCTTGTAGTGAATACATGGAAAAAACCTGTGATTTTCAGCTGGTTTGATCAATCTGGGTTTTGAATATTAACTGCGAAAGCGCCTGTGATAACGGCGCTTTTTTTATCTGTTGAAGTGAGGCATTGAAAATGAACGACATTTCTGACCTTGGTAATTATCTTGAGCGGCTTAACGCACTGCTTACCACCACCCTTGGGCAAAGCGTAAAGGTGCAATACTCAGAGACACCAGACAGCCAACAAGTGAATAAGCCAATTGTTAGCTTGCCGCTGCCAAGTATCGAGCAATGCAATTACTTAGCCGATGACCGTTACCAGCATCTACTCAAAGTGACGGTATTGATTAAGCCAGCTGTGAATCACGCCAATTCTACCCTCGCAGTGGCTAACGTGGCACACAAGATAATCACCTTATTAACTGGCCAGCTTTTTTTAGATCCTGCGCAAATGGGCAATAACGACAATGGCGAGAGTATGGCGCTTGACGCGGAGCTTGATTGTCTAGATGAACCGCAAGAAATCCAAGCAACCCCCTTAGATTTGAGCGCAGAAAATATGGCTTATGCGGTTCGATT
>NZ_JAYQDQ010000042.1:0-35304 GCF_038138445.1 Vibrio sp.
GCCGATACCCCAGAAAAAACAATGCCGCTCACCTTAAGTGAACGGCATTAGAGCATAATGCTCGGCTTATTCAATATTAAAAATGATTTACTGCTATTCTTCGCTATTATCAGAGCTTGTCTCTGCGATCTCAGCGCTTACATTCGCTTCGTCATCCTCACCTTGTGGTAATTCCGACTCTTCGATCTCATCAATGCGCTGCAAACCAACAACATTTTCATCATCAGCGGTTCGAATCAAAGTAACGCCTTGAGTATTTCGTCCAACTTGGCTTACTTCTGCAACACGTGTTCGAACCAATGTTCCAGCGTCGGTGATCATCATCATCTCATCACCTTCTTCGACTTGGACAGCACCTACGACGCTACCATTTCGCTCAGACACTTTGATAGAAACAACACCTTGAGTTGCTCGGCCCTTAGTAGGGTACTCGGTCAATTCAGTTCGCTTACCAAAGCCATTTTGCGTGACCGTTAGGATGTCACCTTGGTTAGAAGGTACAATTAGAGACACAACTTGATCATCATCCGCTAGCTTAATACCACGTACACCAGCAGCTGTTCGTCCCATTGCTCTAACTTTATCCTCAGTAAAGCGAACTACTTTACCTGATTTAGAAAACAGCATGATATCGCTGTTGCCATCTGTGATATCGACACCGATTAACGAGTCGTCATCACGTAAGTTAACCGCAATAAGACCGTTTGAGCGAACGTTAGCAAACTGATCAAGTGATGTCTTCTTAACCGTACCATCGCCTGTCGCCATAAAGATGAACTTATCAGCTGAAAATTCGTCAACTGGCAGAATAGCCGTAATACGCTCATTTTCTTCCAGCGGTAATACATTAACAATTGGCTTACCACGTGCAGTGCGCGTTGCCTGAGGCAATTGATACACTTTCAGGCGATAGGTTTTACCTCGTGTAGAGAAGCACAAGATGTTGTCATGGGTATTGGCAACAAGAAGACGTTCAATATAGTCTTCGTCTTTCATCTTAGTTGCACTCTTACCTTTACCACCACGACGCTGAGCTTCATAGTCGTTGAGTAACTGGTACTTCACATAACCTTCATGAGACAGTGTAACCACCACATCTTCACGAGCAATAAGCTCTTCCATATCGATATCATGGACAGCGGCCGTAATTTCAGTACGGCGTGCATCACCAAAGCCATCGCGAACGGCTTCTAATTCTTCACGAATCACTTCCATCAAGCGCTCAGTGCTTGCCAGAATATGCATCAGCTCAGCAATTTCTTCTAGAAGCTGCTTATACTCATCAAGAATTTTTTCATGCTCTAGACCTGTCAACTTCTGCAAGCGAAGATCTAGAATGGCCTGTGCTTGCTGCTCAGTCAAAAAGTACTGATTATCACGAATACCAAACTGAGGCTCCAACCAGTCAGGGCGCGCAGCATCGGTACCAGCACGCTCTAGCATTGCCGAAACATTACCTAAGTCCCAGCCGCGAGCTGTCAATCCAGCTTTCGCTTCTGCCGGTGTTGGTGCGCGGCGAATAAGCTCAATAATTTCATCGATATTTGCTAAAGCAAGCGCAAGACCTTCAAGGATATGAGCACGATCACGAGCTTTGCGTAATTCAAAGATAGTGCGTCGAGTCACCACTTCGCGGCGGTGGTCAACAAAGCACTTCAGCATTTCTTTAAGATTAAATAGTTGAGGCTGACCATTGTTCAGCGCAACCATGTTAATACCAAAAGTCGTCTGAAGCTGAGTGTTAGTGTAAAGGTTGTTTAATACAACTTCACCGACTGCATCACGCTTACATTCAACAACAATGCGCATGCCGTCTTTATCAGACTCATCGCGAAGTGCACTAATGCCCTCCACTTTTTTATCTTTTACAAGCTCTGCTATCTTTTCAACCAGTCGCGCTTTGTTTACTTGATAAGGTATCTCAGTAACGACTATGGTTTCTTTGCCATTTTTATCGGTTTCGATATCGGCCTTAGATCGCATATAAATTTTGCCGCGACCTGTTTTATACGCATCGACTATTCCTTTACGACCGCTAATAAGCGCTGCCGTAGGAAAATCAGGGCCTGGAATATATTCCATTAGCTCATCAATTGTGATGGCTTCATTTTCGATATATGCAAGACAGCCATCAATCACTTCACTAAGGTTATGTGGAGGGATGTTAGTTGCCATACCGACTGCGATACCAGAAGCACCATTGACCAGTAGATTAGGTACTTTGGTTGGTAGGACAGCAGGAATCTGCTCAGTACCGTCATAGTTTGGTACGTAGTCTACCGTTTCTTTATCAAGATCAGCCAAAAGTTCGTGGGCAATTTTCGCCATTCGAACTTCGGTATAACGCATTGCCGCTGCTGAATCACCATCAATGGAACCAAAGTTACCTTGACCATCAACAAGCATATAACGCAATGAGAAAGGTTGCGCCATACGTACAATCGTGTCGTATACCGCACTATCACCATGTGGGTGATACTTACCGATCACATCGCCCACAACACGGGCGGATTTTTTATATGGTTTATTCCAATCATTGCCCAGCACATTCATCGCGAACAATACGCGGCGGTGCACAGGCTTTAGGCCATCACGCACATCAGGAAGAGCACGACCCACGATAACGGACATCGCATAGTCAAGGTATGAACCTCTTAGCTCATCTTCAATGTTAACGGGCGTGATCTCTTTAGCTAGATCGCTCATAGAGCCAATATCCCTCTATCTATAGATCGTATGTACAATACGTTTAAGTCGCAAAAATATAACACACAAATACCCACTTCGGCATTACTTTCCCTCTCCTTTTATCAGGTTGTGAGCTTGGTTGTGAATCAAATGCTGAGAAATTAAACACTGTTATTTTATCTCGATGATTACAGGCTGCTTTTTAACCACAACATAAAAACTGCAGTCTAGTCTGGAGTGTAATGAGTAACAGAGTATAATATCGCCCCATCCACGGATACTTATCGAGAAAAGATACCTCTTATGACTCTTTCAAAAAATGTCGACCCGAATGAAATCAAAAAATTTGAAGAGATGGCTTCACGCTGGTGGGACCAGGAGGGGGAATTCAAACCTCTTCACCAAATTAACCCGCTGCGTCTCAATTACGTTTTGGATCGTGCTAGTGGTTTGTTTGGTAAAAAAGTACTCGATGTTGGTTGTGGTGGCGGGATCCTAGCAGAAAGTATGGCAAAAGAAGGGGCAATAGTGACTGGCCTTGATATGGGCAAAGAACCACTTGAAGTTGCGAGACTTCATGCACTTGAAACAGGTACTGAGCTCACCTATATCCAAAGTACAATAGAAGATCACGCTATGGATAACCAAGGCCAATATGATGTGGTCACTTGCATGGAAATGTTGGAACATGTTCCGGACCCACAATCGGTTGTTGCAGCTTGCTCAAAGCTTGTCAAACCAGGTGGACATGTTTTTTTCTCTACGCTTAACCGCAACTTCAAATCGTATTTATTTGCTATCGTGGGCGCTGAAAAGCTGCTGCGTATCGTTCCAGAAGGCACTCATGATCACGATAAGTTCATTCGGCCTGCTGAGCTTCTTAAAATGATTGACCATACTGATCTCACAGAGATGTCAATCACTGGTCTTGGATATAACCCCATCACAGACACCTATAAGCTTGGAAAAAATGTAGACGTTAACTACATAATCCACACCTGTAAGTTTTAGTCATCAATTGATACAAACACCTTCTCAATTCGTAAAAAACGGTAGCTAGCATAGGCTACCGTTTTTGCTGTTTTGGTTCCAAAATGAGCACTCAAAAATCACGCTCAGAATTATCGAAAGATCAAGGAATTTTTTTTTAATTGTGGTTACTAATAAACCGATCCAAAAATGGCAATTTTATACAATCAATTGGCTCCTAACTCCATCGGTTAGTATCCACTTACTGAAATTTTTAATTTTGTTAGTTATCCACAAGTCATCCAAGTTGTTCAACTTGAAAAGCTTCGCGCATAGCACTATCTTGTAAGTCGTAAAGCAATACACCCCTATATGTTGTGTTTGGACTACAATATGTAGATAGACTTTGATCACAAAGCTGGAACGTTTTTGAAGCAATTTGCATAGAAACACGGCTTTTATCAGTTTTGTTAGGGAAATTAAGCAGAATGAACCAACAACTCACCGTTACTAAACGTGATGGACGCAAAGAAAGTATTGATCTAGATAAGATCCACCGAGTCATTACTTGGGCTTCCGAGGGCCTAGACAACGTTTCAGTATCTCAAGTAGAACTTCGCGCTCACATTCAGTTCTATGATGGTATTACCACTTCAGATATTCACGAAACCATCATCAAATCAGCTGCCGACTTGATTTCAGAGGAAACACCAGATTACCAATATCTTGCAGCTCGACTTGCGGTATTCCACTTGCGTAAAAAAGCTTACGGCCAGTATGAGCCCCCTAAGCTTTATGATCATGTAGCTCGCCTAATTGACTTGGGCAAATACGATCAGAACATTTTGCAAGACTATACCAAAGCTGAGTTGGATGAACTTGATAGCTATATAGACCACAAGCGTGACCTAGACTTTTCTTATGCAGCGGTGAAGCAACTCGAAGGTAAATACTTTGTCCAAAACCGCGTTTCAGGTGAGATATACGAAAGTGCTCAGTTCCTCTATATTCTAGCGGCGGCATGTTTGTTTGCGAAATATCCACAAGCAACCAGGCTGAGCTATATCAAGAGCTTTTATGACGCAACGTCGACATTCAAAATATCCCTACCAACGCCGATTATGGCAGGTGTGCGTACACCAACACGTCAGTTCAGTTCATGTGTACTAATCGAATGTGGTGATAGCTTAGATTCTATCAACGCAACTGCAAGCTCTATAGTGCGCTATGTTTCGCAGCGCGCAGGTATTGGCATTAACGCAGGACGCATTCGTGCTCTGGGTTCCGAGATCCGCCGTGGGGAAGCTTTCCATACGGGTTGTATTCCTTTCTACAAGTATTTCCAAACAGCGGTAAAATGCTGTTCTCAAGGCGGTGTACGTGGTGGTGCAGCCACTGTTTTCTATCCACTTTGGCATGGTGAGTCACAAGCCCTGATGGTGCTTAAGAACAACCGGGGTGTAGAAGAAAACCGTGTTCGCCATATGGACTATGGTGTGCAATTAAACAGACTTATGTATCAACGTCTGGTTGAAGGTGGAAACATTACTTTATTCTCACCTTCTGATGTACCTGGTTTATACGACGCTTTTTTTGAAAATCAAGATGAGTTCGAGCGCCTATACGTTCAGTACGAAAATGACCCTTCAATTAAGAAAGAGTCCGTCAAAGCCGTTGAGCTTTTCTCTATCTTAATGCAAGAAAGAGCGTCTACTGGTCGTATCTACATTCAGAACGTAGACCACTGTAACACCCACAGTCCGTTTGATTCGAAAGTCGCTCCAGTGCGTCAATCAAATTTATGCTTGGAGATTGCACTACCGACTAAACCTCTCACTAACGTAGAGGATGAGTCAGGTGAAATCGCTCTCTGTACTCTTTCTGCATTTAACCTTGGTGCCATTAAATCTCTTGACGACTTTGAAGAACTGTCAGACTTGGTAGTAAGAGCGCTCGATGCTCTGCTCGATTATCAAAACTATCCTCTTCCAGCAGCGAAAAGGTCAACTATGAATCGCCGCACTCTAGGTGTGGGCGTCATCAATTACGCATATTATCTTGCAAAAAATGGGGTGAAGTATTCTGATGGCAGCGCCAATGGACTAACTCATCGCACTTTTGAAGCAATGCAATATTACTTGTTAAAAGCATCGGTTGCCCTAGCTAAAGAGCAGGGTAAATGCCCGGCCTTTAATGAGACCAACTATGCAAAAGGCTTATTGCCAATCGATACCTATAAGAGTGATGTCAATTCAATTTGTGATGAACCGCTTCATTATGATTGGGATACGCTGCGCACTGAGATCATGACACATGGTCTTCGTAACTCGACACTGACAGCCTTAATGCCTTCTGAAACATCATCGCAGATTTCGAACGCCACAAACGGTATCGAACCTCCTCGCGGTTATGTATCAATCAAAGCATCGAAAGACGGCATCCTGAAGCAGGTTGTCCCTGAGTACAGTGAGTACAAGGAGAACTATGAACTGCTTTGGGATATTGGCTCCAATGACGGATACCTGCACTTAGTCGGTATTATGCAGAAGTTTGTTGATCAAGCGATATCAGCGAATACCAACTACGACCCTACCCGCTTTGATAATGGTAAGGTCCCGATGAAAAAGCTATTACAAGATCTACTCACAGCCTACAAATATGGTGTGAAAACGCTTTATTATCACAACACTCGTGATGGAGCGAGCGATGACCAAAAAGACGCTGTTCAAGAAGATGATGATTGCGATGGTGGCGGTTGTAAGATCTAACCCCTAATCACCGATGTGATTAGAAAGAATTAACAGATTGTTTGCCCCTCAGCAGAGGGGCTTAAAAGGAATGAGGCAGCATGGCTTACAGTACTTTTAACCGAAATAAAAATGACCAACTCAAAGAACCCATGTTCTTAGGTCAATCCGTAAATGTTGCTCGCTACGATCAACAAAAGTTCGAAATATTTGAAAAGCTTATCGAGAAACAACTTTCTTTTAAATTGTGACAGAAAAACTCACACAGCCGAGTAAGTGAGTGACCAGCCCTTTGTACAACAATGTATTGGCACAAAGAAAAATTTATGTGAAATACACATAAGTCATAAAATACAAACAAAAATCGATTTATGTGAAACTTACTAAAGGAATATATTTTGAAATACTCAACTTTCAATACAACGAAAAATGACCAATTAAAAGAACCGATGTTCTTTGGTCAAAATGTCAACGTAGCTCGCTACGACCAAGAAAAGTATAAGGCGATATCATCGATTACAGAGAAGGCACTTTCCTTTTTCTGGAGACCAGAAGAAATTGATGTCAGCCAAGATCGCATTGATTACCAAAAGTTACCAGATCATGAGAAACACATTTTTATCTCTAACTTAAAATATCAAACTTTATTGGACTCTATCCAAGGACGAAGCCCAAACGTTGCACTTTTGCCTATCGTGAGTATCCCTGAACTTGAAACATGGATTGAGACTTGGTCGTTCTATGAGACTATCCATTCAAGATCTTATACTCACATCATTCGCAACATAATCAACGACCCTTCGATTGTGTTCGATGACATTGTAGAAAATGAAGAGATCAAGAAGCGGGCTGTCAGCGTGTCAAAGTATTACGATGACCTTATCGAGTCTGTACAGCAATATCAGCTTTTAGGGCTAGGCACGCACGAAGTGAAGGGTGGAAAGGTTGTTGTTTCACTCCATGACCTAAAGAAAAAACTGTACTTATGCTTGATGTCCGTAAACATCCTTGAGGCTATCCGTTTTTACGTGAGCTTCGCTTGTTCATTCGCTTTCGCAGAACGCGAGTTAATGGAAGGAAATGCGAAAATAATCAAGCTCATTGCTCGCGATGAGGCTCTGCACCTCTCAAGCACACAGCACATGATCAATATACTTCGTAACGGTCAGGATGGTCTTGAATACATTCAAATCGCAGAAGAATGTAAAGACGAAGCTTATAAGATGTTCGTTGATGCTGCCCAACAAGAAAAGGAATGGGCGGAGTACTTGTTTAAAGACGGCTCGATGATTGGCCTTAACAAAGACATTCTCTGTCAATACGTGGAATACATCACCAACATTCGTATGCAAGCTGTTGGTCTAAACCCTGCATTTCCTGAAGCGACAAGTAATCCAATCCCATGGATTAATGCATGGCTATCATCTGATAATGTGCAAGTTGCACCGCAAGAGTCTGAGATTTCAAGCTACTTGGTTGGTCAAATTGACAATGTTATTGGACAAGATGAGTTCAAGGATTTTGAGCTGTAACGTATGCACACTATAAGTTTGAACGACAAGCAGTTCACTGCTGAAGCCAACGACACCATTCTACAGGCTGCGGAAAAAGCGGGTCAATCTATATACTCAGAATGCCGAGGCGGGTTTTGTGGCGCTTGTAAGTGCAAACTTAAATCGGGAGAAACTGTCAGCGTGATAGACACAATCGCTTTCTTGCCTGAAGGCTACGTACTGGCTTGTAGTGTCAAGGCGAATAGCGACCTTGTTTTAGAGCTAGATTACTGACATACCCGCGTTAGTCTTATAAAAACGCCTCAGTTTTTACTGGGGCGTATTTATCATCAACATACAGAGTGTATTTCGGTGAAAACACTAAAATTAGCAAGGTGATGGCATCACTGCGTTGAAGCCATCACCCTCCCAAGGGCGTACTTAAGTGAAATAAGAAAAAGTAACTTGAAAGCTCTGATGCTTTGACTTTCGTTACATTTAGTGAGCACAAAATAACGACCTATTTAGATCAAAGCATTGAACTCTCTTGCTGCTGCTTCTTTTTCTTCTCTTTTTCGCTCTGGGTATTGAAAGCTTTCAAAAGGTCTGAGTGGATATAATTCATAGATAATTGAAAGCTCATGTGTGGAGCTTCCAATGTAATCTCAGTCTCACCATCTTTGTATGTCGCAGATTTATTCCCAACGAAAGGGATTTTTTGGTTTACTAATTGATATTTTTTCCCAAGGGTGCCATTTAAATAATCAAACTTACTTTTCGGCAATTCGGTTAAAACCGCAATCAGTTTGTTGGAGCGACTAAAGATCACCGTCACATCATTGATACCTTCGAATTGTATTTGATTTCGAGGGATCTGATACATATCACCCTGACTATACTTGTTGATACCTTGATGGGATACATTATATTTGCTTTTAAGTTGTGCAACGGTAGTTTCACCAATCGTTAGCCCAAATACAGTAGGGTTTGCGAATACTGATTGGCATACAAATAATAGTGCAAAGATTAATTTCTTCATTTTTCAATCCATTTTAGTAAAGGTGAGTATTGTTTAAGTAACCAATTGTGTGGTTTTTAGGGACATATACCTCTGTCCATTTACTTCCAGAGGACAACACATAAACACGCTGACCTTGTTGCAATGTCAGCAGCTCTTTACTGTCAAAATTGCCTTCTTTATACACTGAAGCTTTTTTGATCTGAACGGTTTTGGTTCTAAGCTTATTCAGTATTTCATTAAGGTAAGATTGTGCTTCTTTATGATTTTGTTGTGCAGACTTTGCGTACCAGAACGCAGCTAGTTGATTACTTTGTCGTACACCTTTTCCAATTTCGTACCTTACTCCCAGATTTTTTTGGGCAACATCATCACCTTGCCTTGCTGCTTTTTCATACCATTTGAACGCTTTGTAGTCATCTTTTTCTACCCCATTGCCCTCTGCATACATAACACCAAGGTTGTTCTGAGCGGCAATTGAACCTTGTTCGGCGGCTTTTTGATACCATTTAAACGCTGCTCTTGCGTTTGCAGTAGTTCCTTCGCCGTTACTTAGCATCCATCCTAGCCTAAATTGAGCATCAACAACCCCTGCATTTGCTGCTTTTTCAAACCAATTGTGTGCTTGAGTGTAGCTCTTCTCTTTACCATAACCATAATAGTAATGATTACCTATAAAGTAGTCAGACCAAGAATGATTTTGATTGCTTGCTTTTGAAAAATATTCGTAAGATTTTTTGTAGTTTTGCTTTAAACCATCACCGTAGTAGTACATTCTTGCCAAATTATAGGATGCATATTTCGTGTGCGGTGCTGCTTCGCTTAGAAGAGAGAATGCTTTAGCAGTATTTTTTTCCGTTCCTATACCAGATAAGTAGTATCTACCTAGCTCTGCTTGCCCAAGCCAATTAGTTTCAGAAGATTTTTTCATCCACTGAAAAGCTTTCTTTTTGTCTATGTGTACTCCCTTTCCTTCTTCATAGATCCAAGCTAGGTTCCTTGCTGATGCACCATGATCCTGCCCAGCGGACTTGGTGTACCAGTAGATAGATTTTTCATAATCTTGAGAAACGCCATATCCATTATCAAACGCTAACCCTATGTAGAAAGAACAACTTTTATAACTATCAACACATCGTTCATACCATTTTAGGGATTGCTTATATTCTTTTTTCTCCCAATATAGCTTACCAAGTTTCTTTATTGAGTAAGCGTCACTTTCTTCTGCTTTTAACCATAAAGGAAATAAGTCTTTATTGTCAGCTAGTTCTTTTGATGCTTTCTCTGATTTATTTTCTGATGCTTTAATAAGGTATGCTTGTGCTTCTTTGAATTTTTCTTGCTTAAGCGCATGCATACCATAATCAAATTGAGCATTAACTAAACCAGAATCCGCCGCTTTTTTAAGCCAACCAATATCTTCATTGGATGGATGATTCGTTGAGGTATATAAGCGATACATTGAACGATTATCGCCTTCTAAAGCCAGTTTTTGCCAAGATTCTCTTGCTTTAGCATAATCACCATCTTGATAGGCTTCTTCTGCCGATTCATATGTTGCTGCACAACCTGACAACATCAACGTGACTATAGTACTAGCCAACCACTTGCGTTTTAACACTATCTTTTCCTTAATAATTTGTAATTATTATCAAATATGCTACAAAACACCCCTCGAACTTTCAAGCAGTTGCAAGTGCAAAGTCGTCAGTTATCACTATTTAAAATTTATAAACCTATCGCTATCGCTACTGCGAAGAGCAATAATTTCTCTGTTGCTGAAGTAACAGCTCTTTCAGGTAGCTATTCCGCTTATGAGAGTGACTAGGTGCCTCGGTGATCTGCTTCATGTCATCACTACTACCAACGATATGGATTTCACTTTCTGCTCTCGTGATTGCCGTATAGAGCCATGCTCTATCTACTATTCTTCCGTTTTGCAGAGCGATGATGATGCGTGGGAACTGTGAGCCTTGGGCTTTGTGTAAGGTAATGGCATAACCCAACTCCATGCAGTCGAGAACGGATTGTGTTATCTCGACCTTTTCACCTGTATCTAGCGTCACTTCACCGTAACTATCACCAGAAGGTTTGGCGTTTGTTAGCATACCAAGTGAGCCGTTCTGAATGCCTTTGTCGTAATGATTCTGCGTGAATAACACCGCATCATTGAGGCTAAGTGGCAGAAAGAACTTGTCACCATTGATTTCGAACTCAAGGCTGGCGCTATCTGGGTTAACGGCTTGCTGGGTGAGCTTATTGATTTCTGATACGAGAGCCTTGGTTGGAGCCATGACGCGACTGTTTTCAGGACACTGTTGGTAAAGCTCACAACAGACTTTGGCAATGTCTGTTTTACTGGTTTCGTGAAAGTGTATTGCTCCCGTACTTAATCGATCAGGCATCACACCTTGATTAATGAGCTTCGAGTATTCGGGGATACCCGTTGAACCTTCCTGTCTCTTGACGATATCTAGCATCGTATTAGCCACTGTTTTTGCTTCGACGATATCTGCCAATACCTTGCCACAACCTATTGGTGGGAGTTGGTCGGGGTCGCCAGTGAATATCAATCGTACAGAGGGGTGAGTGTGATTCACAAGGCGACACATGGTTGGCAAGTCAATCATGCTTGCCTCATCAATCACCAGTAGGTGATTGAGCTTATCGACACTGGGTTCAATAGGGTCTTCACGCAACAATTTGGCAATGGTTGAGGTAACAAAACCGATGGACTCATGAAGTCTCATTGCAGCACGACCGCTGAGCGCAACGGCGTGTATTTCAAACCCAAGTTGATGATATGCCCTGAGAGCCGTTCTGAGCACCGTTGTCTTGCCTGTTCCTGCACCGCCTGTAATACAGCTTACCGAGTTATCTAGGCACGTTGTGACAGCTTCGATTTGTTTTCTGGTTAGGTCGTAGGGAAGCTCCGCAGCCGCTGAGCAATACGCAGCATTGGCCTGTTCATCATACAAGTCATTTTGCTTAATCAGCGTATTTAGCCGCTTGGCAACGACACTTTCCATAAGAAGTTGTGCCGTTGGGTGATAGGCTCCTGTGTCGGGGTTTAAAATGTACTGAGCTTTATCATGACCTGAATGGAGCGCCTGAGTGACCAGTGCTTTGTCTTTCAGTAGCTTGTTTAGATAAGGGCGCACATTGGCATGAGTGGTATAGGTGTGACCTTTTTCAATTTCCTTGCGAATCGCCATTTCCAGAGCAGCACTGAGTCTTCTGGGGTCATCCTTCGCAACATCGCTCTTAAAATCAGTTATCTTGATAATATCTTCAATGGCACTGAACGAAAGACCAAAGCCCATTAAAGCATAAGGATTATCTTTAATGACCTCTATGGAAGCTTCACCGTGATGCTTGAGCAGCCGTTGCTGCACACTGGCGGGGATGTTGTGCTCACTCATCCAATTGCAATGTGCCAGATTTTTATATTTGGCGTACCCCTTAAAGAGTGCTTCCACTGAATCGTCACTCAGAATCGATGTCAGACGCTTTCTAGACTCTGGTGTATCATTTCGCAGTGTGGCATGGAAGTCTTTACCCAAGAGCTGCCAGAGCGCCCTAGCTTTGCTTTCACCAATGCCCTTGAAGTCATTTTCTTTGGCGATAAAGCGTATCAGTTGTTCACCTGTTTCAGGTAAAGTGCATTCGATATGGCTGGGTGACTCATACGTGTGCTGCTGCATAACATAATCATCGACTTCCACGTTTTTTATCTGGCGAGCGCCTGTGACTGACCAATGCTGACCCAACGCAGGTTGTACAGGGATGCTATCGGGGTCGGCTTTGATGGTAACGTAATACTTCCCGTTATTGGTTTTGTATGAGTCTCTTGCCAGTGGTACGCCACTGAATATCACCAACTTGGTCGAGCGAAAAGGGATGCTTGTGACACGCATCTGGTCTTCATGCAAAGCAGTATTCATCGTGGCATCAACCCCATTTCGGATAAGGTTTCAGATAGTTCACCAAAGCGCTCAAGTCGCTTTTCAAGCTCCCTAACTTTAGCTTTCAATTCTATGTTCTCAGCTTCTAACGACGACACCCGCTTTGAATCGAGAAGCTTTCGATTTGCTGTGTTGTCGTAGGCTTGAGGTTTGCCCTCACTCTTCTTGGCAGCTTCCGTAAGAGGCGGCAGGATACCTTTACCGCGCAGTTCATCTTCTAAGGCTTTGAGTGCTTTCTTGAGGGCAGGATTTTGGTTTAACGCCGATTTTCCACAACCAATTCCTTTTGCGACTTCAATACGATTAAGCTGTCCTCTAAATACGATTTGCTTAAAATCATCGTCCGTTTGTGTGGCTTTCCAGACCTCAAATGCTTCAAGGTTTTGTTGCGCTTTCTGCTGACCACTTGCCATTACTTAACCCTCTATTATATTCTTTATCAATATAAGTTCATTGGGTGTCAGTACCACTTTCCCTGCTGTAGTTGCTATCCTCGTTCGCTCTGCCTCACCCTTGTACGAAAGATCGTTAGTTAGCTCAATCAAACCTAAGAGATTTTTAATTGCCTTTTTTTCCTCAACGGAAAAATTAGACGAAGGGATGACATCTACTGAGCCTTGAGCATCAATTTGAGAATTGAGCATCGAATTGACGCTAATAGATCCTTGGTTCTTAAAATTTTGCTCTAGTATTTTTTCAAGATGCTTAATTCTGTTTTCTAGCTGCTTAATGTAGATCTTGGTTTGTGGTGAACTTGTTGATGAAGACTCACTTTTTTTGTCAGGCTTACGAAGAGATGAAGCGACCTCACAATAAGCATCTATTATAGGTTTATAAACACCTTTACTGTCATTATCCAGCGTACCTTTCGCAGGTTTTCCTGCACAGTTTTGTCGAAGAAACTCGGCAATTGATGTTATCGTTATTGCCATACCATTAATCAAGTGATGTCGGCAAGCTAGCTTCACATTTTTTATACCTGTTTGTAGCCGCTGATCAGTGTACTCTTTAAGCAAGCCCTCAACATACCTATCAGCTTTTTCTAATCTTTCTTGATTAATCTTCATGTTCAATGCCTGCTGTATTGTTGGAAAATGCGTTATCTAGCTTTTTTAAACCTTCAATCAATTTTGCCGTTTTTTCTGGGGCATCAAATAACAAACGGGGGTCGGTAAACGCCTCATCCGTAACCTCTTCACCCAAAAGCTCTTTAGTACGAACTGCTGCAAAAAGAACCGCTGCACGTTTAACCTCAGCGCTCGGAATGTATAACAGAGGATTGCTCACTGAAGCTTCGTTAAACATTTTGTTGAGGAATTGGTCGAGATTATTCACATGAATCTCTGACTCGGATGGATCTAAACCAAGCATTACTGCCTGCATGGAAAGTTCCATAGCTGCATCCAGCATATTGAGAGACTCATAAGATGCCTCTGCATAGTGTTTTTGTTCATTCATTACTACAGGCAGTTTTGAGCTTTCAATTTCCATCTGGTCTAAACTCGCTTGCAACATTTTTTGTCGTCTTCTCAGTTCTGTAACTCTATGGCAAAGCAATTCTGTTTTTTGATCAGCTTTGTCGTTTAATCGTGCAATGATAAACTCAGGCTCTTCATGGCTATCGTAAGCATCGTTTATCTGCTCATAAATCCCAAAACGTTCGTCTGTTAAAGCTTTAACCTCAGTAGCGCATTCATTGAGATAGTAAATCTGTTCCGCGATGAAACGTGGGCTAGAACGCCAATACCGACAATTTCCACATCTAAAAGCTCCCCCTCGAACACTTGTTAACGAAGGAACATCTATACCATTTTGACCAGTTTTGATGATTACACCACCATCTTGACAGTCGAAATTCATACAAACTCCTCCTTTCATAAACCGTGGGTGGCCACCTTTTGAAAAATCTGGTAGGAATAAACTGAAATCATCGACCAAAGTTGCATTGTCTATCCAATGAATGTTTTCCACCCCTGATTCCAATACACTTTTTTCATTCGCAATAGCAATGCCTGACTTTCTTTGAGCATCCAACAGAGCCTTCTTATACTGCTGCTCACCAATTTTCCTGTAATACAACGTCATAATACTGGTGTTATGACCCACGAGTAACTTAACGATTTCTTTGTCTAAACCAGAATTTAAAAGATCCGTAATGCCGTAGACACGCAGACTATGCAAGTCAAACAAAGCTGTCCCATCTTCTGCAAACGCTATCTTACTTTTAGCATGATGGGGATTTTTTCGCTTATATCTCGCCTCTGCTTCCTTAAGAACAGCCAAAAATACTCTTCTTACCATCGCATGTGTGGGTGGAAGAAAAATTGTACCCATTTCTGGGCTAACAACAGAAACTTTGGGTGCAGATATATCACGAAAAAGAGGTATAAATTTAGGTAACTGCTCAAATACTTTCTGCGAGTATTTACCCGCATCTTCATCTACTGTTCTGACTGGGATCAGGTGCTTAGGTGAGAATTTGTCATTAAAAGTTTTTTGCCTTTTAACTATGTCGATGACAGCATCGACATTTTCTATGCCGCTATTAACAACCCAAGGCACGGAATATCCTGTGTGACCTTTTTGTTGTAGTGTGTAACCTTTCGTCTTGTTTGTGTTGAAGTACAACGACAACTCTTCAGTACCCTCTGCCTGTTCAGATTGAACAAAAGCGGTTTGCCCAAATTTCTCATTATGCGTTTGTCCATCGGGATAAATGAAGTTAGCTGTAGCAGCCGTATTAATTACGTATTTTTGACGATCCAAATCCCATATTTTTTCATCTAAGAGTCCTTCATCAATCCATCTTCCTTGGTGTGTTCTCGCAGGTAGGATCATTAGTAGATGTAGAATATGTGCCACATTAGGCATAAACACTGTTTCGTTCTTACCCTTCATATGATTGTATAAGGTAACTGTAAGAGAAGGAAAATTGTCTCTGACAAAAACATAATCGTTTTCAGTTAACACTTCTAAACATAAATCATACAAATCACTGGGCATTGATCTTCGTGATGTTGTAGTTCGCTTGCCTGTAGCATCTTTATAAAGTTCTTGACCAGGTGGCATGGGTAGAGCTTTGCTTGAGCCTTGTCTTTTTTTCATATCAAAGATATGAGTCAACGCCAGTCGGACTTGACCCCATACTGTCTTTTTCGAGTTTGGAGTAGTAAATTTCGAATGATTTTCGAGATAAAGCCAGAAAGAAAATTGCTCAGCATGAAGAGGATGGTAAAAGTGATACACCTCAAGTTGCTCAACTGATGTCAATTGTTCCACTTCTCTCGAATTATACTCGACAATATAATCAATGAAGTGATTTAAGTACTGCATATTTTGAGCATTGGCATGTGTCTGCGTATATAACCTTAGCTCATTTAGAATCTGGTCTGGCAACTGGCCTTGATATCGTTTAAGAGTCGTGCTCGTTCTCGCTAAATCACCTTCTAGAATTCGCTTAGTGGCAGTTTTGCTCATTGCACCTAAGTTAAATTGCTTAAATTTTGACTGATTACGATAAGAGTCAGTTCGCTCAAGATGCTGAATAACCTGCTTCAATGGCTTTCTAGGATGTTCGGTTACAGACTCCTCATAACCAAGCTTTTCATTCATTTGTAAAGTACACTGAACGAAATCAAAACATAGGCTTTCAGGAAGATCTTGCATGGCATTCATGTCTGTACTGCAACGAAGTCCCCGCAATAGGCGCATTTGATCTGCTGCTGTGCCACCAGTGAGAGTTTCGGCAACACCACCAATCTGAATAGCTATCTCACCTGTTTCTGGAAAAATCAGCGAATAATTCGTTCTTCCCATAACCGCTGTAGCTTTTGCATAAGGTGTAAAAATGGCGTTATGCTTGATAAAGTATTGAATCGCTAAACTAAAACTTACTTTCAAACGATAAACAAACATTTGATATGAGTTGGTATCACCATGAAAGTAATGTGAGTCGAAGAGATCAATGAAGCCAGTATCGATCTTGTAGTAATCGTCGGCCTTTGTGCCAACGTTAGCTCGTAACACCAAAACTCTTAACAAGGATACAAATGGAGAATCAAGAAAATCCTGCTTTTCATAGGGCAGTTCAAGCTTACCTTTCTTTTTCTTAATCTGCCGAGGTACAAGATCACTAAACAGAGACTCTAACAAAAGTGTTATAAACCCAACATCAGTAAGACCCAATTGATGTTGCATTGCTTGAAAATCAATGAGGGCTGGAGGGATATATGCATCGGTTTGTGCGAATCTATAATACAGCTCCAACTTTTCGCCGTTCATTACGAAGCCATCGTCAATAAGGCGTTCAATTAGTCTGTGTTTTGATTCTGTGTCATCGTTGATACCAGCATCAGAAGCTAGACGGTTCATTGTACCTATAGTCAATGGTCTGATTTTATGCTCTTTGATTTCGCTCTCGTCATTTGCCCCTAAAAAGTTAACAACATCCGTTTTGTAGGCTGATAGGAAAAAATCATTTAGTGTTTTACCAACATTAACAATTAGTTTTTCATCAATGACACAGGTGTCTATTGTGGGATTATATCTAACCTCTTTATCGGTATTGATATAACCAAATCCTGTTTTCAGTACATCAGTATCAGTCGTAATGAAGATATGACTCATTCAAAAAACTCCCTAAATGTTAGGTTGTTAAACTCTGTATATTCTTTTTTCGCGATCATAGCCCTGACTTTTGCGGAAGTGGGTTGTGCATAACGTTCTGTTGATGATAAGTAGGCGTGACGCATAAATACCTTGATGTTCTCTAATTGCCAATCAAGTGCATTCTTTAAATAGAAACCACAAAAATGCCTTAGAGAGTGTGGTTGTCGTACAAATCCAAGCTCTTTCAAAGAACGTCTCTCAAAGTGCTTCCTGTATGCACCAAGTGTCATTGGGCAACCATTATCCAGACATAAAAGCCAGGGGTGTCCTGCTACCCTATTTTGTTTGAGAAGCTTAGGTAGCAAAACCACACTAAAATAGGTTCGAGCAATTTCATTAGACCAGCTCAACACATAACCATAAGTCGGATGAGAAACTTGAAGTGTCATCGCCTTATCACCAGCAAAGTACTTATCATCTTTATCGGAGATCATGGTTCTTGAAGTAGGGCTTGAAAGAAACTCAATATCTCGTTCGCTTAAACCAGACTTATTTGTAATGGTTGTCGTGTGGCGCTTTAGTATTGCTTCCCGTTCAATTAACCGACCACTGTCTGGGTCGAAGGTTTTTCCTTTAACTTGATTGTCAGAAACAATAATATCTGCCAACCCATCCTCAGAAGGAACAACATCATAAATTAAAATGTTGGCAACCTCTGAGCCTCGAAGAGCGGTAAATGCTTGTAATATATAGGCAGCTTGATAATTGATGTTCTGTTCGGATTTGATGAACTGTGCTAGTTCATTGGGAGGGAAGTACTTCGTTGTTTTTTTTGAGCCTGTTGTAGTCCTAACATCGTAGTTTTCAGATGTGAAGTGCAACCTGCCACCACTAAATTCATTGTAGTTTCCGTCTTGATAACCTGTTCCTTCTAGGTGAGAAAGCAAACCACTGTGATTAGGGTCAATATGCCGTGTCTTCCGTGCATTTTCGATGAGTACTTGATCAACCCCACTTAAGGATGTCCCCAAATAGGTATTAGAAAACTTCTCAAATTTGATATAAGCACTAATTAATTTCTTCACAGTACTTAATTTTGACTTATGCCAATAGAGATCTAACTTGCAGTATCCATTCGAATCTACTGTCCCATTTAGCTTTGCTTCAAAATAGGCATATAGTAGTTCATTCGGATTGCGTAGCCACTCATCCTGCTTTTCTAGCTGGCATTCGAAGAAAGCCAGCATATCCGAAACCACATCGATTACTGGTTGTAAATTTGATGCCTTGCCGCCCCCTAGTGCGTACTCATTTTTAATGAACAAAAGCAGCGCAAAGTTAACCTTTCCTTCTAACGTGAATACTAGCGGAAATTTTCTACTGCCAAACTCTTCCGTTGTCACATATTTTAAGTAATAAGTTTTTTTAAACTTTTTCATACTTACCTAATCAAATTAACTTATGTGAACAATACCATGTCACATTCACACTTTCAAGTTTTTCAGGTTGAGCAACTTTGGATTTACTTATGTGACTTATGGGTGCTAATTTCCCGTCCCAAAAATCATTTTTCTGGCGACCAGAAGAAGTAGACGTTTCAAGCGATCGTATCGACTACAACAAGCTGCCAGAGCATGAAAAGCATATTTTCATTTCTAATTTGAAATATCAAACTCTGCTTGACTCGATTCAAGGACGCAGCCCAAACGTCGCTTTACTGCCTTTAGTATCACTGCCTGAAGTTGAAACTTGGATTGAAACTTGGTCATTTTCTGAGACGATTCACTCTCGTTCATATACTCATATCATACGCAATATCATCAATGATCCTGCGATTGTATTTGATGACATTGTTGAAAATGAGCATATTTTAAAACGAGCAGAAGATATTTCTCAGTACTACGATGACCTAATTCAGTTAACCAATGACTACCATCGTTACGGTGAAGGTACACATACCGTTAACGGTGAACAAATTACTGTTAAGTTGCACGACCTTAAGAAAAAGCTTTATGTCTGTTTGATGTCAGTAAATGCTCTAGAAGCCATTCGATTTTATGTAAGTTTTGCCTGCTCTTTTGCTTTTGCTGAGCGTGAGCTGATGGAAGGTAACGCGAAAATCATCAAGCTCATTGCACGTGATGAAGCCCTCCATCTGACAGGCACACAACATATGATCAACCTCTTACGTAACGGTCAGGATGATTTTTCATTCATGCAGATTGCAGAAGAGTGTAAACAAGAATGTTTCGACTTATTTAAAGCCGCAGCTGAGCAAGAAAAAGAGTGGGCAGAGTATCTGTTTAAAGATGGTTCTATGATTGGTCTTAACAAAGACATTCTTTGCCAATACGTTGAGTACATTACCAACATCCGTATGCAAGCCGTTGGGCTCGATGCAGCATACCCAGAGGCAACGTCTAACCCAATTCCTTGGATCAACGCTTGGCTATCATCAGATAATGTTCAAGTGGCACCACAAGAAGCTGAAATATCATCTTATCTTGTGGGTCAGATAGATAGTGATGTTCAGGCAGACGACTTTAAGGACTTTGAGCTCTAATGCCCAATATAAAAATCAACGGTACTACCTCTATTCAGTCCAATCCTTCTAACACCATTCTTGAGACAATGGAAAATGCTGGAATAGTACCTGAATACAACTGCCGAGATGGTCACTGCGGTGCGTGCCGCTGTAAACTAGCCAAAGGTGAGGTTGAGTACGTTGGTTTTGCAATGGCCTACACTGAAACTAATGAGATTTTGCCTTGTATCTGCAAAGCAAAATCCGACATAGAAATTGAAAGTGTCAGTTACACCATTAAAGATAAAAGTGCATAATTATGTAAAAAGATAACCCAGCTTAACGAGCTGGGTTTTTTATACATGCAGCTTAAACGCGAACTTTAATGCGAGCTAAAAATTCATCAGCAGTCTGTGTGGACACTGCTTTGCTGGCTATTTCTCTCCCACCATCATCAAATAGAGACAAACGGTAGCCTAATGAATTCTCTTGATTTTCTTCTTCTGGCACACTGAGCCAAATAGAACTAACATCCTGACCAAACTCACTAAGTGATTCTCCTAGCACAACTTTTTGGTCTGCAACTTGATACCACACTACAATTCTCGAATGCTGGCACATGCGAACCTCCCTAGGTAAAACCTCCGATGAACTTTCATTTTAAGCGCAATTAGAACAAATGCACGTTCCAATTGTGGTATGCTTCAGCCATCTATTTAAAATCATAACTTTAAGCTTTAGATGATTTTCTTCTAAAAAACATTCATCAAAGCATGCCTGAAATAAGAAACATATTCATTCACTTAATGATACGTGTCTAACTTCAAGCTTTGACAACATCATCATCAAACTATCCAAATATGACTCAACATTTTAATTACTGACATACTCTCTAGGAACATAAATTTCTTTAGCGCGAGTAAGGGAACTGTAGTGAGGAAACATGCCTTTACTCAAGAAGTAACGCCGCAGCATATCTGCAGCCACAGTAGTAATGACAGCAACTCTATCATCACGAGTTAGTGAGCGATTGAAGCTTAATGTCTGCCCCCATTCACCTTCAGAAGTAGCAATAGCGACCGAAAATGTTTGATCTTTGATCTTTCCAGTTGCTAGTGCGATATCAGTGAGACACTTTTCTCTGGTGGCTCCAGCAAGGGCGAGTATGGCAGCTAAAGCATCGTTGCTACTGTCTCCAACATCCATTCTTTCTCCCAAAACCCATCCGTGTTCGCAGTAATGTGCCGTTTGATCATTGGAGTTTAACCACCTAATAAGTTGACCATACGTTGACTGTTCTGCTGTAGAAATTGACTTACCTTTTTCTGTAATAAGATGAGCGACACAGTCTTCTAATGGTTCGTCAACACTGACGACATTCGCTTCAATCAAATCATGAATAATTTTCAGAAGCTTTACTCTATTGTCGGTATCATCTTTTGGTCCGAACAACTTCACTTCTATATAGGGTAAATAGGAGCGATAGCCTAGTGTATATCCATCTGGTAACTCGACCTTATCCATAAGGTCAGAGAGGTATGATTCTGATAGGCCAAAGGTATATAACTTACTGCAATCAAAACCAATCACGTTACCATGACGCTCGTTCAACTTGGGTAGAATGACTGATTCAACCATTAAATAAAACTCACTGGGTACGCCTGGTGTAAAATAGAAGTCACAATCATTAAAAGTAAGTGAAAAGCCACATGCTGTGCCAATCGGGTTATCCAGAATAACTGCCCCTCGGGGTAGCATGGCTTGTTTGCGGTTACTTTCTGGCATGTCCATACCGCGAGCTGCAAAGTGTTTTTCTAATTTATCCATCCATTGTGAATAAAGTTCTAACTCACTGCCAGAAGCCTGAGCTGCTGCTTCAGCGCTGACATCGTCTGTTGTCGGTCCTAGCCCCCCGTTTACTACCACTACATCGTAGTTAAAACTCAACATCATTAGCTCTTCAACTAACGCTGATTTGCTGTCTCCGACAGTAGAGCGTTTAGACAAAGAAAAACCACGTTGGAAAAATTTTTCAGACAACCAAGCGGCGTTTGTATCGACAATATCCCCATGAAGCACTTCTTCACCAGTGCTTAACATCGCTATTTTCAACATATTCACTTTCCTTTTAGGAAGTTCTTAATAACCATGATAACTCTTCCGCTTTAAGATAGAAGCTAGTCAGAGAAGTATGAATATCGAACTGATAAGCATCTTAGCTCATTTATGAAGAGTATAATAACGGACCTCCTTCATAGTTTGAGCGCAGCTAAGAGTATTAGTTTCTTAATTAGCACAAGTTGCGGTTTTCATTCTAGTTACTTTGGTGGATAATCGTGAACTAGGGACAGTTCAAGCACAAGATTATGGAGTTTATCCGTGTACAAAAAATACATCACGACTTTGATGTTGTCGTTTTCTGCCTACACAAACGCCAACATCTATGAAACTCCTAAGCACATTGAGTTCTCATATACAGTAGAAGACAGTCAAAGCTACCACCTTTTCGATACCCCATATTCATACAAATCACAAAGTACATACAATTTAGGTCTAACCGAAAGTGAGTTAAAACTTGAAGAGCCCGAGTTACCAAAATACCTCACAGTACAAAGCGAAAAAGATTGGGATTATCTTAAGGGACAAACATACACTATTTTGGGTCTCAGTGTTGCGACAGTAGGACTAATGACTTTACTCCCTGAGTCTATCACCAAATGGGACGAAGAAGACCGAGATTTAAGCGGCCTTGGTTCAAAATGGAAAGACAATGTTACTTCAGGCCCAGTTTGGGACAGAGACGACCACTTTCTTAACTATGTTATGCATCCATACTTCGGTGGTGTCTATTATACTGCTGCTCGTCATGCTGGCTTTAATGAATTCGAATCTTTCTTATACTCTGCTACCTTATCGACTTTTTTCTGGGAGTATGGCGTAGAAGCATTTGCAGAAGTACCATCTTGGCAAGACCTATTCATTACTCCATTCTTTGGTGCTGTTGTTGGTGAAATGATGTTTGAGGCAGAACAGGATATCGTCGCTAATGGCGGCGAAGTATGGGGTTCTGAAACCATGGGTAGTGTCAGCTTGTTCTTTCTCAATCCAGTTGGTCATATCCATGGCTGGGTCAGCAATGCATGGGGTGGCTCAGCCGAGTTCCAATTCAGCACCAAACCGTGGTTTGGTAATCAAGATGCCGCCAAGTTTGCCTTAGATTCAGGCGCTAGTTACGACGATGTGTTTTATGGTGTAGAAATGAAAATTACTTTCTAAAAATAATCTATGGTTGCAAGCCTAGTTATTGTTATAACAGGCTTGCAACGCCACTTTTATTCGTCTTTACTACCGGGGCCTTCTATCCTAGGTGACCAATCTTCCAACAGTCGATCATTCATTCTTCGCATAACTAACGTTTTCCATGATTCTACCAAAGGCAACTGGGCTAATCTTTGTAACTCTGTAATATCGAGACAACCCTCAAAAATTGGGCTCATAATCCTAGCAAGTGACCACTCTGGATAAGGTCTATCGCACAAGATGATGTCATCATCTTGCCCAATATTTCCCTCTTGAATAACTCTGAAATACCAACCTGTTCGTAATGAGTTTTGCAGCCGTTTTGCCATATCCTTCTGATCAAAGCGCACATTCAATTTCCAACAAGGCATCCGACCTTGAGAAACCTCTAAAAGCGTTGATCCTATACGTATTTTATCGCCTATACAGATATCCTTTTCCGTGACACCACTAGAGCTTATGTTTTCACCAAACGCTCCGATATGATGAAAAATATCCCGATCGCCAAGTTCTTTCACCCACTTGCTATAGTGCTCAGTGGGGTATATGTGGAGAGCCTTTTCTACTCCACCGTGGAAACGTGGGTCTCCTTGCTCATCGCCAACAAGACCTAGGAAAGAGACGGACTGACGCCCTTCGACAACTTTCTTATCAATCGCACTTCTGGCTCCATGAGCAAACACTTCTGCTTTGCCTACAAGGACAGAGTTTACTTTGCCTAATTCTTGCATATTTACCTCAATAGAATCCGTTTAGTTTCAGCTATGTGGAACTGATTTATAAACAGGTAATGCAGCAAGTAGCTCCACACTGTCTCCAGCACTCTTAAGATAGCGAATTTCGTGATCTGAATAGAAGATTTTAAGCTTATAACCTTCTTGTGAAGGAAACTTCAATCGCAGTAGTTCTAAATGTCTTTCTCTTTTATCTTTATCTATATGTTCAACGTTCACGTTAAAAAGCAGCTTCTCTTGCTGGTATATATCTACTCGATATCTCATATCAATGACAATCCTTCTGCAAATATTTCTGCACTAAGCCATCAAGAAAAGAGTGAAGTAGATGATTCATCCGCGAGGTTTGCATATCTAAAATCTCATCTTCAGATTGAATAAACTTGTGCTCACTTCCAAGCTCAAGTTGCTCGGCACTATTTTCTATCAAAGCCGGAAGTTCAAGGGAGGTGAATTCAAGGTGACACTGGAAACCATAAACCAATTCAGCATAACGAACTATCTGCCGAGGACAGCCTTGACTATATGCAAGTATCTCTGCATCTTGAGTTAAACCTGGCATATCACTATGCCAATGCCCGACCAATTCCTCTCCCTCAAACATACAGAGTAGAGGGTCATTCAATCCATGGGGTAAGAGTGTAATAGGAAAAGCGCCAATTTCAGGTTCCGGACTTTTTGTATATCCGGCACCTAAAGCTTCTCCAATAAGTTGAGCACCTAAACAGACGCCCACAACCGCTTTGTTGTTCGATATTGCTTCGCTAATAAGATTTTTCTCTTTATTGGCATCAAAATGAGGACTTTCCTTTTGAGATGTCGAAGGGCTTTGAGGACCGCCCAAAACAATCAAAACATCGAAGTCTTGAGTATTTCTAGGCAGGATGTCACCTAAATAAAGGCGTGTATAACTGGCTTTAAACCCGTTGTTAAATACCCAAGATTCGAAATAACCTGGCCCCTCAAATGACTCATGGATAACAAAGTGAATATGCATAGTCTCTCCTGTGATAGTTAATGATACTATGCTAACCTCGGCCATTGATGTCGAGATAGAGATAATAAGACACCTTACAATGCCAAGCCGCCAAGATAAAAAACAGGAACATCAACTATCAGCGAATGAGATTATCGCTACTCAACCAGACTCACCAGTTTTGGTGAGAACGATAGAAATGGCTAAAGGCTATGTAGACGAAATGCATAGCCACAATTGGCATCAAATCATTTTCCCCATAAAAGGGCTATTGCAGACACAGTCAGGCAACTATCAGTATCTTCTTCCCCATACTTCAGCCTTGTTCGTGCCCGCAACTTTAAATCATGAGTCCATCGCATTGTCTAACACCACTTTCATTGGCATCTATATTAATCCCGACTTAAGTCGAGTTCATACTAACAAGTTGCGAACGCTCTACCTAACGCCATTTCTCAAACAACTACTTCAAGAAATTCGTAGAACGCACTCATATAAACACTCAGAGGATAAGATGATCCGCCTACTCGACGTACTACATGATCAAATATATGCAGATGAAGTGGTGACGTTTCAGCTCCTTTTACCTCAGGATCGACGGCTAAGGTTTATCTTTAATCAACTATCAGAAAGGCCTGATTTAGACTGGTCCCTAAAAACTTGGGGAGAGAGGGTTGGCGCTTCAGACAGGACATTATCACGACTGTTTTTTAAAGAATTTAATACTTCTTTCCCACGCTGGCGCCAACATTTAAGACTTATTTATTCTTTGCCTTTATTAGACCAAGGATTCCCTATCCAAGTTATTGCTGACAAAGTGGGATATAAGAATGATTCCTCCTATATTAAGGCATTCAAATCCTATTTTGACCTTACCCCACAGCAATTTAGACTCAATGAAAACCAACAATATTATGAGCTCTATAATGAATAGACTTTTTATTTCATAAATGCAGCGCCAGACTTACTGTCAAACAGAGGAGATTAGCTGTCACTGCCAAACTCGTTGACAATAAAGTCACACATACGCGACGCAAGGATTTGGTGGACTTCTTGGCTAGGGTGAACCTGATCGTGAAATATGTGCTTATGTGCGGGATCAAACGGCTGGCTCCATCCTCCAAATCCAAAGTAGCGCCGTAAATCAACATAACCTGCTTGCTCTTCGGTCACTGTGTCGTACCCCACTTTATTTGCCGCTACCACAAGTTTGCTTAACTCCCCACCAAAATCGAAAAACTTTATTGCTACTCCCTTATCTCTATATTTTTCATTCATCTCCTTTAGTAAGTCTTGCATTGTGGCATTATGCTCATGAGATATTTTGGCCATCTTCTGTTGGTAATCTTGGCCTTTTCTCTGAGCTAAAGCTGTTGTTGACAGGTCGGGAACACCAGTAACTAGAATATGCTTCACTCCTTTTGACTCCACCAACTTGGTTATTTGATTTCGGTAGCAGTTCATCACCTTTTTAATGTCTCGTTTGGAAAAAGTCATATAGTCATTGGCACTTAATGCAAGTACCACCATATCACCTGGCTTAAATCCTTCCTTTTTATCATGCTTTCGAATTTGTCTGCTCATGTGAGATATGAGAATAAATGTAGGGTCTAACTTCGAATAACGTGCTGTGACAGCCCCGCCCTCTGCATAATTGAATAATTTGAAATTATCACGCGCATCTTTATCTTTGATGTGCTTTTTCAAGTATGCATCTGAGGATATAAAGTCTGGCCAAACAAACCCGTTTGTAAAACGCCCTTCATGGTACTGCCTAGAAGACAGCATAAGCCCTAATGTCTTTGATTTCATACGTCCATGTGAATCCGATAGGCTATCACCAATAACCACCAAGCGCTTGATACCATCTAATGATTTACTTTCAGAGTGCTTTTTAAGCGCTGCCGTTTCTTGATGATCACGTATTGTAAGTCCATAGACTCGGCTCTTGGAGTCTGAAGCATCGGATGAAGTAATGTTCAATCGTTCTGGTTGTATCGGTTTATGCTGAGCCTCAGACAAAGTCTCAAACTTAAAAGGCGGTAAAGAAGCAGAGCGGCTTTTACCGTACTCAGATGGTTGAGATACAGAAACAACCTCAAGCTTTCTCTCAGCTAAATCCCTATTATAGACTGGTGAAATAAACACCCGACCTAACGCTGACACTTTCACATCATAACCCTCAATTGGAATTAAACGATAAATTCACATTGCCAATTTAAATGCGAATATCACCAGAAAAGTTATGAAAATTGTTGCCTAAATTAGCTCTATCATTTGTTGGTCGAATTACTGTGATATTGAGCATCTCAGGACGGCATTTTTGTCAAATGAAACAAATTCGGCTTCAAATATTGACCGAAATCAACCTCCACTTTCTAGGGACTTCTACAATCAAACTAGATATGCGAGATAGATTTTGCTCAGGTGGTCATATGAATCGTATTTTTATCGTCAGTTTTGCAGGAAATGCAACACCAAAAACAATTAAGCAACTTGCCAGTATTACCCATGAACATGGCGGCAAATGGCTTGTCAGTAAGGTGAACTTTTTGGAAGAGCAAGTTGCAGGTGTTATTAAAGTTGAGATCCCTCAAGAAAATGAAGACTTAGTTAAAGAAGCTTTTTGTAATCGAGACGATCTTCTTGTTAAGTTTAGTAAAGCACAAAGCCATATTCAGAATGTAGAAAGCATCTATAAACTTAGATTAGATTCGGCAGACCGAGCAGGTATCGTCAACGAAATAAGCCATGCACTCGATAAACAAGATATCTATATATTAGATATGGATTGCCAGCGTGTTTTTATTGCTGGCGGAGGCGGTGTGAGCTCAAGCCTATTCACAGCCACTATGACTGTTAGACTCCCTGACGATGTGATCATTGATGATGTAGTCAAAGACTTGGAGACTCTCAGCATCGGTATTCGTGTGATTGTTGAATCCTAGTAAATGGGTAGCTTGCAGCTACCCAGCCGCGACTATACAGATCTATTTAACACTCCACTGTGAGAGGGAGCGCTTAAAGTCTAAATAGTTAAATTCATTAAGTTTCTGAATTTCACCGTTTGAACGTTCACAATACACAGACGGCATACGCAGACCATTAAACCAGTTAAGCTTCACCATAGTGTAACCAGCACTATCCAAAATATGCAGTCGCTGCCCAATTTCAAGCGGCTGCTCAAAACTTGTCACACAGAACTGATCGCCAGCTAAACATGAACATGATCCAATAACATATTCATAGTCACCCTGTTTTGATGCTTCACGAATTGATGCAGGCTCATTGTATATCAGGGTATCTAGCCGATGAGCTTCTGTCGCGGAGTCAACAATGGCAGTTGTCATACCATTCTCAACGATATCAACCACAGTCACAGCCAATTCAGTCGTGTTAGTGATAATCGCTTCACCTGGTTCTAAGTAAACCTGTACACCATGCTTAAGCGCAAATGCTTTGAGTGCTAGGCCCAACTTCTCAATATCATAACCTGGCCAAGTGAAAAACACGCCTCCACCCAAGCTGACCCAAGAAAGCTTATCGAGATATTGACCAAATTGTTCTGAAACTGAATCTAGCAAACGAATAAACGCATCCACATCCTTATTTTCACAATTCATGTGAAACATAACACCATCAATACTTTCAAATACTGCTGGGTCTATATGATCGAACTGTACACCCAAACGAGAAAACTGTCTTGCTGGGTTGGCTAAGTCTTGCCCTGCATAGCTAACACCGGGATTAAGCCTAAGACCGATCGATGCCTTGTTCTCGACAATATGACGATAAGCGGACAGCTGACTGTGTGAATTGAAAATTAATTTATCACAAATATCAGCTACTTCACGAACATCCTCCTCGCTATATCCCACACTGTAAGCATGAGTTTCTCCGCCAAACGTCTCATATCCTAGCTTGACTTCATACGGCCCCGAGCTAGTAGTACCATCTAAATAAGGTTTAATGATGTTAAAAACACCCCAAGTTGAGAAGCACTTAAGAGCCAATACCAATTTTGCACCTGATATCTCTTTTAGTTTCTTAGCCTGCTCTAAATTCTCAATCAATTTTGCTTCATTGATCATAAAATAGGGTGTTTTTAATTCATTTTTTTGCATTTCTAAATACCGTAAAATCGAATAAAGCCGATAACTAAGTACCGGCTTTGGGGTAAATAAATTGGAGGCTTGGAATTATTTCAAAATCTGAATATCTGGCTGTCCAACTACTAATTCCTGAACATGCCAATCAAGGCCAATCTCAGGCATAGTTTCCAAAAATGGATCTGGGTCGAGTTGCTCCATATTGAACACGCCCTTATCTGCCCATTTACCGCTGAAAAACTGCAATGCTGCTGTAATGGCTGGTACACCAGTCGTGTATGAGATAGCCTGATGTTCGACATCTTCATACGCCACTTGATGGTCAGCATTGTTATAAATAAACACACTACGCTCTTTGCCGTCTTTCTTGCCTTGAACCCAAGTTCCGATACAAGTTTTACCTACATATCCGGGGGCAAGAGAAGTCGGATCAGGAAGTAACGCCTTTAAAACATGAAGGGGTTGAACCGTAGTACCATCATGCAGCGTCAAAGGATCCGGGCTTAATAAGCCTATATCTCGCATACAGTTGAAGTAGTTGAGGTATTTATCACCAAAACCCATCCAAAACTCTATTCGTTTTGCCGGAATAAACTCTTGCATCGATCTGACTTCATCATGAGCCATAGAATAGACTTTGTGTTTACCCACTAATGGAAAATCAAACTCTAGCATTCTCGAGTGACAAGGTACTTGCTTCCACTGCTCATTTTCCCAGTAAAAAGAGTCGCCTTGAATTTCAAGCATGTTCGTTTCTGGATCAAAGTTAGTAGCGAATTTCTTACCGTGATCACCTGCGTTCACATCCATAACGTCAATTGTATCGATCTCATCGAACAAATGTTTCACTGCATAGGCTGCAAATACAGAAACAACACCCGGGTCAAAACCAGCACCCAGAATCCCAGTAATGCCAGCTTCTGCAAACTTCTCGCGATAGCCCCATTGCCAGTCATAGGCTTGTGGTACTTGCTGTCCTTCAGAGCAGAGATCGACGGCAACCGACGTATCTAAATAAGATACTTTAGCTTGATAGCACGCTTCCATGATCGTCATGTTAACCCATGGAGGACCAGCATTAATGACTAGGTCAGGTTTGACTTCATTAATTAGAGTAACGAGAGCATCCACGTCATCCGCATTAACAGCCCTTGCCTCTAGTTTTTTGTCGGATCTTGTAGGTTGTTTTTCTTATCAATTGAAGCGATGATTTTTTCACATTTGCTCACTGTTCTCGAAGCAATAGTAATATCACCCAAGATCTTATTATTTTGTGCTGCTTTGTGTGCCACTACCCAGCCAACACCACCTGCGCCAATCTGAAGAATTGCCATAGTTTTATTACCTAAGTTACGCTAACTCAATTGCTAGCTTGTTAATTTTTGAGATTAATGATTCAAAGTCAGACATTGCCAAACATGGATTTAGAATCGTAAATTTAAGTGCCGTTTTATCATCAACAATGGTTTCACCTAATACAGCAATACCGCGCGTTAAGGCTTCCAGTCGAACCTTTTTATTTAATTCATTTAGGTCTACCGAATGTTTACTTGTGACTCTAAATAAAACAGTCGACAGTAATGGGGGTGATAAAAGCTCGAAGTCTTTTTCTTGGTTGATTAACTCGGCGACCTTCTGGGTTTGTTCTAACAGATGATCATACATGGCCCCTAATGTTTTAGGTCCTACGTTTTGCATCGTCATAAACACCTTTAAGGCATCAAACCGTTTAGTGGTTGCGATAGACTTATCGACAAGATTAGGTAACTCGTCGTGCTCTCTATTAAGATAATCTGCGTGATGAAGCAAATACTTAAAGTGAGATTTATCTTTAACCAGTAAAGAACCACAGCTTATGGTTTGATAAAATAACTTATGAAAATCAACACTTATAGAATGAGCACGTTCTATCCCTGCCAAGCGGTCTTTGTGGCTACTGAATACCAGCGCTCCACCGTATGCTCCATCGACATGCATCCACATTTGGTGGGCATCTGCTATATCAGCAAGCGTATTCAAATCATCAATTGCACCATGATCTGTCGTACCAGCGGTACCTACAAGAGCAAATGGAATAAGACCATTAGATTTAGCGTCTGCAACCACTCTTTCCAGTTGCACTGTGTCCATAGTGCCATCAGCCTTGGTTGCAACAGTCAAAACAGATTGCTTACCAAGCCCCATCCAAGATGCAGCCTTGTGAATGGTGAAATGTGATTTGTCTGAACAAATAATCCTTAGTTTATCTGCATAATCTGGCAGTCCATGTTGACGAACTGAATGACCAGATAACCTATCAGCCACCCAATCTCGCGCCAACATCAATCCCATTTGGTTACTCTGGGTTCCACCGCTAGTAAAAATACCATCAGACATTTTGCCTAGTTCATATTTTTCACACAGCCAACTCACTACTTTTTGTTCAACATAGGTTGCAGATGAAGCTTGATCCCAAGAATCCATAGACTGATTCAAAGACGCAATGATTGTCTCAGCCACTACCGAAGATAGCAGCGGAGGAGTATGTAAATGTGCGATACAATCTGGATGCTGTGTGAAGATCGCGTTTTTGCCGACAAGGTCTGCGGTATGATCGATAACATCGAACAAATTTGATTGTTGATTGCTAAGGTCAACTGCATTGATTAACTCTTCATGCTTTTTAGGCTCGACACCTGAATAGGGACCACTGACTTGCTCAAACACTTTTTCCATTGCTGCAGTCGCATGGTTCATGGCTTTGCTAAAATCAGCCCTCTCCGATTCACCTGCCTGAATGAAGTATTTTTTCCATGCTTGATTTGATTCCTGTTGAACCTTATAAGCACCGCCAGAAACCAAAATAGCTTCTTCGAGAACACGAAGAGCAAAATCGATCTGTTCAAAGGAAATAATAAGCGGGGGTAGGAATCGGATGACCGAGCCGTCGCGTCCGCCTTTTTCAACCATCAAACCTCTCTCAAGTGCTGCGCGTTGAATGGATAAGGTTAACTCTCCATCTGACTCAGGTTCACCAAACTTGTTTCGCTCTTGATTTGGCTGACAAATTTCCACACCCAACATCAATCCTTTACCACGTACATCAGCAATACAGTTGACACGTTTTTGAATGCCTTCTAGTCCCAAACGTAAATACTGACCAGCAACATTGGTGTGCTCAACAAGATTATCTCGTTCAATGATCTCTAACGCCTTAGCACCAGATACCATCGCAAGTTGGTTGCCACGAAATGTACCAGTATGCTCTCCAGGTAACCAAGTATCATGCTCTTTATTGATCACCAGCAGAGACATTGGCAAACCTCCACCAATTGCTTTGGATAAACATAATATGTCAGGAACGATACCAGCTTCCTCGAACGCAAAATGGTATCCAGATTTACCAACACCACATTGGATTTCGTCAAAAATCAGTAGTATTTCATGTTCATCACAAATACGACGAAGCTCTTGTAGCCAGAATGCTGGTGCAGGTATGACACCACCCTCTCCTTGGATAGGTTCGACGATAATAGCCGCAGGCTTCATGATTCCTGCCTCGTCATCATTAAGCAAGCGCTCAATGTAACGGATACCAGCACGTGCTCCCTCTTCTCCGCCCAAACCAAAAGGACAGCGTAAATCGTACGGGAATGGCATAAAATGCACGTCCGACATCAAGCCAGTGCGGCGAGCTTTGGTACCTAAGTTACCCATCATGCCCATAGTGCCATTAGTCATCCCATGGTAAGCACCTCGGAAAGCAAACATGCTATTTCTACCAGTGGTTTGTTTAGCAAGTTTAATCGCAGCCTCTACAGCATCCGCTCCTGAAGGTCCACAGAACTGAATAACGCAATTTTCTCCAAGCTCTTGCGGAAGAAAATTTTTCACAGACTGAATAAAGTCAGTTTTGGCTTTCGTTGCAATATCAAGCGTTTGGTATGGCAGGCCAGAATCAAGCTGATTTTTGAGTGCTTGATTGATTTCCGGATGGTTATAACCAAGAGCAAGCGTACCAGCACCCGCTAAACAATCTAGGAAAATTTGACCTCGTGTATCTTCAACCAGTACTCCATAAGCTTGTTTAATAGCAATCGGGATCCGGCGAGGATAAGAACGGACCTCTGATTCATGCTCGGATTGCTCTTGTAAGACAGAATCAGGGGTAAGGTCGTAAATTCCATCTACAATGGGAATTTGCGACGAAAATGGACTTGCGATATTGTTTTCATTCAACGAATTATCGACTTCAAAGGCAGTACTCATGACTAGCTCCTTCGATATTCTGTGTAACTTCTTTGACTATTATATTGGATAGCAGGTATAGCTACCCTTCGTATCAAGCTAGCGAAACAGCAGCTATACGAGTGCGCTCCATCGAGTAGATGGATTGAAATTTATCGCGGGTTAATCAAGGTTCAGTAATGCAACTGTTTTGTAATACAGGGCATTGAGGTAGAACAAAGCTGATCAGTGTGTGTTTTTTATGTGAGTTCAATGTTGGGTTTCCCATCAACATGCCGCATTGGCGACATTAGTATCCCATCTATCGACAAAAGAACTTATCGATACCTACCCTACGCAATAAATACTCAGCCTGAATGTTTATCGCGCGTATCCCCCAGAATATCAATATTAAGACAAACCCGAGATTGCGCGCGACACTACAGTAAAAAAAAATAATTAACAAGGACTTTACGCGATTAACGAATGTTTATGTGATTTAACCTAAAGAGCATATAACTTAGTACGAGTAACTAACTGTCCACTTTCAAAATTTGAGTCAGGGTATTGAGCTCACTGACAATCACATCATTGACGATTAATCCAGCGTTTTCAAATGAGGTCGTAGTGCCCTCCAAAATGATAGTTTGATCCGAACCTTCATCACTAACCGTTAAAATAACATTATCATTATCTACAGACAGTGCTATTTTACTAATCAGGTCGGCGACTTCGACGTCGTTATCATCCAAAATGTCTCTAAAATCGAGCAAGTCATTCCCTAAATCAAAATTCTTAACTACATCTGTGCCACTATCCAGAGTATTATCGAGCCATTTAAATACATTATCACTACTATCACCGAGTAAAATTTGATTCCCAAGTAGCGCAGTCACCTCATTGGCGGCAGAGAGCACTTCATATTGAGGAGAATCACTTACATCAAGAGTAACAGTAGCTTCATTACTAACAGCCGAGTCAGAGTCTACAGCTACATAATTGAAAGTTACATCTTCAGTCACCTGCTGATTACCGGAAAGATAACGTAGTTCCCAACTCCCGCCTGTAGATGTCAACTCCATTGAGACTATTGGGTTATTGGGTGATGAATAAGTAAAATCATACAAAATTTGACTGTTACCTGTGTGTCCAGGATCTTTTTGGTATTGTTCTACGTGGGTTGTGTTGTCGGCGAATGTATAAGTCACTTCAACGTAGACACTACTACCCGCATTAAATGCTCCTCCCATACCATCAAGCCCAAACGTAACCACATCAAGAGGATTGTCCGACAAGTCTATAATGAGGGTTTCCTGTTTGTTCATTCCAGAGCCATCGAGATCACCTATCCCCCACCCAACATGTCCGCTATTCCCCGTGTATTGCTTCAAAGCCTTACCATTATTACCAGTTACCCTAATGCCAATAGTATTACCGTTATCGAGAGTTACCTGCCTTTCTGTAGCACTAACGAAATCACCCCAACGATAAAAACCATTATCGAGGACTATATTGGAAGGGTCGCCACTGTACCCAATTTCAAATGAAGGTCCGGCCGCTGGTACAAAGGAAATATTATCAGGGTTTAGTAATTTGGCGTTGTCTACTGCTTGGCCTATTGTGTGAAGATCAGAAGCTGTTAGAGCCCTTGTTTGACCTGATGTATCCGTGTAAAGCAAAGTACCATTTGTCGGTAAAGAAGTGAGCATGACGTTCAGCTTTACGTTATTAAAGTCGTCATCTTCATCAGAAATACGGTCTAGACTAGAATCTGTAGAATCAAAAACAATCGGTACAGAAATTAAGTCTCCAGCATCAACGCTGAAGCTTTGGGCAACAGGCAACTCATTCACATTTAGTTCGGACAGCGCCACGTTGATGTTTGTAGATTGCTGTATACCCAACCCACTAACTTCGGTCGCGGTCACCACCAAGTTGTGCACGTTGGGGTTGAGCTCAAAGTCGTT
>NZ_JAYQDQ010000043.1:0-29657 GCF_038138445.1 Vibrio sp.
AGCTCTTAAAAGATGGCTATGCACTGGCGGATTTATGAGGGGATCCCTCAGAGCTGAGCAGCTCTTAAAAGATGGCTATGCACTGGCGGATTTATGAGGGGATCCCTCAGTGCTTCGCACCCTTCTCTGCTTGCTTGAAAAAATGGATTATTTTCTTCTTTGGGCACAACAGCAAACTTGTATTGTTTGGCTCCTACTGTTTCGGTCATAACCAATGATAGAAATAAAACTGCCGTAAATTTCATCCCAAGCATGGTGTCAAGCCCCGTCATTTATTCAGATACAAATTTACATTAACTCCATAAACCTTAGCTCAAAACAAAGATATTTGGAATTAAGATCAAATTACATGTCAGGGCATTGTCATGAATGCTAGTATGTGCAATGATCGCTTTTTGATATTCAATTCTTTTGATAAAGTCCTGATATATCTCAATCCTCCGCTCTATGTGGCTGGTCTACCCATGCCCAGACGCTGTTTAAGGGAAATTTGAATGAACTTAAAAACACTTCCAAGTCGCAAAACCATAGCTTGCGAAGACCATTTAATTATTTGGATTTGGGAAAATTTTATGCGTAGCCATGGACTAGATGAAAATACTATCTTAGATAACTTAATGGCACTGGGGGATTTGCTTGTTGAAGTTAGACAAGAAAAGTCTGGATTTTTGTTGCCTAGCTCTAATCCAGAGCTTGTTTGCCAAGCCGTAAGTCAAACAGTCGCCACAGGCGAGGCTTTTTATCAAACGCACAAATATTTTGTTGAAGAAATACAAAGTATGATTAATGCTCACACCGCACCATCTCTACTTAAAACTTGGGTATAACCAACTACGTATTTTATTGTGTTGTGATTTTGTCGATATTATTCAGCGAGCAAGATTCCGTTCCAGATGGAGAGGTAACGATCATCTTTTGAAAGCCAATCACTAAGTTATGCTGAACAGTACCACTTTTATAAGTAATGATCTCTGCACTATTTATCTCACGTGCTTTGACGTCTTTTTTCCCATCAGAGGTTACGCAAACCATAGTACAGCCCCCCATTTTACACGACACATTACTGATAAATTCTATATTTGGGTTATTAGCGGCTATTGAAGAAGAAGCAATACATAGCGATAGAGTTGAACTCGCAATAACGTTGGCTTTCATGTACTTTCCTTTTTTACGTCATTCAGGTATGAAATCTTACTGCGTGAGGTTAATAGTCGCAATAGTACCGAGTTCTTAAGTAAATTAAATTATTTGGGCCCTGCTTGTTTTGTAATACTATCGCGTGATATTGCGATTTGATTCCAAATCTGCTGTGCTATTTGAGGATTAGCTTCTAGGAACTGTTCGCTTAAGACTAAAAAGTAGTCCTTTGTTTTTATCGCTGGATTAACTTGCTCAATGTTCGTAATCCCCTGGACTGACAAAAATTGCTGAGCCATAGTATCTTGCACAGCGATAACAGGTAGTCGTCTAAGTTGTAGCATACTGAATAACTGTTCTGTTGTTTTTACTTCATGAACCTTGAGCTGTTTTTTTTGCAAGTCTTTCACTATCGAATACCCAAGATGTGCGCCAATTTTATAGTCTGATTCAGCAAAGTGTTCGCCGTCCCAACTCACAGTTTGTCCTTCCAATACATAAAAGTAATAACCGATCGTTGCGATACGCTTTGTACTATCAGGCTTATCCTCGTTCATTGGGTAGCGAGCGTATTGAGCACGCTGAGTATTGTATGAAAAAATAAATCCCCCATCCACGTTGCCAGATGCAACTTCTTCTAACACTCGTTTTCCCGGTAGGCGAATATAATTAATATTAAGATTTAGAGTTTTTCCCACATGATTAAGTATATCAAGAGCCAGTCCTGGAGGTGTGGCTACATCGGTCCCGTTGCCTAACTGGAATGGATAAGATTCAATGTCGGAATACGCTAATTTTAGGGATGCAGGCCATGCCTCTAAGGGAAGAATCAAAAGCACAAACGTACATATGTTTGATAATAACCGAGTCATATGAGCTATTTTTCTTTTACAGATGCTATAAACAAAGCATAGAAAAAATTTAGCAGTGCGGTTAATACGTTTTATGGGTTCAAATAGAAGTTATTAAAAAGAGCCGGCCCTATAAGAGCCGGTCTGTTACCCGAAACAGCAAACGTAAGGCTTGGGATAGCACCCAAAGCGTGAACAAGGTAGCAAAAATTTTGTATTATGAAACCTAGAGTTCTCATGTATGTGACAAATTACAAACAATTAGTGTTCCTTATAGATAATTGAATGTATATGGGTGTCGGAGTTGTGATTTTTGTGATCTTTTGTTTGATTTAATGCTTGTAATTTGTAACTTATGATTTTTAATTACGTTGTCGATGGTTCAATAAAATCAATTATTTATGATTTAAAAGTAGCCATTAAATATAGTTTAATGGGTACACGTATACTAGTCCGTTAAAATAAATACACTTTATAATGCGGTGCGATTCTCGTGCCACTATATCTATGACAATAGTTAATCTTAGGTTTCAGTTTTAGCAGGTGATATGTACGACTTATAGCAGTATTGTTAAAAATAGGTTCACAACTCGTTGACAAGAGAGGTCGAGATGAAAGTACTAATTCAATATACTCAGACTGGAAAATATCGAGATCAAGCATGGGAAGCATACACTTTGAGAGCTAAAGGCGACTTACACGCAGTAACCCCTTCTTATGCTGCTCAACTTATAAAACAAAACAAAGCTCATCTATTTACCACTGAAGATTCAGATATCGTTATTGAATCGTGATATGCGAAAATATGGCTTAGTAATTAGCGACCGATGGAGGCCGCTAACTAGCTACAGAATTGTCACTTATGAAGCTCTATCCTTCCTGGGTGACAATCACGAATAGTTTTTAAAGCATCTGGGGGCATTTGTACATTGGCAAACCAAAACGGTTTGTGTTTCTCAACAAAAACGTGGCTGCGCTCAAGAGCATCGTAGATAGAATAAGCTTGACCTTGAGGTAAAGCGACACCATAAGGGCTTCTATCGGTAACTGGTGTATCGTCCAGATCTTCCAATAACGCATGTTTAAGATGTATGTTATTTGGACACCACTCAATGTGCTCAACAATTTTCCGTGTTAATGCTTTCTCCAAGCGCATTAAAGCCTCTGGTAACACTCCCATAGTTGGTTTAATTTCCGCACATGCATAGTACTCTTCTCGGCGATTTTCTTCGCGATAAAATTGCATGCGCTCGACAAGAGCATCCTCGAATATTAATGGAAAATTATTGACAATAGAAAATTGGCTCATTGTGCGAAGTATACCTAGTGCGATCTCTTGCTCTGGAGATTTGATCCCTGCCTCCAATAAACGTAATCGTGTAACATTAGCGGTCAAAATCATGTTTTGCCATAGCTTGGGGGCAATAAGCTTGGTTGATGGGTCATCCCACTTTAGCAAAGGTTTTACCATTAGAATAGGTAACAATAACCTGCAGTTCTCTATACCGAGCAGGCCGATAGCCATTTTTGTATCGGAGAAACTTCTTCCACTTTTGCCCATACGCTCGCAAAATTTGGGGTTACGGCACAAATCAATCAAATTATTTTTAAGTTGAGTAATGACAGTGTCACAAAATTCACATTGTCTACTCAGAGCAGAATCTACATCTGTCTGATCAAGTACATATTTTAAACTAACTAACCATTTGGCGTAGCACTCTCTTGTTAATTCAGTGATTTTTGCCGCGATCTGATTCGCTTCACTGTTATATAACTTATTGGTCTGTAAAAAACAGGTTATCTCCAGTTAAGAAGTTATATATGCAAAAGTTTAGCACAACAGAGTACTTTAAAATGCAAGTAAGTGAGTCAATTGTTATCAATCGCAAAAAATTCAAAGATCAGTGTGAGTGCCGCTTTCCTTTCGAGCGGAAGCTTTGATGTGGAAAGACGTTTCTAATTCTTTGCTGTGTAGCTTTGGGAATGTGTTTTGAAAAGACAAGTTTTGTTCCATTTCTTTGTTGATAAACTTTCAGCTCACCATCAAATGGAGTACGTTTGGCAATGTCCATCACATTGTGCCTAAATGTTGTTGGGAAATGCCCCTTCTGTTTCGATATCTGACCAGATTTAAAATTAATAAGTAACACAGGCCTGTCGACTGCGACGAGCCAAAAAATTAGTACTGCAGCAGCCAAAATCACGTATACCATATCGTCTCCCTTAATCTAGAAGTTTACTTAAATCCTCTTTTAAACTATGTACTGCTTTACTTGCTTTCTCACTTCTTGATGCTTCAGACAATAAATATTCAATGGCATCTGACAAAGTACAACCAAGTTCGTTGGCACGGCTAGATAACTTCTCCCAAACACGATAATCAAGGTCTATCGACTTTTTCTTAGTATGAATCTGCTCAGCATTAAAATGACGCTTTCGTTTCGCGCGTATCGCTTGTTTAAGTTTGTTATCTAATTCTTCAGATAGGTGCTGCTCAATCCATTTGAGCACTTTTGTTGGATCTGACTCTATCTTTTGTAATTCGTTAACGGCAGCATTAGCTTCACTGGTATCAATATGGCGAGTTATTGACTCCCCGTTTTTCCATTTACTGATCAAATAGTTCCACTTCCAGCCACATTCTAAGTTTTCAAGTTGTTGATATTTCATGGTTAGGTCTAGTTCCACTTCAACTATAGTTACAGCGTAACCCAGCTTGATAGGAGTTACAATATCAATTATAGAATTAATCGACGAAGATCATCAGATAAATTTGCAGTGTAATTTTTAGCGGATTTTTATATAATTTGGAACCTTAACAAGTAGATGAATAGCACAGATGAATCAAGAAAGCTGGCAAGCAGTCACCCCTCAATATACAGAGTTTGATGAAGTCATATCCAATTTTGAAAGTTTACCCGAAGTTAGCTTCTTAGATATACAGCCACGTCTTAAACAAGCCCTCTCAACAATCGCGTTTACACAAGGTTTTAACCGTATTCTGGTTGTCAACTCTCCAGACAACGCTTTTTATCGCTCCAGCATTCAACGTGGTCTACTCAGTTTGGTTGATAAGCCTGTCGTTGTAACAGAAGGTATCTGTATAAATGACTTGTTAGGTACGTATTCATGTAACGAAGCCGGTGAAATTACAGGACAAGCTAAAGGGTTGATAGAGCAAGCGCAGGACGGGTTTCTGATAGTGCCAGCCAATCTGCTACTTGCAAACCCTAGTAGTTGGCCGATTTTCAAATCTATTTTTCTGGGCCAGACTTTTAGCCCAATTTCTACCACACCTAAACACATAGCCAACCAAGTCCCTGTGCACTCTTGGTCATTAAAACTAATCGTCGTAGGCAATCGCGACCAAATCGCTGATTTGGATTTCTTAGATGAAGATCTTTATCGTGGCATCGCTAATTATACAGAAATAGAACATGACATAGCGGTGACCGAGCAATCCATAAAGCAGTACTTGGGCTATTTATCATCCTTGGTTAAAGAGTTTAAACTACCCTCGCTGTCTTTTGATGCGATACACAGATTAATGGTTGCAGGCGCTCGATATAGCGAAGACCAGCGTTATATGCCGATAGAGCCATTGTGGTATTTATCGATTTTTCAAGAAGCATGTTTACATACAGATGGTGGCGTCATTGATGAGAAGGCGGTAGATAAAGCACTTGAAGCTAAGTATCAACGCGAATCATATCTACCAGAAAGAGCACTCTCTGATATTTTAGATGGACAAGTGATCATTGAAACTCAGGGTGAATGCATTGGCCAGGTCAATGGACTTACTGTTATAGATGTATCAGGCCACCCTTTATCATATGGAGAGCCAGCTCGAATATCCTGTGTAATACATTTTGGTGATGGAGACATCTCTGATGTTGAGCGCAAAGCTGAACTTGGAGGAAACCTTCATGCTAAAGGCATGATGATAATGCAGGCTTTTGTCTCAAGCGCTTTAAAACTTGAAGAGCCACTTCCCTACTCAGCGTCTGTAGTTTTTGAACAGTCATACTGTGAAGTTGATGGCGATAGTGCAACATTGGCAGAGTTATGTTCCTTTGTAAGCGCACTTTCTGAGTACCCCATCAATCAGCAGATCGCTGTGACCGGAGCGGTTGACCAATTTGGTCGTGTTCAAGCTGTGGGTGGTCTGAATGAAAAAATTGAAGGCTTTTACCGAGTTTGTAAGCATCAAGGTTTTACAGGTAAACAAGGTGTTATTATTCCGCAAACTAATTTGAAACACCTCGCATTAAATAAAGAAGTTGTTGCTAGTATAAAAAGTAATGAGTTTCATATCTGGTCAGTAGAGACTGTAGATGAGACGATACCAATTATTATGGGTAAACCTTTTCGTGGTGATGATGAATCTAGCGTTATTCATAAGATAGCTCAACGAATAGAAACCTATGAAAAACATGAACATCCACTAGGAATTGTGGAACGCATCAAAAACTGGTTCGTTTAGAACAAACATTGTTCAAATCGAGACTGATCGGAGTTGTTTAGCGTACACCTGTTCACTAAGATGCTGCTATCAAAATTTGGAGTGATTGATGATGCAAAACAAACGTGATTCTTATAACCGTGATGACCTACTAGCCTCTAGCCAAGGTGAACTTTTTGGCCCAGGCTACCCACAGTTACCAGCACCTAATATGCTGATGATGGACCGCGTAACTAAAATGTCTGAAACTGAGGGTGATTTCGGTAAAGGCTTAATTCTGGCAGAGCTTGATATTACTCCAGACCTTTGGTTCTTTGATTGTCACTTTCCGGGTGACCCTGTAATGCCAGGCTGCTTGGGTTTGGATGCGATGTGGCAATTGGTTGGTTTCTTCTTGGGATGGGTTGGCGGAAAAGGTAAAGGTCGAGCTCTAGGTGTCGGCGAAGTTAAATTTACTGGGCAAATTCTACCAACAGCAAAGAAAGTTACCTACGAAATTCATATGAAAAGAGTCGTCAACCGCAAATTAGTGATGGGTCTAGCCGATGGACGTGTTCTGGTTGACGGAAAAGAAATATATGTCGCTAAAGACCTCAAGGTTGGACTGTTCCAAGATACCTCTTCTTTCTAAAAGATCATTTAAGTTAAGAACAATAAAAGCCCCAATAATTGGGGCTTTATTTCGTATGTGGATTGTGTAATTTTATTTGTAGAGGCCAGAGTGTCTATCTTCTCTGGCATCGCGCCAACCACCAAGCCAATGAGAGCGAGCATCCATCTGCTGGTAAGGACATGAGTCCGTAGAGCGGCCATTTAGACCTGCTTTATACCCTTGTGATTGAGCTCTCTCCATGCGGTCACGCTTTTGTCTCTTCATAGTGTCGTCCTCATACATATCATTTTTCTAACGTACTACTATTAATTTTTTGTGGAGCTTTTATTACTCCACACTTAAGGATCGTTCAAATTTTCATCTTTCTCAAGGTATAAAAAAGCACAGATCCAAAAACTTGAACCTGTGCCTAATATAGAAATTTTATTTATTTTCTACGGAACCCGAGTAAGCCAATGACTACTAAAGCAAACCAGCCTAATGAGGCACCTTGACGCTCTATTGAGACAGGCTCTAAACCTCTCTCTTGGATATTTGAAGCCGTTGAGTTTTCAATAGGAACTAACTTAACTGCGACAATTTTCTCAGCTCCTTGTGTAAGGCCATTACACGTAGAATCTAGGTAAAGCGTGTCGTAGCCGCCCTCACAATAGTATGCTGTACCAGAGATTACACCGGCATCATTAATATCAGTCGCGTCAATGACTCTGAACTGGTTGTTGGTGGAATTAGTGTTTGCATCATTAACTAGATCGTCAAGATACCAAGCTCTTCCATTCAAAGGTGCTTTCGTATTTGAGGAATTTAAAGGCGCAATAAAGCCTCTCTGGCCTCTCTGTTTGCCATCCACTTCATCATGTGTTTGGTAGTCGATTGCACCTACAACTTCGTCGTTATTATTAATCGCCCCCGCTTTTCCGTTGGCACCAGAGAAAAATATAGGGCCCGAAAACTCTTTGAAACTACCGTTAGGGTTTTCTGGATTAGTAATGTAGAACAGACTATTTGCGAACGAGCCATTAATTGCTGTTGCATATTTGGCTTCACCAATAGCATAACCATTGTTATTGATTGAGGTCAGAAGTGAGTTTAAATAACTGGTAGATGAATATCTGCTGATGATTGATGATGTGGCAGTTAAGGTAGTTCTGTCTACATCAAATACGCTAGCAACGGGTCTTTCTTCTGAATCTGAATTGTACCCTACAGCGTAAGTTTTGCTTCCCACAATCGCAACATCTCTTGCGCTACCATGAGGGGTTCTTCGGTCATTCACCGCTGCATTTGCTTGCCAAGCTACTGTCTCAGCGCTAGTCCCATTATCTCTCCAGATAGCAGCGTGAGAAGTATAATCGTTTGGATTAGTCGATTGCTTAGTTACACTGCCTACAAGTATGTCGTTTGATCCACTAGATGTTTTTGCCCAAACTTTATTTTGGTCATAGGTGACACTTGATGCAATCAGTGTGGGTGATACACCGCCTGAGTAAGCAACTGTCCTTTTTCTTAACTCGTCTCCATAGAAAGTACCAATAACATCGTTACTAGCAGTGAAATTATTGACAATGACGTTAGAATTACCGCTTTCTACTTGATTAGCAGAACTTTCTATATAGGCAAACGAAGTATTGCTACCCTCTTGCTCATAGCCTAGGTTATATTGTTCTTTAGTCCACCTAGAACAAGTGCTTTTATTATAGCGCAAAAAGCTATCACAATAGCTGCGGAAGCCACTCTCGCCTTCTTCCAATAGCTGATAACCTAATGTGTAACGAAATGGCACTTCATCGCGGTACGCGAAGCCTTCATTGTACAACTTTTCTTCAAACGCAATTTCATAATCAGTCTGAGAACAAGTTGTGCCGCTCCAACAGTTTGCAGCCCCTGATTCAGGTTTAATAGCGACACCATAAGTTTTCGCACTAGGATTTACCACTGGCTGATAGCCGTAAATGTTATAAATAGCAGCATTGACGGAAAAAGAGCCCATCAGGGCCAGAGTAACGGATGACAGCTTAAAAATAGTCTTGCTCATTTGGTATTAACTTTCCTGTTGCATTGCTTCTAACGCTTCCCAACGCTCAAAAGCAATTTCAAGCTCCTGCTCTAAAGCAGCAAGCGAATCTAAAATAGGTTGTGTTTCATCAATTGGCTTTGAGAAAAACTCTGGAGAATTTACTTTCTCTTGGGTTAACTCTATGTCAGCCTCTAGCTGTACCAATTTTGCTGGTAGTTCTTCAAGTTCGCGCTGAAGTTTATAAGATAACTTCTTAGGCTTACTTGATATTGGTTTTGTTTTAGCAGATTGATCTTGGTTTGTTTTAGTAGGAGCTGATATTTCCGCGCTGTTGCGTACCTTACGGCTTTGCTCTCGTTGCTGCTGTGCGTCATGATAACCACCTACAAACTCTTCTATCTTTCCCTCATCTTCAAAAATCCAGCTGGTCATTACTGTGTTATCCACAAATTGACGATCATGGCTAACCAAAAGTAAAGTACCCTGATAATTGGCAAGTAAATCTTCTAAAAGTTCCAATGTTTCAATATCGAGATCGTTGGTTGGCTCATCTAATATTAGTAAATTATTGGGTTTCAATAAGATACGAGCAAGCAGTAGGCGATTTTTTTCACCCCCAGATAAAGCTTTAACAGGAGTTCTTGCTCTCTTTGGTGCAAAAAGGAAATCTTGAAGATAGCTCAATGCATGTCGCTGACGTCCGCCAACCATTACTTCTTGTTTACCATCAGCCAAATTATCGATGACAGATTTTTCGGGATCTAATACTTCTCTATATTGATCAAAATAGGCAACTTCTAATTTTGTACCGCAGTGCAACCTACCAGCGGCAGGTTTTAAATTCCCTAACAAAAGTTTGAGTAAGGTACTTTTACCACAACCGTTTGGACCAATAAGTGCGATACGGTCGCCACGCATGATATTGAAGGAAAAATTGTTAACAATCGATTTCCCATCAATATCAAAGCAAAGCTTTTCAGCCTCGAAAACAATCTTGCCAGAACGAGATGCATCATCTATTTGGATTTGCGCTTTACCCTGAACATCTCGACGATCTTTACGCTCTTCGCGAAGCTTTTTGAGCGCCCTCACCCTACCTTCATTTCGAGTCCTACGTGCTTTGATACCTTGTCGAATCCAAACTTCTTCTTGTGCAAGCTTTTTATCAAATTCTGCATTTTGCATCTCTTCTACGCGTAGCATTTCTTCTTTTTCAACAAGGTAATTGTCATAATCACCAGGAAATGACGCTAGTTGCCCACGGTCTAGATCGACGATTCGTGTTGCCATAGATTTAATAAAAGCGCGGTCATGTGAAATAAAGATAATAGAACCACGAAAATCTTTAAGAAATGTCTCAAGCCACTCAATTGTCGTTACATCAAGGTGGTTAGTCGGCTCATCTAGTAGTAACACATCTGGGTCACAAACCAAAGCCCTTGCTAGTGCAGCCTTACGCTGCCAGCCACCTGACAAATCAGTCAAGTTAACATGACCGTCTAGCTGAAGAGCGCCTAGTACGTTTTTGATTCGGTCTTCAAAACGCCAAGCTCCCGAGTGTTCCAGTTGCTCTTGTACCCGAGAAAGTTTATTAATGTTTTGATCTGTCGGCTCATTGGCCACTAGATCGAGGAGATCTTGATAGATCTTAAGCTGTTCTCCTGCCTCTGATAATCCACCTGCTACATAATCAAAAACCGTACTTTCTTGATTACGCGGTGGATCTTGTTCTAAACGGGAAACAGTGACATCTTGTGTAATCGTCAGTTTACCATCGTCAAGAGTGACTTCTCCGGCCAATACTTTCATTAAAGTCGACTTTCCTGCCCCGTTTCGGCCTACTAAACACACACGCTCATTTTCTTGAAGTGAAAAATCTGCTTTATCAAGTAGAGGGTGATCGCCGTAAGCTATTAGCCCATTATTTATGGTAAGTAATGCCATTATTCTCTAACCATAGTTGTAGTTGTTGTATGTCGAACGGCCACTTAATCTCTCTACCATCAATACTTAGCACTGGTATTGTGACGCCGTAACGTGAAAATAACTCTTCATTATCCGCAATATCGATAGTACTAATCAATTGATCGATCCCTACTTGCTGGCAGAGAGCAAATGCCAGTTCACAAAGGTGACAGCCTTGTGTGCTGTATAAGATAATCATTGAAGTCCCGTTAATCACTGTGCGAAATTACCCAGCAGTTATGGATATGCTTATTGCGAGCAAAGTCAAGCGGCAAAGTTTGTGAAGAAATATTCTTTGCTTCAAGCCTTAGCTCTCTTATTGCGTCAATATCCATTTTAAACTGACGTTTGTTGTTAGAAAAAATGATCATTCCTTCTGGACGTAAGAGTCGCTTGAGGTTTGTCATTAGCTGAATATGATCGCGCTGAACATCGAACGTTTGCTGCATTCGTTTAGAGTTTGAAAATGTCGGAGGATCAATAAAAATCAAATCAAACTGAGCACTTGAATTCTCTAGCCACTGTAAACAATCAGCCTGTTCATATTTATGCTGGCGACCTACTTGGCCATTCAATCGCATGTTCTCCTGAGCCCACTCTAAGTATGTGTTCGACATGTCTACCGTTGTTGTAGACTTAGCCCCGCCGCAAGCGGCATGTACAGTCGCTGAACCGGTATAGGCAAACAAATTTAGAAAATCTTTATTCGCCGCCCATTGGCCAATTTTTCTACGAGTTAACTTGTGATCAAGGAATAAACCTGTATCTAGATAGTCGTGCAAATTGACAATCAGATTCACTCCATATTCAAAAACATTCATGGTCTGTGATTGTTGAGATAGCTTTTGGTACTGGGAGCGTCCTTTCTGCTTTTCTCTTACTTTTAAAATGACCTTATTTGCCTGAGTGCCAGTCACTTGAATTGAAGATCGTATAATGTCAGTCAATCGACGCTTTGCTTTATCTTCAGGAATATTTTTAGGTGCTGCATACTCTTGTATAACCAGATGATCTAGATATACATCAATAGCGACATTGTACTCAGGGAGGTCTGCATCATAAATTCGGTAGCAATCCAATTGCTCTTTTTTGGCCCATTTCGAAATCTTGCCAATATTTTTTTTCAAGCGATTGGCAAAATCAGGAGCAATAACTGCATCAGTTACAACGTCACTATTTGTGGTTCGCTCTTTGTCAGAAATCTGATAAGTCTTTTGCTGACAAGGTAACGATCCATTATTTAGTTTGTATTGTTTGTCTGCTCTCATACGCAAACAGCTAAGCAGTTCGTCAGAACTAGAAAAAATTGAAGCGCTGCAACCTTTAAACTCTGATTTAAGTTGATTGCCGAAAGCGGTATAAAGCGCAATCAAGCCAGGGTGAGTACCGAGCCTTTCGCCATAAGGAGGGTTTGAAACAATCGCACCTGAACTGAAATCCATTGGTCGCTTAAGTTCTGCCGCATCTTGCACCTCGAAACAAATGAGAGACTCAACACCTGCCCTGCGTGCATTGTCTTTGGCCGTTTGGATTATACGCGGGTCATTATCATAGCCATAAACTTTAGCGTCAAACTTATTGACACCCTTTCGCGCTTGAACGGACGCTTCTGTTTTTACTTGCATCCAAACGTCTGGCTCAAAATCTTCCAACACTTCAAAGCTGAACTTCTCACGCTTAATTCCCGGCGCTATATTTGCTGCCATCATAGCTGCTTCAATGACAATTGTTCCGGAGCCACACATCGGATCCAACAGCGGGGTTTTCATATCCCAACCAGAACGCAAAATAATCGCTGACGCAAGCGTTTCTCTTAAAGGCGCCTTACCTGATTCAGTTCGATATCCTCTTTGGTGAAGACCGCCACCAACCATATCTATTCCAAGCAGTGCTTTATCTTTATGAAGGCGCAAATGAACCCTGAGATCTGGTCGTTCTTTACTGATCGACGGTCTAGGTAGGTCTTTTTTACCAAACATATCAACTATCGCATCTTTTACTTTCATCGCACCATACTGGCTATTACGAATCTCCTGGTTGGTTCCTTTAAAGTCAACGATAAACTTGTTTGAACTATTGAATTGTTTGACCCAATTGACTGCTGAACTTGCGAGGTACAAATCCATATCGTCATTACAGGTAAATTCTGAGAGTACGCGAACAAAACGAGAAGCTAAACGGCTCCATAAACAGCAGCGATAAATTTGTTCGTTAGAAGCTTTAAACTTCACTCCAGCTTGGACTGGCTTAGCGTTCTCTATGCCTAGCCTACTTAATTCTTCAACCAACAAGTTTTCTAGTCCGTTGGACGTAACCGCAAGATATTGATGCATAGTGTTCTTAGATAAATGATAACTAACGAACGATTATACCTGCATAGCGCTTATATGGTTAGCCAATTCCGTCCAAATATTATAGTGAAAGCTCTGATCGCGTGAAACTTGCTCATAAACTTTCCACATATTCTGTGCGTTTAGTTAAATTCGATTGTATTACACCACACAAACCTAAAAGCAAAGCAGGGTTTGTAATTTGCTTTCAACTACGATTTTCTGCTCCTCGGCTTGTTACGCAAAAATAGTCTTCATAGCGATAGCGAATACTTATTCAATGTTGTTTTGGTATATGCCAGATTAAATTTCCACTGTAAGTTAACAACTAAATTGCTCTAATTGAGGAATTATTTAGGTTTTTTGAGCGAAAAACGAAACTGATGAAAGGATTTTTGTTAACAAAATTGGTGATTATTTTAAGTACAAGTCACCGAAATTGTGATCTTGAATTAAAAAAATGTCGGCAATAAGCCGACCAGAAGTAGAACAAAAAGGAATGAAAAAGTTAACTTACTAGAGCGATAGAGTGTATAGCCTGAGATAGAATATGGTTTGCAGCTGACATTCGATCGTGCATCACTTTAATTGCTTGACCAAATTTTAGTGACTTCATACCGTCTAAGGCAAAGTTATTCTGGCAAACTAGCGCGCATAGGCTTGCACTATCCCCTACTTCCAAAACGATAAAGTACCCTTCACTATGAGAGTTTGATAGCTTTACAAAATCACCTTCTTCAGGTGTATAACCGCAATCGGTTACTGAATTGAAAAACCAACTTTTCGGTTGAACAGGCTTATGAAAACGTTTGGCAGCAACACAATATAGAGCGAGTTCTGCTTGTCTAGGCTCAGAAAGGTTAAGAAGAGAAATTTGTTCTTTATATGTTTGAAAAGCTGACGCATCATCAACTGAGAATTCATTAATACCAATTGCACAGTCCACGACCAATTTTTTTGATAGATTTGTTCTGAATATAATGTCGTCGCCTAAGTCGAGCATTAGGTGCTGCTCCGCATCATCATAGTACCAAGTCCACTTATCGCTCGGTTTAAGCATCATACTCATCTCGTGTAAAATTCAATCTTCTTAAGTACGCTGTCGCCTACTCAAAGTACTGCTGATCAAATTTTATGTACTATCTATTGAAAAAAAAGAGGAAATGATATGTCATTTCCTCTTTATAAAATGAGTTACAGCTTCTTAATTCATCAAGTGACAGCGTCACATTATGTCTTTTATAAATTTTTCACTATGTCACGCACAAGCGCTGGGCCATGGTAGATAAATCCGGAATACACTTGAACTAATTGTGCTCCGGCCATCATTTTTTCTTTCGCAGCAACATACGAATCCACACCACCTACTCCAATCACGGGGATTTGATCCTTTAGCTTCTGGTGTAAAAGGCGAACAACTTCTGTACTTCTTAATTGGACAGGACGCCCACTTAGCCCCCCTACCTCATTAGCATGTTTCATCCCTTCGACAATACTCCGATCAAGTGTAGTATTAGTTGCGATAACACCATCAATATTATTTTTGATTAGAGAGTCACATATCTGCGTTACTTCCTCGTCACTCAAATCAGGTGCAATTTTAAGTGCCAATGGAACATATTTGTTATGCTTTTCCGCAAGTTGAGACTGTTTTTGTTTTAGTTCGGATAGAAGATCATCCAATGCTTCACCATATTGAAGTGAACGTAACCCTGGAGTGTTTGGAGAAGATATATTAACAGCGATGTATCCTGCATACTGGTATACCTTTTCCATACAAATTAGGTAATCCTCAGCCCCCTTCTCAATTGGTGTGTCTTTATTTTTTCCTATGTTAATCCCAAGGACGCAGCTAAAGTTTGCTTTCTTCACATTCTCAATCAGATTATCGACTCCTTGGTTATTAAAACCCATTCGATTGATAATTCCTTCTGCTTCAACTAAGCGAAAAAGGCGTGGCTTATCGTTACCTGATTGAGGTCTAGGTGTGACAGTACCAACTTCAACAAATCCAAACCCCATAGCATCAAAAGCTTCTATGCACTCACCGTCCTTATCTAAGCCAGCTGCAAGGCCCACGGGATTGCGAAATGAAATACCCATACATTCGACTGGACGGTCGGGTAATTGTTGACGATAAAATAAATCGAGAGGTGTTCCTGTAAAACGTTTGAAGTTTTCGATTGCGAGATCATGTGCCTTTTCGGCATCAAGTTGAAAAAAGCCAGCTCTGGCTAGACGGTAAAGCATTGTGCCTCCGATAGAAAAAAGCCCCGTACAAACGGGGCTATATTATTTACTGTTTTACCGGATAATTCAACGAAATATGCTTGTTACTCGTTGGCTGCGCAATTTAAGTTAAGAAGCATAAGCTCTCGCAATGCAACTGAGAACTTAGCAAACTCATGTACTGAGCCTACTTTGAATTCGTTTAGAATGTTTTCCCACCTATGTAACGATACCTCATTGCTCGAAATCCAGTCATCAAGTGATTTCATTACATCTATGTCTTTCGGAGAGCAATGACAGCTTAGAACTTGCCCCGTGAGTTGTCTTTGCTGCCAATCTAGATCTTCTCTAAAAGCTGCTCGTGCAAGTGCCTGCCAATTATTGTCGACAGCTTGAGCATTGATTTGATTTAAGAACCAATGCAATGAAAGCCTATCACCTAAATTGAAGTAAAGCTGAGCAACTTGTTCAACTGAAATGCCTGTCTCTCGAGCAACCGTAGAGATATCAAAGACTGAATATAAGCTAGACAAACGAGATACATAAATAGCGATATCAGGTGTAATACCTTGATCAATCCAAGATTGTGCCATTTGTTTGTGTTCTTCAACTTCAGCGGGTACGAGAATTTCATCTAACTTAGCGTTGATAGTTTCTACATCACCTTGATACAACTCAACTAGCGCTTTAACACACTGGCGTCCCGTTCTGTTGCGCAATACCCAACGAGACAGTCGTCTCATTGTTCTTCGCACATAGAACATCATATCGTACTGAGCATCGGTTGAGGCCTTATTATCAAGCGCACGCAATGATGTTAGCACCTTATCTAAACCAAAAATTTCACGACAAGCCGCATAAGCATTGGCAATGTCAACAATATGCGCTCCCGTTTCTTCTTGCATACGTGTTACATAGTTACAACCCATTTCATTAACCATCTGATTGGCAAGCGCTGTCGCGATGATTTCGGCTCTCAATGGATGGTTATCCATTTGCTTAATGTAGTTACGGCGTAACTCTGTTGGGAAGTAATTGACTAACTGTTGAGCATGATAATCATCATTAGCGATATCATCGTGGACTAAGTCTTCTTTTAGCACCATCTTTCCGTAGGCAACAAGGACTGCAAGTTCTGGACGAGTAAGCGCTTGGCCTAACTTCTCTCTCTCTAAGAGAGTTTCATCATCAGGAATATATTCTAACGCCCGATCCAGATGGCCTGCTTTCTCCATATCATGAATAAAGCGGATCTGCTCTTTTACAAGACCTGTACCACGCTGTTCTGTTACTGATATTGACTCAGATTGGCAATAGGCATCATCCAAAACGATTTCACCCACTTCGTCTTCCATCGATTCTAGGATCTTGTTGCGCTGTTTCACCGTCAGGTCACCATTAGCTACAAGTCCGTTGAGGAAGATTTTAATGTTGACTTCATTGTCTGAGCAATCCACCCCACCCACGTTATCAACAAAATCGGTGTTTACCCGCCCACCTGTGAGCGCGTATTCAACCCGACCAAGTTGGGTCATACCCAAGTTACCGCCTTCACCGACAACTTTGGCTCTTAGATCTCTACCATCAATACGTAGAACATCGTTAGCACGATCGCCAACATCTGTATGGGTTTCACTCGCCGACTTGACATAAGTACCGATACCACCATTCCAAAGTAGATCTACTTCCATTTTCAGAAGCTTCTTGATTAGGTCATTTGGTGGCAACGACGTTTTCTTAGTTCCAATCATTTTCTGAATTTCAGGCGTAAGGGTAATTGACTTAGCCCGACGAGAGAAAATCCCCCCACCTTTTGAAATAAGCTTGGAGTTATAATCTTCCCAGCTAGAACGAGGTAACTTAAATAAACGATCTCTTTCTTTCCAGCTTTTGGCTGAATCAGGATTTGGGTCGATAAATATGTGTAGGTGGTTAAACGCAGCTTGTAAACGGATATGTTTCGACAACAACATGCCGTTACCGAACACATCACCAGCCATATCACCAACACCAATTGCAGTGAAATCCGTAGATTGGCAGTCAATACCCATTTCTCTGAAATGACGTTTTACCGACTCCCAGCCACCTTTGGCTGTAATACCCATAGCTTTGTGGTCATATCCATTAGAGCCACCTGATGCAAAAGCATCACCAAGCCAGAAGTTATATTCTTCAGATACTGAGTTTGCTAAATCAGAGAAAGTAGCAGTACCTTTATCTGCCGCTACCACTAGATATGGGTCGTCTTCATCATGACGAACAACGTTCTTCGGCGGAATAACGTCACCTTCAATAATGTTATCAGAGACATCCAACAGTGCTCGAATGAAACGCTTATAACAACGTTGACCTTCAGCAAAAATCTCATCTCTACCACTAAGATTGTGTTGGCGTTTACAGACAAATCCACCCTTTGCCCCAACAGGAACAATGACCGTATTTTTAACCTGTTGTGCCTTAACTAGCCCGAGGATTTCAGTACGGAAATCTTCTTGGCGGTCTGACCATCTCAAACCACCGCGAGCCACCTTACCACCTCTCAAGTGAACACCCTCAATATCTGGTGCATAAACAAATATTTCAAAGGCAGGAACGGGTTGTGGAATCTCTGGTATATCGCTTGGCTTCATTTTCAATGAAAGCCACGGTTTTGATTGTTTGTTAGCATCAACTTGATAGTAGTTGGTTCGTAAAGTTGCAGTGATCATCTCCATATAACGGCGAATGATACGATCGTCATCCAAGCTTTCAACATGATCAAGTTGCTCTGTCATCGAATTGATCAGTTCTGTTTGCCCTTTCTGACTACCTTTATATTTAGGATCAAAACGTTTGGTGAATAACGCAACTAAGCCTCGTGCTAGTTCAGGATAATGGCTGAGCGTTTCTTCAATATAGTGTTGACTAAATGGGAAGCCTACTTGGCGCATATACCTAGCATAAGCGCGAAGAATAGAAATCTCTCTTCCCGTCAGTGAGGCCCCTAATACAAGCCTATTGAAGCCATCACTTTCAAGATCTCCGGCCCAAATAGCCGCGAACGCTTGTTGGAAACGATCTCTTGCTTCACGCAGATCGACGGTTTTTTCGCTCTTGTGAAGCATCGAAAAGTCAAGAATCCAGTATATGTGGCCATCAGCCTTACGTACTTCATAAGGAGATTCGCCTATCACGCGTAATCCAAGGTTTTCAAGCATCGGCATCACGTCTGAGAGATGTATCGGCTCATCACGATGATATAGTTTCAGTCGCACTGATTTTGAATCTGAAGCCAATTCTTGTGGACGGTAGAACAGCATACCTAAGCGGTTCTCATCACTCAGTGCTTCAATACGTTCGATGTCTGCCACAGCAGATCCTGGCATAACGTCTTCTTTATATGAACGAGGAAATGCGTGCAAATACTCTTTTGCAAGAGGAAGGCCTTTGCTTTCACCAAAGTTTGCCACGATAGCGTCAGAAAGACGATCATCCCAAGTTGAAGATGCTTCCATTAGGTTTTGCTCAATCATTTTCACGTCGACATCCATGTTGTTGTTGTCAACACGGACAATGTAGTGTGTCCTAGCCAATGGGCTTTCGGAGAAATAGGTGGTGAATTCAACTTCGTTATCACAGCCGAAATACTGTTTAAGGATCTGCTGTGTTTGACGTCTAAGTTCAGTGTTGTAACGATCTTTGGTGACATAAACCATACAGCTGAAGAAGCGACCAAACGGGTCTTTGCGTATGAAGAGTCGTAGCATGTCACGGTCTTGCATTTGCACAACCCCCATGCCAACTTCTAATAAATCATCTTCATGAGCCTGAAGTAGTTCATCACGCGGGTAGTTTTCTAAGATATTGTGCAGAGCTTTAAATGCATAAGAGCCTTCGCGATACCCGCTCGAAGCAAGTATGCGTTCAACTTTTTCTCTGATGAGAGGGATACTTTCAACACTCTGGTTATATACGGCTGACGTATAAAGCCCTGTAAATCTGTGTTCTCCGATTACCCTTCCATTTTTGTCGAATTTCTTAATACCAATATAATCGGTATAAGCAGGCCGGTGGATGCGAGACGGAGTATTACCTTTTGTCATAATTAACAAAAATGGCTTTTTAGCTTCAAGTCGCGCAGAGTCTGGGAAGTCTGAAAGTTTAACGCTACGTACACGTTCAGTGTTGGCGAATAGCCCCAACCCTTTATCTGCCGTAGGTCTTAATTCTGTATCACCGTCTACATTGACCAAGTCATACTCTTTGTAGCCCATGAATGTAAAATTGTGATCACCTAACCAACGAAGGAACTTGACTGTCTCTTCGTAACGATCGCGCTCAATCTTGACATAATCTTTATTGGCTTCAACCTGGTTTGTCACCTCTTCGAGCTTTTCAACCAAGAGTAACCAATCATGAACCACAAGTGAAGTATCTGTAATAATTTTTTCTAACTCTACCTTAAGAGAAGCCATGGTCTCTTTTGAGCTTAACCGATCGACTTCCATATGGAATAAGGACTGAAGAGTACCTTTACCTTGGTTTATCGCAGCAATGTCTCCTGATTTGTTTCTCTCGATCTGTGTTGGACCATGGAGCATCAGGTGAGAAGCCAAATCTAATCGGCTCAATGCCATTTTCACAGAATCTACTAAGAAAGGAGTGTCTGGCACAACGATTTCTACAATAGTGTGGGTGGATTGCCATCCTTGACGACTCACAGTTGGATTAAACACTCGTACAGAGACTTCGTCGGCTTTCTTTTCATTTATATGATGCCAAAGGCTAATAATTGCACCATAAAGATCAGATTCATTCCTTTCGACAAGGTCGTCATGAGAAATATTGCTAAATAAATGCTGAGCAAGTTGAGTGACAAGGGGTTGATGAGCAAGCTCGAGTTTGTCTTGAATCAGTTTGTAAACCTTTTCAAGCAGAACCGGCATCAAAGTTTCACGCGCGGTCATAATCACACTCCACAATTAGAATTTTATATATTTTTGAGGGCTGTTGTAAGCATAGTGCTTAACACGGGTAATGCCGCTTTATTGTAAAAGCTTTATTGATAAATGGTTAATTCTTTTAGGAGTGGTAGGAGGTGAAATGTTTGATAATGTGACTGAGGTTCTATTTAAAGTCTTACAGAATCAATTGTTCACAGCATTTCTAACTTTATAAACTTATTGTTTTGGTCAGTTGTCAGGCGAAAACGTCCATTCAGACCTATTTGACTAAGAAATGGACGGAATTTAGTTGCAGGCAATTGCAACCGCAAACCTTGGTCTGTTGTGACAAGAACGTTGCTTGCGATACCACTATAATGCGCTAAAAAGGCTTGATAAGAAATGTTTAGTGAAAAATAGTATTGGTTCATTCTTGTTCTATAAACTTAGCAAATGGCTGTGTTTGGTGTTAACGAATACAAGTAGCAGCGCGGTTAGCGCTACTACTTTGTTTTACAGATTAAGAATCCAAAGCTTTATTGATTTTCTCAAACAAATCCTTGGCGAGGTTATCTAGAGAGTTCAGCTGCTCGAGTTCTTGTCTCATTAGAGCTTGTCTCGTGTCATCATACTTGCCAAACTTAAGTAAGGGATCAATCAATCTAGAAGCAACTTGAGGGTTGCTTGTATTCAACTCTCTAAGAATTTCTCCAGCAAACTGGTATCCTTCTCCGGTTTTAGAGTGGAATCGAACAGGGTTCATATTTAAAAACGAACCTATCAGACTTCTTGTACGGTTAGGGTTTTTAAGACTAAAGGCTTTATGGTGCATTGTAGATTTAATGACTTCCAGTGCATTCTCAGCAGGGTTGGACCCTTGCAATGCGAACCATTTATCCATAACCAATCCGTCATGCTGCCACTTCTCGCTGTAGTCAGTCATCAGCTTTTCTCGACAATCTAGTTGAGCATTATTCACTGCGCTCATTGCTGCAATAGTATCTGTCATATTGTTTGCAGAAAAGTATTGCTTTTCCACTAGACTGTTCCCGAGCTCTGTATAAGCCAGATAAGAAAGCGCTGTATTACGTAAAGATCGCTTGCCTATTGCTTCATGTGAAATCGTATAGTCAACTTCTTTTAGGCTGTGATAAATCGCGCTTAACTCATCTTCAAGCGCATTGGCTAGACTCACCTTAATCGCTTTTAGTACTTTAGCAATTGCGTCTACATCAATTTGGCTATACCAACCTGACACTTCATTGTGACTTGGAAGCGCCATAATTTCGGCGATAAGGGCAGGTTCCAATGTATCAGAAAGCAACACACCTCGAAAAGCATCGATCAAAGACATGGGTAATTCAATCTCTGTTCCAGTTTGAACAGCGTTTACATTACTGCGAATATATTTGGCTAGTAACATTTGGCCAGCATCCCATCGTGAAAAATCATTGCTAGCATGCACCATTAAAAAAGTCAGCTCTTCATCGCTGTAGTCATATTCCAAGATAACGGGAGCTGAAAATTCACGTAGTAATGATGGTACAGGCTTCTCCTCTACATCCTCAAAAACAAAAGTCTCTCTGTCTTTGATGACATGAAGGATTTTATTGACATCCACTCCGTGACGACGTAACGGAATAGTTTGACCATCCGCTGCATAAAGCTCTATATCTAATGGGATATGCAATGGTTGCTTATCTTGCTGATCATGAGTAGCAGGAGTGTACTGTGATACTGTTAAAGAGTATGTCTTGTTTGCTGAGTCGTAATCACTATCAATTGATAATCTTGGTGTGCCAGATTGGCTATACCACAAACGAAACTGCCCTAAATCTACCCCAGATGCATCCTCCATCGCAGCTACAAAATCTTCACATGTTGCGGCCGTGCCATCATGACGGTCAAAATACAGTTTCATTCCTTTTTGGAAAGCCTTTTCACCAAGCAGAGTATGTATCATTCTTATCACCTCACTGCCTTTTTCATAAACAGTTAAGGTATAAAAGTTATTCATTTCAATAACTTTTTCTGGGCGAATAGGATGTGACATAGGGCTAGCGTCTTCAGCAAATTGAGGGCCTCGGATAATACGAACATTATTGATTCGATTAACAGCACGAGAACCTAAGTCTGATGAAAACTCTTGATCTCTAAATACTGTTAAGCCTTCTTTAAGGCTTAACTGAAACCAATCTCTACATGTAACACGATTCCCCGTCCAGTTATGGAAATATTCATGGCCAATAACAGCCTCAATTCCAAGGTAATCTGTGTCAGTCGCTGTTTTCTCATTAGCAAGGACAAACTTTGAATTGAACACATTTAGCCCTTTGTTTTCCATAGCACCCATGTTGAAGAAGTCCACGGCAACAATCATATAGATATCTAGGTCATACTCGAGGCCAAATCTTTCTTCATCCCATTTCATTGAGTTAATAAGAGATGCCATTGCATGTGGTGCCCTATCAAGATTTCCCTTATCTACAAAAATCTCAAGGTCAATATTACGACCTGATTTAGTGACATACTTGTCCCGAAGAACATCAAAATCTCCTGCTACTAAAGCAAATAGATAGGCTGGTTTTGGATGTGGATCTTGCCACTGCACCCAATGACGCCCGTTGTCTAGCTCGCCTTGAGAAATGCGATTACCATTGCTTAACAAATAGGGATAATGTGCTTTATCAGCAATGACTTTCGTTGAGTATGTTGCGAGCACATCAGGACGGTCCAAGTAATAAGTAATTCTACGGAAACCTTCTGCTTCACATTGGGTACAAAATGCACCTCCAGATTTATACAAACCTTCCAGAGCTGAATTATTTGCAGGATCAATTTCGGTGACTATTTTCAGCTCGAACTCTTCGGGAAGCCCAGAAATAGAAAGCCCAGCCTCTAGCTGTTCAAAGCTTGTCCATTTCTCTTGGTTTACGTGAATACTAATTAGTTGGAGCTGTTCACCATCAAGGAGAAGAACGTTTTCTTCTTTTAACTGCTTTACAGTTGAAGTCGCAGTCACAAGGGAATTGTGGTCATAAAGATCAAAAACTAAATCAATATTAGTAATTGTGTGAGATGGTAACATGTAATCTTTACGATACTTGGCTTGAGGTGTTTGAGCCATTTCGAAATCCTTCTAACTAAAACGCGATATTATGAGAGGTCTATTGGCAAGAAATACGCGAGTTTTATGTTCTTCCTATGAACATTTTTCCTCGTGAACCCTTTCGCTGGACCTATTTACTTTAGAGAAAGAGCAGATGCAAACTAAAAGCTACCTGCGCATATCGGTATTGAAAACTTTAAAGTCAGGCTCTTTCATTGAGCATTAGCTTAACCTTATACCAACGAAAAGACGAGGTATTATGTGGTAATACCTCGCCTAACGCTCAAACAAAAGCAGTGTAAGAATGGATTACCGCACTCGATTAAGCACAGCGTAAAGCGCACCTTCTTCCATTTCTAAAGTAAGTATATCGCTGTTTAAACTATATCTAGTTTCGTGCTCACCATTTTCATAAAGCAAAACAAGGTGTTCACCTTCTGTATAATAAACACCCTTATGGATAGCTTCATCACCTTCACTGTTACTGACTCTGAACATAAACACAAAGTCAGGCTGCAAGATTAAATCCATTTGTTGCACTTCACTCGCAACAAACTCGTGGCCGCTTAATTTCGCACTGGACCACATGCCCGCCAAAGCATTTGATAGTGCTTTAGTAAACACAACGCCATTTAGGTTAAGCATATTATGATTACTGGAATAGTTGTATGTTTGGGGCTCTGAAGTATTTAGCCCAAGAATAAGCGTATCCTCATTGGCTGTGTATAACCCTTCCCAGTGATCAACAGAGTAATCACGCTTTTGAATATCAATTTTAAAACTGTAGTTAGAATCTAAGCTCAATTTGATGGCTAAAAAGTTTTCTTCTGACTGTTCCGGGTTAGGATTAACCAGATACCAATCACCAAGTAAGAAAGGTTGGTCAAACTGCGTTAAGTCGCTGTTGTCGCGAACTTCATTAGCAAGACAAGATAGACATACACCTGTAAGTAAAACTCCAATCCATCTCATAGTGCACCTCGCTCTTTTCTTTAAGCTTAGGCTCAGAAGCACAAATATGCGAAAATCAAGATCTAGCTCACGCTAACGATGAAAAAAAGCGAGCATTTAAGGAGCTCGCTTTCAGTCAATAATAAACACAATTAAATGGCTTTCTTCGAAGATGCCTTGAGAATATCGACCATTATGGCTACTGACTCATCAAGATAAACGTCTGGCGCTTCGTAGTCTTTAGGAACATCGTCGAGAGACTTAAATGGTTTCTCTCCGATTGTTTTTTGCCTTTTGTTTATCCGTGCTAAACGGTCTTCATCGACCTTATCGCTCTCCTGCTTACGGACTTTTTCACTCAAAGAGAGTGTATTGTCGTCCTTTTCAGCTTTGTATCGTGCAATATCTTCAGCAATAAACTTGAACTCAGGTTCGCTAGCAACACGAGCTTGGTGCAAAGCATCAAGCTTCTTAATCAGTTTTTCATTACGCTGTAATGCTTTATAGTTGGCTTTATCTATGCTGTCCCACGGTAAAGCATTGTCTTCTACACTTTCTCCAGTCTCATTGTGTGCAATAGGTGTCGGATACGCAATGTCAGGTACCACTCCTTTATTCTGAGTACTTCCGCCATCAATACGATAGAACTTTTGAATCGTATACTGAACGTAACCCAATTCTTTATCAAACAAATCATAAATATGATTCAGAGAGCGGTGCTGTTGTACCGTACCCTTACCAAAAGAGTTTTCGCCAAGAATAATCGCTCTTCCGTAATCTTGCATTGCCGCTGCAAAAATTTCCGAAGCCGAAGCACTATAGCGATTAATAAGGACCGTCATTGGGCCGTCATAGCTAATTTTTCCATCTGTATCACTATTAACGTTAACCCTACCGTAGCTGTCTCGTACTTGCACAACAGGGCCACTAGTGATGAAAAGGCCAGATAGAGATGTAGCTTCAGTGAGAGCACCGCCACCATTATTACGTAAGTCTACAATAACACCATCAATGCCTTTGCCTTTCATCTCAGTAATCAGTTTGTCAGTATCTTTCGCTAGGCCGACGTAAAAGCTAGGCACTTCTAAAACACCTATTTTCTTGCCGTCTTTCTTAATAATCTCTGACTTAACTGCCCGATCTTCAAGTCTTATCTTGTCTCGTACAATAGTAACGACCTGTGCCTTCGCATCTTTTCCTTCTGGTAAGATCTGCAAATTCACTTTAGTGCCTTTTGGCCCTTTAATAAGCTGTACCACATCATCCAAACGCCAACCGATGACATCAACAATGTCTTCACCATCTTGCCCGACACCAATGATACGATCACCTTCATCAAGCTGCTTACTCTTAGACGCAGGCCCACCTGCAACTAGAGAACGAATTACCGTATAGTCATCCGTCATTTGCAGCACAGCACCGATTCCTTCCAAAGAAAGATTCATTTCAGTCTGAAACTGTTCCGCATTTCTTGGAGAAAGATAGCTTGTATGAGGATCAACTTCTCTGGCAAACGCGTTCATGTATAGCTGAAAGGCATCCTCATTATGAGTTTGGCTAAGACGCTTTAAAGCATTATTATAGCGTTTACCTAAAACATCTTTAATTTCGGCCCAATCTTTGCCAGTAAGCTTAAGATTCAGAGCATCATACTTAACTCGTTTTCTCCAAAGTTCATCTAACTCTTTGGTATCTTTCGGCCAGCCTGCTTTACTTCGATCCAACTCGATACTTTCATCTACGTCAAACTTCATCTCTTTATCAAGGAGAGACAGAGCATAAGCGAAACGCTCATAACGACGTTTCATCGACATATTGTATACATCAAATGCTATCTGATTGTCCCCAGACTTTAGCTGCTCATCCAAATTCGCAGCTAACTTCTTAAAAGATTTAATATCAGCTTGTGTGAAAATATTACGATTGAAATCTAAAGACTCGATATATCTTTGAAAAATTGCTTCAGAAAACGCATCATTCAAGGCGAAGTGTTTATAGTGTGAGCGAGTAAAGCGTGAGGTAACACGTTTACTTGCAGTCGAGTGCTGAGCCTCTGGCGCTAACACTGGAAGGTCGTCTAAAGCGATATTAGCTTTAAGAGCGTATGCTGAGGATGCTGCTAACCATAGGCCAGCAGCAATCAGCGACAATTTCGAACGGCATTTCATGCGTAGGAGTATCTCCTTTATGCGCGCAGGTGCTCCGCTTTTACAACCATTTGCAGGCCGTTAGGCAGTTGAACACGCACATCTTCCTTATTGATTTCAACTATAGTCGCAGCCATATTACCTTTGCCCATGTTGACGTTTACTTGATTACCTATGGTAATCTCTTCTACCGTCAGAGCCCTTGTTTCTTGTGGTTTGTTGGCCTTGTTCACTTTATTCTGCGGTGGACGACGGTTCTGTGACTTTTTATTTGCCGGTTTTGCTTTCGCCTTACCTTCTTCTCTCGCTTTCTGAGCATGCTCTTTACGACGGGCCTGTACCTTAGCTTTACTCTCAGCTAATGCAGTCTTAGCATGCTCAACATGCTCTTCTTCTAATTCCCCAGCAGGATTACCATCTAGGTCAACACGAACAGCACCTGGCTTAACACCATGTAGATAACGCCATGAAGAAGTGTACTGTCTCAATGCTGCTCGAATCTGTGTTTTACTCACTTTTGGATCGTCGGTAAGACGCTCCGCAAGATCTTGAAAAATACCAATTTTGAGCGGCTTCGCTTCACCTTCTAAAGTAAAGCACTTAGGGAAACATTCAGCAATATACGCAATCACTTCTTTGCTATTTTTTAACTTTTCAGTGTTTTCCATGAGGGGTCCTGGTTAATGCGGTCTCTTCCGCGAGCATTCGGATAAATATTTCAGGTATTATAGTGACCTAAAAACGAAAAACCACCGTCAATAATGAATTTATGCACTGATAGCGTGTGAATTAAGCAGCTTTTCTACTTCACTCATCAAAAATGTTAAGCCTTGTTCATCAATTTCACCAAAACGGCTTAATAAAGGGCTATCTATATCAAGAACCCCAACTAGATGCCCATCTATATGAAATGGTATGACAATCTCTGAGTTACTTTCTGCATCACAAGCAATGTGTCCCTCAAACTGGTGAACATTGTTTACTCTCTGGGTTTGATTTTGCTCCACCGCAACTCCGCAGACTCCCCTGCCAATGGGTATTCTTACACACGCGGGCTTTCCCTGAAATGGACCTAAGACCAATTCTTCACCCTGTAATAAGTAAAAACCTACCCAATTTACGTGTTCCAACTCCATGTTTAATAATGCACTTATATTTGCAAGATTAGCAATCAGGTCTTTTTCCGATTCAATAAGTGCAATAGCTTGCTTGGTTAACCTTTCATACTGTTCTACTTTCATATTAATTCCCAATTTTAAAAGACTTGGTTGAAGAACCAACGTACAATTAATCCAACATCATCAACGAGAAGCAGCACAGCTATCATGGATGAAACAGCAAACACAATTAGCCGCTCTTGGCTAATAACTCAAGTAAAAAAGCACAAATCACGGCTAGTTATCGCAAATTTAATTGCTATATGTGCCACTTTGCTAAGTGTACCAATCCCCCTGCTAATGCCACTCATGGTTGATGAAGTGTTGTTGAATCAACCAGCACAAGGGATAGAGGTAATGAATACTGTGTTACCTAGTTCGCTACAGACTCCTACAGGCTACATATTTTTGACCCTTGGACTTGTAGTCTTGATGAGGACAATGAGTCAAGCACTTAATATACTGCAAAGCCGACAATTTACACTTGTTTCAAAGAGCATTACTTATCAAATGCGCAGTAAGATGCTCGATAAGCTTGGGCGTATAAGCATGAAACAATACGAAACAAGAGGTAGTGGCGGCGTAAATGCTCATTTAGTCACCGATGTAGAGACCATTGATAAATTTATTGGCGCAACCCTAAGTAAATTTCTAATCGGCTTACTAACTGTAATGGGTACTGCTGGTGTACTACTATGGCTAGAGTGGCGTTTGGGTCTCTTCATTCTTTTGGTTAACCCTATTGTTATCTATTTTTCTCGCAAGCTGGGTAACAAGGTTAAGCACCTCAAAAAACGAGAAAACCAGTCCTTCGAGCACTTTCAAAATAGGTTGGTAGAAACTCTAGACGGAATTTATCAACTACGTGCGGCTAATAAAGAACGAGAATTTCTTGCTGAACTAAAACAAGATGCAAATCGAATTCGTTTAGACGCAGATAAGTACACATGGCAGTCAGAGGCGGCTGGTCGCCTTTCTTTTCTTTTATTCCTTCTAGGGTTCGAGTTATTTCGTGCTATCGCCATGCTAATGGTTTTGTTTAGCGATTTAACTATTGGTCAGATTTTTGCGGTATTTGGCTATCTGTGGTTTATGTTAGGTCCAGTTCAAGAGCTGCTTGGAATTCAGTTTTCATGGTATAGCGCAAAAGCAGCGCTTCAAAGAATTAATTCCTTACTGTCATTGGATGAAGAATTGCGTCCAACTAGCACGGTCAACCCATTTACTAATAACTCGCAAGTGGAAGTCAGCATCGAAAATGTTAACTTCTCATACAATGACGAATGTACAGTCCTCAATCATCTTAATCTTCATATCCCAGCAGGGAAGAAAGTTGCGCTCGTTGGTGCTAGCGGAGGTGGGAAATCGACACTGATACAACTGCTTCTGGGGGTGTACCATCAGGATTCGGGTATCATTAGATTCAATGGTAAAACCACAGAAGAAATAGGCTTTGATACAATCCGGAAAAATATTGCCGTTGTCTTACAACAACCTATATTATTCAATGACACTTTAAGACATAATCTGACCTTAGGTTCAAAGTATGAAGATGCCGCTTTGTGGCGCGCGTTAGAAATTGCGCAACTCGATACCGTCACTAGCGAATTCAAAGAAGGCCTAGATACACCTGTCGGACGTAATGGTATTCGTTTGTCAGGAGGTCAAAAACAAAGGTTAGCAATTGCACGCATGGTATTGACCAACCCTAAATTTGTTATTTTGGATGAAGCGACATCAGCACTTGATACATCAACTGAATCAGCC
>NZ_JAYQDQ010000043.1:29667-33866 GCF_038138445.1 Vibrio sp.
GTATTAGTAATGATTCTTGGATGGCAGAACTACCTTAATCGTTGCTCATCGTTTATCTGCAGTTAAGCAAGCTGATTTGATCTATGTTTTAGAAGATGGACAAGTGGCGCAGGCAGGAACACATGTTGAGTTGGTTAAACAAGAAGGCTTATATCAAACTTTATATGGAAATGTTCAGTCTCACGTGTAAATTAACCCTATACACTTGTGATAGGAGGCAATGATGTGTCCTCCAATTACTGATACCAAAAAGGGCTTAAAGCCGAATATATCACATATTCGCTTGTGTCACGGCTGCGAACTCCCCATCACTTCTATTAGATTAGAAAGAGGAAAAAGTGCCTATTGTCCACGCTGTGGTACACATTTATATAGAGGAGGCTCCCCTTCTCTGTCTGGCAACTTAGCATTAGCCGTTGCATGCCTTTTACTGTATGTGCCCTCCCATTTTTTTCCTTTTATAAGCATCCGGTTGTTCGGTGTTATGATACCAGCCACCTTACCATCAGGGGTTTTTACTCTGTTTGATGAAGGGTTTGTCTTCCTCTCGTTGCTCATATTTTTTTGTAGTTCCATTGCACCATTTATGCTTTGTTTGTCTGTTCTAGCTGCCCATATAGCACTGAAAGCCAACCAGTTTAAGACTTTAAAATATGCGTTGTACACTATCAAACAAATTAAAGTTTGGGTAATGATCGACGTTTTTCTGGTAAGTATTGCGATTTCTTGCTTTAAGCTCCAAGACTATTCAGATATTCATGTTGGTGCAGGTCTATATGGATTTATCATGCTACAGTGTATGACAGTGCTACTTGTTACACGAGTTAGCATCTATAGTTACTGGGAAAAATATAACCCAGAGCGATACTATGATTTTAACAAGAAAGAACTTCATTGCCTTCATTGTCACCTTTCGCAACCACATGGCGACTTTTGCGTTCGCTGCCAAAAACCTATTTCTCGACGCAAGCCGCATTCTATCCAAACAACGTGGGCATATGTTATTGCAGCAAGCATTGCTGTTTTCCCAGCAAATCTGATTCCTATATCTATCCTAATAACTAATGGACGACGGATTGAAGACACTATATTTTCAGGTGTAGCATCACTAGTAAAAAGCGGCATGTGGGGAATCGCACTGATAATTTTCATTGCCAGCATAGCAGTACCTGTAGTAAAAATTTTGGGACTTACCTATTTGCTGCTATCAATTCAATTCAAACGAACTTTGCGTCGTCGCCAAAGAATGGTCATTTATTTCATTATTAAATGGATTGGGCGATGGTCAATGATGGACCTGTTTGTGATTTGTATCATGATGACAGTAATTGACCGTGGCCAACTACTCAACTTTACCCCAGGTTTTGGCGCGGTTGCATTTGGTCTCGTTGTTTTATTTACTATGTTTGCAGCAGAAAGCCTTGATCCTAGGCTTATTTGGGATGAGCGCTCCGTGAATCTCAAAACCGACCGAAGAGAAGAAATATCAAATGGCTAATTCAACTCAAAACTCGCCGTCTTACTCACCTGATGTCAAAGGTAATAAAAGATTATCGCCTTTGTGGTTGCTTCCAGTACTGGCGTTAATTTTGGCTGGTTGGTTAGTACTAAAGGCGGTAGAGGATGCTGGCGAACGTATTCAAATTCACTTCTCTGATGCGCAAGGCCTAGTCGCGGGCCGAACTACCATACGCTATCATGGACTCGAAGTGGGTATGGTTCGTGATATCAAGCTGTCAGACGACCTAAGCAACATTTATGTTGAGGCCGATATTTACCCCGAAGCAACTAAACTACTTTCACAAGGCACGCTATTCTGGATGGTCAAACCGACCGCAAGCTTATCTGGCATATCGGGCCTTGATGCGCTGGTATCGGGTAACTATATTGCTATTCAACCCAGTGCTAAGCCTTCTAAACCTGAAAAACGATTCTCTGCTTTAGAGCACCCACCGGCCGATATCCGGGCTCCTAGCGGCCTCAATATTACGCTCCGAGCAGATGACCTAGGGGGAATTTCTATAGGCTCACAAATTGTTTATAGAAAGATTCCTATTGGGGAAGTGTATAGTTATCAATTGGATGGAAATGAAAAAAATGTTCTTATTCATGCCTCAATTCAGGATGAATACAGAAGTATTATCACCGATGAAAGCAGGTTTTGGAATGTTAGCGGCTTAGGGGCGACTCTAGGTATCCATGGCGTAGATCTAAAATTAGATAGCCTAAGCTCCTTGATTGGCGGCTCAATTTCAGTGGACTCCCCTGACGGAGGAGAACCTGTCGCTGACAATAGTCGATTTAAGCTTTATCCGGATCTGAAGACGGCGGGTCGAGGAATACCGATAAAGATAACTCTACCAGATAATAACAACATAAGCCCAGCGGGTGCTCCTATTATGTATCGTGGCATCGCTATCGGCCAAATCACTGACTTGCAATTTAGTAACGGACGAAAGGACATCGTTGCCCTAGCAGCCATAGAGCCTCTGTTTTCTGACATGTTAACAACAGGCAGCCATTTCATTTTAAAAGAGGCAAAAGTGTCACTTTCTGGTATCGAAAATGTCACTAACTTATTGAAAGGCAATTACTTAACTTTAATTCCTGGGAAAGGAGAGGTCACGTTATTTTAACGCTCTTAGTAAAGACGAATTTCATCAGAAACAGTCAAATTCGACCTTTATTACGCTAATAGCAGATAATTCCTTCGGTCTTGATGTTGGGGTAAACGTACTTTTTAAAGGCATCTCAGTTGGAGAAGTAACGAAAGTTTCGTTAGTTAAAAATAAAGTTCACATAGACTTACATATCGACAAGGACTATTCATCACTCATAAAGTCACAGAATCGATTCTATGTCACTGGTAGTGCGACTGCAGAACTGACAGAATCAGGCCTTCATGTTTCGGTTCCCCCCGCAAAGCAGCTACTTACGGGATCAATCAGCTTTACGAGTGAAGGAAGTAATACTCCGAACAAACAATACACTCTTTACCCGAGTCAGTCACTTGCTGAATTAGCTCAATATAATGTTTCTGGCTCTGAAACCATCACCCTGTTTGCTGAACAATTACCGCCAATAAATAAAGGTAGTCCCCTACTATATAAAAACTTGACAGTCGGTCGTGTCTCAGATTTCAACCTTGTGGGAGACGGTGTTGAAGTAAAAGCAAGTATAGAGAAACAATATCAACATTTATTGACTAAAGATACTGTATTTTGGAACTACTCTGGTGTCGAGGTCGATGCAGGTCTCCATGGTATAAATGTTAAGGCTGCTCCACTAAAATCACTAATACAAGGCAGCATTGCATTTGACTCCATTCCTGGTGTAGAAAATATAAGCGGAAACAAATGGCTGCTATACGATAGTTTCAAAGCCGCAAGAAAATATGGCCGTACTATCACTTTAGTGGCTAAGGGTGAAAATCATATTTCCAGAGGAACCAGTGTTAAATACAATGGCATAAACGTAGGTGAAGCGGTATCTGTTACCCCAGATTTCAAACGTGAAACGATGATAATTAAGCTCCGTTTACTGCCAGAGTATGCCGATATTCTCGCTAAAGAGAACAGCTATTTTTGGATTGCACAACCGACTTTAGGGTTAAGCGGAGTTAAAAACTTACAAAACTTCTGGGCTCCAGCAATCAATGTAAAGCCCGGTAATGGAAAAGCGACATTCAAGTTTAGCCTACATAAGCAACCGTCAAATACCGATGGAATTCCCTTTACACTACAAAGCGAAACTCTTGGAGCAGTAACCATTGGTACCCCTGTACTTTTCCGGGAAATGGAAGTTGGACGTGTGATTCAAGTTGATCTTGGTGAATTTGCTGATCGCGTGGTATCCACAATTTCAATCTCCCCGCAATACGCTTATTTGGTTAGATCAAATAGCGTATTCTGGAATACTTCTGGTGTTGATGTTTCTATTGGTCTTGGCGGCGCTAATATCAAAGCTGGCACAATAGATAGTATCATAAAAGGCGGTATCACCTTCTCTACACCAGATAATGTCCCTCTTCAACCTATGGCAGAGCAAGGTCAGTCTTTCTTTTTAAACTCAACGCCAGAAGACTCGTGGAAAAAGTGGCGAGCCCCCATACCTAAACCATAGAAACAAAAACGCAGTGTTAAAGACTAATGCCGATCAGTTAAACATTAATCGGCAGATCAATTGAATGATCCCATCAG
>NZ_JAYQDQ010000044.1:0-33671 GCF_038138445.1 Vibrio sp.
ATTTTTAGTCGGTGCCAGCTTTCAGTTAAATGGGGCTCACCGCCAGCTTACAAACTTTATACACACGGAGGTGAGTATGAAAAAGTTCAACAATATACTGTTCTTAACTAAAGGCGTGATGGATCATAATGAGCCCCTTGCTCAATCAATTCACCTCGCTAATACGAACCAAGCTAAATTGACGGGCCTTGTTGTCTGCCCTCACCTTCCCGATGATATGCACGAATATGAAGAGCATTATGAAGGTTCGCTGCTCGAATCACTACAAAGTCAAATTCAAAGTAGCTTATTACTTTCGATAGATGACATGGATATTGCAGTCGAGCTGATTGTAGCGGATAAGCCGGATGTGGAAGCCATTAGTTATATCGAAAAACACAAAATTGATTTGGTCATCAAAGAGGCGGAGTCTAACAAAACTAATAGTTTGGGCTTGCGTGCCATTGATATGAACTTACTGCGCAACTGTCCATGTCCAGTATGGCTCAATCGTCCAACCAATAAGCCAAGTGATAAACAGAAAGTTGCCGTAGCCATTGATGCAAATGCCACTACAGAAGAAGAACGCGCGCTTTCCATTGATCTTCTTCGACTAAGCCGCACAATTACAGACAATTGTGATGGTCAGCTTCACATTGTTTCTTGCTGGGAATATGTTTTAGAAAGCTACTTAAAAGATAATGTATGGTTTAAACCCTCAGAAGAAGAGCTGGAAAACCATATAAAATCAGCCGACCAGCAACATTCAGTCGCATTACAAACACTAGTCGATGATTCTGGCATTGGAGGTGATATAAGTATACACCGACTTCATGGCACACCAGATGATGAGATTCCTGTATGTGTTGAAGAAAAAGAAGTTGATATTCTGGTGATGGGCACATTAGCACGCACAGGAATAGAAGGTGTAATAATCGGCAATACAGCAGAGAACATTGTACAAAATGTCAAATGTTCACTTGTTGCATTAAAGCCAAAAAATTTCAGACCATAGAGAAAGCCCTCTAAGTCGCCTGATATAGCTTTAGTTGCTAGACTTGAAAGTGTAGTTTGGCAGCCACCTATCAATATCATGAGAGGTGGCTAGGTAATGATGTTATGGCAAGAAGACGTTTGCTATAAAGCAGCGCTCATCCAATAACAGCATCAGGCTGCTTTTCTGGCGCAGCATCAATGAATGCGGGTAGCTCTCTTAATGCAGCAGAAACTTCTCTTATTATTGGAAAGCTAGTCAGGTCAACATCAAAGCGCTCGGCATTATATACTTGTGGAATCAAACAAATATCAACCAAACTCACTTCATTACCCACACAATACGTTCCTCTGCTTTTAGTCAGCTTTTGCTCCAAGCCTTCGAATCCGAGTAGGATCCAATGCTTGTACCAATCGGACTTGCAAGATTCTTCCAGTGACAATTCGCCAGTCAAATATTTCAATACTCTGAGGTTATTTAATGGATGAATATCGACTGCAATATCCTGAGCCAAGGCCTTAACCAGATAGCGCTTCTGCTTATCCAACGGAGTCAATAAGGCTGTTGGATACGTTTCATCGAGGTAATCGATAATCGCTAGAGACTGATTAAGCTGCATATCACCATCAACTAAAACGGGAACAAGCTGGCTTGGATTCAACGATTTGAAATCACTTGCATGTTGCTCGCCGCCGTTTTTGACCAAATGAACCGACTTTTTTTGATAGGCAAGCCCCTTGTGATTTAATGCAATCCTAACTCGATAAGCCGCCGACGAACGCCAATAGCCATAAAGCGTGATATTAGACATTAGTACTTCACCACTTTCTGGTCGATAGCGCCAAAAATGGATTTACCTGTTTCGTCTTTCATTTCAATCTTAATAGAGTCGCCAAACTTCATAAACTGCGTAGAAGGCTTACTATCTCGAATGGTTTCAATCATGCGTACTTCTGCAATACACGAATATCCGACTCCACCTTCTTTTATTGAGGTACCAAATTCCGTACCCTGCTTATTTGATACTGTGCCCGAGCCAACAATCGCACCAGCGGAAAGAGGCCGAGTTTTGGCCGCATGTGCGACTAACTGTGGAAACTCAAAGGTCATATCCACACCAGCGTTCGGGCAACCAAATGGCTCATCATTGTAATAGGAAAGCAAAGGCAAATTAACTTTACCTCCATCCCATGCTTCACCTAATTCATCAGGCGTCACTGCAACTGGAGAGAAGACCGACGAAGGTTTTGACTGAAAGAAACCAAACCCTTTGGCCAGTTCATTAGGAATTAAACCGCGTAGAGAGACATCATTGACCAGCATGATAAGGCGAATTGAATTGGCAGCTTGCTTAAGACTTGCGCCCATAGGAACGTCATCGGTTATCACTGCAACTTCACCTTCGAAATCTATTCCCCACTCTTCACTTCCAACCGTAATATCATCACACGGGCCGATAAAGGCATCCGACCCACCTTGATACATCAGCGGATCCGTCCAAAAACTTGGCGGCATTTCAGCGCCGCGCGCTTTACGAACTAGCTCGACATGATTGACATAAGCACTACCATCGGCCCATTGATAGGCACGCGGCAACGGTGACTCACAAGCTTGTTGGTCAAAAGGCATTGAGTCAGCGACGCGCCCTTCATTTAAGGCAAGGTAAACTTCATTTAACTGTGACTCAACTTTAGTCCATTGATCGAGTGCAAATTGAAGCGTAGGAGCAATGTCTTTGACTGCCGAACAAACACTAAGATCTTTACTTACGACCACAAGCTGGCCGTCACGAGTTCCATTTTTTAAGGTGGCTAACTTCATTATAATTCTCTTTATTATTTATTTGGATGTGATTTCCAGCTGTACACGTATTCCTGATTTTCAACCGATTGCGCTTCATCACTAAAGCTGAGTGCGTGACGAGTATCTATCATGACCGCCACTTCGTCAGTGAACTTTTTCTTGTACTCTCTGCCTGCTTGAAATGCTTTTGGATGAGGGCCGTGAGTAAAACCTGCCGGATGGAATGTCACCATACCAGCCTCTATGTTATCTCGGCTAAAAAAGTCACCTGCGTGATAGAAAAGGACTTCATCATAATCATCATTATTATGATAGAAAGGCACTTTCAGAGCACCAGGGTCACTTTCTATTGGGCGAGGAACGAATGTACAGACAACAAAACCTGCGCCAACAAACGTTGTATGTGCAGAAGGCGGCAAATGATATCGATGTGACATTAATGGTCTGATATCACGCCAGTTCAGTTTCACTACTGCCAAATCACCATGCCAACCAACAGCGTCAAGAGGATTGAACGGATAAGTAATAACGCTCACCTGACCATGCCTTTTGACTTGAACCTGTGTTTTTTGCTCTGAATATTGGTCCTTAAATTGCTGATTAATTGATGGTACTTCTAACACTGCAGGATCAAAGACCGCATGATTCCCTACCATGCCTTTATCTGGTAATGAGTAGGTAGCATCGGTATTTTCAATCATCAAAATAAACAAAGGTTCTAGAGGTTCAATACGCCAATTAGTCGAACGAGGGATGACAACATAATCTCCCTCACCAACCGTCAAATGGCCATAATCACTGTACAAATCTGCTTTGCCCTGATGAATAAAAAGTAGTTCATCACCGTCAGCGTTTCGCACCAGAAAGTCCATCTTTTCTTCAAGACGCCAAGTACGAATCTTACAATCGTTATTAAACAGTAGGTCTGGCACCGCCCACGGCGAAATCTGCGCCGCTTTTTCTACTAAATTGAAGTTAAATGCCCTTGGGCGTAAATCACCTTCCCATTCAATCCAACCCGTTGGAGCGTGTTGATGATGAAAATGTGAGGCTGGCCCGAAGAAACCACTTCGGCCAGTTTCTCGCTCATATATAGCCTCTTCCGGAAAATCTGCGTGCGCCTGTTTGGAGCACACTCCCTCCCGGTGAGGGAATGTAATCCACTTATGCATCGCTCAATACTCCTCGGCGAATTTGATCTTCTTCAATCGACTCAAATAGTGCCTTAAAGTTACCTTCACCAAACCCTTCATTCCCTTTACGCTGAATGATTTCAAAGAAGACGGGCCCTATCACCGTTTGAGTAAAGATTTGCAGTAGGATACCGTCTTTCATTGGCGCACCATCAATTAGGATCTGTAGCTCCTTAAGCTTATCAACATCCTCAGTGTGACCTTCGACTCGAGAGTTCACCTTCTCATAATAAGTATCTGGGGTTGGCATAAAATCCATGCCTCGGTCACGCAGCGTCTGCACGGTTTGGTAAATATCGTCTGTTGACATTGCAATATGCTGAATACCTTCGCCATTGTATTCACGAATAAACTCTTCGATTTGCGATTTGTCATCAGAAGATTCATTGATAGGAATTCGAATTTTGCCGCAAGGTGCTGTCATTGCTCTACTGACTAAACCAGTTAGCTTGCCTTCAATATCAAAGTAGCGAATTTCACGGAAATTGCCGATACGTTCATAAAAACCAGCCCAGGTATCCATATTACCTTGCTTAACGTTATGAGTGAGGTGGTCAATTTCATACATCCCCACATCCGCCTTTTTCAAGCGCTCGTCGGCATCATCATAAAAGTTGAAATCAACATCATAGATACTTTTCTTACCATAGCGATCAACAAAATACAGTAAGCTTTGTCCGATACCATAGACGGCGGGAATACTCAGCTCCATAGGGCCAATTTCGGTTTTAAATTCCTCTGCGCCGTTTTCAAGTGCATGCTTAAGAGCAATGGAGGCATCTTTTACACGAAATGCCATACCACAGACTGACGGGCCATGAACTTTTGCAAATTCTTCGGCTTGGCTATGTGGTTGAGCGTTAATAATGAAACTTATGTCTCCTTGACGGTACAACCACGCTTCTTTCGAGCGATGTTTAGCAATCTCTGCAAACCCCAAAGAAACAAACAAGTCTTTTAGTTGACCAATACCCTCTTCGGTTGCGGCTGTGTATTCGACAAATTCAAATCCATCTGTTCCTAGTGGGTTATATTCCTGAGTCATTGCTTTTTCCTCTGTGATTTATTGATGTCCGTTTCTATTTAACTTGTACTAACTTTTACGTTAAGGGAATAAAAGACCATCAAATTATTAAATCGGAAAAACACGTGGATTTTGTAAACAAAACGTAACACAGGGCTGTTTTGTCAAAAAACTTCATGAGAAAAAGGGAAATACAGATCTTGGTTGTAACATTTAATTTACAATTTATTTTTCTGTACTTGTATTGATCGAGGTACTTTCAAGTAATTCGATTTGCTCACGTAACTTGTTACCCCAACCATTAATGAGGCTATCAATATCATCTATAGTCGCTTTACCTGAAGTTATCATACACATAGCGAGTTCTATATATCGAATATCATTTGGGTAGTGATGATAACTCCATAACAAAGTTGGTCAGAAATTGGCCTCGCATTTCGACTTGTTGCTCACGCACAAGCCTAAACCCCATACGCTCATAGAAAGGGCGAGCGGTAATACTGACTTCGGAATAAAGTCTTGAGATACCACGTTGCTTGGCCTGCTCTATAACATATTCCATCATTGCACGACCGACGCCTTTCCCTTGAAACTTATAGTGGCAAAAAAAGTGATCAATCAACCCAGAATCTTGCAGATCCGTATAGCCTGCAACCTGACCATCAATTTCCGCAATGTAGGGACTGATTTGGAGCATTTTTTCGTGCCAAACCTCTTGATTCCAGTTATCTGGCGCCCATGCTTCTACCTGCTGCTTAGAGTAGTGCTGGATATTAATATTGTGAACAGTGAAGAAAAACACTTCCCATAGTGCCTGTACATCTTCAGGCTTGTATTGACGAATTGTAATCATTAACCGCTCTTTAAGTCTTAATACAAGACTCGCATCTTGTGCTAGAAGTAACGAAAAATCAATACATTACTGTGAGCTGCATATAGATATCGAAAGACAGAAGAAGGCTAACCAACCGATTCGTGGCAAATACTTTCACTGAACCATTACGCGATTGCATTCGCTTTCGAGAGGTTATTTTCTTTATTGACTGGAAGGTAGCCAAAGCCCCTGAACACAAATTGCATATATTCAGCGGTCAGTTCAAATGGCTCAATAAAACAATCTGGTAATTCTTGCTCATGACCAGTAGAAAGCACAGAAATTTCTTTTCCCTGTAACTTGCGCCCGAGAGATTTTTCTATGGTCAATAAATCAGAAAGTCGGTCAAAGAAGACCTTGAGTTGCGCGGACATTGAGTACCAATAAACAGGGGAAGCAAAGACAATATGATCATAATTCTTTAGCATGCGAATCAGTGGGATAAAGTCATCATTGCGATTTTCATGAAAATAATCGTAATACGATATTTTGTAATCCGCTAAATCAAACACTTCAGCTTGTGTCAGTTCAACGAACTGATTGACCAAATAAAGTGTATTCCCATCAGCTTTCGACGTCCCCAACACCACTGCTATCTTCATTGGAAATCCCTCCAATAATTCAGCTATTTCGCATTTTCACAAAAATGCCCGCACTCCTTGCATCGATATCCATGTTTGTAGAAAAACAATGGAAATCCTAGAAGTATAAATACCAAAAACGCTGAGCGTTTACCTTTGGTAAACGGCTCAATTTTTACACTATCACATTTTGGACAATGATCTTGTGAAGTGGCGCTTTGTTCAGCACATAATACATCTGAAAAGTCAGTGCTCAGAATATTCTCAGCTTGCTCTAAATCTTGCTCAGCAACCATCAAGCGCACACCCCCGATTGCATTTGAGTACAACCACTGCGTATTAATCGTATGCTCATCAGCAATACAACTCTCAATACCAGCCGCCTCAAGGCTTGCTTTCGCAATATGTGCTTCATGCGGAAACGAAAAGCGCGCGACAACAATCATACTTCACCCTCCGGTCCTAGGCTTTAAGAATAAAAGATAGCATTAATCACTATTAAAGCGATTCGTACTGGCCATAGCAATAGTAACGCCGGCTTGGGTAAGATTTTTACACACCTCAAACATAAAGGCTCAACCGAAAGCTAGTTTTGTATATCAAACGCCGTTTTTGGATCGATAGAGAATGTAATGAGTTCATCGCAATCCTGATAGAGATTTAAGTCCGGCTCTGGCGTCATCCCCAGTTTTCGAAGAACTGCAACAGATGGTAAGTTTTCAATCATTGATACACCATATATCCATTTGTGTTTGTTCAAGCCAAATGTTTCTCTAATAACGGCTAGTGACGCTTCTAGAACATAGCCTTTGCCTTGATACTCTTGCAACATACCATATCTGATATCACTAAAGTTTGGATCTTCACATTGCTCAACCCCAACATAACCAATTTTTTCTCTGGGTTGAGACTTTAAGTTTATGACGTATGAGCCAAAGCCATGGACCCAGTGTGCAATTCTATTGCTATGTGTACGTTGGATTTCAGTTTCAGTATAAGCCGTGCCTTTAGGTAAAAACTTCGTCAGTTGATTTGAACTAAGTATTTTTCGATAAATATCTATATCATCCTCTTTGACGGGGCTCATCACTAATCTCTGTGTATCTAATGTCTTCATATTCCCTCAACAGATGCCCATTTTCTTGGCACTTATACTAATAACAAAGGTTACAATAATATTCGAACATAACATAAAAAAACCAAATGAAACACGTCCACATTAAATTCGAAGAAGCCATAGAATTGAGTTAGTTAAAGCATCTTTATTTGCTCGTCATGTATCTATAAAATAGCGGGGGTTATTTATTAAATGTGGAAAAACCATGGCAAAGCTATCGCTGCAAGAACAAATGTTGAAAGCTGGTTTAGTGAATGAAAAGAAACTAAAGAAGGCGAAGAAAGGATCCAAAAAATCACGCACTCAAGCTCGTGAGGTTAAAGCCGCTGTAGAAGAGCAAAAACGTCAGCAGCAAGAGCGCGACAAGGCACTCAGTACAGAACAAAATGAGCAGCGCCTCAACAAAGAAATCCAATCACAAATTAAGCAACTCATTGAAATGAATAAGCTTGCTAATAGTGATGGCGACATTAAGTATAATTTTACCGATGGCACATTAGTTAAATCTCTATATGTCGATAGCCTAATACGTGAACAACTTATTAAAGGGATATTAGCTATTGCACGCTTTGGTGAAGGTTATGCGGTCATTCCTAGTGTGGTGGCAAACAAAATTTTGCAGCGCGATAGCGATATCATTATTGACCTAAAAGAGCCTGAGTCTGATGTCCCTGCAGAAGACGATCCATACGCGGACTTTGTGGTACCAGATGATCTTATGTGGTGATCGGTTGTGCCACTCATACATGAGTGGCTAATTACCCCATTTTACCTCGTAAGCCGATAAGATTACCAAAGGGATCTTCCATCTGACAGATAGATTGCCCCTGTTCAATCTCCATTGGGCCTCGATATAAGGTTGCCCCTATAGATTGTAGAAAGTCGATTGATTCCCTAACACTATCCACCAACCAGTAAAGGACGGTTCCTGATTTCCCAGCCGATACCTTGCTATCGGCTTGGACAATCTCCAACGAAAACCCTTTAATATCGAGTACAGTAAAATCAAACTCGGGCAAATACCGGGGAGAGGCAAGAGGAAACGCTTTCTGGTACCACTTAAGTCCTACAGAGACGTCAGGTACATGAACAAGAAGTGCCACTGGGTTATGCAAAATATTCTATTCCTCATAGGTTAGGTAGTAGTATCCACCAAACTCATCCATGTGTTGTGATTGACTAATAAAGCCATGAGATTGATAGAAGTTTAATGCTGATTTATTTGGCTGCATACATTTTAAACTTAAGCTAGTGTATCGGGGTTTAACAAACTCAAGTAACCGAGTACCAATGCCTTTTCTCGTATATTCAGGCGAGATGTAAAGGTGATGGATAAAGTTCTCAGGCTCCCAAATAGAAATAAACCCCACCGGTTTACCTTTGCAAAGAGCTACCCATATTTGCTCACCTTCCACATCTATATCAAAGTCAGCAAGACAAAACTGCTTGCTATCTAGCCATTTAAAAGTCGTTGTTCTCGAGGCCAGATAAATCTGCCTCAGTGTTGGTAAGAATTTATTTTGATTTGAGCTAATGATGATTTCATCATGCACCACGCTTCTCCCCGACTCCAATACAGATTATGACTTTTTAACAAAATGAGCGGTGATCATCATCTCTCCTGCTCCATCTACTTTGCAATCTAACTGATGGTCTTTACCTTCTACTATCCGTCTTATTAAAGCTTTAGTGCCAATTTTTAATACCAAGGAGCTGCTTTTCACTTTGAGATCCTTTGCTAAGGTGACTTTGTCACCTTCTACCAAAGTATTGCCATTAGCATCTTTGACGATCACAACTTCAGGCTTTTCGTCTGGATTCCACTCATAGGCACATTCTGGACACACAAGGTGGTTCTGATCAGGATAAACGTAGTCAGATTGACAGTTTGGACATGAGGGATAAGACATAAAAAATACTCCAGTTTCGATATCCTGCAATAATACTTGGCTAACTCCACTTAAGCTAGCCAAGTTAGCTTGAACCCCCCAGAAAAACTGAACAAAATGCCAAGACAAGTCATTGATTTATAGTCTGGCTATTTAGCCCACCATAGTTACCGATACTAAGTGCAACATCGCCAGAATCCGTTTGTTGTGTCTTAGTTTTACTCTTTGAAACCATACGATAAGATTCTGTAATATAGTGCTTCAGCTCATCATCTCGATACCATATAGTGTCAAGCTGTTGGATCCACTTTCCATCACGACCAGAGGCGTGAGGCGCAGGTGTATAGCCTTTATGGCTTTTTAAAAACTCATAATTTGAGTCTGAGGTTTTAAAACTAAACGCAGGCTTTCCACTGCGGCCTCTCCCACCAAAAGCGAATACTTTTCCATTGATTTTCCATACATGGCCATTACCACCTTGAGCCGCTTGGGTGGTATCAGGTAGCGAGCGACAAAACGCATTAAACTGGTCATAATTCAAGTTAAAATCCTCTTTATTTTACGACTAACTCTGAGAGTAGGCCGAGTAAAAATGAGGAAGAAAGTAAAGCGTCTTCACTAGCATGCTCAGTTAGATGGTAGGTTATTAATAACGAAGCTTGCTCGCTCTGTTACTGAATTTTTAGGCACCTCAACCAATTGATAACCAAACCTTTCGTATGCTTTTATCATCTGCTGATACGTCGCAACCGCTTGACTAAAGTCTTGCTTACGTTCTTCATCATTCTTATAAATTTCCTCCCAAGGAGGAAAAATAAAAACCTTTGGGTTATACATAAGCTCATTACATCGATTTATTAGATCGGTAGATAGGAATATTTGCTCAAGTTGGCTATATCCGTAACAATCTATAATGCTACGGTCATAAAACATTACATTAGGCTCGGTATACATTTTGTAATTAAGCACTTCTTGAGTAATCATTAGATCGCGAAACGCTGTTTTGTTTTCCCACGGAAGGCCTGTACCACCTATTTTAATCTGATCTTGAATCACTTTTCGTCCAGACTCTGGTGCTGACGGATATCCCATGTAGCTGAGGTGTTCTAATACTGATGTTTTTCCCGCACCAGGACCACCAGTAAAGACAATTCTGTTGTTCATGTACCTCCACCTAATAATCAAGCTATTGTACTGCTATCAGAATTAACGCATTACTAAGCTGGTCAGAGTCACTGATATTCCGACATGTTAAAAGGTATATCAATCACAAGTGACAAGCCATGTAGTAAAACTTGTCATCTTCCTGCTCAGTCGAAAAGTTTAAGCGTTTATATAAATGATAAGCAGGGCTCATTTTAAAAACTTTAAGCCTAAGTATATCTGCACCCGAGCCAATAGCTAAACGCTTTACTTCGTTGAGTGCTAAACCACCGACACCTTTGTTTTGATAGCTATCGATGACTTGTAAATCTCTCAAATAGCAACAGTCATCGCTACTCTCTAATCGAATAGCACCAATAACTCTTCCATCAGACAAAATATCAATATTCACCAGCGAAGCGATCTTTTGCTTTATCGTGTCAGCTTGCCAATCAACTCCATGATATTGGTAGTATGAGCGCATATTGGCGTGAGTAATTTCCGCTGATTTTGACAAATCTACTGTACTTTCAAATGTAACCACAGTAACTCCTGATTGTTGATGAGTATTCATAGGCCTAATCGAGTGTCTTTGCTCAAAATAATGAGTAAATAATATCACTATGACTCAGTTGTCAATGACAGAGACCCAATCAGATCTCCACGGTTGTGCTTCCATAGCATCAGGCCAAAACTCTGTTTGTTTACTAATCAAACCATTTTTCACAACATGGAATGTAATTGCACGTGCTTTTTGCTCACCATCACTAACAGACACGTCTGTAACAACCGTTTCCTGCTCACAGACCAGTGAATTAATAATGAAGGTCCATTGACCGCATGCTGGGTAAGCTGTGTTAATCGCGGTAAAATTATCTCGGCCACAAATCAGCTCATTAGATTGAGGCCAGAAGCCTTGAAAATCGACGCTAAGATATTTACTTGCCTTGAAAAAGTCATTGCTATTCATCGCTTTCCAATAAGCAAGAACGACGCTTTTTGCATCCATTGAACACCGTCTATTTTTATAAAAAACAACAGGATACTAGCAAAGTAGAATATAATAAGTAAATGAATTTTATGAAGTTGATGGGTATGCGTTGATTTACATATAGATGGTGCAGTTAGTAGAATTGATGCACCATCCTATGTTCAAGATGTGGCTTTAGCAAAATGTGCTGGGTACTCTTGGCGGATGTGACGTTGTTCTTCTACCATATTTTTAAAGGTCGGCCCTTCATTCAATTTGAGAATGACTTCTCCATTGTCAAAACGAAGAACCGCTCCTTTCACCTCTATTTTTTCCTTACAGTGTAATTCTAGAGTCCCTGACATCAAAAGTCCTTTGTACCAGTCAGTAAACATGTTCATCACAACACGTATACCTCCTTCCGACACTTCTGTGACATAGAAAATCTGATCGTATAGACGTACACAAGGCCTAGCTTTCTTTGGATATTTCAAGCGATAAAATTCTCGTTTTTGCTCTAGTTCATTCATAAAAAGCCTCCTACCACACCAAATTACCAGTTTTTGTGGCCTTGTCTCCTAGTATCAACACTCCATTAGTTAGTATAAATAGTATCGGCAACACCGACAGCAACTTTAGCTTATTCCATATTTAGCAAGGTATGCTCATATATTATACATTATTTGGAGCTTAGGTTAAATCATAAGCTTTAATAAGAACTGAAGTATCCATTCTACCCAAGCCTTGCTTCTGGAGAGATGCATACATACCATCAACTTCTTCTGTCATTGGCAAAACTATATTTTTGCTTGAAGCTTCATTTAGGCAAATCCCCAAATCCTTGCGCATCCAGTCAATAGCAAAGCCAAAGTCAAATTTTCCTTGCGACATTGTCACGGCTCGATTTTCCATCTGCCATGATCCAGCAGCTCCGTGTTGCAGTACATTCACTACTTTTTCGATATCCAAATCAGCAGACTGTGCTAGCTGAAGAGCCTCACTCAATCCCTGTAAAATGCCCGCTATGCATATTTGGTTGACCATTTTGCAGCGCTGACCTTGGCCATTCTCACCAAGCAGAACTGCCTGTTTCCCATATGTGTCAAATACTGGAGACAAAGTTTCAAATACTTCTTCGTCGCCACCACACATAATCGTCAATGCTCCATTTTCAGCGCCAGCCTGACCTCCAGAAACTGGAGCATCAATAAAATGCACTCCTTTGTCATTACAAGCTTGCGCCAGTTCTCGAGCGAGCTCCGCTGAAGTTGTAGTATGGTCTACCAAAATAGATCCAGGCTTCATAGACGCTAAGACTCCGTCATCACCGAGTACTACACTTCGAACGTCGTTATCATTTCCTACGCATACAGCAACAAGGTCACAATCTTGAGCCGCCATGTAAGGCGTTGCAAAACATTTGCCTGAATACTGTTCAGCCCACTGCTCTGCTTTTGCTAAAGTACGGTTGTAGACTCGAGTATCAAAACCTGCATTTGCTAGGTGACCTGCCATAGGGTACCCCATAACGCCCAAGCCGATAAATGCCACTGTCTCTATTTGCATGTAGTACATCCTAGTTTTAGATAGTTCAACTAATTGAGTATGATATCACATACCCTCTTGTTTTAACTAACCTAAGTTAATAGACAAGGACTCACACTAGAGCCATTGAGGCACAGCTCTATAAAGTGCAAAAATTCTCCCTCCATGATTGGCTGTAATAAATATTTTAAGTTAGCCTAATACCAAACAACATGCATAATGATTTAACAAGATACTAGCTTTACAGCGTGACTTTGATGCATAGCCAAACTGAACACTGTGTAAGCCAATCGATGAGTATTTTCTCTACAACAACTAAGGACGTAATACTATGCCAAATGGTGTGACACTTTATAACAAGTACCTTTTTGGAGACTGTATTCAATCTACAGTAATTCAAAGTTTAAATAACGCTCCAGGACTTCCGGGTGGAGGAGGAATAGATAGCGATACGGCTGGCCGTATAGGTTATAAAAATATGGATACGGGCGTTAAAGTTGCTGGCTCCAACAAAGGCAGGATCCAAGGAATATGTTGCGGTATTACCGCTGGGTGGATGGTAGCACTGTTAGGTGGAAATGAAGAAGCTACTGCTCATAACCGCTTTACCAGCTTTTTTACAGGCCCACTAAGGTTTCAGGGAGGGTATGTTAAGGACTTTAAAGGCAACTCTTCATCAATCAAGAGCTTACTCACTGGATTCGGCTTAAAAAACTCCAATAAAGCAAATTCATCTGAAACAATGACGCCTGAAAAAATTACTTCGGCACTGCCAGGTGAACAAGGATATTGGGCTGGTTATTTATCAGCCTATGCTCATGCGATCGGAATAGGCTATAAAAATTATAGATATTTCATTATGGAGCCCAATGGAGGCTTATTTGAATATCGCAATAAGAAAAAGTTCGCTGCGGATTTGAAAGCTTTTCTAATTGCAAGGCGTGATAAGAAAAGCCCAGGAACAGATGCAACCATGAAGGCTTATTTCTATACCTCTTGAGGAAAACTCAAAGCAGGGCCTTGCCCTGCTTTTTCATTTAGTGAGGAGAATCACATGGGTCATACCCAAACTCTGATTGCTGATATATATCTGATAGAGCTTTTTCTTTTTTCGGCTTAGTTGAACGCTTTGCGGGTTTGGTATTATCCATACCCTGCGATTCTAAAGCTTTCTCATGTGCTTTGGCCGAGCGAATAAACTCAGGGTTATTTAACGCCACTTGGCGCAGGCGGTTAACACGTTCAAGGGTATCCCATAACATAATTCACCTCCAAAATAACTGGTTACATATACAGTATACACATCTCCATCAACAACTCAAGATAAATACTGGTTATTTACCCAAATACACCTTAGTTCATATATGCATTAAACATCCACATTAATTTTTCTTGTTCGCGAATATAATCACCCATTAATGCTGCTGTACCTTCATCATCCGCATCTTCGGCTTGAGCTAATATTTGACGCTGTTGAATAAGTAAAGTACTAAAGCCATGAACTAAACCACGAACACATTCTTGTCCTGTGGTTGAATTTTGGTGTTCTTGAATACTACTTTTATTCAAATACTGGCTAAAACTGTGGTCTGGTGTTGAACCAATCGTTAGGATACGCTCTGCAAGCTCATCAATCTTAGTCTGGAGATCAACATATATCTCTTCAAACTTTTCATGAAGCTCGAAAAACTGTTGGCCTTTAATATTCCAGTGGTAACCACGCGTATTCATATATAACACTTGGTAATGCGCTAACAAGGCATTTAATTCACTTGCAAGAACTTGAGATTTTTCGTTATTTAGGCCAATTAGGTTTACTTGGTTTGTCATAATCTATTCCTCATCAATCTATATATTCGGGATTTTCCCCTTTCTTTAAACCCAATATACGCATTTACTTTGAATTGATGAAAGCGTTCATATCTATACAATTGATAGACAATAACTATCAAGATAATAAGCCTTTGTAAGCAGCTTGAGGATTAGAGTTTTAGACAGAGCACTTGCTGATTAACTATGTAAAAAGTGTTATGTGCCTAATGAGTATCAAGTGCCGATAGATTAAGTTTAACAGGGCTTCCTAGCCAATAGGCGTAGTCAGTGTGATCTATAATATCGTCGCCTGTCACTGCGTGAACTAATACGGACAAGCGCCCGCGAGCGTTATCCAACCATGGTATTAGTTGATCAAAATCTGCTTTTTCAAAGCTGACAGAAAAACTCCACATGTTATGCGGCCCGACTAATTTTTGGTGAAAACGTCCTACTGCTAGAGTGAACTCTTGAGTAATTTGTGATCTTAACTGCGCCGCAAAATCACTGCTACTTTCGTCAAAATAAACATGGGCATGGTAGGAGTTATGAACATTGGTCGGAAAAGTCATAGAAGCTCACTTTTAGTAGGTCCATTTTCTTTACTGTATCATAGTACGGAAGGAAGAGCGTGTTACCCTATAAGTGAACTGATAAACAATAAAAAGAGCCTCGATTAGATCGAGGCTCTCTTAAATTCTGCATACCGCTTGGCATCGTCAGTAACTGGCATTAATCAAACAGGTTTATAAATAACTTTGTTGCCAGCAAGCTGTTCTTTCGCAACTAGGTTCTCTTCTAGTAATTTTTTAAGTGCACTCGTTGCCCAAGAAGCAGCTTTTGATTCTTCTTGTCCAGCTGCAAGGCCAATACCTTTGGGGTTGATGCCCTCAGCATTAGCAACAACAATATCGAGAACCTGCTGCTGCTTTGGTGTTAAATTAGTCTCTACTACTTTCGCTGCTGTGACTTTCTTTTCTGTAGCGGTGACTGTGATTTTTTTCTCGGCCTGTGGCTTTTGGCTTGGTGTCACTTTTTCTTTAGCAACAGTCGCTTTTAAGTGCTTTTGCAATTTCATCTGCACTTTGCGCTTATGAGCTAGTCTCATCGAGTATCTCTCCATTTCACTGTGTTACACGCAGTGGTGAAAATTTTTAATGGCGTTTTATAGCAAAAATCTGACGATATTGACAGTATCTAGCGAGCTTAATCAGGTAAAAATAACTGATATGCGAAGCTCCGACTACAATTTAATCAACACCTAATGTGATCCATGCTTTCACCACTGAATATATAAACAGAGGTTAGGAGCTTTACTGGGAGCGATTTATGGAAACACTGCATATTACCCATCAACCTATTCAACTCTCTTCCCCAGGAGCTAAGTTGGTCACAGCCATTATTTTAGCTGGTCTAATATCTCTTGTCGTACTCGCTCCCAATTTACCGTTAGCGATTATTACCCTGATTGCAGTGTTAATCTTTCTCGGCTTTGCTCAATGGCTGGTCCATAAAAGCACCGTTTCATACACGTTAACAGCTACTCATTTTCAGCAGCATTTGTACAAAGGAGGATGGGTAGTGAAGTGGAACAATATAGGTAAAATAGGCATTTGCCACTATGATAACCAAGGATGGCAGCAACCTTTACCATGGATAGGTATCAAGTTAAAACAGTACTCTCCTTACCTAGAAAGCATATGTCCGAGAATTGCAACTGATATTCTTTTAAACCAACGTGCTTTGCTCTATATGGGTATGAAACAAAGCATTCTTAATGCTAATTTCGAAGATATCGTACTGGATGCACAGCCCTATAGGAATGAGCATGGAATAGAGTACCATGGTCTACAAGCAATGTTAGCAAACAGGATGCGCTATCAGAGGAGCTACTTTGATTACGACATCTTTATCTCAGCCAATGATATAGACCGAAGTGCTGAAGAATTTGTCGGCTTAGCAAGACGTTACCTAGCCGCAGCAGAGTCAGAGGGCAAGTGTTGAACCTCTGACTAAAAGCAATCAACACCTTAAGTTGTCAAGCTTTTTTCAGCTACGATTAATACGGTAATTCATCGGCAACAAAAGGATTTGATGCACGCTCATAGCCAAATGTCGACTCTGGTCCATGGCCTGGTACGAACCTAACATCGTTACCCAAGGGCCAAAGCTTGGTTTTAATCGAATGTATCAATGTATCAAAATCGCCTTTGGGAAAATCAGTACGTCCTACAGAACCATTAAATAAAACGTCTCCAACAAAAGCTAACTTGGCTGATTCACTAAAAAGCACAACATGACCAGGGGTATGTCCAGGAGTGTGATAAACACTTAAAGTTTCTTTTCCGAAATGTATGGTGTCGCCGTCACTAAGCCACTGATTAGGTTCAAAAGCTTCAATGGGTGGAAAACCAAACATCTGGCTTTGTCCAGCAAGCCCTTGCAGCCAAAAGTTATCGTCTTTATGTGGCCCTATGATGTTCAGCCCACCCAGAAGTGCAGAGAGTGATTGAGTGCCACCAACATGATCTAAATGCCCATGAGTTAAAACAAGCTGGGTAATATTAATCCCGTTGGCCTTGATCACTGAAGACAACTGTTTTACATCACCACCCGGATCCACAACAATGCCCTCCATCGTTTCATCACACCAGACAATAGAACAGTTTTGAGAAAATGAGGTGACAGGAACAACTTGGTACTTTAGGGACATATGGTAGCCTTAATCAATAACTAAACTGGCAAGACTATGACATTTGGTGAGGTTTTTGACAACCTTGTAGCATAAATCGGTTGCCTACCAGTGACGAACAGGCCCGGTATCTATATGAACAAAATCACTTTTGGGGTAATAGCCTACTCCTCCAGCTTTAAGATCCATTGCGACATCTCGCACCTGTTTGAGGTTGACACCCTCTAGGCGAAAATCTATTGCCTGACCCAGCATGTGATAACTCTTTTTAGCAACGCCACTTGATACTGAACGCAATGCTTGATTTGTTTCAGGTGAACGGTAACCAGAGATAATCTGGACTTGGGTATCCACTCCTAATTCAGACTGGATCAGAGAGATCATATCAAACAGGTTCTTATCCATTTGATGAACTTGATTTAAGCGAAAGTCTCGACAAATATTATCGATACGAGCCAGTTCTCTGTTCACATAGTTTCGGCCATCAAAGTAGCAAGCTTCTAATTCTTCGCCTGTATGTAAATTATTAAATGCAAGGGCTCGTGGTTGTGTAGCACATGCAGACAAAGCAACAGATGGTACACAACTTGCAGCAACAACACTACTAGTAGCAAACTTAATAAAATCTCTGCGAGAGAAATTCACAATACGGCCCCATTGATACATTTGATGAATGAATTTTGAGCGGGGACCTTACCCAACTATAAAGGAGAGTGCAAACTCAAAAATGTCTATTTGAAGGAGCTGAACGATCGCAGCCAGCTTACTATCTGACTAGATTAACAAAAACCAAGATATGAATAAATGTTATTTTTTGGTCAATTTAACTTTTACCATGAATCCGTCTATCAAAACGGTATATATCGGCTCTATATTGAATCTTTCCTCCTTCCGACCAAGCCGTTTGGTAAATGATGTGTACAGGAACTTTACGTATGAGCGGTATCGACTGATTTGCCGCTAATTCGTTTTCATCGACTAAAGACATGTCCGCCCCTTGTCGCTTCAATAAAATAGAAGCAAATTGCTCGGCATTTTCAACTCGTACGCACCCAGAACTAAATGCTCTGCTTACCTCTTCAAAGAGTTCTTTGCTTGGCGTGTCATGCAAAAAAATGGCCCGTCGATTTGGGGTATTAAATTTGTATAAGCCTAACGCATTATTATCACCTGAGAGCTGAGTCATTTTATAAGGGAATGCGCTAGGGCGAAGATTCTGCCAATCAATTTCTTCTGGATCGATTAACTCTTTAGAACCCCATCTAGGTACAATAGTGATATTTTCTTTGAGCAAATATTCTGGATCTTTTTTAACCCTTGGTATGATGTCGCGTACCATAATACGCCAAGGAACATTCCATGTCGGGTTAAGAATTAGTGATTCAAGCTCTATGGTCATTAAAGGAGTCGGCCGACCTCTTCGTCCAACAACCACCTTAGATTCAAACACCTCTTTTCCTGAAGACCAATACTTCATCTCAAACCCTGGAACATTCACAATAATCAGGTTATCGAAATTGATAGGCCACAAGCGGCTCCTTTCAGCATTAAGAGCGAGAATTGCCAGTCTTTTATGAGGTGATGTATTAAGCCAGCGCATGGTCTGCGATCCAATCACACCATCATCCTTTAAGCCATGTAGCCTCTGAAACTCTCTAATCGGCGCTTCTAATGTTTCATCATACCAATCAACATCACGCCTTACTCCCGATAGATCAACATCCACCATCTCCATTCGCACAAGAAGAATTTCCCTGTTGTCTAAAGGTTCACCGACACCTCTCAAACCTTCTTGTGTATATTCAGGAATATCTAATTTAGTAAATTTCACTACATGTAGATAGCTATCGAGTAGTTTTTGATAATCTGAACTGTCAGGGGTATAAGCTTCTATCAGCTCGCTTAACTGCTTATTTGATATGGATGATGCCACCATTTGAAGCACTGCACTACTTAATCTAGGAAGAGGCTTATAAAGCATAGATTTGAAAAACCAATCATAGCCCAAAACCTTGGCTTGCTCAGCATAACTGATATAGAGAAGGAGAGTATCTGTTGCTAAAACGTCATACTCATGCCAACGGTTACTTTTGCGATAATATTCCAAATATTGAAGCTGACGAGAAAAAAGAGGGCTAAACCCCGCACTTGCGATGACTTCCAACTGAAACTCAAGGCGAGTACTTTGCTGAAGATCGAACCAAATAAAGCGATTGTCATACTCGTGATAGATGCTTTCTACATCTTTTGGAAACTGTAGAACACGAAGAACATGGCTGTCTTTTTCCAACCAACCAATTCGTTCAAAGTAACTATTGGCTATAGATTGGAAAGGCATCAAGATTACTAATAGTAATAAAGGATACAACCTAGCCATCTTACTCTCCGATTCCTTCGTTTAGATTGAAAGTATGGCAGAGAAATAAGAGGCCAGTAGGAAATGTTGATAAGAAAGTTAATTTTTTAAAGCTTTACAATAAGCTAGGTTATAAAATTCTCGACCAGTGGTTATCCCATTGAATTCCCGAATGAATTTTGTTTTTTTTCTCTGGTGAGTACAGGGTGATTACACCGCCAGCTCCCGAGCTAATCTTGAAATGCCCTGCATCTGCGATTACTCCAGAAGCATCTGGTAGTGCATTCAACTCTTCCAACCGCCCTGTTTGTTTGGACCAAATACCATAACAGTTTCCTCTTGGTGAAGTCGCAAGAATCCACTCTTCAGTCGCAGCAATACTAGCAATATAGTGATTAAACCTTGCCCATTGCTCAGGCTTCGCTTGTAAAGAACGCATTTCTCCACCTTGTGTATGCATGGCTAATAGAGATGGATACGCATCAGGCTCACCTCTATACTGCTGACCACATAGAACCATGTTAGAACCATCGTGAGCAAGGTGACGAATACTTAGATGGTGGTCAGGCAGAGATACTTGTTCCACTAGTTCCCCAGCAGCATCTAAATAGCTCAAGCTAGGCTGCATAGATGATAGATTCATCGGCTTGCGTCCAACGGTATGAACTCCACCCACGCCTATAGCAAGCTTATCATCGGGCATCACGATGACTTCATGCGGCCCTAAACCAAAACCTGTAAATTCAGCAACCTTTTCGTAACCAGCTAGCACATCGTAAACACCAATGATTCCTTTGCTGGTCGTACGCTCTCCTTCAGTTGCATACAGCCACATACCATCATTTGAGTAAACACCATGGCCGTAATAATGTCGATTAGGCTTTGCACTCACAAGAGTAACCGTTTCACCTGATATGTAGTCAAATACAATAAAGTACTCACCAGGTCGACGCGCAAATGCAACGGCATGGTTCAATGTTTGGTGAGTGGCCACGCCATGACCACGTGACGGAAGTGGCAGCTGTTTAATAGGCAAGCCTTGCTCGTCAGCAATAACAACAGAGTATTTGTCTCGGCCTTGTAAGGCACAACCAACTAGAGCTGGTTTTCTCGTACCCGTTACCTTGTTTGCACACCCGAATGGAAGTATGGGCGCGGCTATACCCACTAGCGCAGCTTTTAGCAGGCTGCGCCTTGTATTATTAGTCACCATCTGTTGCATTAAACCCTATTACTACACCCAATTTAATCGCCACTTCTTCGTGGATAAGATACTTAAGTTGCTCCAACTTATTATATTGGGCATAAGCGACTCGATAACCTTCTTTCGATTGAAGTAATTCAAATAAGCTTTCATCAACAGGCCATGTTTCCAGAATAGATGAGAATTGACGAGTGATACTATCAGCAAGCTGAACATGTCCACTTTGGCGTAAGGTATGATCTAAACCACCACCATCAGACAAATATAAGGTTTGCATTGCAGCTATGTTCGCTTTTAGGTTTTTCATTGAAGTGCCAGAGCGCCACGACTCAGAAAAATAAGGCCTAGGCTTGCCAAACTTTGCAAGCGGGCGAGTCATCTTCTTCATGCTGTATTCCAGTTGATTTGACAGCAAAGAGATATACTCAGAAGTCCACGCTTTTTCATCTAATTCAGACCAAGGGTTTTCTTTCCATGCAGAAGCAATAACAGCCGCATTACTGGCTAAATTACTCGCAATCGCTGTTGCAACTTGGCAGTTTTGGGATGAAGACTCAAGTGGTGAATGTTTGTCATATAACAACCATTCAATTGAACCAAGCCCTTGAACTGTGACACTCTGCTGGGCAATATCATCTTGATTCCAAAGTTTGTCACTATTAACAAGGGCTGTCATTTTACGGCCCGTTGTATTCTTCTTATCCGGCCAAAACTGTATATTCCAACTCTTTTCTAAAGCGCTATCTGGGCCTCTTTCTTGACCTTGTAGTGCCATCCAAGACAGCATAGTTTGCTGCCACTGATCTTGAACTCTCTGTAAATCACCACTCTCGCAAAAGGTGAACATTTCACTTTCTAGTTTATCGGCTTGGTTCTTAAAGCGTTGCGCAGAGGCTAGGTCTACCTGATACACACCTTGACTAGGGTGTGCTTCTTGATGAGATAACACGCTGCAACCTGTGATACCAGTCAATGAAAAAGTAATGGCGGCTATTGATAAAGGCTTCATTCCCCTTCCTTATAATGAATTCAGAAATGCTATTAAAGCATCGCGTTGCTTTTGATTAAATGTCAGCACCGTCTGTTTTGACGACTCGGCCTCACCGCCATGCCAAAGTACCGCTTCCATTAGGTTACGAGCTCGGCCATCATGAAGGAAGTAAGTATGCCCATTAACCTCTTTGGTATAACCAATTCCCCAAAGTGGAGCTGTTCTCCATTCCTTTCCATTTGCTAAATATTCCGGCCGATTGTCTGCTAACCCCTCACCCATATCATGCAATAGTAGGTCCGTGTATGGGTGGATCATTTGATTAGATAATGCGGGTAAATCTTCACGCACAGATGTGGTTACTTGACTCTTGTGGCAGCTGTCACACCCCGCTTTAACAAATAAGCTTTGCCCGAGTTTGACGTTGGGTTTGTCCATATTGCGTCTCACTGGCACCGCAAGATGTTGCGTGTAAAACTCAACAAAATCAAGTATATTATCACTTACTTCCGGTTCCCCACCATTGGGAAGTTCAGCGCATAGAGCTTGCTTTGAAGTACAATTTTCATGGGGAAATAGGCGGCTCGTCAAACCAACATCTCCATTAAATGCCGCTGCATTTTGCTGCATTAACGTTGGTTGACCAGATTTCCAACCAAATCGCCCAATGGCAAATTGATTTTTCTCTACATCCCATACCTTGTTAATTTTGCCTGAGATGCCATCCTTGTCATCGTCACTTTCATCTGCCCACGCTAAAAGCGTTTGTTCTGAGATACTTTCGAGTAGCCCCAAGCCAATCATTGGTGGTGCAACACGAGCAGAAAATTGCGTATCAGGATGCATATTGCCATAACCAAGTTGGTCAATTTTCAGCTCAGGCTTGCGTAAAGTGATTTCTGTGCCGTCTGTAAAGCGAATCGGAACCTCTTTATACGTAATTCTTATCTGTCCCTCTGCCACTTGATCTTGCAGTGCAAAATCTTGAAGCTGCCCACCATATGTGGGCTCTGGTACAATACCGTCTTTAATGAACGTCTTTTTCTGCTCAGCTGACATAGCAGGAATGCTTAGGCGAACTAACATTGATACTGCGTGAATATCGTCTTTCTCAGGAGGATGGCCTCTACCGTCTTTAATATGGCAGTTTTGACACCCATTGGTATTGAAAAGCGGCCCTAATCCATCCCTTGCATCAGTAGTGGCAGGGGCTTGAATCCATGGATTACGGAAAAAGCTGTTACCTACACTAAAATCAAGTCGTTTAGCCAAGGGGAGGTTGGCGGCCGGAAGTGAGAACGCATTAGCCCCTTCCTTTGCAACACTTGTTGCTCCACCAGAATCTAATTCATACGCCGGTACGCTGCTACTCGAAATAACCAAAGTGGTTAACAAGGATTTAAAGTACAACTTCATACTAGAGTTTCTCAGGTAAATAACACCACATAATTGAGATAAATTCTCATTAAAATGTGGTTTTAAAAACAACAAAAGGGCTCTAAAAGAGCCCTTTTAAAATAGTGTGTCTTAATTAGAATTCATGGTCTGCTGTATCAGGATTTAGACTGCTGATACCGACAATTTTTGCAGCACGTTCAATAGAGGCGGTTTGATCAACAAGAGACATAATAGTTTTGTTGACCAAAGCATTACCTTTTACATTATCGGAAGCAATAAGTTGATCAAAATACTGACTATTCTTTTCAGCAGATGTCACAAGTTGTCCAACTTGAGAGCGAGTCGTATTGAACTGTTGCTGGATTTCTTTAGCTGCTTTTGCATCTTTCTGAGCAACTAATTGAGCAATGCTTGCGCCAGAAACTACAGTGCCATCTACTCGCTTATACGAACCAGTGTAAACATTGTAGATACCCTGCTCATTGTAGTAATGAGAGTTGTGGGTGTTATCTGAAAAACAATCATGCTCGTCTTCGGTCGAATTTGCTTCCAGAGCTACTTTCATTCGTTCACCCGCAAGTTCACCTAGAGACAAAGAGCCCATACCAAATAGCATTTTTCGTAAGCCATTATCAGCAGATTCGTTTAGAAGTTGCTCTCTGTAGTTGCCTTTAACGCCTGCTTGCCATTGTTTCTCCATCCATTCTAAGTCTTGAACTAGAAGGTCTGCAGTCGCTTTTAAATACTGTCCACGGCGATCACAATTACCATTAGTACAACCTTTGCCAACCACAAAATCTGTGTAAGCACGCTCACCGGCTCCCGCTTTGGTACCATTTAAATCCTGTCCCCAAAGAAGGAACTCAATAGCATGGTAGCCACTGGCAACATTCGCTTCAGAACCACCGATTTCATTAAGGTCTGCTATGGTATTTGGAGTTAGTTTATTAACATCCAATTCAGTTGCACCAATCTTAAGTTTTTTATTGGCAACAATATTTGCACTCGCACCTTCGTTACCCAATTCGTACTGATAACCAGTCGCAACATAGTCAATAAGACCTTCATCAAGAGGCCAAGCATTAAGTTGACCTTCCCAATCGTCAACTATTGAATTGCCAAAGCGAAACACTTCTGACTGCTGGTACGGAACACGAGAATTAATCCACGCTTGCTTAACTTTATCTAATGATTTTTGTGAGGGCGCAGCTAAAAAAGATTCGATAGACTTGTCTAGCGCCTTAGCAGTTGTCAGTGCATCAGAGAATACCGCATGGGCAACGTTAGCATACTGCTCTACAACCTGCTCTTTTGTCACATCTGCTGCAAAAACTGAGCTACTGGCAACAACGAGTGAAGTAGCCACAGAACGGGCCAAAAGTGATTTTACATTCATTTAAAAGCGTCCTTGTTGAGCTTAATAATTATTCTGAATTACAAGTGCTAATTATTCTCATTTGCACTCATTGACGCAAATAATACAAACTTAGTTTTTTTTTGCAAGTCATATACAAAAAAGCCCCATAAAAATGAGGCTTTTATCAGAGCGTTTCAAAGCTTTACAACTTCAGATCATGATTCCCGTGGGCAATTTTTGCTTTCAGGTAGTTCTTGTTACCGTCTTTAACATGCGCGGATGTATTAATAGATTGTGTTACTTCAATACCGTGCTCTTGCAGTTCTCGCACCTTTTTAGGATTATTGGTAATCAATTGAATTTTGGATACGCCAAGCGCTTCAAGCATCTGAGCCGCTTCAGAGAAGTCGCGTAGGTCATCACCAAACCCTAGATGATTGTTCGCCTCATAGGTATTCATTCCTTCACTTTGTAGTTTGTAGGCATCGATCTTGTTGTAAAGCCCTATGCCTCGACCTTCCTGCCTTAAGTAAAGGATAATGCCGCCTTGTTTACCAAGCTTATTAATCGTTTCATCTAATTGCTCACCACAATCACATCGAGAAGAGTGGAATACATCGCCAGTCAAACACTCTGAGTGTATACGGACAACAGGAGTCGATTGGGTTTTGTCAGCTTGTTTAAATATGATCGCTACGTGTTCTTTCTCGGTCTTAAGCCCTTCAAAGGATAAGAGTTCAGCCTCTATGTCGCTATTACTGCCGACTTTAAAATCTACTCTGGCTCTAACTTCCGCCATAACCCTACTCACTTGATTCTTTATTATTGTCTGTTTCTTTGATTATAGAAACCTTACGGGTGACTAACTATGGGGATTCATCTGGTATAAATCAATGGTCAGATCACTTTTGTTATAATATAACATTTGAGATTTTAGGCAATAAAAACCTCAGCGAATTCTATCATTGAGGCTCCCTAATGTGTACAAAAGAAGCTGGCTATTGTATTCAGTGGCTATGGTTTTTCTTCCATACAGACAGTTCAATCCACATATCTTCAAGAAGTTGTATCTCTTCATCAGTTAGAAAAGAAAGTGTCGGCTTGGTGTGAGGTAAAGAGTATTCCTGCAAAGCACTAATTTGGGCATGAAATTCTTTGCGCAACTGAGATGTGTATGTTTCCACTGCTTTTCTCTGACTGTCTTAGCAATAAATATCTAACGAGCATATGATGCCAAAAATGATAGTTACAGCAATTCAACAAACCACAATTTGCAACATAGTTCACATTACATTTTGATTTCATACCTATATAATTCAAAGCATTACCTCATCAGGTTCATCATTTAGCTCAAACTGTAAAACCATAGTTTGGATTAAAATCAATATTAATCCACCCATAAAAACTTAGTTGCATATAATGTAAGTGTGTCGTTCAAATAACATACAAAGCGGAGAGCAATATGTTTCTAGTCAGATTGGTGTATACAAGTGCGATTACTGAAGGTGTAACTGAATCAGATATTCAAAACATTCTAGATACTGCACGCAAAAACAACACAGTACTCAATGTCACAGGTGTGTTGCTTTTTAGTAAAAACTGCTTTCTTCAGTGCTTGGAAGGTTCGAGAGATCAAGTGAATAAGGTGTACCATAAGATCCTAAATGACAATAGACATTCAGATGTGGTGTTATTGGATTACTCAGAAGTTTGCGAGCGAGAATTCGCAGACTGGAGCATGGGTTATATTCCGGAAATGGCAATAACTAAGCCTATCACTCTCAAGTACTCAGAAAGTTCAGATTTCGAACCTTATAAAATGCCTGGCTCTAGTGCACATAAGCTGCTGACGAGTTTGAGTAAAATCGTCAATGTAGTCTAGTGATTTGATGTTAAATTGGACTCAAATGCGTCGAGTAGGTAGTTAATAAATACTTTCTTGCGTTTTGGCATCAACTGTCGATCGGCGTAAACCAAGCTTACTGAAACTTCAGGCATTGTATATTCAGGTAGCAATTGAACAAGCTTGTTACTGGCAAAATGCTCTCGGCATATAAACTCAGGTAATACTGAAATCCCTAGCCCGTCTAAACATGCTTTTAGACAGGCGGTAATCGTATTTACTCGTAAACGATAAGGTAAATCAATCTGTATCGAATTCTTACCTTGTGGTGCGATCAGGTGCCATTTAGGTAACTTAACTGCGCGACTATACACGTCAACCATTTGGTGAGGACTCTGGAGATCTTGATGTGAGCTGATTTTACCAAACCCTTCCAGATACTCTGGGCTAGCCGCCAAGACACGTTGAGATTTGGTTAGGTATCTTGAAATTAAAGAGGAATCTTGTATCTCCCCCACTTGTGCGTAGAGATCGATCCCTTCGGAAATAATATCCACTTCTCGATTAGATAATTCAAGATTGATGGTGACATTAGGGTATTGTTTTAGGAACGTATTGATGTATGTACCTAATACTTGATGACCCAACTCGACTGGCAAGACAACTTTTAGTGGGCCACGGATCAAATCTTGGTTAGCTGATACTTCAAGCTCTGCTTGATTCAACAGTTCTAAAATTTGCAAGCTAGATTGATAGAAGCGCTCTCCTTCTGGTGTCAAAACCAGACTTCTAGTGGATCGTGTTACTAACCTAACACCCAAATGCTTTTCTAATTCCACCAATTTTCGACTAACTGTCGACTTTGTCATATCTAACGCATCAGCCGCATGGGTAAAGCTCCCACAATCAACAACTTGAGCAAAAACAGTAATAGCGTTTAAATCCACCCTTCCCTCCTTGGTTTGATTGGTAAGATATTTGCAACAGTGTTTCCCTTTTTTCCTATCTTATCAGTTAATCATTTTCATTTACAATTTGTGCTCATTAACAATAACGATAAGAGACACAGCATGACGGATTCAGCCCATATCAGACCGCAAAAACAAAGCAATAAAGTCCTGTTTATCGCAACCAGTGCGATAATGATTATTGCGATAGTCTGCATTGGATATTGGCTTGGGTACGCTCGATACTTTGAATCCACCGATAACGCCTACCTGCAAGGAGACATAACAACCATACGACCAAAAATCTCCGGTTATATTGCCAAGTCTTTCGTTAGCGATAACCAAAAAGTAAAGAAAGGAGATTTACTGATTGAGCTTGATCCACGCGATTATGTAACTGAACTTGAACAAGCAAAAGCTCATCTCGCGGTATCAGAATCAAGTATCGATAATCTATCTGCGCAAAGAACCTTACAAGAAAGTCAAATAAAACAGGCTGAAAGCCGCGTAGATTCTGCTAAAGCTGAGTATCAACGTTCCGCTCAGCAGTTGGAACGTTCACGTAGTCTTCGCAAGAAAAATTATGCTTCCCAAGACGAAGTCGATGATATGCTCGCACAGCAGAAAGTCGCTCTTGCAGAACTGAATGAAGCCAATGCTAACTTAGTCGCGGCTCATGACCAACTGTCCGTAATTGACAGTGACATTCGTCAAGCTGAAGCCGCTATTACCGAATCTAAAGTGGATGTTGACCAAGCTGAACTTAACTTGAGTTATACAAAAATTTACGCTCCCGCAGACGGTATAATAGGAAAAAGAAGTGTGCGCCAAGGGCTTCTTGTTCAATCCGGAACCCCGCTAATGAGCCTTGTACCTACGAGTAACATATGGGTAGAGGCCAACTTTAAGGAAACCCAGATCGGTGACATTCGTAAAGGTCAAAAAGTGAACATTGAATTTGATGCTTTCCCTGATCAGCCTCTAACAGGCGTAGTAGATAGTTTTTCTCCAGCAACAGGGGCAAAATTTGCCCTACTTCCTCCAGAGAATGCAACGGGTAATTTTACAAAAGTCGTTCAGAGGGTACCGGTTAAAATCACTATACCCAATCAACAAAGTCTTAAAGGTCGGCTACTACCCGGACTGTCTGTTGTCACTACGATAGACACTCGGGGTTAACCATGTCTGTAAATCCTGCGTACACTCATGTCTCAGCCGAGGATGACGTACCGATAAAAAATTGGATTGCTTTAATTGGTGGTTTAATTGGTGCTTTTATGGCTATTTTAGATATCCAAATCACCAATTCATCGCTCAAAGATATTCAAGGCGCGCTGTCCGCCACACTTGATGAAAGCTCTTGGATATCAACATCCTATTTAGTCGCTGAGATGATAGCTATCCCACTTAGTGGTTGGCTGTCTCAGGTATTAGGCAAGCGCAGATACCTCACCTGGACAACGAGCATCTTTACCTTATCCTCACTGCTATGCTCCTTGTCTTGGAACATGACATCAATGATAGTATTTCGCGCTATGCAAGGTTTCAGTGGAGGTGCATTGATCCCACTCGCTTTCTCCTTAGTTGTTCAATTACTGCCACTAAACAAGCGCGCTGTGGGTATGGCTTTATTTGGGGTCACTGCCACCTTTGCACCGGCAATTGGGCCGACATTTGGCGGCTGGCTAACCGAGAACCTTTCTTGGCATTACATTTTCTACATTAACGTTCCTCCAGCAGTTCTTCTTATCGTTATGGTTCGTTATGGCTTAGAAGATGAGGTAGCTAGCTTTTCAAAATTTAAAACAGCAGATTGGTTTGGCATCGCAACAATGGGAATAGGACTCGGCTGTCTAGAGGTGGTGCTCGAGGAAGGCAATCGCGAAGAGTGGTTTAGCTCTCAGTTTATTATTGCTCTGAGCGCTATCTCTGCTGTTAGTTTAATCTATTTTGTGATCAACGAGCTGCAACACAAAAAGCCACTGGTCAATATACGATTACTCAGGGACCGTCAATTTGCTCTGTCATGTATCGCATACCTGATCTTAGGGATGGCATTACTGGGTTCTATTTATGTACTACCCCTCTACTTAACGCAAATTCAACAGTTTAACGCTATGGAAATAGGCCAAGTACTGATGTGGATGGGCTTCCCACAGTTACTATTTTTCCCATTAGTACCAAGGCTCACCCAAATCATAAAGCCCAAGTACTTGGTTACATTCGGTTTTATTATGTTTGGCTTAAGTTGCTTCGTCAATACACATATGACTATCGACTTTGGCGGGCAGCAACTTATTCTATCAATGCTGCTTCGGGCTATAGGAAGTCCATTTATTATGGTCCCCCTATCTTTAGTCGCAATGAAGAACATCGACAATCATAATACCGCTGATGCATCCACATTAACCAATGTGATGCGCAATCTTGGAGGCGCTTTTAGCATTGCTATCATCGCAACTTTGTTAGATAACAAAACTCGTGAGCACTTATCTCATATTAAAGAGTCACTACCCTACGTTAGTACAACGGCGTGGGATGCATTGCGTGAGCAGCAGTCATACTTCATGCAATCAGGAAGTGACGCTGTAACAGCAATTCAGCAAGCAGAAGCTGTGTTACTTAACACCATGCAGCGTGATGCTGCAATTATGGCTTATAACGATGTGTTTTTAATTATGAGCATATTTTTAGCGATAGCGGCTTTACTGATACTAAGTATGAAAGATTAAGTCAGGTCTAAAGTTAAGATGCCTTTAAGTGCTTCTTAACTTTTTTCAGCGCCATCCGTTGCTTAAGTGGAGATAAATAGTCGATAAACAATTTACCTGATAAATGATCGATTTCATGCTGCATAACAATCGCGAGAAAATCATCACTTTCAACACGAATTGGTTGCCCATACCTATCTATGGCTTGTACTGTAACAGATGAGTAACGCTCAATATCAGCGTAATATTCAGGTACAGACAAGCACCCTTCTTGGTTATGGATTGGGTTATTACCCTCTACGATTTCAGGGTTGATCAACACCAAGGGGTTATCGCGGCTTTCAGACAGATCAATGATAACTACAGACTCTCTGCGTCCAACTTGTGTGGCCGCTAAACCGATACCATTACTGGTTGCATACAGTGTCTCTAACATATCATCAATCAATCTCTGTATTGATTGAACATCTTCTACCTTTTCGGCTTTGGTCCTTAACCGTGGATCAGGTGCTGTTAGTATATTCAAAACTGTCATAATGACATTATCCTTAACTTAGCTGACTCCATGCCTATCCGCATATAGGTCAGCAGCAGTAAAATTTGTTTTAAAAGTAAAAGCGAAAGGGGTATCACCGTTTGTTCTAAGGTGGTCAAGTCTATCTATAGCCTCTTGCGGCGTGGGAATATGGCCGTCTTCTATCCACCAAAGCACGTAAGTGTCTTCTGCGACTTGATGAAACCATTCTTTTTTTCGGCGCATAAAATCTCTGTGAATAGTGCGAAACATAAAGTCTTTGAGAGAGTCTGCCGTTTCCCATACTGACATATTGACTATGATATTTGGGTCATCAAAAAGCTGAATGCTTGTTGCGTCTCCTGAATCATCTTTAAGTCGCCAAATGAACCCTTCGCTTTGCTCGGCAATAGCATTGACTCTCTCCAAGTTGTCAATAAAATCTTTTATATTGGGGTGATCTAATGGATATTTAGCATGCGCGATATTGAGTTGTGCTAGTTTCATTTTAACTTCCCTGTAAAAATGAATTTAATTTTCTAATCTTAGATATGTTATCCTTTTTATTATTTTCAAAGTCAAGCTTTAAGCGATTCTATTAGTTTAAAGACCTTAAGCTATAATAAATAACTTTTCTATCAGAAAAATCAAAAAACCATTCACTTTCACCACTAACATATAATAGCTGCTCTTGCTTTTCGGTAGGTTTAAGCCTCTCCTTAAAATCAAGCATTGCATCATTGGATAAGACGAAGCTTCCTGATGATTCATTAAGATCAAGATTGTTATTAACGACGATTTCTGTTGCTGACCTTGGTATAATTTCAGGTAGCCAGCCACGCTGAAATAGGTCATCTTCTTCGGCACTTTGGTATGTTGGATACTCACTAGTAACTATGTCACTACACCCATACATAGTAAGCAAAATTATTGGAAGTAAATATTTGTTTAATCTCATTAATCATTACGCCTGAGAGGTTTTGTTAGGTTTCTCGGTTACAACCTATCACAATTCCAAGAGAGAAAAGTGATGACTGGCAATATTGAACCCATTCGATAAATAAAATCGGTGCGCAGAGAATCGCTGTACACCGGAATCTAAATGCAACTGAGCACAACCAGCTTCCTTAGCGTAGGTCTTTAACCAGCTAAGTAAAAATGTACCAACCCCAGCCGAACGGTATACTTCGTTAGTGATTAGATCATCAATGTACATGTATTTACCCCATGCTAACTTTTCACCGATACAAAAGCCTGAAACAGCGAGGATTTGATCATCTGACTTTACATATGCAACTTTATATCCATCCTGCTGCTGCTTTTCTATCTGTTGAGATAAACCTTCCAAACTATAATTGGGGCGAAGCTGTAACAGTACTTGTAGCACTTTTACATCATATGGGGCTTTTTCCAAGAAATGCACGTTCATAATATTTAGCCTGCTTCCATAAAGTTATCGATTACCTATATCGGCGTACATGATATGCTGAGGTCCAGCTTCACCACCTAAATAGAGCTGTTGAGTATCAAGAAAACCACCTTTATGATAACATGCTTTGGCTGCTGGATTTTTGCAATTGACAGTTAGATAAACGCTTTTATATTGGGAATAATTAGCCTCAAGATATGACAATAAAGCTTTGACTGCCAGAGTACCAATCCCCTTCCCCTGACAATTAATGTCTATTGCAAACGCTTTTACACCTAAACTATTTTGGGAACAAAATGAAAAATTGTCAGAATACAGGGTGTCAATTTTGAAAAAACCCACAGGTTTACTGCCACTTTTAATAACGTAAAGATGCATGGTTTCACTACTTGAGCTAAGGAAGTTTTCAGCATTTCCTGCATATTTTTCTTGCTCATCCGCTAATGTAATATTCTGAACATCGATTAAGTGGGTTGAGTCTAGGGGAGAAATAGAAACATTGCACGAGGTGTTATTAATTGTCATTTATAATTTAATCTCATCAGATCTATATAGACATCATGATGCAATAGATAAATAAAAAACTCAATATCATGTTGAGCTCAGCAGTTCCATATATATGTATTCATTTCAATTAATTTCAATAAAGAAACATCACAATGCACGATAAATGAAAGACATTGTCGTGCTATATCATGGTTTCTTGCAAATCTAAGTCGAGGTAAGCAAATAAAAAACGATTACTCTTTCATGCTTTGGTTATGATGTTCAACTAAGGATATAAACTCGCTTGGTGTCAGAGGTTGAGAATACAAGTAACCCTGGTAGGCGTCGCATTTTTCTTGGCGTAACACTTCGAGCTGCTGCTCATTTTCTACTCCTTCCGCAACTACGCTAATATCTAGGCTATGCCCCATTTGAACTATCGTTTTGAGTAGGATCCGATCCGCTTCATGTATTGCGCACTCATTAACAAAATATTTATCGATTTTTAGTACATCAACTGGCAAATGCTTTAGGTATTTTAAACACGAATACTCAACACCAAAATCATCCACAGCAATTGACACACCTAACGCTCTTAATTGATTACATATCTCAGTAACACCTTCTGGATCTTTCATCAATGTCGACTCAGTAATTTCAATTTGAAGCAGGTGTGAAGGGAGTTGAATCTCTCTAAGAATTTCACAGATCGCCTTAAAAAGATCCTCATCATCAAATTGAACTGTTGAGACATTCACCGAAACACAGTAAGCTGGCGGTGAGCCCCATTTAACTGAAAGCTGGCACCGACTAAAAATA
>NZ_JAYQDQ010000045.1:0-21634 GCF_038138445.1 Vibrio sp.
AGCTCTTAAAAGATGGCTATGCACTGGCGGATTTATGAGGGGATCCCTCAGTGCTGAGCTTAAACCCCTCGCAAGTTTTATCGAAGCTGAAGGCTTAACGCTAGTGCTTGAAAAAGCCATAGCCGAAAAGTCGGGTATAGACTTTGAAGGTGTTTATCGCCAAATAACATTAACAGTGCATTCGAGCTTAGAAGCGGTTGGTCTGACCGCGGCAGTATCGACCAAGTTAGCTTCAAAAGGCATCAGCGCAAATGTTATCGCTGCCTATTATCACGACCACATTTTTGTTCCAGCCAGTAAAGCAAATGCTGCCCTTGCGGCATTGATGGAATTTAGTCAGAACTAGATATAAAACTGAGCTATACACTTAATGTTATAAATGATTAATTTATTTTATTGTCAAAATATTAGGCATTGATTGTTTTTTATTAAAACGCTTTACAATATTGTCATTTGAATATAATTTTCATCAGTGGATATGTTACATATTCTGTTCAGAATGTAGCTATATCATTTTAATGGAAATTAAATTTTAATATGAAGTTTCAGTTTTATTATAATCAAGAGTTTGGCAGAGAAAACTTTACTTACCTTAACATGGAAGATGAAACATTTCTCGCCGAGAAGGATCAATTGATAAAGGCTGGATTTGAAGTTGATGGTGATGTGATACTTGCGTAAATATTAGGCCCAATAAGTATTTAAGGCTTGGGCCTATACTAACCTTGTTTAGGCTTTGAGCTTTACCGCAGTTCCAAACACCATAAGTTCTGATGCTCCGTCAGTAATCGCACTGGTTGTAAATCGAATCCCGACCACAGCATCTGCATTGAGCTTAGCCGCGTCTTGAACGAGACGCTCAATAGCGATTTCACGCGCTTCAGTTAACATTTCGGTGTAGCCTTTCAGCTCACCACCGACAATGCCTTTAAGTCCGGCCATAATGTCTCGTCCAACGTGTTTGGATTGGACAATATTGCCATTTACAATGCCTAGCACGGTTTCAATCTCTCTGCCCGGAATCGTTTCTGTGGTTGTGTAGATCATCAGCCATCTCCTAGAATGCCTAAACAAGACACTTTGGTCGCACAAATTAACAACTTCAAATAATTTTGAAGTTATTTTTCGAAAATGCCTGTTTATATCACTCAATGTTTGATCATTTGGGTATAGATCACGCCGCAAGTGATTCCCTGATTTTTCCTCGTAGAGGTCGAGCATTTCGTAGCGCTTGCGATACATTTTTCGCTTTGTCCGGTTTAGATCGTCTAAATCTCGGCGAATACTCTCTATCGGCAGTTTAAATTGATAGGGGCTTTGTTTGATGCCACTCATTTCGCTACAGAATGCGTCATAGTCAAACATCATTTTTTTGCGTTGTCTTTTGCTTCTGTAATCAGATGCATTATAGACATGACCTTTGTTGGTGACACAATAGGCGTTCGATAAACCAAAGTGGCGAGCAAACATTATGGTTAGTTCAACAATAAGCGCTTTAGGGCGCATTCCGTGTTGAGCTTTTGTTAACGATTTAATAATGTCAGAGCGATCTTCAATTGAGCCTCTGGCACCTTGAATACAGCCGATAAATAAGTCGCCACTTTCAGTTACGCAAAACGTGGTGAAATAAATGCTTTGCAGCGCTTTATCGGTAATGGATAAACCCAGAGAGCCCTCTCGCCATTCGCCTGAGCAAAGTCGTACATCATACTCTTCGCCATTGTTTCCTTGAATCGAAAAAAGCTTATACCCCTGCTCTGAATAAGCGTGCTTGCTTTTTTCTCCCAACTGCTTAGACATAAAATTTAGGTGAGCAGAAAGGTTTTTTAAACGGGTTGCCTTATTCCAGTTGAGACACACATAAGGATGCGTGGGTTGATCGTACATCTTGGGTCTGAGGTCAAAAAGGTCTCGAATATGTTGATCTTCCTGCATAGATTGAACCGCTCTCGCTGTGTTCGGCGCAATCATATAGCGAAAGCAGAATCTGCAGTGGTTCCGATACACAGTGAACTTATTTTGTGTACCATTTATTTTTTTGGAAATCTTGTATAACGTTTTAAGTTTCACGGTAACCTCAAAGTGAAAACGAAGTTTTCCCGAGGAATATAATGATAAAAATAATAATTGCTGTATGGGTTTGTCAGAGGCTTACGACAAAGTTGTACACTGGCCTTTTGATGGGCGTTAAGGGTCAAATATCCTGCTTTATCAGAAAGTAATGACACCTTGGTATGTTTTTATGTGATGATAGAATGAATAACATGATACATTTACTCTAATTTTTAGTGGCTTATGGTAGGTTTGCCCAAAGCTGGGCATATAGAAAAACCAGACTGACTGTTATTAACAATATAAGGTGCTCGTGATCTCAACAATTCTTTTAAATGTTTGAATGAAAAATGCCATGGAGGGTAATGATGAAACACAACAATCCTATTAGCTCAAGTTGTATAGACAACATGCTAGATGAGCTATGGCTAAATGAGGACTCTTTAGTCTTAGATGTTGGCTGCGGGAATGGCGAATTAATTAAAAGGGTTTTAGACAAGTTTAATTGCCAAGGCGGTTGTCATTGAAATTGACGAATTGGAAATGGCTAAAGCAAAGGAAAATTTGGACTCATATTTAGATCAAGTTACCTTTCATACTGCTGCATTCAAAGATGTTGAGCTGCCTAAAGGCGCATTTGATGCGTGTTTTAGTTTAGGCTCTACTCATGCGTTTGGTGATGTTGGTGAAGCTTTAGACAACGCACTGTCTGACATGAAATCTCTTATAGCTCCCAATGGCGTAATTGTACTGGGAGATGCGTATTGGCGAAAAGAACCCGAGAAAGAGTACTTACGAGCGACAGGAATTGATCCGTTAGAATTACGATCAAACTTGCAAAGTATAGAAGCAGGGAATCAATTAGGTCTCGAATGCGTTTATGTTGTCCATGCTTCCTATGAAGATTGGGACAATTTTGAAAGTTCATTTTGGCTAGCATCCGAGCGAGAGTTGCTGCGAGACCCTGAGAATATTGAGTTATTGGACAAAGTAAAAACAAGACGATATTGGAAGGATGCGTATTTAAAGTGGGGTCGTGAAACAATGGGTTTTGCTCTGTACCTGTTCATCCACTCTGAAGCCCAACGCACCTAACATAGCGTTTAAGATGGATTAATAACGTTTGGCACTTTCGGTTTGTTTTGAATTAGTCCTTTTGGTGTGTGTCCTGAACTTCAAGCTGTTTAGGTATATCCGAGCCATATTCTTCCATATCTATACAGCGGTATTATCGCACGCTTACTTATACCAACCTCTCAAACCAACACCTGACCCAAATGAGGCCGAGTTGGTACAAGGTCGATATCCTAAAGTTGGAATGCATGTATAAATAAGCCATTGTTATATAAGCATTATCATTATAAGTCAATACATATGCATGTATGATGTGTGCAAATAAATCAACATGTTAAGGATATGTATAAGTGAAGTTGCTAATTAAACTTATTTTTTCAACTGCCATTGTCACATTACTTGCTATTTCATCGGTGAGTTTTGCTGGGCTTAAATATAACAAAGGATATTACACCAAAGCTGAAATTAAGGACTTAATAGAAAAACTCGACAACCCTTTCACCAAAGAAAGTATTGATGAGTATTACCAACTTATGTCAAAGCTTCAGCCTTCATCTATGCAGCAGCAATATACTCTGTCGTATGAATCCATTGATGCCCTTAATTATTACCAGCAAAATGGCTATCAGGCCATTCGGCGAGCAATACTTAATGGTGAAAATACCGAAGAAATAAACCCCATTATTGAGCATATCGACTCGGCGTTTGAACATGGAGTTAAATTTACCGGTGAAACCTATCGTGGAGAGTCATTAATACAGGCCTACAGTGATGGCTTAATTAAGGTGGGTGATATTGTTAGCCCTAGTACTTTTTTATCGACTTCCGTGTCTGCAAGATCAACCGAGGGCTTTTACGGAGGTCAGAGATCAATGTTTGAACTTCGCAATGGAGAGGCATCCATCATTATGCCTGAGATGAGAACAGATGAATTGGAAGTCTTAATTAATCGAGACACTTTCTTTGAAGTGACAGCTATCGATGTCAACCCTGATATGGGAACGAATAATGTGATCTATAGAGAAATTGCGGTAAGTGAAATAGGAGATAGACCTATTAAAGATATGCATACCGGAGAGAATATATCAGCAGTTGAAGCTTGTGAATTTTAGTCATTTCTCGAACAAACCCATAGTGTAACACTTTCAGTAAATCTAAGAATAATCAACGATATGAAGTTAAAAAATATAATACTTTTTTGTGCCATGCTATCAACCAACGCTTTGGCAGCCGGATTTTGTACTATTGGCGATGAGTTTACTATTCTCGATAAAGAAGCCTTTAATCGCTTGAGTGAGAAAAACTATACCTCATTTAGTGAAGGTATAACGCCGGAAGATTTATTTCCTACTGCACCAAACCATTTTTCGGCCGAACCAACTGACTTAAGCGAAGCAAAATACCTATATAACAACACCTCCTCTTTGCTTGAAATTGGCCCAGAAAGCTCTGTTGCTCTAGAAGCTGAAGAAGCCTCACGTCTGTTATCTTCTATTGGTCGTACAGCCTCTAAAGTGGGCGGAGCGGCGCTGGAGGTTTTAGGGCCAATAGGAGACGCAGTTGCTGTTGGCCTTTGGGCCCGTAATGTCGCCGATGCTTTTGAGGATGAGTCAAGAACATCTTACGATCGTTTTACCACTGTTATGGAACTGGTCGATTGGTTTGGTGTTCTTAAGCTGCCTCAGCGCAGTATTGACCGCCATATTATGGTTAATCGTTGGAATAATATGGCTGCGGGTGATCACTACAGCTTCACCATCCATGACGATATCGTGACTCGACAAGATTTAAGAGACAAAAAACACTGGGCATCATTAGCTGCTAATCAGCATAAAACCATAGAAACGATCGTCAAAAGTTACGCGTCCGATGTTGCTTTAAAATATCAAGCTTATTATCAAGAATCGGTAAAGGCTCAAACCCTTCTTTCAAATAAGTTGATCACCGCTGTCGATCAAGAGCTGAATAAAACCTTGTATTTTAAGTTAGGCATCAATAAAGACGGAAATCGGTTGTTTTCATCCGATATCAGAAGTGTTTGCCAGCCTGAAGCCGATGCGGTTTACGCGCTTTATTCTCAGCAAAGAAGTAATAGTCTTTCACCTTCCACTCGCCAAGCCATTAATGCCTTATCAGCGCTCAAGCACTGCCAAAATTCAGTGCTTGAACAAGCGATTACAAAGCTTGACCGACTGCGCAGTAGTGATTTAAGTGGTTTAGAGCGCAACGCGCTAAGAAAACTTTATTTACGAACATTAAACGCCAAGAAGAAAATTGCTGAAACGGCCGATAATCATGTTCGTATTATCAGTATAAAGCTTCAGAGTTTGATGAGAAGCGAAGGGTTGCAGTTAATCGATAAATTATTTGATTCAGGGGCAATCACCAACACCAATGATTTTTTCAAACAACAAGCAAGCCGATACGCTGTCGATGAAATGGCAAGAAGCCTGCTTTACAGACCTGCTACAGCGAGAGAACTCTCTTCTAAGGTTTTAGTGTTACAAGACAGCTATGAGTACTGTTCTCGTTTGGGCATTTTAGGGGGCGATCCTAACTTTCGTGGTTGTGTAGAATACACTCAAGTTCCAGCAGAAACTCGCCGTTTTGACCCATCACAAGACGAAGTTGTGCGTGAAATACAAGTGCCAGAGCGAGCGCACTATTACCAGCTATTCAATGAAACACTATACACACTAATACAAAATGGTTGGAATCCTGAAACCGAAGAGCAGTGGCTAGAGCAGCAAATATTGTCTTATTCTGAGCATCAGCGGAACATCAAACAAAATAAGACGAGCAAGGCCGAGGTGTATCGTTGGCTGTTTGACTCACGCCAGCAGCTTGGTAGTGACTGTATTGGTGAGCAATCTTGTGAGGGATGGAGCGCATCGTACTTGGCCAAAGAAAATCTATCTCGATCCAGTTCTCTTAATGATATTGCGCGTTGGCTAGCCAGCTATTCAGGTCGTAGTCTATATGTACATCGTAAACGAGTTGCAAAGCTGGATGAGTTGATTGAGCCTGCGTTAGAAAGTGAGTGGAAAGCAAAACAGGGGCGTCAATTTTACAGTTATGTTTACCCGAACAGCTTTGATATAGAAAAATATGCACCATTTATCGCATCAGCATTAAAAGACTCAACCCTGGATGTGACGAATTTGTCAGGCAATGCCCTTCCACTGGCGAAAGGCATAGTAAAATCTCATATGGCTGAGGCATTGGAGCTAAGTAACCAAAAAGGAGTAGATTGGCTGCATGCTCAATTGGGTGATTTCCAGCGTTATATGGCAATTGTTCATTCGCAACGCTCTAGTGTTGGCCGCCATGTTTCTGAAACGCAGGATGATGCATCTGTGTTGTTTTCTGAAATGTTGCCTGCTCATATTTTAAGATATCTAGTGTCTGATTTAATCCCAGATAGTTATGATGCCAGATTGTTTAGCGCCATTGACGCACTTTATGACCCTTCTTCAGAGCTGGGGCAAAAAATCACAACACTTGTGAGTATGAGCCGAATGTTTAATGACGTGTCTAATAGCGGCTGTGAGTCCAATTTCATCGCTTGGAAAAAGGCGTTACTATCTATTTCTAAAGATCCTTCTTTATATTGGCTATCACCCATTTCAACTTGGTTAAATAATGTGACTTATCAGAAACTCACCAATCAATCCATTGTTGAATGGGGGATCATGAAACAAAACGATTTAGGGCAGGGTATCCACTGTAATATGCTCTAAGCTGGCTTTGGGTGTGAAATAATGTAATTGGAAGATATGGTGAGCTTACCATATCTTCTTTTTTATCTTTTGTGGTCTTAGGGCTGTCGCTATTTAAATATGCGAGGATCAAACTCGAATTCGAGCTTTTCATGCTGGCTGAAAATATTTTTCATTGCTGGATGGTTTGGATTGACGACATAGTTGTGGTCTCTCGGTGAGATCGTGGAGGGGACTTGCAGCGCAGCATAGAGCGGCTTGGCCTGATTTAGAAATTGATCGCCAATTTCTTGGGTAGCTTCGCTTGCTGGAATATGTCGCCATGTTTTGGGTAAATCTTCTATATCAAGCTTGGCCACCAGTTTATTGGGTATTTCTATACGATAAAGGTCGTATTGATCAACAATATTGGGGTCATTGTTGACATGAACAAACACTTCAAGTGAACACAAAGACTCTGACTCAGAGAAATAGAGTGCTTCAGTACCCTTGGAGTTCCATCTTCCACCGTAGAGTTTTGCGCCCTCGGGGCTAAATGGGGAATCAGCAAACTTTTTTTGCGTTAAGCGGTAAAGCTGCACTACGAGAACACCCCATGTTCAACTCTGCCGATAAGATCTTTGACAATCTCATAGTCAACCGTGGTTGACACCATATCGAGCGGTCTTTTTCCACCTAAGCCATACACGCTTTCACGAACCCATTCCAAGGCTCTTTGCTCACTGTTGAATAAATCGGTTGCTAACTTAATCAGCATGGCCAATCGATAGATGGCATCACTTTCCTGAGGGTTGAAGCGCTCTTCTTTCTTAAGGCGACGCTTTATTGTGCTTACAGGAATGTGAGTAACATTGTAAAACTCGTTTTGAGATAACTGTGTTTTCTCAAGAACCTTGTAGTAGACCTCAGGTTTAAAGCCTTGGTGGACCGCATCTGTTCTCGCGGTTTTTGCGTCTTCAATACCTAGGCTAACCCAGAAATTCGCTTTTTTGCTTGGTTTGGGTTTAAAGCTTTTTAGTTGAGCCGTAGCCATTGTCAGCCTCCAAAATTAAGCTCATATAGTCTTACTATACTGGACCAAATGAGCTTAATTTGCAATCAATGGATAGGGTTAAGTATTGACCTTATAGGTGAGATCTTGTACTTCATCGCCTTTATCTTAACCAACATTAAAAATTCCGCCAATCTACTTGACCTGTCTACCGCTTTACACTTCATACTCTCTCTAGATTAAACACAATTGGGTTGAATTTAATATGTATCTAATATCCACAATAAAAAAGAAAGAAAAAACTGGACACACACCGTAAAGAGAAAGATAAATTATCCACGCCGCGCTGAGGTTTTTTGATGTGCCGCCGATTTTGTCTTTTGGTGTCTGTCCTGAATTAGTTTTTTGGTGTCTGTCCTGAATTAGTTTTCCTTTAGACATATTCCACTTATTTATTGATTAATAAGCATCTCCTTGCCCATATGATACTGTTCAAGTGCCTCTTCGCTATTAATAGCGAGAATAGATAATGATTCTATTCCAAACGAGTCTTGTATCAATGAAAAAATAATATCCTTTGCATCGGGGTCCTCTAATGATTGTGCAAAGCAAAATTCACCTTTCTTGAGAATTTTATAGGTCTTTAACATAGTTATCCGAATCAATTATTGTTAGTGCTAAATAGGTTTTTTTATGAGTTAGTATTGGTGACTCATTTAGTCCGAGAGAAATACACTCCGCAAAATGATTAAATTCATAGTGGAAACCTCCACCAAGGGAGTCTGAATAATCGATTATATGATTATTTTGTTGTGAATAGATTTCAATTTTTTTAGGGTTCCACCATTTGCCATGAATTTTGATATTTGCTTTTTCGGTGGTGATGCTAGCTTCCCTAGAATAATCATCAACAATTGAGCTACGTAATATAGCTTGTGAAGGTTGACTGAAGAAAAAATCAGTTCTCTCATCTACTTGAGACTTATCATTGACACGGGTTTCAATACGAGATAACTTCAGAGATTTTTTATTTTTCACTTCCAATAAATCTACATACAACCATGCCAAATAACATCCCACATCATATTTAGCCCCACCAAAATGTTGCTTATCAAATAAATGCCAACATGAGTCATAGCGATGATAATTCCCAAAACACGCAGAAATGTTGTTTACCCGCCCCAACTCTTTTTTTATCAATGCTTTGAGCTCTTGGTAAGCTGGAAACAGTGGGAACTTCATCGCTTCCATTAAAAAACAATGGTTTTCTTTTGCTAATTGAGTAAGTTCCTCCCACTGCTCAGGGCTTGTTACTGCGGGCTTCTCAACCATGACATGTTTTCCATGCTTCAAACAAGCCCGAGCTAGTTCATAATGTGAAGAATGTATTGTCGCGATATAAATAGCTTCAACGTTATCACTTTTAATTAGTAATTCATAACTTGTAAATATGGTTCCTACATCATAAGTGTCAGAAAAATCTTTAGCTCTTTTTTTTGACCTTGATGAAACTGCAACTAATTCTCCGTTATAAACATGAGTAAAGTCAGAAGCCACTCTATTGGCAATATTACCAAGGCCTAAAATACCCCATCTAAGCATATTCTCCCCCCAAGTGCTTCCACGATTTTGAAGGTTCTGGATATCGTTCCAATGTTCTAAACGAGTTTTCAATCATCTTGGCCAAATCAGATGGATAATTGACTAAGTTTACTTTTTTAGCAATTTCAGGATTAAGATGATATGCGTGCCATGTGGGTGGATGGAGCGTTGAATGGTATCCCATGTGAACAACCCTGCGTGGTTCAGAAAGGGATTTACAATAACCTCTATGGACGATATTGTTGTTGTAAAGTACGGCTTGCCCTGGTTTTAGCGTCACTCAATTCTGAGCTGGGAGTGAGCAGTTATCAAGAGCGTAGTGCTTTGACATTCCAAATACTTCTTGCTCATGTTTGTTTAATGGCCGTTTATGGCTTCCTGGTACAACCCATAAGCTTTCATCATAACTTAAAGCTAAATTAATCTGAACGTTGTTATGAAAATACTCTCCAGTAAATAGCTTATCACTTATCTCATTCTGAGGAATTTGAATTGTGTCTCTATGCCAAGCAAGCTCATAATGCGTTCCAGTTTCAGCTAATAGAAGAGCACTTCCGTCTAATGCAAGATTTTCCCCTATAATTTCTTCGGATATATTCATTAATTTTTCGTTACAGTATAACTCTCTAATTTTTTCACATTTATCAAGGAAAGACACATTATTAATATAATATAGCTTTAGTTCGTTTCCATAATCATCTAGTTTGTGACCTTCTTTTTGAAAATATCCATCTAATAGCTTCACAGTAGGATCAACGATTAAATCTCTCTTGTCTAAACCTAATACTTCATTTTCTAAAATTTTCCTGAATCCAAGTGATTGAACGTCTGATAATATATCAACAATAATATAACCATTTTTTAAATACTCCTCCTTCCATCTATTCATATACACCTCCCATCATTACATTAATGCTCTTTTTTAGTGTTTTATATTCATTTTTTTTCAATCTATCTAGCTCAGAACTATCAATAGGGCTTTCAACTGGAATAATTGTTATTTTTCTATCAAAAAAATACTCCATCGCAAAACAAGCCACTCTACTTGCATGGAACTCTGATGTGATCATTATTATTTCATCTGTTTCGTAAGTAGAAAGAAAGTCTCTAGTCATCATAATGTCCTGAAGCGTAAAACTACTATTAATTCCAGCAAGAATATTGCAATCAGGAACCCCCAACCTCTTCAAACTTTGTATCATATAGTGGTAGTGAGGGTACTTACTTTTATTAAAGTGATCACCATATCCACCTGTTACAACTATCTTATAGTCAGGATAGCTTTTTATCACCTGAGCAACTTTTTCTATCCTAGAAATACTGATATCAGATAAAATCCCATTAGGGTCATTTGTGTTTCCAAAAACCAATATTATACCCAAACCAACCAACCTATTATTTAATTAATAATTAACGATTAGACATTATAATAGTATATATAACATGATGTTATTATATTGGTCAATTACCTACTCGAAAGACTCACATTATCATCCAATAATTTATTTTCATACATCAGAAATTTAATAAAACAAACTCAATATATTTAAAAAATATTCAGATTCAGGTCTTTCATTTTGCTCTGGCCAAATTTACCCGAATATCTAACATTCATAAGAGATCGTAACGTGGAAATGTTCAAAACCTTCCCTCAATATTAACAGTTAACCAAATCAACAATTATTAATGCTTGAAGACTTCTTGATGGCACTTCGGCTAATGTAGATTACTGTAAAAAAAGTTACAGTAACTTAGTTGAAACAATGAAAGAGTTTCGGGCGTAATTAACTGATAAGATTTAGCTCAAAACCCCAATATAAGCGTGCTCATATTGGGGCATTTGGGGTTCTATTAAGCGGTTTGCTTTTGTTCTGCCTCTTCACCGATAAATCCACCGGTTTGATGTGCCCATAGCTGAGCGTAAATGCCTTCGTTTTGGATAAGCTCACTGTGTGTACCTTGTTCGACGACTTGACCTTTATCGAGCACGATCAGGCGATCCATGGCAGCAATGGTGGATAACCTATGCGCGATTGCGATAACGGTTTTACCTTGCATCAATTCATTTAAGCTTTCTTGAATCGCTGCTTCCACCTCTGAATCGAGTGCTGATGTCGCCTCATCGAGAATAAGGATTGGCGCATCTTTGAGTAATACTCGGGAAATCGCAATGCGCTGCCTTTGTCCGCCTGATAGTTTGACTCCGCGCTCACCAACTTGAGCGTCGTAGCCATCGTTGCCAAATGGGTCGTTAAGCGTTTCTATAAACTCATGGGCGTGAGCCTGTTTGGTTGCTTTAAGCAGATCTTCTTCCGTTGCATCTGGATTACCATACAGAATGTTGTCACGAATTGAGCGATGAAGCAGCGAGGTATCTTGAGTCACCATGCCTATGTTACTGCGCAGCGAATCTTGGGTTACATCAGAGATGATTTGATCATCGATTTTAATACAGCCACTCTCTACATCGTGAAAACGCAGCAGTAAGTTAACCAAGGTTGACTTACCAGCACCGGAGCGGCCAACTAGCCCGACTTTTTCACCCGGTTTTATTTTGAGGTTGAGATCACTGATCACGCCTTTGTTTTCATCTCCATAATGAAAACTAACGTTATCGAATTCAATAGATCCTTGGTTGACCTGTAGCGGCTTAGCTTGTTCTTTATCTTTGATATAAATGGGTTTAGAGAGTGTTTTCATCCCATCAACTACAGTGCCCATGTTTTCAAACAAAGCACCGACTTCCCACATGATCCACATCGACATGCCGTTAATACGCAGCGCCAGCGCAATCGCAATTGCGATGGCTCCTATGCTGATCGAGCTATCCATCCAAAGTACAATTGAAAGGGAGGCAACAGAAAAGACCAACAAATAGTTGGATATTTCTACCGCGACATCAAATTCTGTCACTAATCTCATTTGACGATACACAGTATTAAGGAAGCCTTGCATGCCTTTTTCTGCGTATTCGGTTTCGCGTTTACTGTGAGAGAAAAGTTTAACGGTTGCGATATTGGTGTAGCTGTCAACAATGCGGCCTGTCATGGTTGAGCGTGCATCGGCTTGCTCTGAGGCTACGCCTTTGAGTTTAGGAACAAAATGGAGTTGGATACCGATATAACATGCCAGCCAGACCAACATTGGGATCATCAAGCGCCAATCGGCTTGAGCTAACAAGACAACGATAGCGGTAAAGTAAACCGAGACATAAACGAACACATTCATGGACTTCATCACGGTTTCACGAACGGCAAGCGATGTTTGCATTACTTTAGTTGCAACGCGTCCGGCAAAATCATCTTGATAGAAGTTGAGACTTTGCTTGAGTAGGTAACGGTGAGCAAGCCAGCGAATCGACATTGGGTAATTGCCGAGCAGAGTTTGGTGAATAACAAGAGAATAAGCGGTCACCAAGATAGGCATGACAATGAGTATTAGACCGCCATACAGCATGAGCTCTGTTTTATTGTCTTGCCAAAACGTATCAGGACTGCTGTTTGTTAACCAGTCAACTAGACTGCCCATAGCGCCGAAAAGGGAGACTTCTGCAATGGCGATGATCATAGCCATTAGAGACATGATAATCAGCGGGCGCTCAAAGCCACGGGTATAGTAGCGGCAAAATGCCCAAATCCCATAAGGTGGCTGCGTAGGTTCTTCGTTAGGAAAGGGCTTTGTGAAGCCTTCGAATTTTTTAAACATAACTAGCCTTCAAATACACGACGTTGAAAAGCCATCGATACCAATAGCGTATTGTATCAATGGTATACTGTTACTATTTGAAATGTAACCACCTAACAACTTTTTGTTATCGGAATGTTTGCATAATATCCATCCGAAAATCTTCAACTCCACACTTTTTAGTAAATTTTACGGTATTTGATGAAATTTTCAGGAATATTTCTGGTTCTATAACATAAAGTGGAGTAATTTCAGTGATTGTTATTTTAACAATATGTCTACAATTCTCCCAAGTGAGTGAGAAACAATGAGTCTATTGCAATGTTAAAACAACAACCAAAACAACAAAAAGCCGTTTCTACAGTGCAAAACGCCAATTGTGTGGTAATGGTTCCGCCTAAAGAGTTTGCATTCAATGCCGAAACTGCACTCGATAATGAGTTTCAGCATCAAGTCAATCAAACAACAGAACAAGTACGTGAACAGGCCATGCAAGAGTTTCGCGTAATGGCCGATCAGCTTCGCGGTGCTGGTGTCCAAGTGATCGAATTTGACTACCCTTTAGGGCAAATTGAAACGCCTGATGCGGTATTCCCAAACAACTGGTTTAGCACGACCTCTGATGGAGCTCTGTACACTTTTCCTATGGCGTGTAAAAACCGCCAACAAGAGGTGAGACCGGACGCTTTATGTGCCGCTTTAGAAAACTCTGGTCGCAAAGTGAAGTCGCAGGACTCTTTAGTGGATTATCTTGATCAGGATGCTCATTTAGAGAGCACGGGCGTAATGGTTATCGATCATCTCAACAAAACCATTTATGCCGCGCTTTCACAGCGCTGCGATCGTGAAGTGTTAGAAGATTACGCTGAGCGTATTGGCTATGAGCGAGTGGTCTCTTTCCAAACTGCACTTCCATCAGGAAAGCCGATTTATCATACCAATGTAATGATGGCTATTGGTGAGCACTTCTGCGTGATTTGCGATGAAGTGATCCCTGAGTTTGAACGTCGCTTCGTAATTAAATCACTGGCCAAAGATAAGCAAGTCATTTCAATCAGCCTTGAGCAGATGAATCAATTTTGCGGCAATATTTTAGAATTGGAAACCGATGCTGGCGATAAAGTCATTGCTATGTCTCAGTCCGCTTATGATGCTTTTTCTCCGGCGCAGCGTGCTCAATTGTCTAGCCACGCTAAACTGATGCCATTTAATGTGCAGACAATAGAATCTATTGGCGGTGGCAGCGTGCGTTGTATGTTGGGTGAGGTTTTTCTTCCCAAGTGCTAATCCACTCTAATACATAATATCTTATTTGCTTGGAGAGGCACTGCGCCTCTCCAGTATTTTGTTTCTTTACATGAGTGTGCCTAGCTACCGACTGGCATCGCGAAAAGTTCAATTATTTCATCAATGGCTAGTCGAGCAGCTGGCATAAAAACAAAAGAGATTTATTGAATCAGTCCCACTTCCTTATAGTACTTAAGAGCGCCAGGGTGAAGTGGTGCGGTTAGGCCACTTTTTACCATTTCTTCTTTTTTAAGGTGGGCAAAGGCTGGATGCAGCTTCTTGAAGTTATCAAAGTTTTCAAACACCGACTTTACGATGTGATAAATCACTTCTTCTGATACTGCAGTCGATGAGACAAATGTGGCACCAACACCAAACGTTTTTACGCCATCAGGATTACCTTTGTAGGTCCCCCCTGGCACAGTTGCGTTTCTATAGTAACTTGCCTCGGCGATTAACTGATCAATTTTGGGGCCCGAGACTTCGATTATATCACTATCACATGAGGTGGTGGCCTCTTGAATCGCGGCACTAGGGTGACCAACGACGTAGATCATTGCATCGAGCTTGCCATCACATAATGCTTTGGATTGTTCGGATGCTTTGAGTTCTGAGGCAAGTTTAAAGTCTTCAGTACTCCAATCGTATCGCTCCATTAATACATCCATAGTTCCGCGTTGACCTGAACCAGGGTTACCAATGTTGACCCGCTTTCCTTTTAAGTCTTCAAAGGTTTTAATTCCCGAGTCTTTTCGCGCAACCACGGTAAAAGGTTCTGGGTGGGCGGAGAAAACAGAGCGAAGCTCCTTAAATGGCCCCGCATCTGAAAATTTACTGGTGCCGTTATAGCCATGGTATTGCCAGTCAGACTGAACAACACCCAGCTCGAGCTCTCCCGCTCTTATGGTATTAACATTATAGATAGAGCCTCCTGTGGATACGACGGAGCATCGAATCCCGTGGGCTGCTTTGGTTTTGTTGACCAATCGGCAAATGGCACCGCCAGTGGGATAGTACACACCCGTGACGCCTCCTGTACCAATAGTGATATATTTATCTTTTGCCAATGCAGAGAGGGAGGGGATTAAAAGAATGAGGGTAACAAGTGCTGATAAGATTCCTTTAAGTGATGCCATAGTCATTCCTTTTGTCGCATGGTCGGCTACTAAACTAAAGTCTAGCCATTTGTTAGCGCTCGTCGAAAACTATATGCATCATGGTAGTTAATATTCAATAAATTGTCCGATTCTTTGAGGTATCTCACTTGCTGAGCATTATTCGCTGCTGGCTTACCGTCTGGAGTAAGATGATTATTTTCAAAGCCTACCCGAACGTCTAGACCTTGTTTTAGTGCATGGACTAAACATTGATGTTCATGTCTGCCGAAGGCACAGACTGCAACACGAATAGCACGTTGGCGAAGGGCAGAGATTTGTAATTTGTCCAGCTCTTTAGGGCATGGGTTTCCCTGAGTTTGATAGCGTCCTAGTACAATTAAGGCGTGCTGGTTTTGGCTTGGTAAAACATCGTCGTTGAGCAGTTGTAGATACGTTGAGATATCGGGTTGATCATAAAGGATAATTTGGCTGATAATGCCTTGTTCTGCCACCCAGTGGAAAAAAGCTCGACAGTCATTTAGGTTAGCATCGTCTGGGACTAACTCACGTAATGCGAATGAAGCAGCCTCTGGTTTAACAGTTTTTATTAGGTGTTTTTGTTGCTCAGGCGAATATAGTCCGACCGCTTCAGTGGTTAGCTGGATTATTATAGAGTCCCCCACGGCTTGTTTGACATGTTCATAGAGGCGTTGATTGCGTGTGACATCAAGGCTATGGTGCCCGTTGTCGTCACGACAATGGAGATGAAGCATTGCAGCTCCAGCGTCTCGGCACGCGATCACTTCGTTGATGATTTCTGTTTCTGTTAGAGGAATATTCGGGTGATCCTGCTTGGTTTTACGAGCGCCATTGGGCGCGACAATAATGGCACGCTGAGTATGTTTATCATTACCTGAAGACATTAGGCCCATCCTTTTGATACTTCATCGATTGTGGCTTTTAATTTACTTACTATTTCTTCGATATGTTGATCTTGAAGGATAAATGGAGGCGCAAGTAAAATATGGTGTCCGTTCTTACCATCAATCGTGCCAGCCATCGGATAGCACATTAAACCATTTTGCATCGCATGCGCTTTTATCACGTTATGGGCTTGGGTGCTGCTGGGAAGGGGAGCTTTGGTTGTTTTGTCTTTGACCAACTCGATACCCAGAAACAATCCCTTACCACGAATGTCTCCTATGTTAGGCATAGGGCCTAGTTGTTCTACAAGTGCTTGCTTTAGTTTATCTCCGAAGTGGTTTACTGCGCTGATGAGCTGTTCGTCTATTATCCTATCAATGGTCGCCAGCGCGCATGCACAGGCGGTAGGGTGCGCCATGTAAGTGTGCCCGTGTTGGAAAAAACCGCTGCCACTGGCCATTGAGTGGTAGACTTTGTCATTGGCTATTGTGGCACCAATAGGTTGGTAACCTGCGCCTAATCCTTTCGCGATACAGACTAAATCTGGCTCAATGCCCTCAAGTTCAAACGCGAATAGACTTCCACTTCGACCAATGCCGCACATGACCTCATCCAAAATGAGCAAAACATCATAGGCGTCACAAATCTCGCGTATACGTTTAAAATACCCTTTCGTTGCGGGCACGGCTCCTGATGTCGCACCAACAACAGGCTCAGCAATAAATGCCATCACGTTTTCTGGTCCGAGTTCAAGGATCTTTTCTTCGAGCTGATTGGCTGCGCGTATCGAGTAATCATCTTCTGTTTCATCGTTGTTTTGGTATCGATATGCATAGCAGGGATCAATGTGATGAGAGGTAGAGAGCAGAGGTTTAAATGGCTCACGTCGCCACTGGTTGCCTCCAACGCTTAGTGCGCCTAGCGTATTCCCATGATAGCTTTGTCTGCGGGCAATAAACTCGGTTTTGCTCGGTTTTCCTTGTTCAACGAAATGCTGCCGAGCCATCTTTAAAGCGGCTTCTACGGCTTCGGAGCCTCCGCTGACAAAATAGGCTCGATTAAATTGCTTGGGCATTAATGAGCAAAGTCTGGTGGCCAGTTTCTCACTTGGCTCATTAGTGAAAAAGCCAGTGTGAGCATAGGCTATTTCATTGACTTGTTTGATAATCGCCTGCTTTATCGCAGCGTGATTGTGGCCAAGGTTTGATACCGCTGCGCCGCCACAAGCATCAAGGTAAGATTTCCCATTCTTGTCGAAAAGATACATACCTTCGCCGTGACTGATAGTCGGCAAAATTTGATGGCAATGTCGATGAAATACGTTGGACATGTCAGGACTCCGAAAGATTCGATACTTTAATCCTGTCTAACAATGAGCCATTACGCAACTGACAAAAAGTTGAGCATTATGAGTTTTTGGAATGAGTGCAGATGCAATTGAAGCAGCCAAACGGCTGCCTCTAGGATACTAAAGACTAAAGAGTTGTTTAAGGTAGTTATGAGCTTTCTGAGTGGGCAGCAAGCTTCTCTAAGGCTAGAACTAATACTATAGCGCTGAGCATGAGTATTACTGCAATTGTTAGTTGCGCAGGCTGCGATGTAATCGCTTCAAAGTCAAAAGGAGAAAGATTACGCTCTAGTAGTGGTACTTGCTCACCGCTAGAGTTCGTTCTCCAACTAAGCGTTTCTTTCCACGGCCATATTTTTGGTAGTGTTCCCACCATTAAACCTGTTAAGAAAGTTAGAGTAAGATCTCTCAAGTGCTTAAGTAACCAAGTTAGAACATGTGACAGACTTAGTAGGCCGATAACACAGCCGCTGGCGAAGAGTGCTAGAGGTGCTATATCCATGGATTTGACAGCGCCCAATATAGGAGCGTACATTCCGATGAGAAGCAGGATAAAGCTTCCAGATATTCCCGGGAGTATCATGGCACTGATCGCAATAGCGCCTGCGAGCACGATGTTAGCACTGGTTGGGTCAAGTTGTAGTGGCTGAAGTATGGTTATGCTATAGGCGAAAGTGATACCTAGTAAAAGAGCTATTACACGACTTAGGCTTCTTTTTTCTATCTGTTTGAGCATATGAAATACAGAAACCAGAATCAGGCCGAAAAAGAATGACCATAAGGGGATCGGATGTGTTTCCAGCAACCAAGAAATCAGCTTAGCAAGCGTCGCAATGCTCGTGAGAATGCCGGAAAAGAGTGCGATAAGAAAAAGGCCGTTGATGTGCTCGAAAGCAGCTTTTATCCCGTCTTGTTTTATTACGCTGATGAGCTGTGGGTTAATACGCCTAATGCTTTCCAGAAGCGTGTCGTATATCCCTGTTATGAAAGCAATGGTTCCACCAGAGACTCCAGGGACCACATCAGCAGCCCCCATTACTAATCCTTTTAAAAACGTTGATAGATATTTCATTATTCAGAGCAAGTTGGTTTTGATTGGAAGATTATAACGACAATGGGAATTAAACAGTACCCAATTATACCTAAACCTTAAACCGATAAGATACTGGTTTACTATCGATTTGCACCAATTTTGCAATTTGCAATTCCCAAATTGCAATAAAAAAGCGAATAACCGCTGCAAATCTGAACCAATGTATCATTTTTGGGGGTTCAAATGTTGGCACATAAAATGCATAATATGTATTGACCCTTATTAAGCCGAGGGTCACCTAGCCAACTGACGTTGTTAGTGAATAGAATTGTTCACAAAATATAGATGCCAATCGCGATTATTGCGGTTGGCTTTTTTTTATTCTTACTTTTCTTAGAGTTTACACCATTAAAAGAGACAAACTTATAGCCACGTCTCGACATCTCTCTTCAATTACATCCATAATACGCGCTTTATTTTTGCCTTAAATCGTCAGTCATGCGGTTTATGCGTATTATTAATACGGATAGACATTAAGCTTGGCTTTGTTAACGACGACTTTGTGGTTTAATTAGAGTATTGGCTGCTAAGCGAATAGAAACATCATTAAGTTGCCTTACTAGGGAAGAGGGGTAACAGACAACAAAGAGGTTATATGAATCAAGTCATTTCAGTTAGATCTCTAGAATCCTTCTTAATCGCTATTTGTGTCTTATTTTTAGGCCATTTCGTTAACTCAAAGCTTCCTATCCTGACGAGGTTTAATATCCCTGAGCCTATTGTCGGTGGACTTATAGTGGCATTTATCATCACAGTGATGCACTTTGAAGGTATTGAGCTAGAGTTTTCGCTACCATTACAAAACACTTTTATGTTGATGTTCTTCAGTACCGTGGGGCTTGCGGCAAACTATACGCAGCTAATAAAAGGTGGGGCTAAGGTTTTTATTTTCCTCGCGGTCGCGTCATTCTACATTATCATTCAAAATGCTGTTGGTGTCTCATTGGCAACAGCGCTTGGTCTTGATCCTCTGATGGGCTTAATCGCAGGTTCGATTACCTTATCTGGCGGCCATGGTACTGGCGCAGCTTGGTCACAAACGTTTACAGAGACTTATGGATTAAGTAACACATTGGAAATTGCCATGGCATCGGCGACCTTTGGTTTGATCATTGGAGGTATTATCGGTAGCCCTGTGGCGCAAAAGTTGATCAACAAGAACGGCTTTGAGTCAGAGTATGGTACAGGGGGTAACACCCATGAAAAGTTTCCAGAACTTGTCACTTATAACGAGTATGAAGAAGACAAAGTCACCTCGAAAAAGGTAATTGAGATCCTATTTGTTTTGCTGATTTGTGTTACTGGTGCTAAGTATCTTGAACAGTGGGTGACGAGTCTGGAAATCAGTTGGCTTATGATACCGGATTTTGTTTACGCCTTGTTTATCGGTGTGTTTATCACTAATGCAATGGAAGTCACTAAAGTACACCGAATGGATGCAGAAACGGTTGATATTTTAGGAACTGTGTCGCTTTCATTGTTTCTAGCAATGGCTCTTATGAGCTTAAAGCTTTGGAATATATTCGATCTCGCGATTCCATTTCTGATTATATTGTCTGTTCAGTCAGTGGTTTTGGGTGTTTTTGCCTACTATGTGACCTTTAAGGTTATGGGCTCTAACTATGATGCGGCCGTTATGTCAGGTGGTCATTGTGGGTTTGGCTTAGGTGCGACTCCTACGGCTGTGATGAATATGGGATCTTTGGTTAATAAATATGGTCCATCTCCTCAAGCATTTATGGTTGTCCCCATTGTCGGCGCTTTCTTTATTGATATTGTTAACCTTGTCATTCTTCAGGGCTATATCTCTTTCATCGGCTAATTTAAGCGGCAACAAGCCCTAACTACGAGGTAGTAGGGCTTGTTATATGTAGTTAGTGGTCTAGGTAAAGGTAGTTTTGCCAGCTTTTCATTCTTATTAGAACTTTGCGCATAATCGAAACATGAGTGAACTTATTTGAGTACACGGCAACCTCGACAGCGGTTCCCATGGGTAGATGATAATTGGATAAATCATCAGTAATTTCAAGTGTAACAAAAACACGTCCATTGGTTCGTAGAGCTTCAGTACCTAACAGAGAACCACGAGCTTGAAATTGGCTCTCGCCGATAGCTGGTAACACGTCAACGACTCTTCCCTTAAACACTTTGCCAGGAATTGCTCTAAAGAGAAACTCTGCTTCATAGCCCGGTTGCAAGCGCTGAAGAGAGTTTTGCCTGAATGCTGCGGCATAAAGAGTTTCCTCCGTATGGACAAATGTCATTACTGGGGCGAGAGGTAAAGGTACTGCCATGACGCCGGGGCGAAGGGCGAGCTGAGTGGCGAAGCCAGCGGTTGGTGCTCTAACGACAGTTTGTTCTAAATCGAACTCCGCTTGGCGCAACTCAGCAAGTGATTGAGCAACTCTGGTATTCTCGCCCCCTATTTCAGAATTAAGGGCAATTTTCGCTTGGCTCACTCTTGCTTGAGATACGTCTACTGCTGCCTCAGAAGCCTTATAGGCTTGGCGACGGCTGTCTAGGTCTTGTTCAGTAAACGCGCCTTTTTCATAGCCACGCTGGTAGCGAGAAAACTCTCGCTGTGCTTTATCCCTATCTGCGATGGATTGAGTTAACGCTGCTTGAGCTTCGAGTACGTCAGATTGAAGGCTAAGTGCACTTTGACTCGCTTCTTTTATCTTTGCTTTTAATCTATCAACCTCTGCTTCGAAAGGCGTGGGATCAATCACAAATAGTACATCCCCTTTTTGTAGAGGCTGATTG
>NZ_JAYQDQ010000045.1:21644-33343 GCF_038138445.1 Vibrio sp.
GGCTGATTGGCTTCTACAGGAACATCAATAACTCTCCCTCGCACTCCAGATACAATTGGAGTGGTAGAAAATACCTGATTTCCAATTTGGGTAAATGGATGGTTGTAGTTCATGAGTAGAATTAAAGTACCAACAAGGGTGACACCACCAAGTACAGCGGTTGGGACAGTCCATTTATTTAATGGGATATTAAATATTTTAAAAATAGCAATGCATAAAGCGGCATAAGTCAAAATAAGGAGTAAATCCATTACTGTTTCTCCTCGTTGTTGTCTGTGCTCGCAGCGGATGGTTGCTCAACTGGGGAAGTCAAAGTATCAATTTGTTGTTGTAAGCGATTTAGCCGTTCAGTGAGGAGATCCATCCTATGATGAATATCGTGTTGTTCTTCTTCGAGCCTCTGGAAACCCCAGCCTCGTTCTTTACGCCATAAGGTTGCCCAAATCCAAAGAAATGGCCAAATAGCATGCAGGGTAAACAAACTCACCCAACCGGCGTAATGTATGGCATCTTGGTGTGGATGTTGCCTTTCCTTAGCGATTTCGTAGGGTATATCGTGAATGACTATGATGCCGTAGAGTATCACTAGCGCGACAAAGATCAGTAGACCCAGTGCGAAGTAATCCAAAAACATAAATGTGCTCCCTTTATTATGACTTACAGCTAATACTAATTATGATTTAAACGGATATTTTTGTATGAATAATGAAAGTGTTATTTGTAGGTTTACTTTCCCTTTTTTGAAAAATTGAGAAGTTTGCTATTCAACGAAGGATTCATGATGACCATCCATAAAAGGATATTTCTAGCCATAAGTGTTTAGCCTTAAATGTTAAGAATAGTTAAGGGTAGTAAATAAGTCCTAGATCAGGTTGGCAAGGGTATTTTTCTGATTTTCTACGGCTTCTTTGAGTAATCTATCGCAAGCTCATGAAAAGTATCACTTTTATAGTGTGAGGAAGGATATCAAAGACTGCTTGTGAGCAGTCTTCGTTTTGGGTTGGGGGAAGCAGTAAGTTAATCTTTGATAATTGGAGCTATGAGAGTAGTTCTCTGAGCGTCAATGGGGACTGAGTCAGGTTAAGGCTTTGTGCTGCTGTCATGCCATTTTTACCTTGATAACATAAATTATGCCATGCTCTAAATATATCCAGTAAAGGCATTAGACCCCCGGGCCTTAGTTTACGCCTCGGCTCGTCAATAAAATCTTCAAACAAGGTTTGGAACCTATTTTGATAGAAAACCGTTTGGCGAATACTGGCTTTGTTTAACCACTCTTTAGGTTCGCTATTATCCCCAGCGAGATAGCAGATGCCTTTGGATGTTTCATTTACATTTGCAATCGCCCAGCGGTCGCGCCACCATCCCATGTGTAAAATATCAATCTTATCTATGTTGTTAGTATTGTCCCAATGACTATCCTCTTCGACGTAGAGGAGATCAATACTTTGATTTTGAATTCTAGGTAAACCTACACTCAAAGCCGCAGATCTCAATACAGGATCTTGAGGCAGGTAAAGTGTGATTCTTCGATCGCTATTACATTGAGAAAACACATGCATGAAGTGTGCATATGAGGTGTAGGGCGGCCTTATCAAAGCGCCTTTAGTCGGGTAATGAAAGTGGCTTAGATTACCCAATGGGTCTTCGACATTACTACGCGCGAGTATCGCTTGATATTTATGATCAATTCTCTCTTTTAATAGCGAAGAGTTTGAAAATGAGGGAGTGTAGTCCTCCAATGAATAGTCACGACAAATAAGCCGAGAATACGGTTGGTAGGGATCATGGTCGACGTTCCCTTGTGGGTCTTCATCTGCAGAGTAGTTGACATGTTGGCATAGAATATAACCCGTCTTAGCATCACCTGTGACAAACCAAAGCACACCGTTGTTGCTCTTAGGTTGTAATGGTAGGTAGGAAGAGGCCAGTTCATACTGAGTGGCGTGATTGACCCATCGCGCGTCGAACATCGCCAGCTTGCGTCTGCATCGACTGGCAATATGGTCTAAATGGTCGTAGAAAGTCTTAGGGTTGATTTCTAACTTACGGCATATTTCCCGCACGGAATATCCGGTAAATAGCAGCCCCAGCAAAGTCTCTTGGAAGACGAGCTTATTATTTGTGCCAGACCATTTATCAACAAAGGTTGATTGGCATAGTTTGCAGCGATAACGTTGGCGGTCACCACTGTAACCAAATGCATGGTACTCGTGTTTATTGGTATGCACTGAAAGGCCAAAATTTTCACAATGGCTATTTCGACAAGCCGGTAAGCCGTCACTATGCAGTTGTCTTAAACGTTGGAGTTCGTTCAAGACTTCTTGATTATTAAGTAAGGGGGGGAAAGCGCCACATTCCCGACAAACCATTGTAGGACGTTTAGGGTTAGCATGTTGCAACACGTATCTATGTGCATCACTTCGCCCAAAATTGTCACACGCCAATGTTTTACAAAAGTTGAGTTGTAACCCGTCCGCTTCCTTCGGCAGTTTGCCAGATTTCACTATCTCCCCCTCGGGATTATCAGGGCTACCAAAGCAGCCCGCTTGGTAGCAAAATATGGTTAATCAGATGTTGATGGCGGTTTCCAAAGCGACTTTCATCATATCGTTGAAAGAATCTTGGCGCTCTTCTGCGCTGAGCTTTTCACCACGGGTAATATGGTCCGAGACGGTCAAAATCGTGAGTGCCTTCGCTCCATGATCGGCAGCTACGCCGTAAATGCCCGCAGCCTCCATATCGACACCTAAGATGCCGAGTCTTTCCATTTTTTCAAAAAGCTCAGATTCTGGAGTATAAAAAAGGTCAGAAGTGAAGACGTTACCAACTTTGACAGACACATTCTGTGCTCTAGCTTGTTTAACCGCCTCTTCTAAAAGACCAAAATCGGCAATGGCAGCAAAATCATGATCATTGAATCGTATACGGTTTACCTTAGAGTCGGTTGATGCGCCCATACCGATGACGATATCCATCAAATTTACATCATCTCTTACGGCGCCACAGCTACCAATACGGATAATGTTCTTCACACCATACTCAGCAATAAGTTCATGTACATAGATGCTGCATGATGGGATCCCCATACCGTGGCCCATCACGGAAATACGATGTCCTTTATATGAACCTGTATAACCAAACATGTTGCGTACATCACAAACTTGTTTGGCATCCTCTAGGAAGTTTTCTGCAATGTATTTTGCACGTAATGGATCGCCTGGCATCAAAACGGTTTCTGCGAAATCATCAGGTTGGGCATTAATATGTGGGGTTGCCATCGTTATTACTCCGAATGATTAGTAATTCTAACTGCTGATCACTAATTGTGTTGATTTGGAAAAATCGGTAGGTAGATACTAGCTAGATCTTGGACTTATCCATGAGACGCATGTCACAAAAGTTATTCTTGTTGTTATTATTCATTACATTGATAACGAATTGTGTTGAAAGAGTTAAAGCAATCGTTTTGTGACAATTAGGAGTGCATTATTTGAACTAAGCGCGCTGTTATTACGTAGTAATTGGTACTTATACAAATTTAAATCTTGTACAAATAAATGAATCTATGCTATTTCTTATACAAGATATTTTTTTGTATACCTTTGGTGAGGGCCCAGAAGATGACAGACACAGTCAAAGTAGGTATCAGTTCATGTGTATTAGGGGAAAATGTCCGCTTTGACTCTGGGCACAAAATCAGCAAATTTGTGACCAAAGAGCTAGCGCCGTATTTCGAGTTCGTCTCTGTCTGCCCAGAGGTTGGGATGGGTATGCCAGTACCACGGCCGACCATTCGCCTGATATCAGACGATGAGAGAATTGCACTTGTCGAGACAAAAAATCCTGATAATGAACACACAGCTAAAATGCTAGATTACTCCGAACAAAAAGTCAGCGATCTCAAGACTCAAGATTTATGCGGTTATATAGTGTGTGCAAAATCGCCGACTTGCGGTATGGAGCGAGTCAAAGTTTATCGCAAAGGCGGGGCTGAAAACACCGGTGTGGGGTTGTTTACTCAGGAATTAATGAAGCAAATGCCTTGGTTGCCTGTAGAAGAAGACGGACGATTGAATGATCCCGTTCTCAAAGAGAACTTCATTGCACGCATCTTCGTGCTAAGAGATTTTTATGATTCAATGGGAGATGAGCCTACGGCCGGAAAACTGGTTGCTTTTCATTCTCGTTACAAGCTGACTTTGATGGCACATCACCCTCAATCATATAAAGAACTCGGTCGTCTCGTTGCCAACACCAAAGACTATGATCCACAGACTTTTTACCAGTTGTACCGAGAAGGCCTAATGAAAGCGGTTGCCAATAGAGCGAGCCGTAAAAACAACACTAACGTGCTAATGCATTTACAGGGTTACTTCAAGCGATCGTTAAATAAACAGCAAAAAGCTGAGTTATGTGGAGTGATTGAGGAGTATCGTCAGGGCACTTTGCCTCTCTTAGCGCCGATAACCTTAATTAAGCATTATTTAACGACTTACCCAGATGAATACTTACTCGAGCAAAAATTTTTGCAACCTCATCCCCAAGAGATGAGGCTGAGATACGGATTGTAGAATGAAGAAATACGCGATAAGAGAAATTTCTGAAATGACAGGGGTGAAACCTGTCACCTTGAGGGCTTGGCAAAGAAGGTATAGCTTGATTGAGCCAGAGAGAACGCCTAAAGGTCACAGACTTTATACCCAAGAACATATTGACTTAATAGATAGAATTCAGAGTTGGCTTAATAAAGGCGTGTCAATTGGTAAGGTCAAAGCCTTGTTAGAAGCGGGGAACAGTGACTCTTATGACGTTGATGACAGTGGCAGTCAATTGGATGATGTCGAGTCTGTACTGGAAGCCTTGGCAAGTTTAAACAAGGGTAAAGCTGAAACACTGATTAATTCGGTCGTTAAAGAGTACCCCCTAAATGTTGTCGACAAGCAATTTATTCAACCAGTTCAACAAGCCTTTGCCTCGATTCGTCCTTCTTTGCGAGCCCTGCAATATGGTCTGTTTTACTCAATTATGGTCAATAAGTTAAACGCGATTATTGATTCAGAAAACAAAGCCAGCCGCTCTGGGCGCGCGTTACTTGTTAGTACACTCGGTAATGCAGATATAGGTTCACGCTTAATGGCTCTGACATTAGTTGAGCAGGGGTACAATATTACTCTGTTGGATGAAGTTGAAGATTTGTCAGGGCTTGCGACTCATCCAGCAATAGACGGTTTTGCTGTTATCGGTATCTACAGTTCGAAAGCCGTCAATGAGCCTCAGCTCACGGCTATAAACCAACTGGAAGAACAGTTTTCAGGTCAAGTGGTGGTCTCTGAACTGATACAACAGTTGCGGTGTGAAAAATGAAACTAGTTTGGTTAAGGCGAGATTTACGAGTTGATGATAACACCGCGTTGTGCGAAGCGCTCAGGCACGGCGAACCTGTGGCTTGCGTTTATCTTGCTACGCCAAAGACATGGGAAAATCATGGCCTAGCGCCTATGCAAGCAGATTTAATCTTTCGTAGGCTTGAGAAGCTTTGTGAAGAACTGGCAGAGCTCAATATTCAACTTTTGTATGACGAAGTCGCTCAGTATTCTGACTGCGCCGAGCGAATAACTGAAGTGGCTACTAGCCTTGGCGCAAATACTGTCTTTGTAAATCGACAATACGAAGTGGATGAGTGTCAACGAGACGACTTTCTTGCTAGTCAGCTGTCGGCAAACGGCATTGGCTTTCGCTTGTGTGACGACAAATGCATTTTCGCTCCCGGCAGTGTAGTCAATAAGCAAGGAAGTTACTTCAAAGTCTTTACTCCGTTTAAGAAAGCTTATCTTACTAAACTCGAAGCACATTCTTTTGAGGTAAAAAAAGCCCATAAAGCGGTCAAGGCTGTTTTACCAGAGGCAAGCCAACATTTATGCTTTCATCCAGCGGTAACCTTTAGCTATCCAAGGCAAGAGAGTAGTGCTTGGGTCGCCGATAGTCAGTCAATTATCGCGCAGCTAAGAGACTTTACCGCTGCTCGAAGTGATCTTTATGATCGCCAGCGAGACTTTCCCTCTATACAAGGGACGAGTAAACTATCACCCTACCTAGCTATTGGCGCTCTATCAGTTCGCCAATGCATGGCGAGGCTAATGTATGGTCAAACTCCACCGCTCGGTTCTGGACGTGAAGTGTGGCAAAGTGAATTGATCTGGCGAGAGTTCTACCAGCATCTAATTTATTTTGAAGCTAAACTCAGTAAAGGACGCAGTTTTCTTGACTGGGGTGACGGCTTAAAATGGGCCAACAACAGTCAATGGATTGAAGCGTGGAAAACAGGACAAACAGGTTATCCGATAGTAGATGCAGCGATGCGACAATTGAACCAAACAGGATGGATGCATAATCGTCTGAGGATGATTGTAGCAAGCTTCTTAATCAAAGATCTGCACATTGATTGGCGCATCGGTGAGCGCTACTTTATGAAGCGCCTTATTGATGGCGATTACGCGGCCAACAATGGAGGTTGGCAGTGGTGCGCATCGACAGGCTGTGATGGCCAGCCTTATTTCAGAATTTTTAATCCCGTAACACAGAGCGAACGCTTTGACCCATCAGGCGCATTTATACGCCAGTGGATACCAGAGCTTGTTGGAGTGCCAGACAAGTATATTCACAAGCCTTGGGCGTGGCCAGATGTAAGAAACCTGTCATATCCTGATCCAATAGTTGATCATAAGGTCGAGAGAGAAGTAACCTTAGGCCTCTATAAGGAAGCTAAGGACGTTTAACATGCTGCGCATTCTTCTCCCCATTTTATGTTGTTTCAGCTTGCCAGTGTTTTCCGCCACGTATCAATTGCCACAAGAAGGAAGCAACATTGTTGGGCGTACGCAGTACCATCAAGTGTCACAAGGTGAAAGCTTAGCTGATATTGCCAAGCGCTACGATGTCGGCTTTTTATCACTCATGGCTGCGAATAAAGGGGTAGACCCGTTCCTTCCCGCTGAAAACTATGTGTTAACCATCCCAACTCGTATCATACTGCCCGATGTACCAAGAAAAGGTATTGTCATTAATCTTGCAGAACTCCGTTTGTACTACTTTCAACCTGATAAAAACTTGGTCCATATTTTTCCTGTCGGTATAGGCCGTATTGGCAGGGATACGCCAGAAATGGAAACAAGCATCAGTCAGAAAAAGCGTCATCCTACCTGGAAACCGCCAAAGTCGATTCGAAAAGAATACCGAGAGAAGGGTATCGATCTCCCAACAATTGTGCCTGCAGGCCCCGACAATCCACTTGGAGACTACGCAATGCGTTTGGCTTATGGCATCGGTGAGTACCTAATACACGGCACAGATAAAGATTTTGGTATAGGGCTCAGGGTGAGTTCGGGTTGTATCCGTATGGATCCAAAGGATATTGATTGGTTGTTTCCCAAGGTTAACTTAGGCGAAAAGGTAAGAGTAATTAATGAACCGATTAAAGTGGCATTGGAACCAGATAGAAGTGTGTTTGTTGAAGCGCATGAGCCACTAACACGCAGTGATGGCAGTAAGAAAGCTCTGGTCTTGCCGGAACAACTACGCTGGTGGTTGGATGAATTTGACCTATCAGATGCGAAAGCTAAAGCCGTTATCCTTGCCCAAAATGGTGTGCCTGTTGAAGTAGTATCGCCTGATTTTATGGATTGAGTATTCGTGAAGTTATAGCGCTTTTAGCTTAGAAAACAGAAAGGGCCTGTATTAGCAGGCCCTTTGTAATCGAATCGCTTATTTTTGGACAAAAACATGCCAGCGGTGTTACTAAATTAGCAATTAATAAATAACTTTAAGTATCGCAAACCGCGTTATTGAATGCTAGCGCACAGGTTTACATGCGCTAGCAAGGTGGTGTGTACCAAGAAAACAAACGATAATCTATTCACACAGGCTAGGGTCTAAAACATACGTCCGGCTTGAGGACTTTAATGTTACTTCTCGTTCGGAGGTACATTCGATATAGTCATATTGCTTTATTTTATCCCTAGTGTTGTTATCCAACCATATGGCAGAGGCAATACAGCTCAATACGATAATAGCCACAACATATAGCCCTGTTTTCGTCGAAAATGGTATTTTTAATAACAACTCTGTTGATGGATGAAGCATAGCTAAGGGAATGATCGCTATAAAACCAAATATTATAACCCCAACAAAAGAAGCTATATTGTTCATTAAACCAGCTATTTTTGCTTTAGGAATTATACCGATTGAGTCATTAATAACCACTAACTCGTTGATTGAACTATAACTTAGCCACACCATAAAAACCATAACAGGCCAACTAATCATCACTTTTAGCCAACGATTTCTTTTTATCCTTCGATTAAATTTGTTGTTAGAGATCATCAATAACTTTCTCTACTTGATTTTTCATAGGTTCAGTGAATTTAAATTGGTCGTCTAGTTTAGATATTTCTTTTCCAACAATAAATGCACTAACAGCAAAAATACCAAGTGTTACAGCGGTTGGCACGGCAAATACAGTACTTAATGTTGCAACTCCTAGAATAGTTATTCCTTGAGCGATAACTCCAGCTGCAATACCCTTAGAAATATCTGCTGTATATTGCCCTACCACTTCACCGAGAGTCTTCTCGTCATGTAGCATGTAATCCACGGCATTAACTGCACCACTGAAAACAAGTTCTACATAGATGTTACCTTTCAAGAAATGAATATTGCCTTTAACGGTATTCAGGGCTTGACCGATTTTAAGCATTTGAGGTGTCGCTTCCTGCCAGCGAATACCGAGATCTAAATATCTAGGCTTGTAATTTTCAACGACAATATTCGTCACTCCATTGATATTGACTGCTTTAGCTGTTGCTCCCCATCCACCAAGTTCTTTAGCGACTTCATAGGCACCTTTTAAGCCCATGCTTACACCTGTGTAGTCTTTACCTGTAGAAAGTTCTCCGTGAGTGTCTTTTATCAGCAAATCTAAATACTCGTTTGCTTCTTCAACTGTCATCACAGCAATGCTGACATTAGTTTGTTGAGACGTATCCCACTGATATTCTTTGGCTTGCTCTTGTAAGTCTTTATTCCACTCTTTTTCAGTAAGATCGTAAGCCTGTTGTGCAGCGGCGCGCTCTGCAAGAACCCGTTCTCTATTTTCTGCCCAACGTTTTTCGTCCTTTGCGGTGTAAGTTAGTTCCGCTCTGCGCTCTTGACGTTGACGCGCTGCTCTTTCTCTTGTCGTTTCTTGCCTTTCTTCTGGGACATATGGGAAAGATTCATACCGCATGTGAGTTGGCCTTAATAAAAAAATAAGCCAGATGATATCAATATTTTCAGGTGTTTATCATTCCCAACAAGGTGTTTTGAGGCATTTACCAACCAAATAGTTATTTTGACTACTAAAACGCTCAAAGTGACGCTTTTAGTCCTCAGTGTTTGAGAAGAAATATAGATCAAGCTTGATTTAACGAGGTGTAGGTCAGACTCGAAAATGGACAAAACCACGTTACGATTTCAGATGAATGCCGGATATTCGGATAAATTTAGCTAGGGCAAAATGAAAGACTTGACCCCGATCACTTTGTAGATGCTATATTCTTACAGCAAAGAAAAGATTTTGAAAAATCGATCTGGACTGAGAGAGGGATAAGCTTTGCTTTGGGAATACTTGCTTCTCTTATTGCATCAATAATCTGGCACTTTGTTGGCAGGTTCAAAAAATCTAACAAGCAAAGGAAGTCGGACGTGTAAACACACTGCTGCTTTGGGTGTTATAAGCTTAAGTGGTTAAATAAGCAGAGGAAGTATGAATCAAGAAATGCAAGATCAACTCAACGGCGCTAGGAACCTATTCTTTGGTTTCCTAAAAGGCGTTGATAATCAATTCAATATCGAACTTCCCGATTATGTCTATCATTACACGTCGGTTGAGAGTTTTTACTCCATGGTCGAGTCCGATACAATTCGTATGTTCACTATCAGTAATTTTGAAGATCAATTAGAACGAAAAGTTAAGCTAGATATCGAAAGTAGAATTAGTGGTTGTATCACGAATAATGAGACTCTTGAGAAGCACGACTTTGCAAATGTAGTAAATTCCGCCTTATCCAATGATCATGTTTTCATCCAATCTAACACTTCGACAAGCCGCAATGAATACTTATGGGAAAATTATGGTAACGAAGGCAAAGGGATATGTCTTCGTATTTCGACAGCCAAATACATAACCTACTTAGAAGAGACTCTTGAAGACTTCGAATTGCTCCCAGACTATCTGAAGTGCTGCTACATATCATACGATGAAGCTTGGTTGAATTCATTTTTGGAGATGTTGCTTCCTGCAATACAGGCAGCCAATCCTAAGTTAAATAATATGCCTACGACAATCTGGTTTTTCTTCTTAGAGTATTGGAGAAATTTTATCAAATCTCCAAAACCGTATGAGGAAGAAAAAGAGTTTCGTTTCGTGGTTTCTGACAACTTTTCGTTGTTCTTGTTTTTTTGTAGTCAGTTAGCACGTTGGGGATTGTTTACTACGAAAGACTCTGATGCATTGGCAGACACTTTCTTCAGTGAATACCGTAACCGAAAGCAAAAATTACATCAGCAATTAGGTTTTACGCTTACAGAGCATTCAAGCTATGTAACTATCCCGTTTTCAAGTGTCGTTGATTCTGTCTTAATTGGACCAAACTCAACAATGACAAAGTCTGATATATCGAAAGGTACAAACTACAAAATTAGAAAAAATCAGATCGAGCGAATGTTGGGTCACTTATAACAATGCATTTAAGGTTTCAGGCACTTTTCTAATCTAAAAGAGTTGTGTCCAGTATCAGAGATACGTCCCTCTCAAACCAGCATAAAAATGCAGGCGAAGGTTGCTGGGTTAAAAAGTGGTTTATGTGCGGAAATGTGAGTTCCCTGCCACGGCTTCGATACTACTAAACCATGAGAAAAAATACGGTGATTTCAGTGGCACGATCCGCCACTGAGTAATTAAGTTAGCGCACTTAGGGGCAAACCATGACCAAGATACAAAATGGCCCTGATCCCACATTGCAAACCTCATCACAAAACCACAAATTTCTGCTGAGGGTAGAAACCGTCATTTTCACTAGCTCTACGGTCTTCTTAAATACCCCCGAAGCAAATCCACTATCAAATCAGTCACTTTGTCATCCTCTTTGATCGCTCACTCCATGTTTTATCAAAGTGATACTTTCAACAAAAATTGTTACAGTTCCGCCATTTAATATGCATGTGGATTAATTATCCACAATTACTGTGATCACAAGAGTGAAGCTGTATGGCGAATGATATTGAGTTTAGCTTTGAAGTCTCTGGGTTTTTAGGGGCATTCAAAGTCGAAAGTTTTCGGGTAACGGAAGCCCTGTCTGCCCCGTTTGAAATGACTCTGACCGTCTTGTCAGAAAACCATAGCATTACCTTTGAAGCGCTGAGCCGAAAAACAGGCGTGCTGAATATCTATGGTCAAGGCTTAGCGGCGGCTCGCCAGTTTAACGGCAGTGTTTCAGAGCTGAGCTATTTAGGCTCTGGACGCCGCTATTCTCGCTATCTTATCACCCTAGTGCCTCAACTTTGGTTTTTAACCCAGCGCCAAGATTGCCGCATTTTCCAAAATAAAACCGCGCCAGATATTATTCGCCATGTTTTTGATGATGCGGGGATGAGCGATTACC
>NZ_JAYQDQ010000046.1:0-31526 GCF_038138445.1 Vibrio sp.
TTTTAACTAAGACGGACTAAGTGAGTGGGTGCTCGGGGTCAAGTCTTTCATTTTACCCTAACCAAATTTATCCGAACGCCCGACATTCACCAGAAATCGTAACTCGAAGTTGTCCAAGAATTTCAAACCTAGACTCTTTTTAAATCATTGAATTGGAATGAAAGGAAGGAGCGATGGATACAAAAAAGCCCAGTTTTCACTGGGCTTTTTCCAAATTTGGTGGGTCCGGGCGAACTTGAATCGCCGACCCCCGCCATGTCAAGGCGATACTCTAACCAACTGAGCTACGGACCCAAATTTATGTTCTTTGCATATTTATGCTTTAAGGAGTGGTGGGTCCGGGCGAACTCGAATCGCCGACCCCTACCATGTCAAGGTAGTACTCTAACCAACTGAGCTACGGACCCATTCCTTAAGAACGAAACGGATATTACCGAGACTTTGATTGGTGTGCAAGTGCAAATTGTTGGTTTTCAAGTTGTTTGCTTCACAACTAGGCAATTTGGTGTTTTTTTGGACTTTAAAGGCCGAGGCTTCACTGTGAAATCTCGGCCTTTATTAGTTTCTATCGGCCGCGACCATCAACCATAACAATCAGAGTTTTAGTGATGATACTAACGTCCATCATGATCCAAGATTTAAGTGAACGAAGTGATAGAGCGTAGCTGTGGTCGTAGCCGACTTTCTTTCTCACATCATCGATACAAGTGTCGTAGCCTTGATTGACTTGTGCTAGGCCTGTGATTCCTGGCATGACACCGTAAGTTCTATCGGCAAAGTAGGGAATTTCAGACTCTAGCTTATTGTAAAAGCTTGGACGCTCTGGTCTTGGACCAATGATAGACATCTCACCGCGAACCACATTAAACAGTTGAGGAATTTCGTCTAAGCGAGTTTTGCGAAGGAAACGTCCTACTTTAGTGATACGTGGGTCGTTTTCTGTTGCCCATACCGCGCCTGATCTTGTTTCAGCATCCACATACATAGTGCGGAACTTAACGATTTCGAAGAACATCATTTGCTTGGGTGTTGATTTACCAACACGTAGCTGTTTGTAAAAAACAGGCCCTTTTGAGTCGAATTTTATAGCCAGTGCGATAATTGGCATCACAGGCGATAAAACGATAAGTCCAAGCAAGGCAGAGATAATATCAAAGATACGCTTTGCTAACCAAATTGAATATAAAGAAGATGCATTACTCATGGGATGCTCCTTTTATTGAATTCGTGTCCAGTGAGTGGACTCTAAGCCGAACAAATAACGTAGGCCACCAATTAAGTTGGCAGTATGACCAGCAACTATGTATGTTAGTAACTGGCAGTATTTATGACTAAATATTTTGGGGAAGACATGGCCCAAGGCAGCGAGTGAATATAAAGATGCCTGAGCAATGGTTCCCACTAAAAAAACTGGGTGGTTGATAAGCGCTATCGATAGAGCTAAACAAGCAATCATTAGGTAGGGTGCGATGAGCCTCAACCCTTTACCTGAGATAAAAGCAAATGCCACACCTTTGTATTTGGGAGAGAAGAGGTCAGCTAAATGCACCGCTTGCTGCATGTTACCAGCAGAAATTCTAAGCCTGCGTTTGAAGTCATTGTCAGTGTTTGTCGCTTCTAGCTCTAACGCAACCATGTTTTGGTCGTAGTGGACACTATATCCTTTGCGAACGATTTCCATTGGGATAATAAAGTCATCATTAATAGTGTTGTGCTGTAAAGGCTCGAACAACTTGGTTCTGAACATGTAAAGCGCACCGTGAGCGCCTAGAGTACTCCCTAAACATGCTTCGCTTTGCTTGACGTCACTTTGATAGTGCCAATATTTTTCTTCACCTTGGCTACCACGAGACAGAAGTTGGTAATGCCCGTTGACAGCGCCGACACTGCGATCTTGGAAGTGTCTATTGGCAACAAGAAGGGCATCAATTGAAATGAGTGCTGATACGTCACTCATGGCTGTAATTTCTGATGTGATGGTCTTCATTTGGTCATTAATTAACGCCACTTTACCTCGGTTCTGCTCGAACGCACGTATTTCAAAGTGTGTGTCACAGCAAATGGCTTCTTGAATAGTATCTTGTGCAATTTGTACAGTGCGGTCAGTGCAACCATCGCAGGCAATAATGACCTGATAATGCTTTTTGGGGTAATCAAGGGAAGCTAAGTTACGAATCTTTTCAGCAATCCATTTCTCTTCATTGTAAGCAGGCAGGAGTATAGTAACATCAGTGCACTCGACATCATCTTGACCTTTTTTGTAGCCACGTTCTACATGCTTGATTTTTGCAGAAGGGTGACGCTTTGAATACCATGCAAGAAACATTGGATACACCATGTGATGATAGATAATCAAAGCTGCGCTAATGACGAAACAAGCTGCGATAATGATGTCAATCATGCGAATTCCTCCTGAGAAAGTGCATCATAGGCCTCGACCATTTTTCTGATGTCGTTGTTGTTGGTTACAAATTGACGTGGTGAACGCTTTAAGCTAGGACTCAAAAGCATGTTGATATTGATAGCTAATTCGTGAGAATTTCCAACTTTCGAAAGTAATCCAGTTTCGGGACAAAGGGTTTCTTTTGTTCCGCCTACATCATGGGCGACCGTGGGTATGCCACAAGCTTGCGCTTCAAGAGGAGCAAGCGGGAAGCCCTCGCAGCGAGAAGGTAGGCAAAACACATCAAGTGAACGATAGAAGTTAGGCATGTCTTCAACCAGCCCCAAAAATCTAACTCTGTCTGTGATGCAAAGATGTCTTGCTAGTTGGATAAGAGACTTACGTTGGCTTCCATCGCCTGCAATCACGAGTTTGGCACCTTGGTGAATGTATGGCATCGCTTTTAACAGTAAGTCATGACCTTTAACTTCTTCTAAGCGACCTGCTGAGCCGATAAGTAGGCCTTCTAGGGGTAATCCGAGTTTTACTCTCGCATCTTTTTGATCCCCAGGAGTGAACTGTTCGCAATCGACACCGTTTTTTATCACCGCAACTTTGTCGTAGTTAAGCTGGTTATCAAGTTGATTTTTAACCATGTCTGCATCTGCAACGACTTGAGGTCGAGCAAACTTTAAAACAAGACTTTGGAGTAATCTGTGTTTTGGGCTGTTTAAGTGCCAAGCATCATGTTCTGTATGAACAATGTGTTTTACGCCAGCAAGCTTTGCAGCTGTAGAGCCATAGATGAGTGGTCCAATGTGATGAGTGTGAACGACTTGAGGTTTGATGTGTTTGAACAAACGGTAGAGGTTTACAACTACGTCTTTACTTACGCCAGCCTGTTTATTGACGAATATAAGCTTGTGCGTGATATCTTTTAGTGCTGGCCAGTTGTTCACAGCCTCTTCTTTGTTACCTTCAAGACTAACAATTAAAACGTTTGACGCTGATGAAGCAAACTTAAGCATGTTAATCGCTAAAGTCTCTAAGCCACCTGGTGATAGATGTTGGACAACATGGAGAGTGGTGTTTGCTTTGCTTTTCATTATTAGTCCTCAAATCGGAGAGTCTAATACTGACAAAGCACATCTTATGCCAAATATAAAATCTATATTAGACAATGATTTAATATATGTCTCTTCAGCTGTTTCATTTTGAGATTCAATTATGAATGAAAAGGTTTTATTTTGGGAATGATAGCGATGACTTGTGCACCTGTCAGTGCTTCTAACTCATTTGGGCTTCTGACGGAGGTATTAAATAGCTCTATCATAGTAGCGATACCGCAGCCTAATCCAATACCTGCAAAAAGCCCTGCTGCTATAAAAATGATCACAGGTAGGTTAGCTGGAGCACTTGGAGTGTAGGGTAGGTCGATAATTTTGACCCGTTTATTTTGTTCAAATATACCGAGTGACCCAGTAAGCTGAGCCATTTCGTACCTTTGGATTAACTCGTCGTAAAGCTGCCTTTTTACTCTTACGTCACTTTGCAATTGAAACATCTCTTTAGCGTTATCACCAAACTTATTGGCTTGCTGCTCTAAATCAGAGATCATTTTCTTAAGGCTTTTGGTTTCTTCGCTCAAAGATTCGAATTTTCCTCGCACTACTTGCAGGTTGTGTAGTTGGGTCACGAGTAGGGGTTGTATCTTAGTTATGTCAGAGAGTGCGCTACTACTGGCAATATCCCATAGCTGCTCACTACTAATATTGGGTTGCTCGACAGCTAATAGTTCGGCACGCTCGCTTTCTAGCCGGCGAAGTTCACGTTGTTTTCCTACCACAGCACTGTGACTATCGGTATATTTTGCCCTTAGTAAAGAAAGCTCACTTCTGATTTCGATGATTTGATCTTCGATTTTACCCACTACTGGGTTTGTTCTCGATAACTGTTGATCGAGAGAGCCTAAGCTACGCTCAACACCGGCCAGTTCAGCTTCTTTTTCAGCAAGACTTTGCTTTAGAGTGGCCAAACGAGTCAGGCTTTGGTTTTGCATCTCAGGTGTGACAGATGCGTTCTCATTCTTGAAATTCGCCAATGCAGTCTCGGCTTCATCCAAGGCTTGGCGGCGCTTTTCAATATGCAGAGTAAGGAATTCACTTGAGTCTTTTATCGATGATCGTTCTGGCGCCAGCATTTGTTCAATAAAATGTTCACTGATTGATTCGAGTAATTCCTTCATTCCATCGGGTTTTGGGGCTGTGAGCTGTATTTTGAGAAAGTCTTTGCCGGGCTGAGTTACAGTAAGACTTGCCGCTAGCTTTGCAATGACTCTGTCAACTTGTTGAGGAGACATAGTATCATCGGTTAATCCGCGCTCTGCTGCTACTGAACGGAGAATATGTCTACTTTTTAAAAGTGTGCGAAGAGCCGTTAAACGCTCTTTGAGCATGGTAGATACGGCAAGGTCTTCCAAGAAAGGGTTCATCTTGGCAGTTTCTTGAATCAGCATACTTGTATGTGATACGTATTTTTCAGGGGCTATTTTTCCGACGAAATACCCAGCAAATGGTATAAGCAATATAGGTAAAACTATGACGTAACGTTGTCGCCAAGCAGCGTTTAAAATTACGATGAACCTAAGCTTTAATTCATTCATAATGACTCCAGAAGCCTATTGACTACTTGGGTTCTAGCATCCCAACTATCGCTACGGACTATCTCAGAATTAACCTCACTTTTCATCAATACATCATTGAGTGCTTGGCTAAATTCTGTTGGATTATTAACTAGGTTTACATGTTGTTTGTATGGTTCAAGTGCTGGGAATGGAGTGGTTACCACAGGTGTACCAGTTGCTAGGTATTCCATTAACTTAAGTGGGCTACAAGCTAGGATCTGTTGATTGAGTTTGAAGGGAAGTAAGCTTGCGTCCCAATGTTGACTGTAACTTGGCAGCTCATTATGAGGTTTAGGGCCGAGATAATATACATTAGACAGTTTTGGTAGAGGGTTGAAATCGAGCTCTACAGGGCCGATGAACACGAAGTCCCAATTTGGGTTAGTAAGACAAACTGATACAATTAACTCATAGTCTAGCCAATTTGAAATGCTGCCATAAAAGCCAGCAATCGGTTTACCATTATTGGGTAAGTCTACTGCCCTATGAGCTGGTCGGCTGAATAATTCGTAATCCACACCATGGGGAATGAGCGTGGTTTTTTGTGAATCAAATTTGCCGCATATGGCAGGGCTTGCGCCCAAAATTATGTCGGCGATATTTGCTAGCTTACTTTCGTGTGACGCTATCGTATCGTGATCAACACCAGCTAGAGATGAGAAATCATCACCGCAATAGTAAACTACCGCAGATTCATCTAAGTGCCCACAAAGGTCAGCAGCAGTGGGAAGTGACGTCCATAATATTGGTTTTACTAGCTTAAGTTTGTCGATCACGGGTTTGAGCTGAGATAGCAGTAAGCTTTTGGCTATCTCTCGTGCCCAAGAAGACTTTGGAGCAGGAATTGTTTTAAGGTTTACGACTGTAATGTTTGCTGGAAGTGGGTGACAATCAGACGAGTATCCACCCTTACTGCGGCCAAGCAGTTTGCCAAACGCCCTCTTCATATCTTGCTTATTGAGCTTAGGTTGACGCAGGCCTATTGAATTAACCCAGAGAATTTTTCGATCGTGAGCAAGTCTTGATACTATATGCTGAGTGCTAGATGGTAACCCACCGAAATCTTCGCCAAATACGATCAAATCACGATTCATAAAGCCTCCGTTTCTGTCAATTTGCGCACCACTCGAGCGGGGTTACCCGCCGCGACAACAAACGGGGGTAAGCTTTTGGTGACTACGCTTCCAGCACCGACTACAGTCCCTTTGCCAATTGTTACGCTCGGACATACGGTGACATTAGTTCCTAACCAAACATCATCTTCCAGTATAATGCTGCCGACATCTTCATCTTTGTCACCCAAACCTATAGCTCTTTCTTGAGCATTTAACGAGTGTCCTGAATATCCAAATAAAAAGGCTCGCCCAGCCATTCTGACATTATTGCCAATAATGACTTGTTTACCTACCGCAATCGTTGTTTGCCAACCAATATCTACGTTATTGCCTATGATCAGCTCGGGGCCCGTTGATTGAGTGCGTCCACTAAATGTTGTGTGACCAGAGATTCGGCAATCATTACCTAGTTGTATTTTAAGTGGCCCAGTCACCAGAGGTACGCCTCCAAATAAATACAGGTGTTTACCAAATTTTGTAACCCGTCCTTTAAATGCAGGGGTATAAATGAACACTCTCATTAGAGTGCTAATAAATGCCATTAGCCCGTTATAACTAAACGAAACCAACTTATTGAAAATATAAGGAGTAGGGAGATCGCATGCTCTGATGTACTTCAAAACCAAGAAAACCTTACGACACGCAGGATTTGGGTTCTCTTTAAGCCACACTTTAATGTCATTGATGTGAGTCGCTAGCATACTAATTCTCCTAATCTTTATTAAATATAGGAGGTATTACACTTTGTATGCCAGAATAAAACTCATTTTAAAACAAAAATTTAAGTTTTACTGAGTGAGGTTTTTGAAATTTTCTCATTTTGAGAACTATTTTGCACGATGCGATTAAGTGCTATGCATAAAGCTGCCAATATGTATATGGGCCAAGTAAAGCCTTGAGTGAGGAAAGTTCCCGAAACAATGGTGCCAATAATGCCTGCATAAACAGCAGTTGCTGTGCCATGAAGGTAAGGTGAATAGTTGGGTGGATCAGAGTCGAGCAATCCGAGAGTTTGTTGGCTTGTTTTAACTAGGGAATAGATACAGCCAATGAATACGAATAGCCCAACAAAACCCGTTTCAGCCAGTACGCCAAACCAAGTGGAGTGTACAGCATGGTTGAGACCATCCCAGTGTGGACTGTAGAAAAAGTAATTAGAATAAAAATTGTTTAAGCCCACGCCTGTAACTGGGTTATCAACGGCCATTCCAAATGCTGCCTCCCAAGCATAAAGGCGTCCCATGGCAGAGGCATCGATGCCTTCTTCGGCAGCTCCGCCAGACTTTCGGTCAGAAATCCCTGCCGCCGCAGCCAGTACCATCAGAGCTAAGGTGCCGATCACGGCGAGTAAGACTTTCGACTTTATAATTCTCAAACCAAAGATACCGAAAACTGCAACGGAGCCTAGTAATCCTCCGCGACTTTGTGTGGCTATGACAGCAGAAAGAGATAAGATTGTGCCAATTAGTCCTAATATCCGGACACTGCCAAGGTTTTTGGTCGTCATCAAACTAATGGCAAAAGCGAGTGGGAACATGAGTACCAGAGAGAGGTCGTTAGGATCGCCAAGCACAGAGCCCAGATTTCTTCCAATGGTAACTCGGGTTCCTTCTACTAAACCGATGCCATTTATTGAGTTGGAAAGGGCAACACACGCAATCAAAGTACCTGCAAGAACAATTAATATACTGATGCGCTGAACGTTGAGAGCGCTGTTTACCAACCAAGCAATAGCAAATGTCATGATTATAATTTTCCAGTAGATGGCTTTGAAATATTTTATTGCAAGTCCTGGATTGGATGAGAAGAGTATACCGATGAAGACTAGAAACCAAAAAATGGATAGCCAAGTTAAACTTGGATGCCAAAAGGTTTCTAACTGTTTGCTAATTAAGCTATGCCAAAGTAAAGCGCTTAGGGCTCCAAGTGATAAGAGTAAAGGAATTTTTAATGAATAAAGTGCAGGAATGGCCTCGTGGATGCGAAAAAATGAAAAGAGTACAAACAAACTTACTAGCCAGAATGTTTGGTTGAGAACAAACAACACGCCAAGAGGCAGCATGCAGAGTACAACTGCAACTGCAGGGTGGGGGACAAATTTCCAAATAAGTGCGACCAGTAAGCAAACACCAATAGTGACAAACAGAGGATAAAATGTCCGTTGCCCTGTCATAGTGTTCGTCCAATCCTATCTTGCTCCGAATTGTCTTTCACATCAAACTGCGTGAATTCAACAAAGCCTAACTTTTGAAGCAAAATTAGAAATAATAGTGGTTGTATGACAAACATCAGCAAGGCAATTTGAGGCGAATTATTGTACCAGCTGCTTGAAGTAAACAGAATACTAACGCCGATGATTGAAAATACGGCTTTTACTTTGTATGGCAAGGAGAAAAGAGATTGACTCAGGAATGTTATTAACACTAGGCGAATCAACTGACCCAAGCATAAACATAATAGTATTTCTGCTACACCGACCTCTTTAATAAGCCAAGCAAGAGAGAGTGCGAAAACGGTAGCAATAAGATTAATGTAGAATAAGTGTTGTGTTTTCTTTGCATACAACACTCCTATGTTTAAGAGTTCGACCATTTCTTTCAACAGCATAATGATAATACAGATGACAACAAACTGACTGGCTAAGTGATACGTATTAGGTAGGGTGACAATGATAAAACATTGACTGGCCCAAGTGACGAGGATACTTAATAAGCACAGAGCTGCTATGCCTTGCTGTGTGTGGTAGACGACTTTGTTTTTTCCATGGGTTTCTAGTAACTCAAAACGTTTTGGCATCCACCACATATGAAAAGGCTGGATCAAAATCCCTAATGCGAGTGCGAATTTAGCAGCTACGGCATAAATGCCAAGTGTTTCGAGTGAGTGTGACTCGGCTATAACCCATCGCTCGGCGCCACTTAATCCAAAAGCTACGATAGCGGAAAGCATTAATGGTGAAGAGTAATGAAGATACTTTTTATATTTCTTTACTGAGGGTAACTGTAATGAAAATCTATTATGTACGAAAAGATATATGGTCTGTATGAGTGCACAAAGCACACCTACACCAAAAATCAGGGTTACATTTGGTGATGTCACCAAAATCCACACGATGAGTGAGATTTGTATCACCAAAGTGACCAAGCTTACTTTAAAAAATGTCCAAGCCTTGTTGTTAAGCCTTAACCAAGCTAAGCATATCGCTAATGGAGCTTCTACTGAAATGACTAAAGCAATTAAAGCTGCTTGGTAAGAGTTAATCGTCGTACTCGATGAAAAAAGAGTGAAGTAAAAAGCAACAAATATGGTGGCGAGAAAGATTGATGTTATCAACGAGCTTGTACATAGCTCGCATACTCGAATGTAACGTATTTCATCTTGTTTGATTGTGCCGATAAAACGATAGAGATTTTCATGCATGGCTAATCCAACTAAGAGGCTAAAAAATACAGTCGTAATTGCCAGTAGCTCGAGATGACCAAACTCACTTGGAGTCAGATAAGTTGCCATAAATGGCAACATGATTAGAGATGTCCCTTTCATCATTAGCAGGCTAGCAGCGTAGAGAGACATACTTTTTATATTATCTTGTTGTAACCAGGCGTTAATTTTTTGTCGCATAATGATTCCTCATTGCTTTAACGGGTTTGGTTCACGAGACTCTTTTAAGTACGGTTCACTATCGATTGTTTTGACAAAATCTAAATAGCGATGCTCAGCTGTGTATTCCTGCGCCACTCGAAATCCATTGTTTATACAGCGATGAAAGTTATTTTTATCTTTGGTTGCATAGAGCAATGCATCACATAAAGAGTTTGGGTCATTTGGTAGGTATTTGATACAGTTTTTGTTGTGTATTAGACGTTTATCCCAGTATGAGCCATCTTGGGGAATAACAACACACATACCAGCAGCCAAAGCTTCAAGAATTGATAAGCCAAAGGGTTCATTTCGACTTGTTGAAACAAAAATATTGGACTGACTACGAATAGTGTCGAGATCTTGGGGATCCTGATACCAATTGACATGCTGTATTGAAATAGGAGCGGTACTTACAGGGATCGAAGTGTCTACTGGACGAATATAGCAAATATTTGCGGCGAGAGGTTTAAGTTTGGCGGCATGCGCCAAAGCTTCAACCATCAGATCGAGCCCTTTCCATTTAAGCAGGGATGCAGCCCAATAACAGACAGGAAAATCGGTCTGAGCGCGCGTTGGCCAATCTTCTTCTGCTAGTCCATTTACAAATGTATGGTAGGCAGAAGAAGTGAAATAGGACTCTACGAGAGCTTGGCAATCACTAATACTAATTTTCTTTGTTAAGTAAGTGGCTAGTGCAACAGCCATACTCGGCTTACTAGAAGGTAAATGGAATACTTTATCAGCCTTGGTGAGGCAGTATCCGATAGAGCGAGAATTACCCACAGGGCCGTGTACCAATTGAATAATATCAATATGTTTGAATAATTTAGTGATATAAAGTGCCATATCCATACCTGGCCCAGAGGCACCAATGGCTCTAGATACATTGTGATATTTGAACAACACAAAAAGCAGACAAACACAAGTGTACAACTGGTTTATCCAATATAGGATGCCATAATGTTGTTTAGCTAAGGCTTTCACCAAAGGGAGTTTGATAACATCAATAGTGTGAGAATGGCTTAACTTACATCCCTTCCAAAATTGTGGCTGCACTGTTGCGACAATGAATTGGTTTTTATCTGCTCGACAAAGCCGTAATGCTTCAACGGTCGCAAGCTTTGATCCACCTTTGAACGTAATAGGATCAAATATCAATGTTTGTTCAATATTTGATTTAACCATGTTCACCTCCTAGCAGAAAGCGTTTGGTAAGGTAGGTTTTTAAGGGTATGAAAGTGCGCCAAATGGATACGGATGTTTGATGCTGTCTGAGCAATTGACGATAAAGGTGAAATATTTTCTGACTAGAAACGCTTATGTCAAAATGTCGAGTAATATGCTGATGAGCTTCTTTCGACAACTGCTGACCAAACTTTTTGTGCTCAAGTAGAACGGTCATCATCTTGGCAATTGGTGCAGTGCCGTGATTGGGGTAGAGCAGTCCAGTAACACCATGGTGAATGAACTCAGGAATTCCGCCTTCTCGTGGTGCTATAACTGGAATATTGGCAAGAGTTGCTTCGGCGATCGCTAGTCCAAAAGCCTCTCGTCGAGAGCCACTGACGAAGGCATCACATCCTTTAAGCCAGCCGACAACATTATTTTGCTCACCTACAAAATGGACTTTATTTTCAATGTATAATGTTTTCGCGAGTCTTTCTAACTCATATCTCATTGGTCCATCACCGATAATAAGTAGATGCGTATCAGCGTATTCCATATTGAGGTTTTGTATTGCCGTAATTAGCCTGTCCATTCCTTTGTCGTAAATGAGCGAACCGACGGTAGCAAACAGAGTACAGTCATCAGGTAATCCAATTGCTGCTTTGCTATCGATTTTCGTCTGTTCCATTAGTTTGGTGACATCAATACCATTGTGAATGGTTGAAAGTCGCTGTTGTGGGTAGCCCTCTCGGGTTAGTTGGCCTCCGACATAACGGCTAACGGCGATAGTGTGCGGAGATAGATGCAATCCAAGAGTGACACGATCCCGAGCTGGATAGGTGCTATGTAGCTGTGTGACTAATGGAACGTTCATCAAGCGAGAAGCGATAATCATCCACTGGCAAGGAGCACCGCTGTTAACATGAATAATGTCAATTTTCTCATGTTTGATGATTCGGCATGCTTTTACTATTAACTTAAACCAGCCAAATAGATTAAAACGGGGTTTTAACCAACCTAATAGAAGAGGAAAAGAGTCTAACTGAGTAGCGATGCCTTTTTTCAGTGAGTGCTGGTATAAGGATGAGTTATTTGTCCATAAATGAACGTCAAAACTTTGTGACGAGCAGTAGTGAATAAGATTGATTAGGCAGTGTTCACTTCCTCTGATCCAATTGTTTCCATAGTGAACAAACAATATTTTTTTTTTCATTATGAGCCTCTCCTGATGTTGGTTACTTAACACCAACGCAAATGAGATGCCAAAATAGTCTTCGTGCTATGTGTGTGAAAAATAAAAAGAAAATAAACTATCTGTTTTTAAGATAAGTTTTTATCAAATTGAGAATCAGATTGAGCATCAATACCAGAGTAAATATCGAGCATTCGAGGAATGACTGAAGATGTTGAAAAATCCTGATGTATGCTTGCTATTGCATTATTTTGTATCGCTTCCATTTCATTTGCACTGAGTTGGGCAATGCTAATTAATGTTTGATTGAGAGCATCTAAGTTTTCGACAATAAAACCATTTTTACCATTGCTGATAAGCTTAGATAAATCGCCGACATCAAAAGCGATAATGATGCAGCCTCTTGCCATTGCTTCAAGTGCAGCCATCGGGAGTCCCTCATAACGTGAACAAATGATGAGAGTCTGGATGTTGTTCCAAACTTCCGCCATGTCGGCTTGATATCCGTGGCATGTAATATTATCTGGCGCATTTTTAATGATGTTAGCTTCTAAAGGCCCTGAGCCGTATATGTGAAAGTTAAGTTGTGGATTACTTATAGCGCATTGAATAAAGCGGTCAGGTGCTTTTTCGTGACTTAATCTACCGACAAAAGCGATCTGTTTGCCATTACTTTGCTTCAAATTAAGGTCATCAATAAAGTTATTCAATCTCCTAGTTTGGAATGGAATTTTAGCACTAACTTGTTTGCTAACTGAGAGGGCCGCTGAAGAAACAAATGCTGTATAACGATCGACGAAATCGTAAAACTTAACCTTTCCTCGTGGAGTCTCACCGGCATGGTATGTAGAAACTTGGGTTATTCCTGTAATAAGCCGAGCACATTTAGCGAGAATGCTCGCCTTGTAGCCATGGGCATGAATTATGTCACCTCGTCGATGATCTACTCTTTTAAGTAAAGTCCAGAGAGGAAAACCGTTTGATAGAGAGAGATAACTATATTTAATCCCGTTACCTTCTAATTTGTCTATAAGTGGTGATGAAGTTGAGTAGCGTTTAACGATTAGCACTTCAACATACACTTTATGTTGCTTGAGCCCTTTAGCAAGCTCAAGCACATAAGCATCGATACCACCATATGTCAGGCTATCAATAAGCAGCCATACTTTACTCGGCATATTGCTGTGCATCTTCCTCAGATTCCCAAGCTTGCTTTTTGCGATAAACCGTTGATGGACTGAGCTCAAGTAACACTGCAGCATTAAGCACATTTCCATCACAATAATCAATGGCCTGCTGAATCGTTTCGCGCTCAACAATCCACATAGGACGTATAGTGACATCTTTTGGATGAGTGACTTGCAGTTCCTCATTATTAGCGTGTATGTGCTCGGGTTGCTCTAAAGTAATAGGGTCTTCTTGAGCCATTGGTTGAATCTGTTGTGTAACCGCAGGTTGAGGTGATTTTACTTTTGATATCTTCGGCCCGCGCGTAATTTGCTCTGGGAGGTGTTCTACTGATAACTTTGCATCGTTGTTGAGTACAACAATGTTTCGAATAATATTCTGTAGTTGTCGAACATTACCAGGCCATGCATAACTCTTTAGCAGGGATTCTGCATCTCTATTGATACCGTTGAATTTTTTGCCATCTTCTTTGGCAAACACTCGCAAAAAGTGAGTCGCTAGTGTTGTGATGTCGTTGCCGCGTTCTTTTAATGGGGGCATCTCTATGGGAACAACATGCACGCGATAATACAAATCTTCTCTAAATCGTCCTTCTTCGACTTCGAGTAGAGGATCGCGGTTAGTCGCACAAATGATTCGGACATCGACTTTGAGTTCTCTCGAACCACCTAGTGGAGTGAATGTACCTGTTTGCAGAAAACGTAGGAGCTTTTTCTGCATATCGAGTTCCATTTCACAAAGCTCATCGAGAAAAAGGGTTCCACCATGGGCTTGTGATGCTGCACCTTTTCTGTCGGTCGTTGCCCCTGTAAATGCACCTTTGATATGACCAAATATCTCACTTTCCATAAGATCCTTTGGTATTGCGCCACAGTTAATAGCCACAAAAGGCTTATCTTTACGTTTACTTTCTTGATGAATAGCTTCCGCGCAGACTTCTTTGCCTGTGCCACTTTCACCAATAATAAAAACACTTACATTGGTTGGAGCTACTGAGTCAATAATTTTGTATACGCCCTGCATAGGCAAACAAGAGCCGATAAAACCATGAAAGCGGTTCCTGTCAAACTTGGCCTCAATATCTTCGACAAGGTGTTCGAGCTTAACTTGCTGTAGATGTAAATTTATTGACGTTTTTAACCTATCAGCCTGAATGGGTTTTTCTAAAAAATCTTTAGCACCTTTTTGGAGTAAGTTAACAGCCGTGTCTACTGAACCATGAGCAGTAGCGACAACGACAGAAGTGGGGACTTGATTTTCGTTAATCCAATCTAATATGTCTTCCCCATCCATATCAGGTAGCTTAAGATCTAATATCACAAGCTGAGGTACATTTCTTTCAATAAAAGTAATGGCATCCCGCCCTGTCTCTACATGAAAGAGGTCAAAAGATTCATCTTTCACATACTGTTTATACAAAATAGCCAGAGATGTAGAGTCTTCGATTAATAATACTTTCGCTCTCATATGACGTTATCCTTGTTTATTTCTAGCCTGCGGGTTCGATGAAGCCCTGCTTTTTTCTGTAGGCTAATGCGGCGAGAGATTTTTCCGCCAGCTCTTTAAGCTCGTCCCGCAGTTGGTAGGCCTGTTCTTCTTGATTATCTATGCACAAATGTTCAATTTTTCTTGCAAGATTTGACAGTATTCTGTTGCCGAGTGCGAGTGCTGAGCTGCCTAATGTATGGCTCTCAAACTCTAGGGTATTTTTGTCTTTTTCATCGATAGCCTGATAGATCTTATTTAATCTTTCTTGAGACTCCTCAAGGTAATGATCTATCAGCATAGGCAACACGTCGGCACTCGTATCTTCTATCATTTGTTCTAAGATAGTTTCATCTACCAGTTCTAAGTCCACTTGCTTTTCCTGAATCCTTGTTTCGACGGTATTGTCGTCTGAATTATCGTGTGACTCCAGTTGACGTCCTTTACTTGACCGCCTGCTTGAATCATCACTTAAGAATAGATTGATTTTTTCAATTAGTTGAGACAAACGAACAGGTTTGGACAAATAATCGTCCATGCCTGCGTCTAGGAACATTTCTTTATCCCCAGTTAACGCATGAGCGGTTAGAGCAATAATGGGTACTTGACTAATTGAAGAGTCGGCATTTTTCCTCAAAGCCTTACAAGTTTGCATTCCATCAAGTTTAGGCATCGAAATATCCATAAAAATAAGGTCGTAATGGTATTCCTTGACCATTTCTAATACACGCTCTCCATTTTCAGCAATGTCTATGCTTAAGTTTAGTCTGTTAAACATCTCTTGGATAACCAACTTATTGGCTTTGTTATCTTCGGCAACTAATATGCTAACGTCAGAGACTTTCAACTCAGAATTATTGGATGATTCTTTGGGTGTACCTATGTGTTTGTCAGCAAGCTCAAATCTGATCCTAAACGAGAAAGTGCTGCCAATAGACGGAGTACTTTCCACTTCTATATGCCCATCCATCAGCTCACATAGGCGTTTACATATTGCTAACCCTAACCCTGAACCCTCATGGCTACGAGAGTATGTTTGGTCTGCCATGGTGAACTCTTCAAATAGGTAGTCCATCGCGTTTCGGCTTATTCCTACCCCTGTATCAATGATTTTGCAGGTAATTTCAGCGTGCCCACTGCCTGAAGGTGTAGCTTCGATTTGCACAGCGACACTGCCGTTTTTGGTAAATTTGATCGCATTACCAATTAGATTGTGTAGCACCTGTTTAATACGATTTTCATCACCATATACATGGGATGGAACAGAGCTATCTATAGTACAATTTAGATTTAGAGACCGCGCTTTAGCAGTAGGTAAGAAGGTTTCGACAACAGTTTCAACGCACCTGCGAAATTCGAAAGGCTTGTGCTCAAGTCTCAATGTATTTGAGTCCATTCTTGTAAAATCAAGAATGTCGTTAATAATGCTAAGCAGAAACTGCCCAGATTCGGCTGCTGTATTGACTAACTTTCTTTGTTGAGGGGTCAGTTTTGACTCTTCGAGGATATTTAGGATTCCAAGTACTCCATTCATCGGAGTACGAATTTCATGAGACATAGAAGCCAAAAAGCGGCTTTTTGATTCGTTGGCTTGCTCTGCTTCAGAGCGGGCACCTTTTAAGTCCGCATAGTTTCTCTCGAGCTTTCTCGACATATCGTCAAATGCTCGCGCAACTTCTCCCAATTCATCCTTTGAATCATCATTTATCTGATATCCTGGCCCATATTGGCTAACCGTGTTGGCAGCTTTTATTAACGTTACCAGGCTCTTAGTAAGATAAGTACCCAAGAAAAAAGAGAATATTGCGACGAGTATAACCTCTATTGAAGCGATACCTATGATCGATTTTTGAGCATTGGTCAACATGGAATTTATGCCGGAAACCTCAAATCCTATATCTATGGTGCCGTAGTAATTATCGGAGCTAAAAACTTCTCTTCGAGTATCGAAAATACCATCATTAACCGAGCCTAAATTATAATCCTCACTCATTTTTCGTTTGAGCAGTGCCTTGTCTCCTTCACAAGATAGCTCTTTATCGCCACGCATGACTTTTATGTAGGCTATGTCTTCTACTGTCATGAATTCTTTAACTAGATCATCTAGGGTGGCAATATCGTTGGAAATCATTGCGTCTTTAGCTGCATGGGTAAACATGTCAGCGGTCGAGTTGGCACGTTGAAGTAATTGCTTTTCATTCGATTCGGATAAAAAGCTCATAGCGCTGAAGGTAAGAGCAACGAGCATAACGATCTCGATGAAAGCAATACCTAATATAGTTTTTACTCTAAAAGACATAATTAATGCCTCCTAAGGTCAATCTAGGACCTTAATGTTAAGTGAGCGTATATCGTCCCAGTCACTATTTTGTGCTGAAACAAAACCTTTTATTCTAAGTTGGTTGAGCTGATGTTTAATCAATGATGATGCGTGAACTTGTTCTAGAGCTGTTTTCAACCGAAGCTCTGTTTTGTCGGTGATCCGAGGATGAACAGCTATCGCATGTGGTGTAAAACCATCAGTGGTCCAGATCGGAGTAAGCTGATCTTGTGTAGACTGGGGTAAAGATTTAAAGGTGCGTAAGATACCACCTCCAGCCGGGAAAAAACCTTTTGCAACGGACAAATAAACTGAGTCGTGCGATGAAACATACGCTGGAGTAAAACTAATATTTGCATCTTTCAAGTAGGATTGTGTGAGGATAGTTGCTGCAAAAGCTGCGGGTGAGGGGAAAGCTAGCTGTTCGTTTTGCAGTTGTGCCAGCTCAGTCACATTACTGTCTTTACGAACCACGATAATACCTTTTATCACTTTGTCTTTTGTTTTTGCAGCGGCTCTATATCCAGGCTTTTGGCTATATACCGTGTAATGGTAGGGGTTCATATAAGCGATATCGAACTCACCTCGTTCTAGTTTTTCTTCAAATGCAGGTATATCAGGAGCCGTGGCAAATATGACTTCTTGCCCTAGTTCAGTTGACAAATAGGACATGATAGGTGCCCACTGCTGTGCTAAACGACTTGCTGATTGCTGTGGAACAACGCCAAACGTTAACGTCTCGCTCATACTTATATTCGATATCAGGCAGAGCATTGTCATTAAGATAAAGCTTTTCACGATCACTCTCCTAGGCAGAATGAGCCAAAAATTCATTGGTGATTAGCCATCGACACCACCTTTCGCGTAGCGACTTTGGCAAAAACTTCAATCGCTCTACCTCTCTTGCCATTTCCTGCCCTAACGTGGCCTGATCTTTGAGGTTTAGAACTGAACCTAAAAACGAAATTTTGGGATTATTAAGCAACTCTTGGGATTTTTTGATCTGCCCAGTTGAGGTTCTTCCTCCCATCACAACTAAGACTGTCTGGTCACAAGCGCTTGCAACGACTTGAGCAGGGATGTTGCCTCGGTTGATATGAAGTAGGGGCGAGGTGTCACAAATAATTCGATCATATTGTTGCAGCCACTTATCCACTGTCGTACTCAGCACGCTAGGGTCTTTGTACGCTAGCAATGTTGAGGTGGTGCTAGGAGCTGGCATACCAGTAAACAACTGGTGCGATGACTTATGCTCTAGCAACACGCCAACGCCATCTCCAGCATCCTGACTCTCGAGGACAGGTTCAAAAGCAGGGTGGAATAAGTTAAGGTCAACGAGTAGGGTTTTATGTCCGCCGAGCAGGTATCTTTCGGCAATGGCAGAAGCAATCGATGTTACACCGTCACCAGAGTTGCAACCTGTCACACACAGGGAACGGGCTTCGCTAAACTCTGCTGCGAGATAAATTTGTTCTACTTCGGTCAAAGTCGCAGGAATAGTCATCATAATGCTCCTATTACAACTATGGTGGTGGTAAGGCGTAGAATGTCTTCTAATCCAATCCGGAGTCTTTCTAGTAGTCCCTCACTTTTGTCTGGGATGTAAATAGTATCACCAGCTCTGAGCACTGGGAGCTTATATACATTTGCAGTCTTGCTGAAATCAATTAGATCAAAGGTACGTGCTTGCTCTTGGCAGCAAGACATGTTGACGATGGAAATTTTCTCTAGATAAGCTCGGTTAGACGGACCACCAGCCTCAGCAAGAATATCTAAAATGGTCATATTATCATCGAATACGTATCGTCCAGGTTTGTTTATGGCTCCTAATACGCGCACAGTTGATTCTTTACTTCTGTCCAACCAAATCTTATCTTTCTCTGGGATATAAATCGTATCTCCCATTGTGACGTTTGGCAGTAGGCTTTCGTCACCAGTTTCAAAATACAGTGACAAATTCAGCTTACTAACCTTTGAGTAGCTTTTGTCTCGATGAGTGATTTTTATGTTATGAATATCCGCGTCTTTTGTTGGGCCGTCGGCTGCTGATAAGATATCTAAGAAATGCATCTCTTTAGTGAAACGGTAACGTCCGGGTGCATTGACTTGACCGAAGACATAAATTGAAGCGTCTGAACTTTGTCGAACCCATTGGGACTTGTTGTCACTTGGGTCTTGAGGGAGATCGTGAATACGGATGATAGTCCCTGCTTTAATCACTGGGAGTTCCGAGGTTGGTGCACCTTGTAAAATAAATTCATCAAGATTAAACGTATGCATTTTCCCACCGGGTGTGACGACTTCGATTTTTGAAGTATCCGCTCTGAGTGTTGGGCCTCCAACGTGCGCCAATAAGTGCATCATGTCCATTTCATCAGACCATTCTACACGCCCAGGTCTCACCACTTCACCGATCACATTTACTGCTCTATCAGGTGAAATCTTCAACCATGACTTCTCATTCATATCTGTTTTCTCAGGAACAAATATTGCGTCTCCGGCAGAAATTTGGGGAGGAGGAAGCGCCGTACTTAGCCCTTCTGTGTAGGCGGTTAAGTCAAACTTGACAACTTTACCGTCGGCTTTAAGGATACGAATCTGACGTGATTCTGCATAACGTGTTGGACCCCCAGCATTAGCCAATATGTCCATAAATGATGCACCTTTTTTCCCTTCGTAGGCGCCGGGCTGATCAACTTCTCCCATTATGTAAATAACGTTTGAACCCGCACGTATCTCTTCTTCCTGCTTAGGAACAAATATTGTAGTGCCAGGCTGGAGGTTCGGTAACAGTGATATGTCACCACTATCGAGATATTCCTTAAGGTTAAAAATTTGTGGTTTGTTATTGCTGATCACTCTGATTTGCTCAACGGAAGCGTAGCGGGTAACACCGCCAGCTCGCATTAGAATGTCTACTAAATCAGAATTTTCTTTAAAGCTAAATGATCCTGGTGCATTGACTTCGCCAAATACTTTAATTGCTGTACGCCCATCAGCACTGTCTCCAGAGTTTGCAAGTTTACTGGCATCAAACTGTTGTTCTATGTTACCGACTAAAGGTGAAGCAGGAACGAATATAGTATCGAGTGATTTAAGTTTGGGTAGTAGAGTCTCATCACCAGTGTCTAGGAAGCTTTTGTAATTAAATGGAAGTTTTTCTTTGCCGCGTTTAAGTAATAAGTTGTTTAGCTGAGCGCCCGATCTTAATCCACCCGCTGCGTGAATCGCCATTTGTACATCTGAACTTTTAGATAAAGTGTACTCGCCTGGAGAGTTAACATAGCCTTGAATTGAGATGAGAATTTGTTGTTCTGCAATATAAACTGATGCGGTAGAGAGGTCTCGGTATACTTTACTCAGTGTATCCAATACTGCTTTTTGTAACTGCTCTTCTGAGTATCCTGCCACATACAATGCCCCGACTTCTGGCAAGTTAATACGGCCGCGTTTATCAACTTGAAACCCCTTATTGAGAGTGTCTTCTCCGGGAAGGTTTACTTGAACCATATCACCGACTTGGACCCGTTCCTCATCTGAATACGTATTGGAGGATAGGGTGAGAAGTAGTATGATGAATATGAGCCTATTCCAAATCATAGTAGCCTCCATTCAATTTTCTCTCAGCCAGATCTTTGGTTTCAATTATTTCAATACTTACCCTGCGGTTGGTTAGCCTTACTCCATCTGATTTACCTTCAAAAAGTGGTAGAGCTTCACCGAGGGATTTTGCTTCAACGCGATTAGGCTCTAAGCCGAATATAGTCAAGTAACGTTTGACCTGTTTGGCTCTACCCATTGCAAGCTTTTGGTTACTTATCTCACTACCAATGGCATCAGTATGTCCTGTAACAATTAAGTTCAGTGATTTATGCTCACGTAAAATGTTCGCTGCTTGAGCCAAGTGACCCATGTACTTAGGATTAATTTCAGTGGACTTAAAGGCGAACTGATTGTCTACATTTAAAATATTGTAAAGTTTGTCGATAACGGCTAATTGTTGTTGAAAGCTATAGTCATCATATGGTGGTGCACATTTGGCCTGAGATGTGACGTAATCTAATTGCCTCTCTAGCTCATCGAGCCGTTTTCTTTGAATGACAATATCGTTAGCAGCATCGAGTAGTAAGCCTCCTTCCAACTCGCGAGCAATACGATTTTGTTTTTCAATTGCTTGAACAACGGCAGCGGGGAAACACCACCTTGCACCCTCTCTTATTAGTGAATCTAAATGTAGTTTGGCGAGTTGCCAGTCAAAACGTAAACCATGTTCTGGGCCAAGTGGCTCGTCGGGCATGACCGGGGTAAAGCTTGATTGAATATATTGTTCAGCTAATCCTCCCCGTCCTTCTTCTGGATAGCTGCTACAACCAACCAGTAATAGTGCACTGGTTACAACTAGGGCTATGTGTTTTAAAAAATTAACCATGCCAACGTCCTTTGTTAGTGCCTGTGCTCTCGCTTATAGATTTAATGGGTGCGAGAGTTCACAGGGATTGCCTTATCAATTCTCAACAAATTGATGATTTCAAGTGGTTGTCCAGTCACATTTTCTATGCGCATTTGGCGCTCACGCTCTACTAGGCGCTTGTAGAGATAAACCAAAGCTCCGACACCTGAAGAATCTAGAAAGCTTACATTACGAAAATCAATTTCCACCTCTAGATGCTGGTCTGCAATGATTTCATCAATGTGCTTTTGAGCATAGCGACTGCCGTCTGCATCAAGGTTTCCATTGATTTGTAGCGTAAGCATTTCGTTTGTTGTTTCAATTGTACGTAGTTCCATGGTCGTATCTCCTCACGTAGTTTAGTTTGAATGGAGCAGTTTACGTGCCAAGAAATAAACGCTTAATTTTCAGACTCATATAAAGAATTTAGGTGTAATTCTCATATTGACAAGTGAATTTTCTCATTATGAGAGGCACTACGACCAATTAAACTGTGAATAGAAAATTGAGTTAGCCAATCATTAGTTAATTGATATTTTTGTTTCTTTTTATTCATTTCGAAGCTACTCAGATCATAGACGGTTCTGATTGAATTTTATGGGTAGTGGTTAACAATCAAGCTTTGTTGATTCAAACAAGGTAATGCATATGTATATCAAACTCAGTTATATCGCCATCGCTTTAATGTCGGCACTTCCTTGTAACGCGGATTCTTACGATGCAGACCGCAAACACTTGCCGCTTATGCATGCAGGCTTTTATGACCCTGACATTGATTTGAGCCAATATTGGAAGAGTGAAAAACTTGATGGTATCCGAGCAATTTGGGATGGCAAAACCCTTCAAACTCGCAGTGGCCTGAAACTAAATCCTCCCAATTGGTTTATAGAAGCCTTACCAAGTTATTATCTAGAAGGCGAGCTTTGGGCTGGGAGAGGAAATTTTAATTTAGTTCAAACTACGGTTTTGGATAAGACACCGATAGAAAACGCATGGCGACATATACGCTTTATGGTATTTGATATGCCTCACTCGTCAGCTAGCTACCTGCATAGATATGAAGATATCGTCCAACTCGTTAATTCACTTCAAGTTGAACACATTCAATTTGTTGAGCATACGCCTATTTCTTCTGAGCAGGAACTCAGCACATACTTTGATCAGATCAATGCCTATGGTGGTGAAGGTGTGATGCTGAGGAAATTTAGTGGAAAGTATCAAAGTGGTAGGGGTGAACAATTACTAAAGATGAAGCAGTATCATGATGCAGAAGCAACCATAATTGGTTACAAAATGGGAAAAGGAAAACTCTCGGGGCTAGTTGGGGCTTTGTTAGTTCAGTTGGATTCCGGTGTTCAGTTTTATGTAGGAAGTGGACTGAGCGATGAACTAAGGAAAAAACCACCAAGACTTGGAACAACCATTACCTATAGACATAACGGGTACACACACAAAGGTATTCCCAAGTTCGCTCGCTTTTTGAGAGAGCGAGTGGATAGCGCTATTGATTAGGACTAGTGCCGCATCGTTTGAAGAGCCCTTGCCAGTATTCAACATGAGATAAAGTGGCCTCTCTAAAAGCTTGGTGGTACTTTTTTATCGGGTATTGGTATTCTGGATGAGCTGTTACTGTAAAATTGAGGTAGGGTTCAAGATCGTAATATACGCTATTAATCTTTGCTATGTATGGTTGAATTTCGCCGATAAAGAACTGGTTAAAGATATTTCTTAAGTAATTAAACCGAGTCTTGTTTCTGTTTTTTTTACATTGGATGATATCGTCATATTCTTTGAGCTGCATTGTTACGATTGGTAGCATCTGGCTAATGTTTAGCATTGAGTAGCTGAGTTTACCTATAACGGCATACTTATCTAGAGTTTCTTGATAGGGAGTAAGGAATGTTAACTCTGCTGGCTCATCAAGCTGTTGAGTGGCTAACAGGGCTTTGTCTATTTGTCGGACAGCATCTAGGATCATGGTGCTTTCTCTCGGACCTTCAATCGTAAGAGGATAGGATGACTGAAGCTGATTTCTCATCGCTGCACTACTGTAGACTAGATTAGAAAGGTGCTTCGGGATCTGAGATAATTTTTGCCTGTGAATTTCGGCTAGTTGAGATTGCAACTCTTTAGATAAACTAGGGTGTTGTATACAGCCTCTAAGACCACGGCTGAGCGCTATTTGGTAGTCATAGTTGCGAAATCGGTCTTGAACTTTCCCTAGAATCGAGTTACGCTCAGCCACAAGGGAGAACAAGCCACATTTTCTTAGTTCATAGCTGTCAAGCAGACCAATGCTGATTGTCGGTATGTTGATGAACAACGCTCTTTTACTGGGTAGTGTGATATTTTTACTTTTAGGTAAATTAAAGGCAGGGCGGTCTTGGATGCTAGCAATACGGGCTATATAGGTTTCTAAAGTTTGAACTAATACATCACCACCGAAGCCACAAGACGTGACCATAGTGGAGGAGAGTATAACTATATAAATTCTTATGGTTCGCAATGCTATTTTCAATTTCTTATATGGTTAACTGTTAACTACTATCGCAAGCAGGTAATCGATCATTTCTCTGCAAAGCTCAACTGAACATTGTCGGGTTGTCTGTGCATCCAATGTAGGCGAATTCCTAGCATAAATGCTGCTGAAGATAATCCAATGATAAAGCCAATCCAAAAACCTTCTGCTCCCATGGGTTCAACAATCCAATTTGTCATACCCAGAAGATAGCCCATAGGTAGACCCAGTACCCAATAAGCGATAAAAGTGCGGTTGAAGATCGCAGCCATATCCTTGTATCCACGTAATGCTCCAGCCGCGACGACTTGCACAGCGTCTGTCACTTGATAAAGCGCTGCAAATAACAGTAGTTGCATAGCAATGCTGATGACAGCTCGGTTGTCGGTATAGAGTAAAGCAATGAGCTCCCGACACGATATAGTGAAAAAAGCAGTGACGAGAGCTAGTAAGACAGATAACCCAATTGCCACATGTGAAGCTATGGTTGCTCCCCGAACGTTACCTTCTCCTAAATTATGGCCTACGCGAATACTTGTCGCGGCACCAATACTCATAGGGAGCATAAAGATCAAAGAAGAGAAGTTCATTGTCACTTGATGAGCGGCCACAACAAGAGAACCGAGTGGGGCGACGAGTATTGCCACAACTGCAAATAGGGTGACTTCGAAAAAGAGTGCAGCAGCGACTGGAAAGCCGAGTTTAAATAACCGTATAAGTGATGGTAAGTGAGGTCGATAGAAACATTCAAATAAGTGAATATGGGCGATTCTTTTGGACGTAATGACGTAAGCAAGTAATAGAAAAAACATTATCCAATAGACAATTGCCGTTGCAACGCCACATCCCACACCACCTAGAGCTGGAGCACCTAATTTTCCATAAACAAATATCCAATTAAGAGGAATGTTGCATACTAGACCAACAAATCCAATTACCATTGCTGGCTGCGTTAATGACATGCCGTCTGTGAAGCTGCGTAATGCCTGAAATAATAGGAACGCGGGGACGGCAAATATAACAGCATGCATGTAACCTTCGGTTTTATTTGCCATCAGCGTCTCGACATCCATCCACTCCATAATTCTTGGTGTTTGAAATAAAACCAAAATAATTGGTATAGAGAGCAATATGGCTAATATGGCACCTTGTTGTATTTCAAAGGGAATTTTCACTTGCCTACCAGCCCCATTAAGCTGTGCTACCACTGAAACCAGAGCCATTAGCAGTCCCACACCGAACAAAATTGAAGGTAGCCAAATACTTGAAGCGATTGACACTGCGGCCATATCAATAGCACTTACACCCCCAGCCATTACAGTATCAACGAATCCCATCCCGGTTTGCGCGACAGAGGCAATTAACACTGGTGTTGATAATCTAATCAGCTTAATTATTTCTTGCTTATAGAGGTGCACTTAAAACTCCTAAAAATCAGATAATGAAATTTGGGGTGAATTAGATATGAGAGTCAGCTAGAGACTCTATGCTGGTTAAATGTTTTTGGCTTGACTGTCATAAGAGATTGAATGGAATGATAAATTATTGTTATTCGAGCCGCCACCAAAACATCACAATTGTGAGTGGTTTCTTATATATGAGCACTATGCTCTATACTTCAACCTCACATCTATAAGCTTTAGGCGCTTACACAACTGTCATCTTATTGAGTGGAGTTCAAAATATTTGTTCATCGTCTGCATCGATAGACAGTTCAACCTGATCAAATTGCTCGTTTACAACCATGTCTAGATGAATTGTATGGCAGCACGCTGGACAGTCTTCGTAAAAGTTTTGGCTTCCGTTACTCGAATCCAAGCTAATACTTATGGCATGTCCGCAGTGAGGGCAAGACACTCTTTTTTCGGAATATTGACGCATAAGTTTCTCCTTTACAGCAATGATGAGAATGATGCATCTGGCTATCAGTAACGACATAGAGCAGTACTATGAAATTCGTCATTTGTTTATGATAATTAAATTGCATCTACACGCTCGATACATAAAGCATAATCTGGCTTACGAAGAATGCGAGGCTAAATACACCACAAACTCAATGGAAGGTTATAAGAACCTGAACCTCATAGATTAATAGTTTTCCTATACCGAACCATAGAAGTGAATTTTTTTAGATATCAGTATGAAAGAATATGACTGATCGCAGACTCACATTGATCCAAGTAAGAACCACCAAATTGGTTGTAATGATTTAATAAGTGGTAGAGGTTATAGATGTCTTTGCGTTGGTTATAATGAGAATCAATAGGGAAGATACTTTCATAACCCCTATAAAAGTTTGAGTGAAATTTAGAAAAGAGTTCAGTCATAGCCAAATCACATTCTCTATCTCCCCAATAACACGCAGGGTCGTAGCAAATTGGTCCGAAAGGTGAGTTGGCGACATTACCACCCCAAAGGTCACCATGAAGTAGGGAAGCGCGAGGTTGGTGACCTGAAAGTCGGTCTTGGATAAGATGTGTAAACTCTCCAATATCAACTAATTTCACTCCTTTTTCCTTCATAAGTTGAAGTTGCCAACCGATACGCTGCTCAGCAAAAAATCGGCCCCATTTTTTGTCCCACTTATTGGGTTGCAAAGTGGAGCCTATGTAATTATCTTGATCAAAACCATACTCCTTCTGTTCTCCCCATTGATGCAACTTGGCTAGCTGCTGGCCAAATTTGTAGTTGCTATCAGCATCATCTAGAGGTTTAGTTGGGAGATAGTTGAGGATTAGGAAGGCATGATCTTTACACTTTCCGGTCAATATATGTTCAGGGACTGAAACGCTTCCGCTCTGTCTTAAAACATGGATACTTTCCGCTTCAATTTCGAAGTTGGAGTAGAAATCTCGTTGATTTACTTTTACAAAATATCGCTGTTCGCCATCACTTATCATGTAGCAATCGTTTATGTCTCCCCCACTTATAGGGCTCTTCTCGACAATATCAAAAGAAAACATAAGTGTTTCGGACAATTGATCTGAAATAGCTTGCCACATATCTCTAACCATTATGGTGAACATGATGCTGACATTGTAGGATAAGCCACTGGTTGATTCTTAAGCCGATGACAAAAAATTCAACTGTTTAACTGTGCCTATTCGATAAATTAACTATTATGTGATCATGGTCATGATCTAGGTTAACAGTTCGAAAATACCAAACCAAATGAACTACAAATGTACAAGTAAATAAATGTGCTGGGATCTCGATATAAGCGTTCTAAATGTTACTTTGAACCGATGGCTTATTCATATATCTATATCGAGTGGGTTGTGAAAAATCATTATCGAGTGGGTTGTGAAAAATCATTGATATGTCTTAGTATTAGAGAGTGACCAGAAAACATAAGAATGAATGGAGAACGACAGTGGTTGTTGAAACCGATGGCTATCTTGCACTAATTGAACATCTGGCTTTTAATCTTGACATCTTCTCCTCAGAAGACGGAGACACAGGTGCAGAGAGTATCGAGGATGTGGTTACCGATATGGTAGCGAGTAACATCATGACCATATTTGAGCAAAATCCTGAACTCCATTCCACGATACGCTTTCAACTGTTAAAAGAGGTAGACTCGGTTGTAGAGGACTTGAGCGAAGTGCTCGCTGGTGTTTGGTCAAAACCAGCGACAAATGAACAAATAACTTTTCTTGATGAGCTTATCGCACTACTAAAAAACTTGTTTGATTCCGCAGTAGCAAAATACGACTAAGACTAAATAGTGTCTATTCATGTCGGTGAGTAGATTCTCCTGAAATGCCAGAATTTAGAAGCCCAATAAGGGTTGTCTAATCTGGAAATGATTACTCCTTTCGATGTAGATGCATGAACAAAACGTTTTTGACCTATATATACTCCGACATGCTTCACAGAAGGTGAGGTTTTGAAAAACACTAAATCTCCCACTAGTGCATTCTCATAATCAATTTGTTTGCCCACTTTAACCTGTAATCTTGTTGTTCTTGGTAAACGTATATTCAATACATCTAAATAGGTTTTCTGGACAAAGGCTGAACAATCTATTCCATATCGACTATTTCCCCCCAGCTGATATGGTACGCCCGCCCAATCTTTATAAAAACTGAGCAAATTGTGCTTTAATTCGCTGGTGATTGGGGAACTTACTGAATTTTCATCGATATCGACTAAATGTTCGGTTTGCGTCAAAGAAGTGCAACCTGCGGTGATGAGCAAAAGTAATATCGACAGTAACTGCTTTATATAACTATCCATGTGAGTAATTCTTATTGGTTTCTGAATGGCTGAGTGAGCATTTTGTCAATTCTTTGCTCATTTTGTGCTTGAAACTGTGGGATGCCAATTTCCATCTTCTGATGCCCAAGCTCTGGTTGAGAAAGGTAAGTATTAAACCACCTATCCCAGATAGATAGAAAAAAGCCAAAATTAGAATGGGTTTCGCTTAAATTTTGCGAGTGATGTACTCGGTGCATATCGGGCGTGACAATGATTTTACGCATTAAGAAGTCCACCTTTTTTGGTAGGTGAGCATTACTATGATTAAACATGGCGCTAGCATTGAGTATGATTTCAAAACACATGACGGCAATGGGAGAGATGCCAAAGACGATCACTGTGACAATCTTAACCCACATCGAAATGATTATTTCTATTGGATGAAACCGAGTACCCGTTGTCACATCAATATCTTGATCACTATGATGCATTCTGTGTAGCCTCCATAACCAAGGCACTTTATGAAAAACAATATGTTGGGTATAGATTACGAAATCAAGTATCAGTAGGCATAGGACAAACTCAGCAAATGTTGGTAATTGGAGATAGTGCATTACCCCCCACTGGTGTGCTTGTGTGGTATTGGCGACATCAAAGGCAAGAATGGGCATAAATATGGCGAGGCAAAGGGAGTTAAACGACACTAGGCTAAGGTTGTTTAGCCACCTAAAATACTTGTTTTGGCTGAGCCGTCTTCTAGGCTTTTTCCATTCCCATAAAGCACATAGAAATAAAACGCTAATAAATACACTCAGTCGAATAGTATCTTGGGTATCCATGGATTGATTTTTCTCCAGTTGTGTATTTCCAACATCTCACTTGCCATGTAAACTTGGCCCTCTTATTTATTATCCATCAATTCTCATGAGAATCCACGCGTATCATCATTTGTATGAACAGCGTTTGTTATCTTCCACTCGGGCGTATCAAGCCAGAGGTAGCAAGGTTAAACGATGCCCATTTTGTCAAGTAGAACATACCCTCTGTCTATGTCCCTATCAGCCTAATGTCGACACAGATGTTGCAGTGCTTTTGCTCTTTTCAAGTAATGAAGTGTTCAAGCCAAGCAACACAGGACGCTTAATCCTTGATACGGTAAAAGAAGGCTATGCATATCAATGGAGCCGTACAGAGCCAAATCAGGAGGTGTTGGATCTTTTGATTAATCCTCTATACCAGCCGTTAGTGGTGTTTCCACAAGACTATGTTGAATCCAAAAATCGTATCATCAGGGATGAAGACATAGGGCAGTTAAGTGATAACAAGAGAAAGCCATTACTTATTTTTTTAGATGGAAGTTGGAGAGAGGCGAGGAGAATGTTTAGAAAATCTCCTTACTTAGATAACCTACCAGTGCTATCAATTTCGCCGCAGTCAATTTCACAGTATGCAATGAGGCAAAGTGACAATGATCAGCACCTCGCCACGGCGGAAGTCGCGAGTGTTGTATTAGAGCAATTGGGAGAACATTCGGCAGCCAGAACATTAGCATTGTGGTTTGATGCCTTTAAAGAAAGCTATTTGATGAGTAAAAGTCAAACAAAATCAGATACACAAAGGCCGAGACTACAAGGTTACCTTAGCTATGAGCACGTATGATAAGAGGTATAAAGGCCTTGAAAAGGTTGAGTTAATGCACAAATAGGTACGGTATCACGGACTGTAGGCCTATTGATGTAGATAATAAGAAAATTATCGAATTTAGACTGAGTTTTAGGAGAGAGGTAATGTTCTACGGTTTTGATGTTGGAGGCACAAAAATTGAGTTTGGTGCCTTTAACGATCAACTAGAGCGTGTTGCAACTGAGCGCGTTGCTACACCAACAGATGACTATAAACGGCTTATCAGTACCATTGCAGAGCTGGTTGAGAAATACGATAGGAAATTTGGTTGCAAAGGTAGTATTGGACTTGGTATCCCAGGAATGGAGAATGCCGATGACCAAACTGTGTTAACTGTTAATATTCCAGCCGCAAACGGTAAACCACTGTGTAAGGATTTGGAAGCGAGAATCGGTCGTCAAATTAAAATAGAAAATGACGCCAACTGCTTTGCTTTATCGGAAGCTTGGGACAAAAGCCTTGAGGAAGAAGAATCCGTTCTTGGGCTTATTCTTGGTACTGGGTTTGGTGGTGGTATCGTACATGATGGTAAAGTGTTTTCTGGCCGAAACCATGTTGCTGGAGAAGTAGGGCATATGCGATTGCCTCTCGATGCCTGGCTTTTTCTCGGAGAAAATGCACCTTTATTTGGCTGTGGATGTGGTAAGAGCGGCTGTTTAGACAACTACCTATCTGGACGCGGCTTTGAGTTACTCTATAAGCACTATTATGGGGAAGAAAAAAAGGCGCTTGATATTATCAGTGCATACCAGAGTGGAGAAAGTAAAGCAGCAGAGCATGTAGATCGCTTTATGGAATTGTTGGCGATTTGTTTAGCTAATATTTTTACTGCTAATGATCCCCATGTTGTTGTTTTAGGCGGTGGGTTATCGAATTTCGAGGCAATATATCAAGAAATGCCCAAGCGTATTCCTAATTACCTGATGTCGGTTGCTAAATGTCCCAAAATTATGAAAGCTAAGCATGGCGATTCAGGTGGTGTTCGTGGTGCAGCGTTCCTAAATATCAAGTAAAAAAGAGCTTGCCTAGGCAAGCTCTTATCAAACTATTTATTTGCTGTTAGAACCAATGCCTCGATTCTCTTTTTGCGCAAGAGTGATCTTCTCAAAGCCTAATTTTCTAAAATGATTGTCTCGAAAGTTACGCACTGCCTTTGTGTCTGATACGGCTTCAATTTGCTGTTCCATCTTCAGGAATTCAGAGATGTCTATCCCCTCAGCTTGAGCAACGGCTTCATGTATGTTGTGGTGTTGCTGGTAAGAAAACGTCAGTGTTTTGTTTTTACCTTTGTATGTGTATTCGATTGTGCGTGCCATAAGTATCTCGGATGGTTGTAGAGCATAAAACCGCTCTTATTAATTTATATTTTGCACTTAAGTAAGCTCATTGTCACTGTCTCTGAACATCAGCTGAGAGATTGGTATTCATTTCAGGTGTTTGCTTAGCGTATGCGCCCCATGAACCCACGGGGCGGTGTTGTTAATGTTTGAAGTTCCAAGG
>NZ_JAYQDQ010000047.1:0-31125 GCF_038138445.1 Vibrio sp.
GTGCATCTACCTTAACTTGATGATTTTTATCTAAATTATCAGGGGATTCCTCAGACTCTAGTATCGACAAGAAGTTTTCCAAGTGTTTGACCAACACGACCTGCCCCCACAATATTTATTTTCATACTTATTCCCAAGCTAAATAATTAACTGACACAATCTAAATATAGATATAACTATCAATAGATTAATAAGAAATTCATGAACACATTATCGGGGAAAGAGAGTTAATTCAATACTCGCTTGTATATTGATGAAAGGTAGTTTTTTGGTTATTTTAGAGTTAGAAATGGCAGCGTGTCGATATGAGCTCTGCCATTTATAATGATGCATTATTCCTCTCACTCAAACTGTCAGCAGACAATATGGATTGTTAAAAAATATGTCATTAAAAACTATATTCGACCATTAGAACTGTAAAGTTTGATCATTTTCCGCTTCGTTACTCACGAAATACAGAATAAAAGACAATAAATTGTGATCATTTTCTAGTATGAAAACGGACAGTTTGAACTGGAGTTAACACTGGTGTCGTTGGACAACAAAGATCGAAACTTAAACTCAATTATTGCTTCCATCCAAAGAAAGTTTGAAACTTACTTTTGGACAAAAACGATTTAGGGAATTACGCAAAATCGTTTCTATCTGATTAGTAAAAGTATCTTGATACCTTAAATTCTTGTTATGCAGCAGAGGCAGCATTTAAACGCTTCAGGGCATCAATACCTGAAACGCTCCACAAAGCACAACTCCCAGAATTTTTTAATTCTTTCTCAAATGAACTAAGTTTAGACTCGTCAACTCTTGAACCAATAAGATGTAAAACAAATTTAAAAAACTCTTCTATATACCAATGTACTATTTTTATGTGAAATTCCATATAACAATCAATATAAACTAAAGCGCTGCCATTTTTTGAATATTCGCGTTTTGGTAGAACCTTTTCTCGTATACCATCCGCATAAGCTTGAAACAAAAATCTGGACTCTTCTTCGAAGGTTTTTATTCCATATCCACTATGTATTATATGATTTCTAATATCATTTATTTCTTGGTACCAAACCAAATTAATATCAGATCCAGTATCGTTTATATATCCTTCAAAATCCTCATTTAGACGTTTAAACTTCTTCTTTTTCTCATTTCTTTCATCCACATAGTCGTACATTTGATAGCACAGCTCAAATATTGTATTTACCTTTATAAAAAAATACTCTACTGAATTAACTGTGAACATATTTTTATCTAAAGAGGAGTTGGCTTTTCGGTCATCAAAATAATCATGTTGAACTTGAATAACATTTATTGCACAAGAGCACAGTTTAAAAAAATGTGCTTGCAAATTTTTTCTCATCCATATGAACCTATCCTCCTGCGCTTTTTCACTATCTGCAAAAAAGTCAAAGTCATTTAATGGATTTTTTATCCCATCATGTAAATACACCTTTACCTCCAATACTCTGAAATCAATGCTGTATAACGTATGAAGCTAAGCCCATCTTTAGTCGATAAGGTAGCGTTGAACTCGACTATATTCACGATTAGAGAAATAGCAGAGAAAGTGGCTGACGCTGTGAAAAATACCTAACAAACGACTATGGCGTCAATAGCTAATTTTTAGCTGTGTTTTCATCCCCACACGACGCCATCTCTTAGCGTTTATAGACTTATCAATTAATGTAAGACTAGAGTGCTCTCAGAACTTAACTGAAAGCATTATTCCTTTTTACTACTTTTCCGTTAACTCTACTACGCTATCGGCTAGTATACTAAAAACGTTTCGAAAGCTTTCTCTGTTCTCTTTCATCTTGTTCAGTATTGTACCAGTTTGTTCAATCTGCCGATCTGATAAGGCAAATACAGGAACATTGTGTTTTTGAGATTGAGCTATTAGAGAGTTAAAGTCGGCAATGTTTGATAGATTGTATGGCTCACAACTAGATACTGAAGATTCAAAATCCTCAATGCTAATAGCCATACCGCATGGGCTTAGCGCTGGAATTAACTTTGTTTGAACGTCTCTCTTGATCGTATCTATCCATTGCTGAAAAGATTTTGCAGGAGCTCCGTCACGAGGTCGATATCTCTGGGATATAAATCCAATAAATTTAGGCGGGGAATCAGGGAATTTCATATCTAGGCTCGAATCCCTAAACGCACGGGCTTTGGTATCCCAATCAGGCAGAATTCTTGATAAAGAATCAATTGCTTGAGAGCAGAAAAAGTCTGGTGAAGTTGGTACAATGAAGTAGTCACTAGACATCAATAAGCACATATTTAATGCACCCACACTAGGGCTCATATCTATTAGTATGTAATCCAATTCATGTTCTTCGCCCATTCTGCGCAGAAGTTCATTAGCACTACCTGGAATATTTCTTATAGCTGGAATGGCAGTACTCGTAGTAAGAGCTACACTCATTTGAGTTTCATATTCAGATAACGCTAAGCTGCCACAGTACATGTATAACTTATCGTTAATTGTTTGTATAGGCATCCCAAGGGACAAGCCTTCTGGTCTACCTTTCATGACAGGTTCTAGTCCTTCAGCTAAAGTGCAACGAGGATTATTGGTATAAAACTCTTGAGCATCTGAAACATTGTCATAGTTCATAACTAACGCTGTTAGGTTACATTGTGGATCCGCATCGACAATCATGGTTTTGTAACCTTTTTCGGCTAGCATCCAACCCAAATTGAAAGTTGTAGTGGTCTTGCTTACCCCACCTTTGTGGTTAAAGAGTGATATTATTTTCATGCATTCCCTGCTGGTCTAGTTAGCTTTATTTAATTATCACATCAACTTAGATTATCGGCTCCTCTCCGCTTAGATGAGCTTGATTTCTGGGTAAGTGGTAGAGTGAGTTTCTAGGATTGAGGTTTGTCTAATCTTCAATTTAAAGTAATCCGTCAATGTAATGGGGTCAAGTTTTGCTTCTTGCTTCTTGCTACCCATTAGTTTTTCTATATCAAATCTACCCGATGATGTTTGTTCAAACTTCGACACGTAGCGCAGAATGGGGCATCTTTAATTTAAAAATGGCAGTGCTGCTATATCAGCACTGCCATTTTATTAGGGTACGTAATCTCTTTCTTACAGGAATATTATTTATGAGTCGCTGCTTTCATCGGTGAGACAAACTTAGATAGCTGCACCAGCATTTCTTCTGGGGCTTCTGTGTGTGTTTCTATGATTTTAACCACTGCTGAGCCTGAAATCGCGCCTGCTGCGCCTGCATCAATAGCTTGTTTTACTTGCTCTGGAGTTGAGATACCAAAGCCGAGTAGAGCGGGTGGGGCATCGTATTGATTGAGCCTGTCGAGCAAATCACTGACTGGCATATTGGCTTTTGTTTCAGCCCCTGTCACCCCAGCGCGAGAGAGCAAGTAGGTGTATCCGCTGCCTAATTCTGCCACTGATTTTAAGGTGTCGTCAGAGGCTGTAGGCGGTGCAATAAAAATAGGCTCAATGCCATGTTTGGTTGCAGCTTCTACAAATTCGGCGCTTTCGTTTGTTGGTACATCGGCGATCAATACAGAATCTATGCCTGCATCTGCGCAGCGCTGATAAAAGTTATCAATACCACGTGCAAACACTAGGTTTGCGTACATGAGCAGTCCGATCGGTAAATCTGGGTACTTTGCACGAATTTCTCCGATCAGGTCAAAGCAGATCTCTGGAGTCGCGCCAGATTCAAGTGCACGAATATTCGCTCCTTGAATGGTAGGACCATCAGCCAAAGGATCGGAAAAAGGAATACCGAGCTCAAGTGCATCTGCTCCCGCTTCGACCAGCGTTTCCATTATTTTTAACGACTGAGCTGGGTTAGGGTCGCAAACCGTAACAAAAGGAACAAATGCGCCTTGGTTTTGCTCGTTTAAGCGTGCAAACATTGATTGGTAACGGCTCATTAGATCACTCCTTTTTCTTCTAAGATGGCATGTACGGTGAAGATATCTTTATCGCCGCGTCCTGATAGGTTAACAACCAATAACTGTTCTTTCTCTGGGTTCTCACGAGCCATACGAAGGGCATGAGCAAGAGCGTGAGAAGACTCAAGAGCAGGGATGATACCTTCACTGCGAGCCAACTCTTGAAATGCCTCTAAGGCTTCATCATCGGTAACATTGTCATACTCGGCGCGACCAATCGCATTTAAATGCGCGTGCTGCGGCCCGACAGATGGGAAGTCTAAGCCAGCAGAAACAGAATAAGACTCTTCGACTTGGCCATTGCTGTCTTGCATCAGTGGCGCTTTCATACCAAAGAAGATGCCCGTTTTGCCGTGCTTTAGTGGCGCGCCATGTTGGTCGGTATCAATGCCTTTACCAGCAGGCTCAACCCCAATCAGGCGAACATCTTCTTCCTCGATAAAGTCTGCAAACATACCAATGGCATTCGAGCCTCCGCCCACACAAGCAATCACGGCGTCTGGCAGGCGACCTTCACGAGCCAAAATTTGGTTTTTGGTCTCTTCGCCAATCATGCGCTGAAAATCGCGTACTATGGTCGGGAATGGGTGCGGTCCTGCTGCTGTGCCCAGTAGGTAATGGGCTTGCTCATAGGTTGCTGACCAATCGCGAAGGGCCTCGTTACACGCATCTTTTAGCGTCGCTGAGCCTGAGTGAACGGGGATCACTTCTGCTCCCATCAACTTCATTCGAAACACATTAGGGCTTTGACGTTCTACGTCTTTAGCGCCCATGTACACTCGGCATTTCAGGCCCAATAAAGCGCAGGCTAGGGCAGTGGCTACGCCATGTTGGCCCGCTCCGGTTTCAGCTATGATCTCGTTCTTGCCCATACGCTTAGCAAGCAAGGCTTGACCAAGTACTTGGTTGGTTTTGTGTGCGCCGCCATGGAGAAGATCTTCACGCTTTAAGTAAAGTTTAGTGTTTGTCCCTTTTGTTAAATTGCGTGTTAGGGTCAAAGCGGTAGGGCGACCTGCATACTCTTGTAGTAGGCCCATAAACTCACTACGAAAGTTGGGATCGTCTTGGGCATCGATGAAGGCTTGCTCAAGCTGCTCTAATGCAGGGACAAGGATCTGGGGGACATATTGACCACCATATTCGCCAAAATAGGCATCAAGTTTTGCCATGATTCTATTCCTTTAATCTTGGCTGGCGTCGTTTAAACTCCAGCACAATCGTTATTTTTTCAATTCTTATTAGCGACTCAGTAGTTACGAATCGCTTGGAATGCTTGCTGCAATTTCTCGCCATCTTTTTTACCGGGAGAGACTTCAACGCCTGAGTTTAGATCTAAACCTAAGCAGCCTTGTTCAGCGGCTTTTTGAGCGTTAAAAGGTGAAATACCACCTGCCAGCATAACTTGTTGGGTGTTTTCAATCAGAGACCAGTCAAAGACAAGGCCAGTGCCTCCAGTTTGCGCTCCTACTTTAGTATCAAGTAAATGACGATTGACAGGTGCGTTAAGCATATTTGGTAAGGCATCAGTAACGCCGTATGCTTTCCAAATCTCAATACCTTCACTCAATTGATGACTGAGGGTTTCAACATAGTCTTGGTCTTCATCGCCATGCAATTGAACCGCACTTAACCCCAGTTGATTGGCGGTTTCTGCGACTGTTTCAACTGTGTGGTTTTGGAATACACCCACATACTGCAAAGGGGCTCCAGACATTGTCTGGCGCGCAGTTTCAAGCTCAACACAGCGCTTAGACTTAGCAACAAAAATTAACCCGCCAAAGACAGCGCCGGCTTGGTAAGCTTTGGCTGCATCATCTGGATTGGTTAAACCACACACCTTATTTTCACCGAGTGTCACTTTGCGCACTGCTAATTCAAGATTATCTTCAGCCATTAGTGAGCTACCGATAAGAAAACCATCGGCAAACTTGGCCAAGTCACGTACTTGTTGATGTGTGTAGATGCCAGATTCCGAAATAATGGTTGCTTGTGGTGCTAGCTCTCGGATTTTGGGTGCCAACTCTTTGGTGCGGTTAAGATCGGTTGTCAGATCGCGTAAGTTGCGATTATTAATGCCAATCACTTTTGCATTAAGCTCGACGGCTCGCTGAAGTTCTTCTTCATTGCTGACTTCAGTGAGAATGCCCATATTGAGACAGTGGGCGACGGCGGCGAGTGCTTTATATTCCTCATCGTTAAGTACTGACAACATAAGCAGAATAGCATCGGCTGAGTAATGGCGCGCAAGGTAGATCTGATAAGCATCGATGATGAAATCTTTACACAATACAGGTTGTGATACTTGACTTCTTACTTGTGGCAGAAAATCAAAACTGCCTTGGAAATACTTTTCGTCAGTCAGTACTGAAATAGCGTCTGCATGCTTATTGTAAACAGAGGCTATGTAATTAAGGTCGAAGTCTTCTCTAATTAGTCCTTTGGAAGGCGAAGCCTTTTTACATTCAGTAATGAATGCGGTTTTCTCACCGCTCACGGCTTGATAAAAGTTGCGATCAGATGGCGTGAGCGCCTCTTTAAACTCAGAAAGAGGTAAAGACGATTTGTTTTCTTCTAGCCACAGGTATTTATCACGGACAATTTTTGCCAATACTTCCGCCATTTGAGCTTCTTTAACGGAGATATGTTCAGAAAGTTTATCTTGTGTCTGAGTCATGGATTTTTACCTTATCCTAGAGTACTTGTTAATAGGCTGATAACTGTTTCACGAGTTCAAACGCTTTACCTGAATTCATGATATCAATAGCTTGCTTGGTATTTTGTTTGAGATTGTCATGACCAAAAAGACGCATCAGTAGAGCAACATTAACTGCGACCGCTCCGATTTGAGCATCTGTTCCTTTACCCGTAAGAATATTCGTGATGATGGCTTTGTTTTCCTCGGGTGCTCCGCCTTTTATCGCGTCTAACTGATGCGTGGCGAGACCAAAATCTTCTGGGAGTAGAGTGTACTCGATAATTTGCCCATCTTTGATTTCTGCTACAGTGGTTTGACCATGAATCGCAACTTCATCAAGGCCACTACCATGTACTACAGCCGCTCGTTTCATGCCCATCTTGAGCATGGTTTCAGCAATCGGTCTAACTAAATCTTCACTGTATACGCCCATAAGCTCAATACTTGGTCGTGCGGGGTTAATAAGTGGGCCAAGAATATTGAATATAGTTCGCGTTTTCATTGTTTGGCGGACGGGCATCGCATGGCGAACCCCACTGTGATATTGGGGGGCGAAGAGAAAAGCTACGCCCAACTCATCCATGGCAGAGCGGCTGGTTTCAGCACTCATCGCAAGATCAATACCAAACGAGTCCAACAAATCCGAAGAGCCGGATTTACTCGAAACACTGCGGTTGCCATGTTTGGCAACTTTTAGGCCGCAAGCCGCTGCAACAAAGGCTGCTGTGGTTGAGATGTTAATAGTATTATGACCATCGCCACCCGTGCCGACAATATCTGCAAAATCATAGTCGGGGCGAGGAAATGGGTTTGCATTATCAAGCAATGCCGTTGCTGCGCCAGCAATTTCATCAGGTGTCTCGCCTTTGATTTTTAGCGCGGTGAGTGCCGAAGCCATCAAAATCGGGTCCAGTTCGCCGCGAATAATCACATCAAACAGCTGCTTGCTTTCTTCTTGGGTCAGAGAGTTCTGTTGGTAGAGTTTATTAATTATATTATCCATGTCTCTTTCCTTATTGCTGCAATGCGTGTGTTTGTGAGTTTTCTAATGCCCATTCAATGGCATTAGCGAGCAAGGTGGCACCTTGTGTGGTCATTATTGATTCGGGGTGGAATTGAAATCCACAGACTTTATCTTGTTCTTGCACCACAGACATGACGAGGCCGTCAACTTCTGCGGTAACTGTTAATGATTTTGGCACATCGGTTGCGACAAGGGAGTGATAGCGCGCGATTGCGATGGGTGAAGGTAAATTCTTATAGATGGCATGATGCTGGTGGTTCATCATAGACACTTTACCATGGACAATATCACCAGCCCCATCGACCTGACCGCCATATGCCTCAACAATCGCTTGATGACCAAGGCAAATTCCTATCATAGGCACTTTACCTTTGAGGTTATTGATCACTTCTGGCATTGAGCCTGCTTCTGATGGCGCTCCGGGTCCAGGAGAGAGGAGCAAAACAGGGTTATCAAGTTTTTCTACCGCAGCCTCAATGGTTGAAGCAGACAGGCTATTGCGGTAAATGGTGACGTCGTGGCCTAGAAAGCGGAACTGATCAACTAGGTTGTAGGTGAATGAATCAAAGTTATCAATAAATACTATATTAGCCATCTGCTTAGTGCTCCATATGTGCTGCTTGAATAGCAGAAATCACGGCTTGTGCCTTACTGCGAGTTTCGTCGGCTTCTGCTTGAGGGTCAGAATCAAATACGACTCCAGCACCTGCTTGAACGTGTGCTATTCCATCTTCAACATAAGCAGAGCGGATAACGATACAAGTGTCTAATGTGCCTTCACCTGTGAGATAACCTACCGCACCACCATAACTACCACGGCGAGATTGTTCTACGTCGCGAATAAGCTGCATAGCACGAATTTTGGGCGCGCCAGTCAGAGTGCCCATGTTCATACAAGCTTGATAAGCATGCAGTGCATCTAAGTCATCGCGTAGTTGACCTACAACGCGAGAGACTAAATGCATTACGTGGCTATATCTATCCACCTTTAATAAGTCTGCCACATGGCGTGAACCCGCTTTCGATATACGGGCAACATCGTTTCGCGCCAAATCAACCAACATCATATGTTCGGCATTTTCTTTTTTGTCGCTACGCAGTTCGAGTTCGATGCGGCTATCTAGGTCAAAATCAATTTGGCCATCTGGCTTTTTGCCTCTTTTTCGTGTGCCTGCAATCGGGTAAATTTCAACTTGGTTAGTGTCAGTTTCGTACTTAAGGGCACTTTCAGGCGATGCACCAAACAAAGTGAATAGCTCATCTTGCATGTAGAACATATATGGGCTGGGGTTGCTTTGTTTTAACTCTTTGTAGGCAATAAGAGGGGATGGACAAGGCAAGGTAAAACGGCGAGATGGAACAACCTGAAAAATATCACCTTTAACCACATATTGCTTGAGATCGCGAACAATTTGGCAAAAATCTTGATCACTAACACTGGGTTGAGGGGAAACATTACTGTGTTTATCGGCGATGGGTAATGGTTTTAGGTCCGCACACTGTTGTTGGATATCTTGTATACGTGCTTCTAGCTCGTCTTTTTCGGTACATCCTGCAAATAAGCTTGTCTGTATATCACACGATTGGTGCTGATGGTCGACCACAATTAGGGTTTCTGCGACGTAGAATACGTAGTCTGGGCATCGATTTTCGCTTGAAGCTTCACCAAGGGGCTCGAAGTTTGCGACCAAATCATAGGCAAACAAGCCACCAAGAAAGACTGCATTTTTATCTTGTTCGCTGATGTCGAAACTATGCTGTATCAGACGAAGCGCATCGAAGGAGGAAGCTTCACGTAATCGAGAATCTTCATCGAGCGTGTTGCATGGCTCTTCAAATTTTATGGTGAGTTTCTCACCATCAAAGACATGAGTGATATTAGTGTGGATATTCTGGGTTAAATGCGCCAGTAATGAACGACCGTTATTGGTCAGCGTCTGCATGGTGACAGTATGGCCAAAACAGACAATACGGACCGCTGAATCGACAATTAACCAGCTTTTTAAGTTCTGTTTAGAGTCAATTTCTGCGGACTCAAGTAATAAGCTATCGGTTTTGTTCTCACACAGAGTGTGGAACAGACGAATTGGGTCTAGTGTGTAGGGTGCGTTTGCATGAATGACCTCTAAGTCACCCAGCTTTTTGATCTCAATGGCCTTGTTCACAAGACCTCCTTTCATATTGTTCATTTCTTCTTCCCGCTTCACATAGTCGCACAAACAAAAGGTTCACCCAATGTTGAATTTGACCGAATTGGTTGTTGTCTAACCAGTTAACTGCAGTATATTCGACAAAACAAAAAGCCCGCTTTAAAAGCGGGCTTGATACTATTTATTTAGTAAATCACAAGTACGTATCAGCCCACTTAGCACGAACCCAAGTACGCCACCAAGAAAGGTTTGCAGAAAGATCAAATTGTCCTTTCTTTGCAAGATTCACTTTTTGGTTTGGGTTAAACTCTTGTAACATGGTAAGCCTTAAATGACACACTTTGTATTTGTGTACTAGTAAACTAGCTCATGCGTAAAAAGTCAACTAAAAAAGTAAGTTTATGAAAATTGATTTACATAGCCATACGACTGCCTCAGATGGACGGCTATCAGTAAGCGAACTAATAGACAGAGCAATCGACTTCGATATTAATGTATTGGCCATAACGGATCATGACACAGTGGATGGCCTGAAACATGCGCATCACTATGTGGACACAAATCAGTTACCCATCACCATTATCAATGGGATAGAAATATCGACGGTATGGCAAAATAAAGATATTCATATTGTTGGTCTTGATATTGACCCTGAGTCTAAGCAACTGAGCGAATTGATCGACAAACAGAAGCAGCATCGTCAAGTTCGCGCAGAGTTAATAGCTGAGCGTTTGGCTAAGGCCACAAACGATAGGGTGTATGAAGAGGTTAAGGCTATTGCTGGAGAGGCGTCGATTACCCGTGCTCATTTTGCGAAATGGCTAGTTGATAACGGCTATGCCAAAACAATGCAGCAAGTATTTAAAAAATACCTAACCCGTAATAACCCAGGTTATGTGCCGCCGAATTGGTGCTCTATCAGCGAGGCTGTCGATGCGATACACCAAGCTGGGGGACTCGCAGTGCTTGCCCATCCAGGACGTTACAACTTGACCGCTAAGTGGCTCAAAAGATTAATTGGCGCTTTTGCTGACGCTGGAGGAGATGCTATGGAAGTTGCTCTGCCACAGCAAGGGCAACAAGAAAGGCGTAATCTGGCAGATTATGCGATACAATACAATCTATTGGCTTCTCAGGGGAGCGATTTTCATTATCCTTCACCTTGGACAGAGCTGGGCAGAAATCTGTGGCTACCATCGGGTGTCGAACCAGTATGGAAAGATATGCCAATCTGCCAATAAGTAGCTAGACTTTCCAAGCCAAAGTATGAAGTCATAGATTGACTTCATGTCCGACTGTAAATTTACTCGGTCGTATGACCATAGCATTAATAAAAATTATAGAGTCGAGAGACTCAGTGATGAGGAATTATAATGAGCCAGTTTTTTTATGTGCACCCAGAAAACCCTCAGGCTCGCTTGATTAATCAGGCTGTGGCCATCATTCGTAATGGTGGTGTTGTTATTTATCCCACTGACTCGGGATATGCGCTTGGCTGTCAATTAGAGAACAAACAAGCGTTGGAAAGGATCTGCAAGATCCGCAAATTGGATGAAAAGCATAACTTCACTTTGTTATGCCGTGACTTATCTGAGATCTCTATTTATGCGCGTGTAGATAATGGTGCTTTTCGTCTGTTAAAAAATAATACTCCTGGTCCTTATACGTTTATTTTTAAGGGGACCAAGGAAGTACCTAGACGTTTGATGAACAGTAAACGTAAAACCATAGGCATTCGTGTGCCAGATAATCGAATCGCCCTTGATTTGCTTGAAGCCTTAGGTGAGCCATTAATGTCTACATCACTGATATTGCCTGGCAATGACATTACCGAATCTGACCCAGAAGAGATTAGAGACAAACTTGAACATGCTGTTGACTGCATTTTAAATGGTGGTTATTTAGGTGAGCAGCCGACGACGGTTGTCGATTTTAGTGAAGATGAACCCGTCATTGCTCGCGTGGGTTCCGGCGATCCATCTGCATTCGAGTAATGTTAGATACCTTAATGCTCTTGTGCCGTCCCCTTGTACACAAGAGCTTAGTGTAAAAGGTAACATGTTCTAATATGTTAGCTATCAAAAGTAAAAATAAAGCATGCGTTCCTTACAGGATTTTGCGATAATACGCGGCCGCGATTTTAGGTCGCAATGTAGAATCGACGTCTGAGAAGACGACACATAGGTAGATGAATGAACGAGAAATTACAGAAAATACTCGCGAGAGCAGGTCATGGTTCACGACGCGAACTCGAAGCTTTAATCAAAGCAGGTCGCGTGAGTGTGAATGGAGTCGTCGCTAAACTTGGTGAGCGACTAGAAGATGAAAATGCTGTCGTTCGTATCGATGGACATATTGTTTCTGCCAAAGCGCAGGAAGAAGTGATTTGTCGTGTACTCGCTTACTATAAGCCTGAGGGAGAGCTTTGTACTCGTCATGACCCAGAAGGCCGTCGCACTGTTTTTGACCGTCTGCCGAAGATTCGTGGTTCTCGTTGGATTTCTGTGGGTCGCTTAGATGCGAATACATCTGGGTTACTTCTGTTCACTACTGACGGTGAATTAGCAAACCGATTGATGCACCCCAGTCGTCAAGTCGAACGTGAATATTTGGTTCGCGTATTTGGTGACGTTGATGAGAAGAAAGTCCGTAACCTTGTAAGTGGCGTAGAGCTGGATGATGGCATCGCACGTTTTGAAGATGTGGTTTATGCGGGTGGTGATGGAATGAATCACACCTTTTATGTTGTCATCAATGAAGGGCGCAATCGAGAAGTACGTCGTTTGTGGGAATCTCAGGATTGTACAGTTAGCCGCTTAAAGCGTGTTCGCTACGGTGATATTTTCCTTGATAAAAAGCTTCCTCGTGGTGGATGGATGGAGCTTGATCTTAAAGAGGTAAACTACTTGCGTGAGCTTGTAGAACTACGGCCAGAGAAAGAGACATTATTGGACGAAAACAAAGCCAATACGTCACGTAAACGTGAGCGCTCTCGAAGCCAGAAGATCCGCCGTGCGGTAAAACGCCATGAAGAGCGAGTAAACAGTGGTGGTCGCAGTAATAACCCCGCTCGAAGAAAGACTCGAAGAAGCGCAGGAGAGCAGGGAGCTCGCAATAAACAGCGCTAAATCATATACATTAAAAAAGCAGCGTAGGCTGCTTTTTTAATATTCTATTTAGACAAATAAAGTGCCTTTAAGCGAGGTAACGGCTTGTCCTGTAAGCTTTACTCGGTCATTTTTCAACTGTTGCATATGGACGTAACCACCTCTTACTGATGCTTGATGAGCGGTAAGTTTGTCTTTATCGAGTTTCTCTGACCAATACGCAGACAGTGCGCAATGAGCTGATCCTGTCACCGGATCTTCATTGACACCGACCCAAGGAGCGAAATACCTAGAAACAATCTCGTAGTTTTGATTGCTCACATGTGAGGTCACTATGATGCCGCGTCCAGCCTCAGTTACAAGGGATGAAAAGTCAGGAGTGAGGTTCACAACCGCATTTTCATCAATGACTTCAATCAGCTGTTTATTTTCGAAGTCGCATACTGAAACGATCTGCTGCTCTGATAACCCAAGGGCCATTCTTTTTTTGTCGGATAACTCTGCGTTGTATGCCAGTGTCGGAGAGGGAAAGTCGAGTTCGTAGCCATGGTGCAAAGCATTAACTGTTAGCTCACCTGATAACGTATGAAAGGTAGCCTCATGTCCGGTTGTGAGTTTGCCTTGTTGTTTCAATATGTGGGCAACCGCTAGTGTGCCGTGTCCACATAGCTTTACTTCTACTTCTGGTGTGAACCACCTTAGATTCATCTCTTCCATTGAAAGAAAAGCCGTTTCTGATACTGCCATTTCTTTAGCAATAGAAAGCATAAGATCTTCGCTCAGTGGTTTTTGCGTTATGCACACACCAGATGGGTTTCCTTTAAAAGTTTCGCTTGTAAATGAGTCAACCTGATAAATGTCTAGTTCCATTTTGTAAAACTCCCAATCATTACTGTTAAAGTGTTTGGTTTAGCTCAAAATAGCGGCCTTTGTCTGACATTAGTTTTTTATGGGCTCCGTATTCAACGATTCTGCCTTGCTCAATCAGGCAAATTGCATCCATCTTGTCGAGGTCAACCAATCTGTGAGTAATAAACACGACCGTTTTATTTTTAAAGTGTTGATTGAGCAACTGCATAATTTGGTGTTCGGTTTGCTTATCTAGGCCTTCTGTCGGTTCGTCAAGAAGCAAAATAGGGCCATCATGCAATAGCGCACGAGCAATGCCAACTCGGCGCTTTTCTCCGCCAGATAGCTGTCTTCCACCATCTCCAAGCCAACTATCTAATCCTTGCTCATTGATAAGCTTGGATAGGCCGACCTTTGATAAGGTATCCTGCAATTGCTGGTCGGTCGCACCAGGTGATGCCATAAGTAGGTTATCACGCAGGGTGCCATTGAGTATGTCCACTCTTTGACTTACCACTGAAATAGTGTTGCGAAGCTGGCTTTCACTCCAGTTAGTAATAGGTTGTCCTGCGATTTGTATACTGCCTGTTTGAACATCCCAGAATCGATTGAGTAACTGTAATAGTGTTGACTTACCTGAACCTGTTTGACCTACGATGGCGACTTTTTGCCCTGCCGGTATAGCAAGGTTTACATCATCGAGAATATTGACTCCGCTGTCCGGGTATTGGAAACAAACATTGTTGTACTCTATCGAATATGATGATGCGTTTTGTGTCGGTTTGCATGGGAACTCTACCTCAGGAGTCGACAGGACAATCTCATTGAGCCGACGAGCTGAAGTGATGGTTTGTCCAAGGTGTTGGAACGCGCCTGCAATGGGCATGAGAATTTCTACACTTGCCATAGTGGCAAAGACAACGAGTGCAATCATTGGGTTAGGTAGCTGACCGCCGACACCATCGGCGGCAAGCCACAGCATAAGGGCAATCGTCCAACCATTGGCGAGGATGAGTAATGCTTGAGCAATACCAGTGAAATGGGCGTTGAAACGCTGATTATTTAGCAAGCGCTCTTGAATGGTATAGATAGCATTTCGGTAACGCTCTTCTGCACCAAAAAGAGTAAGCTCACTGTAACCTTGCAACCAATCCAAGGTGGCTATACGTAAAGCTGCTTTGTTGTTGGTAAGCTCATGTCCATTTCGTTTGCCGAGTTTGTAGAACAAAACAGGCCAAATCAAGAGTAGGCTAATCAAAATGGCGCCAAGTATTAGACCGAGTTTGGCATCAAACCAACTGATAAGTGCAGTAAGCCCCAATATGCCCAGTGAGCCTACAATCATAGGACTTATCAGCCTGAGATACACATGATCCATTGCATTGATATCAGCAACGAGGCGATTGAGTATATCGGCATCTCTTAGGTTAGAAACTTTCCCTGGGATCAAAGGAGCGAGCTTAGAGAAGAAAAAGATACGTAAGTCAGTCAGCAGTTTGAAGGTAGCGTTGTGACTGACGACTCGCTCTCCCCAGCGTCCTGCTGTACGGCCCATAGCGAAGCCACGAACAAAAGCGCCGGGTAACATATAATTGAAGGTTTCGCGCGCGATGGTTAACCCTGCAACGGCTGCTGCAGACAAAAACCACCCAGAGAGAGTCAGCAAACCAATGGAAGCAAGTAGTGTCAGTAATGCCAGTAGCATACCGAGCGACAAACCGAACCAATGTTTCTTATAAAGCTTTAGGTAGGGCACTAAATCACGCATCTAGATTCCCCTTATTGGTGTCACAAAGCGCTTGATTAGCCACAAGCATCTGCTTGAATAGGCCTTCTTGATTACTAAGTACGCTGAAACTATCTTGTTGGACGATTAAACCATTTTCCATAACTAAGATTTGAGAGACGTTTTTTAGTGGTTGAAGCTGATGAGTCACCATTAATGAGGTTTTGCCTTCAATTTGATTGGATAAGCCTTTCATCACTAATCTTTCGCTGCGAGCATCTAAACTTGCAGTTGGTTCATCAAGCAGCCAAAACTCGCCGTTTTGCATCATGGCCCTCGCCAGAGCAATACGTTGCGCTTGTCCTACGGATAGGCCGCCTGAACGGTCTGAAATTGGGTAGTCGAGGCCATGTTGTTCAACAAATTCCGATGCGTAAGATTCTTTTAATGCATTCTGAATATCGTCTTCGCTGACATCATTTTTGCCTAATGTAATATTTTCGCGAATAGTGCCATGGACTAGTAGAGGGTTTTGACCCACCCAACTGATCTTATCCCGCCAATCAGCGAGATCCAGTTGTGTTCTTTCCACCCCGTTAATCGTCAACGACCCCTCATAGGGTAGAAACCCTAATATAGCATTGACCAAACTTGTCTTTCCCGCACCGCTTGGGCCAACTAAAGCGGTGTGCTGGTTTGATTTTATCTCAAAGCTTATCGGGCCAAGTAGCTTTTGTCCTTGCGGCGAAAAGACTTCTAAGTTGTTGGCACTAATGGTTACGCCATCCGTGACACTTAACTTACTATCACCTGAACGTACGCTGGTTGCTTCTATCTCTAAAAATTCGACTATGCTATCGGCGGCTCCAACCGCTTGTTGTTTTGCGTGATAGAAAGTGCCCAAATCCCGCAATGGCTGATAAAACTCAGGTGCTAGGATCAATATGAATAATCCTGCCATGAGAGTGACGCCTAACCCATAGTCGCCAATATTGATTTCCCCAATAAAGGCAAAGCCAAAGTAGACAGCAGTGAGGGCGATAGAAATTGATGTGAAAAACTCGAGGATGGCAGAAGACAGAAATGCGATTTTCAAAACATCCATAGTACGAGAACGAAATACTTCGGAGGCGCCTCGCATTACTTCTGTTTCGGCCTGAGTTCGATCAAACAATCGGATGGTGGTCATTGATTGTAACCGGTCATAAAAATGACCTGACAAACGTTGCAGCGCTTTAAAGTTTTTACGATTTGCATCGGCGGCCTTCATACCGACTAGAGCCATAAATAGTGGCACCAGTGGTGCTGTGATCAAAAAGATTAAACCTGCGACCCAATTGACAGGGAAAACCACGACTAGAATCACTATCGGAACGATAACAGCGAGCGACATTTGGGGTAGGTAACGAGCGAAGAAGTCATGCATATCTTCTACCTGTTCCAGTAATAGCGTTGCCCATGCTCCGGCAGGTTTACCTTTGATATACGCTGGACCTAGCTCTCGCAGTTTATCGAGGATCAACTGTCTAATATAGAGACGAACTTGTTCACCGCTGCGATAGCCAGCAAGCTCTCGGCCCCAAGAGCATAAAGCTCGAATACCTATTACACCACAAAGTGCGAAAAAGAGTGGAATGAGTTGCTGCTTTGGAACCTGATCAATGATCAATTGCTGGAGGATAGTCGCCAATAAAGCGGCTTGAGCCAGTAAAAATAGGCTTGAAAGAATACCTAGACCAACAGCAGCCATGAGCCAGCGTTTTGCTAGTTTACTCTGCTGCTTGAGCCATTTGTTCAAGCTGCGCTGTTTATTTTTGTCCATTATGAGGCTTAATGATAATTATTTTTGATGACTCTAAGTGGGGGATTATACAAAAGAAAGCCTCATGGTCATACCATAAGGCTTTCAGGTTTTGACTCAAAAGTGAAAAATATTATTTACCTTCTGCAAGTGCATCTAAATATCGCTCAGCATCGAGTGCCGCCATGCATCCTGTTCCGGCCGACGTTATGGCTTGACGATAAGTGTGATCCATTACATCCCCAGCGGCGAACACACCCGGAATACTGGTTTGAGTGGCGTTGCCATTGAGTCCAGATTGAACAATGATGTAACCATCTTTCATTTCAAGCTGGCCTTGAAAAATATTGGTGTTTGGCTGATGTCCGATAGCGATAAAGGCTCCCATTACATCAAGCTCTTCAACCTGATTAGACTTGGTGTCTTTGATGCGAACCCCTGTGACGCCCATATCATCACCGACCACTTCTTCTAGCACTCTGTCGGTATGAAGAACAATATTGCCATTCTCTACCTTGTCCATTAATCGACGAATAAGAATTTTTTCAGCTCTAAAGCTGTCTCGTCTGTGGATTAGGTGCACTTCAGAAGCAATGTTTGAAAGATAGAGAGCTTCTTCCACTGCAGTATTACCGCCACCGACAACGGCCACTTTCTGGTTGCGATAGAAAAACCCATCACAGGTTGCACAGGCAGATACGCCTCGCCCCTTAAATGCTTCTTCAGACTCTAGGCCGAGATATTTTGCTGAAGCTCCAGTAGAGATAATAAGCGCATCGCAACTGTATTCACCACCGTCTCCTTTTAATCTAAAAGGGCGTTGGCTGAAGTCTACTTGATTAATGTGGTCAAAAATAATCTCTGTTTCGAAGCGCTCAGCGTGTTCTTTCATTCGCTCCATCAGTGCTGGTCCTGTTAGCCCTTCTGGATCGCCTGGCCAGTTTTCGACTTCTGTTGTCGTTGTAAGCTGACCGCCTTGTTGCATACCAGTCACAAGCACAGGGTTTAGATTTGCTCTTGCAGCGTATACAGCTGCTGTGTAACCCGCAGGGCCTGAACCAAGAATAAGAAGCTTGCTGTGTTTGATGTCGCTCATTAGTGCTCCGCTGATCATTAGACTAAATAATACTCTTCGATTGTATGGAATATGGGCTTACAATGAAAGAGCCATCAAGCCTTCTAAGTGTAAGTAATGGTTATAGCTTAGAACGCAAACGATATCGCTTTGTTCATACAAGTGAGAAGCTTTACTTGAACAAGTATTTCGCTAGTCTGTTGGAGTCTTCAGCCATTTCATCACGAACCAATAATGGATAGATGTATTGCAATAAATAATGCTTTGGCAGGGTCTAGTTGAGAATAATAGTAAATAAGGAAGTAATGTGAATATAACCCCATTATCACCCCACATCGGTGCTTTGGTGGAAGGTGTTGAACTTGCTGACCTAAATGATGGCGAGTTTGATATGCTTTATCAAGCTTATCTTGATCACAAGGTACTATTTTTCCATAACCAAAGCATGACACCAGAGCAGCATCTGTCTTTTGCTAAGCGATTTGGTCAACTTGAGCCGGTGCATCCATTTTTTCCTCACTTGGAAGAGCAAGAACAAGTTGTGGTGATTGAAACTTCACCAGGTAGTCCTCCAAGTAAAAGCTATTGGCATACTGATTTGACCTGGCAATCGATACCCTGTCGCTGTTCTATTTTGCATGCAAAGTTATGTCCAGAGACAGGTGGTGACACTATCTGGACATCAATGGAAGCAGTATGGTTGAGTTTAACGCTGAATGAGCAAAATGCACTTAGACGTTTAACGGCGACTCATGCCTTGCATGCGTTTGAAGGAAGCCGCTATGACTCAGTAACCGAAGATGGACAGAGTCGTGTGGCGAAAATATCGACTCAGTATCCACCTGTCACACATCCTCTTATTGTTCGCCACCCAGAAACGGGCAACCCAACGGTCTATGTTAACGAGCAATTCACCCGTGAGGTTGATGGCCTCTCGAATGAGGAAAGTGAAGTCTTACTAAATAAGCTTTATCAGCGTGCAAGACTGCCAGAATTTCAGGTTCGATTTTCTTGGCAGCCCGGCTCTGTGGCAATATGGGACAATGTATCTACCCAGCATTTTGCGGTGACTGATTATGGCGATAATTTACGTCGACTGCACCGTGTTACTGTGCGAGGAGAAAAGCTAAAGCCTTATTAAGCGATAGGCTGCTGCGGCAGAAAAGATCTAGTTTCTGCCGTAAACCCTTGGGCGTTTGAATCGGTAAAACCCTTGCTGCTCTTCTTTTTCAAGTGTCGACGCTTCGTCACCAAAATAGCTAATTCTTAAACGATTGAGTTCAGTGTCGAGCTCTTCCCCTGTCAGACTATCTAGGAGTGCTTGCCTTTCACCCATATACTGATAACCCACTTGCCACCTATGCTCGTTTTTTTCATCTTTTAGCGCCGCTTTTTCTACTTGTCGTTCGGTAAATCCGAGATCTCTGCGTATATTTGCAAGCTGCTGTGACCGTTCATAAGGCGACATTTTTTCTAAGTCTTGTTGTACAGAATCAAGACTGAAGAATGTACTGGCTAACATGGCTGGGCTTAAGATGTTTCCTCCAACCTGCTCAGAGAAATTAGTTTCGATCGTTGCTTTGAGCGCATATAAGCGCTGATTGATCTCCATATCATAGGCATGATTTAAGAGTTCGATGGACTTTTGTGTATCTGCCATTCTCTGTTCACGTTCAGCTAGCTCTGCAGACCAAATAATATCGGCATCCGAAGCAAAAAGCTCACGGCGTTTTGCCCAAATAGCCACTTGTTTTTGCTCGAAAGACATGCCTAAAAGTGTCTTCATTTCTGCAAGCAGCCAATTTTCGTATTCTTCCATACGTAAGAGATTGGCAAAAATAGCATCAGCGTATGTAGGGAAGGCTTTTTTGATGACAGAATTGAACAGGCTATCAGTATTATCCTGATATTGTTCGCGCAGATATTGGCGAAAATCTTCAAGCCCTATTTGTATTTCTACATGTTGGATGCTTTCGCCTAATTCTAGGCGCAACTTTTGAGCCAGCTCTTTAACCAGTTCATGGTTATCAACATGAAGTGTTGGAGACCCATTTTTTTGCTGAAAGTCGATAGATGGAATAATGACTTCTTCGGCCATAGAATCCGTAGAGCTTGGCATCAATAAGGGAAGAAACCAAACGCCCAAACCAGTGAAGGCACAAATAGTGTAGACCCATACCCATTTACTCATTAGCGTTTCCTTGTGGTTGCATGCACCTAACCCATGATACCCATGAGTTAGATGCAGGATTTGGTTTACAGTACCGTTTCTAGATATGGCCAGATAAGCTGAGCTAGCTTTTGAGATCCAGACGTATTTGGATGGATATTGTCAGCGAGTACATCATTTGAGTTGATGGCAGATCTGGGGTCGATAAACTGACACGATACCGTTGTGTTGTTGCATGCATCGGCAAGTCGCTCGTCACCATAATCGATGGCTTGATGGAGGTCTGTTTTTTCTCCAGTGGTATAGTAGTAGCCTAAATAAATGACTTGTTGAACCTCATTCTGTTTCATTTGATTGAGTAGGCTAACAGTATCAACATAGACGTCATCGACCAAACTTGTGCACTTCTCACTAAGCTCAGGGCGATACCAAGTGGTTTTGCATTCGTAGGGGTCAAATATCATTGCAGGTAACAAAATATCATTGCCTCCACCATCCATGACAATAATATTGATATTAGGGTCGTCGGTTTGTGCATCTCGATATTGCTCTACTACTGGTTTTGAGACAATACCCCCGGTAAGTTTGGCGCCACTTAATGTGTAATCACGAAATGTAGTATTGGCCATATCAGGCCCTTCAAGAAACTGCTGAAGCTCACCAGAAAGGTCGAAGATAGAGTCCCCAAGTGTAATTACATCATTACGCTCTGCATTTCGGACGTAAGGGTTGCCAGCGCAGGCAATAAGAGCGCCACAAAGAGTGATAGCAGCACTTGTTTTTAGTAAAGAGGTCAAGCCAACTTTGTTTTTAATAGACGTCATGTTTCTACTCACTTATTAGTTATATTGAAGCACATCTATGGTGCATTACTCAATTTAGCTGTCACTGTCCACAAATTCAAAGTATTGAATTTATTAATGATTTGTTGGCCTTTAGGTGAGATTTATTTTTGTTACATTTATCCCAGTTATTTACTCTGGACATTGATATTACTGACGGTATATTTCATGTGAATAAAAAAACAAAGAAGTATCATAATGAAAAAAACTTTTGCCCTATGTTGGCTACTGCTTGTCGGATGTGCTCAGAATACTCCGTCTCAATCTCCTCCTATTGAACCTAATGCTAATTGGTCATCTGGAACTTTAGATAACGGTATGAAGTACCACCTTTACCCCATGGATACTAATAAGGTATCTATGCAACTGTTGGTCCGAGTTGGCTCGGGAGCAGAAGAGCCTAATCAGTTAGGGTATGCTCATTATGTTGAGCACCTTGCCTTTGAGGGAAGTGAAAACTTTACCTCCACAGAAATTGAGCGACTGCTTGGTATTACGGATGCAAAAAGCAACCATGGTGTTAATGCGTATACGGGGTACCATCAGACCGCATATAAGATTAACCTCCCAAATAGAGAGTCATTCGATACGTCGATGCTTTGGCTTAGAGATGTGGCAAGCCGAGTCACTTTTTCCACCAAAGAAGTAGAACAAGAAAAAAGTATTCTACTGTCAGAAAATAGGTATCGAAGCCCTGAGCATCAGCCTTTTAGCAAGAAATACTATGACTTTCTGATAAAAGGAAGTGTTCAGGCTCAAAGATCGCCCGGTGGAACATCAGAAACGATTCAGGCTGCTACGTCTGATTCGCTAAAAGCTTTCTATAACAAGTGGTATCAGCCTCAAAACGTTGAACTGATTATAGCGGGCAATATTGAACGATCTGAAGCCAAAGCTGCGGTTGAAAAGTTGTTTTCTGATTGGGTAGCGACTAACTCAGAGCAAGCCCCTAAATTACCACCTCTCAAAGCAAAACAAGACGACTTTATCGCTAGGGTCGCTGAAGGGGAACCTGCTCAAGTCGGTTTAAGGTTTGACCGAGGTAGCAGTTTAGTAGTAAACCAAGAACAAGTTTTAAAAAGTGACCTTGACGCTATCGTAGCAGAGCTCATAACCATACGACTGGGGACGGTGTACGACCAGCAAACATTGCCACTACACACCATTTCTTCATATGTTTATCCTATAGAGAATCTTAGTGCTTATGAGGTCGGAATTGCATTTACCGAGCATGATAGAAACCTTGTACAGCCGCTATTTTTGAGAACATTAGCCTCTTTAAGAGATCATGGTGTCAGTCAGTCAGAATTAGATTCGGTGCTTGCTCGTTTTCGAAATTATCAAGCAAATGCCGATGACCATTGGGAGGTCATTTCTCCAGAGAATTTTGTTGCTGAAAAAAATTATGAGCGAATGACGAGCCAACCAGCACAATCACTCGATGGTTATAAGAGCAGTCTTGACTATGTAATTCAAAGTGCAGATATCAATACAGTCAATCAGCACTTAAACAATATGCTATCTTCTTCTTATGGGATGTTCGTTGGTATCGGAGCTAGTGAGTCCATCGAGCATATTGAGCAAGCGTTGCCAGAGTGGAAAAGCATGTATCGAATGACAGGAGTTGTAAATAACCAGATTAATTTTGATGTTAATGGATTAGCTGAGGTGAAGTCTTCTCAACCACTGCCTAACTCAGTGGTATTTGACAATGGTGAAGAGCTTTGGACATTAGACAATGGTGTAGAAGTCCTGTTAGATAAGGATGTGAAGGGCGATTTTGTTAATCTTGTTTATATGTCTGAGGGAGGTTTAACCTCATTAGATAGAGACTTATTGCCAGGGGCTGCGATATTGTTGCCTGTAATTTCTCGAAGTGGTATCGGTAACTTTGACGGTTCACAAATGAAAGCCTTTACGCGTAAAAATGCTATTGAAATGCAGGCCTTTATTAATAGCACAGAGCATGGTTTCTCGCTTAGTGTTCCTCGCCATAATCTTGCTCAAGCACTTCAGTATTTATATACATTCATTGCATATCCCAAGTTTGATCCTAAGCAAATTGAAGTGATTAAACGAGAGTCTGCGGATCAGGCGCTCACTTATCTTAAATCTCCACTTGGACAGTGGTACGATGCCATGGCAACCAACACTTATGCTTCGAGTAGTACGTATTTCCCAATTTATGCGCAAGATTTTAATAAGGTAACCGTCGATCAAGTTCAGCAAGCATTCGAACACTTGTTCAGGCAGTCGCGCAATAATAAATTGGTGGTTGTTGCCGATATAAAATCTGCAGATATCGCGGATTCAATAAATCACTATGTAGCAACACTGCCGTTACAAGAAGCAAATCTAGCTTCACACCAGATTGACTTCAATCCGCGACCTGATGCAAGAATTAACCTCGCTATCAACAATGAACAAAAGGCCGGGTTTGTACTAAGAACACTCAATAAACAGGCAAGAGCGCAAAACCCTAGACTTGATATCGTTGACCAGGTGATAGAGCATATATTGGCAAATCGTTTGAACCGTTATGTCAGACAAGAGCTTAGCCTAGATTATGCTCCGGCTAGTTATCCAAATACGGGTTTTAACCAAACTGTGACTGAGTGGGTAATTGAGTCTCAGGTAGCGGTGCAGGATTTACCAAAGGTAGAAAAGGCCGTAGACCAAGTGATAAATGAGTTGCGGGCATCAGTTACAGAATCGGAGTTACAGTCGGCTAAAAAGCAACTTTATATAAAATTGGAAGACATTACAGACAATGCAGATAGCACCGCTTGGTTGCGCGCTTTGTACATGGTAAACGGCTTCGGTAAGGATGTATTGGTTGAGACAAAAGGAGTCATCTCTGATATTTCAGTTGATGAAGTTAGGGCTCGTATTAACGAGTCTTTTGGTGAAAATTCGGAGTCTTATAGGTATATCCTGAGTCCTTTAGACTAACAGATACAGGACTTAAGTTAACTCAATATCAACAAAGCCCTTATGGTAAGCATAAGGGCTTTTTGTTTCTGACTGTTAGTCAGAAACTTCCACTTCATAGGAAGTGAATTTACGAATATTGATGACACCGGTGTCAAAAATCATATATTGCCCTTTGATACCTTGAAGTACACCCGTGACTTGGGGATCTTTATCAAAGTTGTGCGACGTGATTTTACTAGGGTGCTTAAGCACTGGATAACCGATTGACATGGTTGTACCATCAAGTATTTCTATCGAATCTTTACCAAATTTTTGTCTGATTTCTTCTACTTTGGGTTCAATTAAAGGCAAAAGCTCAGAGAATTTTTGCTCAAGGGCTAGAGGTTCGCCATCTTGTTTGAGTAAGGTTCTCCAATTCGTTTTATCGGCAATATGTTTGGCGATTTCAACTTCAATGAGTCCTGATATATGACGGGTTTGGACTTTAAATATTGGCAACCCTTGAGTAGCCCCCTGATCTATCCATCGCGTAGGTATTTGTGTATGCCTAGTAATACCGACTTTGACGCCTGAAGTATTGGATAGATAGACGTAGTGGTCGACCATGCAGTTTTCCTCACCCCAGGATGGTTCTCGGCAAGTACCTTGGTCATAGTGGCATGTCTCTGGTTTCATTATGCACATATCGCAGCTGGCGAGTTTTTTCATGCATACAAAACAATGGCCTTGAGAGTAGCTTTTTTTCGTTTTCTTACCACATGAGCAACAGAATATATTGCCAGTATGTGTCAGGGTGAGTGTTTGGCCGATAAATGGCTTCAGGTTAACGGTTTGCTCTCCTACAGGCAGCTGATATTGCACCTGTTCTTCTAGTGAGGCACGCATTTTTTTTAATGTACCTTTTGCGATGGAAGACATAGACATTGCTCTTTATTATTAAATGTAATTTCAGTGTATCAGATAGGAATATTGAAAATAATCATGGTGAGGTTCAAGCTCGAAGGTGCAATTAAGTTGCTACGAGCTCAATTGTCGGAATTTTGAACAGCTTCTTCTCCGTGTATTGGCTCTTTGGGGCCAAGAAACTTGGGCCGTTCACGCATAATATAAAGGTCAAGTACGGCTTTTGCTCTAGCGAAAACTTCACGTAATCTGATTTGATATCCCGAATGCGCGCTAGGTCCGGGAACCGCAAAACACTTGGCCTTGATATTATGAAAATTAGCGATAAATAGTGCGCGTTCGCAGTGAAATTTTTGGGTGATGATTAGAAAATTATCGGTTTCAAAGATTTCCTTAGCACGGACAATGGAATCAAGAGTCCTAAAACCAGCGTAATCAAGAAAAATATTGGACTCAGGAATATCGGCTTTGAGTAAATCTCTCTTCATTGTCCATGGTTCATTGTACGAGCGATGAGCATTATCACCACTAAGAAGAAAGTTATCGACTTTTTCTCTTCGGTATAAGTCAATAGCAGCATCGATTCGATTACTGTAATAAGCATTTAAGATCTTGCCTAGATATTTGCTTGTACCAAGCACAACCGCGACATCAAACTTGCCAATTTCCTCTGATACGCTGTAAAGCTGATCTTTTGTTTGGTAAGAAACCCAGCGGTCGATAGCAAATAGCCCTGCGGAAGCGAAAACCAAGAGAATTGGCAAACACTTGAGCCCCTTTAGCAAATATGCCAAATAATGATCAGAGGGTTTAGGTTGATGGAAAAGCCTTCTCACTAAATTTGTCGATTCCGTTGCGCCCATGAGCCGATAAATATAAAGCATACAACAACAATAGAGAACATGATGCCTCTATCTAAACTATGCAATGTCCGAGTTAGGTAAGGTGTTGCTTTTACGATAACTAAACCATACCCAAATGCATTGACTAAAATAAATGCCGCAGTTCGGGTTAAGAAATGCTGGTTGCGAAGAACTCTTCTGAGTAACGTATTGATTTCACCGCCGAAAACGACCAATAGGCAAGCGATGAGCGCAATGGATATTTCATTTAAGTAGGGCAGAAGATATTTACCCGCAGGGGAAAGAAAGTCAAAAAACATCATATATAAAGGCCCCTGTTGCCAGGGGTTCGTACCATTAAGAATTTAGAATGAAGTGCGTTTGTACTTGCGGTATACAGGCTGCCAAAAGTGATGCTCAATGGACTCTTCCAACGCATCGTCCGGAATCTCTAATGCGACACCTTCTTCTATGGCTTTTTTGGCCACCGCAAAGGCGATTTTTTTCGACACTGAGTGAATGGCTTCTAGAGGAGGAAGTAGTGCACCTTGGCCGTTGACAGCCATTGGTGAACACTTGGCCAGCGCACGACTTGACTCCATAAGCATTTCGTCTGTTACTCGCTTAGCTTGAACAGATAGAACTCCTAAGCCGATACCGGGGAAAATGTAGCTGTTGTTACACTGAGCTATTGGGTAGGTTTTTCCTGCGTGGACTACGGGATCAAAAGGGCTTCCTGTTGCGACAAGAGCTTCACCATTAGTCCATTCAATAATGTCATGAGGGGTTGCTTCAACTCGACTCGTCGGGTTTGAGAGTGGGAAGACAATTGGGCGAGGACAATGCTTATGCATTTCCTTGATAACGTCTTCGCTAAACAAGCCTGGTGCGCCAGATACACCGATTAACACGGTTGGTTGTCCATTTCGAATGACATCTAGCAATGAGAAGCCAGTCCCTTCTGCTTCCCATTTGTTGGTTACGCTGTGTTTTTGAACAAGTCTTTGTTGGAAATCGAGCAGATTAGGCATGCCTTCTTGCAGTAAGCCCCAGCGATCAACCATAAACACTTGAGAGCGAGCTTGTTGATCTGAAATACCTTCAGAAATCATTTGAGCGATGATGGCTTCTGCTATTCCGCAGCCAGCAGAACCAGCGCCGAGGAAAGTGATACGTTGCTCTGAAAGTTTAGTTCCAGCTGCTTGGCAAGCAGCTAGGAGTGAACCAACTGTAACTGCTGCTGTACCTTGAATATCATCATTAAAGCAGCAAATACGGTCTTTGTAGCGCTCAAGTAAAGGCATCGCATTCTTTTGAGCGAAATCTTCAAACTGGATCAAAGCTTCAGGCCAGCGGTGATGAACCGCTTGAATGAAGTCTTCAACAAAACCATCATATTCTTCACCGGTTATACGAGGATGGCGCCAGCCCATATACATAGGGTCCGCAAGGCGCTGAGGATTATTAGTACCTACATCCAAAACGATAGGCAGTGTATAAGCTGGGCTGATGCCACCACAAGCGGTGTAAAGTGCCAGTTTACCAATTGGAATTCCCATACCTCCTATACCTTGGTCACCAAGGCCTAAAATTCGTTCGCCATCTGTAACCACAATGACTTTTACATTATGGTTAGAGGCATTGTTTAGTAGGTCGTCGATTCTGTCTCGATTTGCGTAAGAGATGAATAGGCCACGACCTCTTCGATAGATATTTGAAAAGTTCTCACATGCCGCACCAACGGTCGGTGTGTATATAATCGGCATCATTTCAGATACATGATTTTGCAGTAGCCGATAGAATACTGTCTCGTTTGTATCTTGGATATTGCGCAGATAAATATGCTTGGCCATATCACTTTCAAAATTTTGGTACTGTTGGTACGCACGCTCCACCTGTTCCTGAATCGTTTCAGTCTTTTCCGGTAATAGGCCTTCTAAATTGAAAGATGCACGTTCTTCAGCAGTAAAGGCACTGCCTTTGTTGAGAAGTGGCGTACTGAGAAGGGCTGGACCAGCGTACGGAATGTATAAGGGGCGTTTATCGTTATTCATCACTTGCCTATAAATGTAGGGTCTTAGGGAACGGGAACCAGAAAATGATAGGGATTACTAACCATATTGTAAACCGAATATTCCTGCATTATGGACCAGAATAAGTATATACTTTCCACCTTTTCCAAGATCTCGATGCGTACTATGCTCAGCTTACCCATAGATACCCTAAAATCTGACTTTCTCAACCGTTTATCTACTCATAATATGATAGTAGAAGCCGAAACAGGCTCCGGCAAATCGACTCGGTTACCCGTTTGGGCTCAGGAACAAGGAAAAGTGTTAGTGGTCGAACCAAGGCGCATAGCCTGTACGTCACTTGCGCAGTATGTAGCAGAGCAGAGAAACGAGCCTGTGGGACAATCAGTGGGTTACTCTATCAAGCTTGAAAATTGCGCTACTGATGATAGCCAGATTGTCTTTGTCACTCCGGGGGTTGCATTGCGTTGGCTCGCTGAAAATAAGCTTTCTGGCTTTGAGATCGTCATTGTCGATGAATTTCATGAACGTCGTTGGGATACAGATTTACTTGTTGCGCTATTGAAAGAATACAATAGCCACCGCTTAGTGATTACCTCGGCAACCATAGAAGGACAGAAGCTGGCAAATTACCTAAATGCCGAGCGATTGCAGTCAACGGGAAGAAGTTACCATGTGGCAATCGAGCACCGAGGCATAGACTCCCGCCAACTTCCAGACGGCAGAAGCCTAGAGTTGAGAGTAAAAAAAGAAGTCGAATATTTAATGGACTTAGATGGTGATATTCTGGTTTTTTTACCCGGTCGTAAGGAGATTGCTCAATGCCAGAGTGTGTTATCCAATCTGTCGGATGTGATAGTTGCACCGCTTCATGCATCAGTAACCGATCAGCAAAGAGATCTTGCCCTTACGCCTCAAAGTCAAAAGAAAGTTGTCTTGGCAACCAATGTTGCCGAAACATCATTAACGATACCTAATGTTGTCGCAGTCATAGACTCGGGGTTAGAGCGCCGAACAGAGCAGAGAAATGGCAAGACAACCCTGTGTTTGAAGCATATTTCTAAAGCAAGCGCTCGTCAGCGTAGTGGTCGTGCAGGGCGAGTGATGGATGGAATATGTGTAAGATTATATGGTGAACATGCAGCGCTAGTTGAGGTGGCGCCACCAGAGCTTCATCGCGAAGCGCTCAGTGAGCCTATGCTTGCAGCCGCGTGCTGTGGACATCGGTTATCCGATTTGATCTTTTTAGACTCGTTACCAGAGAAATCACTCCATCAAGCACATACCATGCTCGAAAAGATGGGTGCAATAGATTCTCGGGGGCAAGCAACACAACATGGACAGCGTTTGTACCCACTTCCGATTGATGCACTATATGCCGACCTCGCGACTCGTATGCCAAAACGCAATCTACAGGAAGCAATGGTGGACCTAACATCTGTATTAGCTACTCCAGCAGATATATGTCGCCTTGTTTCTTCTGAGGAGTCGCAGCAACAGCTCAATAAAGAAGAGCCCTTGGGTAGTGATGGCGAGTTGATGATCCGAGTTTTAAGAGGAGCAATCTTTTCAGGTGTTACTATTGACCAAGAAGCATTGAAGGAAGCACAAAAGCTTTCTGAACAAATGAGAACAGTGTTTGAGTTACCTAAATTGGAGGTTGCTTCTCGTTATGATCATCAGGAACTTGTGGAGGCGATTGCCTACTTACATCCAGAGCTTTTGTTTGTGCGTCGTGAAAAGCGTCGAGATGCATTTTCTAACGGCCAAATGGAGATTACACTAGGTCGAAATAGTCGGCTACAAGAAAACGTAGAGGCTGCTTTGGTTATGGATACTCACAGCTTACCGGGACGAGGCGTAAAGCAGACATTGAATATTGCGACTCATACTTTGCCTGTGCGGTTGGCCACATTTGAAAAGCTCAATATTGGTGAATGGGTTGAAGGTGATGTTGTATCACTTGATGAAGCACCACATGTTGAGATGAAGTTGATGTATGCTGGGCGTAACATTGCCACAAAAACCCAATTGGCGGAAGGGGAGGCGGCGAGCAAATTACTACTAGAAGCGGTTAAGAGAGACGAAGTACTACCAGGCTTTGCCAAACGACGAAATGAAGAGATTGGGCATTGGAAATTGTATCAAGCTCTAGAAAAGAAATCGTTATCGAAAGAAGTGGAAGACCTTAGTTTTGAGTCTTGGTTTTTAGGTCAGTTAGAGGCTCTTGAGTTGACTGACTTATCGGATTTAGAACTGTTCAATGATGACGATTTCCCATTTGATGGCATTCCACAGTGGGAATATGATGACTTTGCATCTAAGCATCCATTTCAACTCTTTATTGGTGATTTGAATTTAACCGTCGAATATTTCCCCAGCAAGAAATTGGTTTATGTAATATATCAATCAGGACTTCGAAAAAGTGATCCAAAACGATGGGAATTGCCGAGGTGGCCTGGCTGGCGGGTACAATATAAGAAGGCGAGTAGGGTTGTTGATATTCGTTAATCTGTGACTAGGTCACAAATTAACATGAGAGAAGAAAAACTGCTTTTTCAATAATTGATAACTATGTAAACGGATTTTCTGTTCGAGTAACTGGGCTATACTATCTACACAGATAAGGCAGACCTCTTTGTTTTGAGGCTGTCTATATCAAATGCATGGTGTGGTTAACTTGTGTTATAGAGGGTGCCCATGGATGACAAACTTTCTTTTACTATATTTTCTGTAACACTGTTGTGGGCTATAACGACACTCCCAGCCCATGCCAACAATAACTTTAATTACAATTATCTCTATGCAGACTTAGCTGCGGGCTCTTTTAACGATGATCTTGGTACGAACAGTAGCGTAACTTCCTTAGCAGTAGGGGGCAAAAGAGTCATTGAAGAGCAAATGCTTGCCACCATTGACTATGAGGCAAGGTTTATTCACCCAAGTGATAACACAACAACTGAAAATTATATTTTGCTTCCAGGCATGGCACTGAGGAATCCCCTGATAATTTAGATAAAAATCATCAAGTTAAGGTAGAT
>NZ_JAYQDQ010000048.1:0-30997 GCF_038138445.1 Vibrio sp.
AAGCCGATACCCCAGAAAAAACAATGCCGCTCACCTTAAGTGAACGGCATTAGAGATATAACCCTTGGTTACAATGGTTTCCCGTTCGGTGTTAAAGATGATGAACGGTATGATGAGAAGAAAACAAAACTGAACATCATCGTACATGCCGAAGTAAATGCTATTGTAGCTGCTGGTTCGAGAGCTGCTGATGGTCATCTATATGTTGTTGGGAAACCAATATGTGCAAGATGTGCTGGGCCAATTATCCAATCTGGAATTAAACGAATTTTTGCTGTAGAACCACTATCAGAACTTGAAGCTCCGAAAGTTGAAGAAGGCCATACTGATTGGCATGAAATAGGTCGGCTTGCTATTACAATGCTCCGTGAAGCAGGTGTAGAGTGTATTTTCTATAAAGAGCAGAATGACGGAAGTTATCAATACAGCGATTTCTCAGTTAGTTCAGATTAAACTAGTGAGTATCTATACTCCCCCCTCCAAACGAACGGCTATCTACCCTCCTTAAGAGATAGCCTTTTTCAACAAGCCTTTTAGCAGTATATCTAAGCTTGGCTCAGCTTCTTTCAGAAACATTTTGTTAATATTAAACAATGTGTATATCAATTCTAGGTATTAACACCGCGAATATAAGCTGTTAGTTTCATATCTCCTTTCAAGTGGTCTATTTGAAAGGGAAATAAATGGGAAAAAGTATTTCCCTATTAATTAAAAAAACAATAAATAACAGGCTTTAAACTATGACTATAAAAACAAGTTTAACAACCCTAGCTCTTCTTGCTGCTTTTAACGCTCACTCATATCAACATTATGCTGTTTTTGAGGATTATGTGGATTTAAGTTCAGTGCAAGCCAATACCGCTCGCATTAGTCAAATAGTAAAAATAGATAACAACCAAACCACAACAGCGGCTGCCTATTCGTATAATGATCTCGGCCAAGTAACACAGCGTGATTACGTTGATAGCACTTTAAACTATGCCTATAACAGTGATGGTTTATTAGAATCAGCACACGCACTGATGAAACACGGGGAGATGAACACTTACGTTAAACATACCAAAGAGAACTTTATCTCTTCGTATCAGTACAATGACCAAGGGCAAGTGACGTCAGAGACAAAGCAAGTTTTTCATAGAGAGGCTTCTGATCTGAGCGGCACACCGATCGCAACCTATAGTATTCAATATGTTTATGATGAGAACGGTAAACTGGTTCAACGTATACAGACACCTCAATCAGGTGATGAAACATCGGCGAAGCACTTCTACTACACCTATCATACCGATGGCAAATTACAACAAATCCGAGAGGTAAAACAATCAACACCTGCACAAACAAGTAGTCTATCGCTGCAATACTATCCGAGTGGTGAAATCAAAAAAGCAACACAAAACCTGTTCGCTCAAGGAGAGAAAACCATTGAATTAACGTATATAAACGATGCTTCTGTATACGGCCCATATTACTCTGACCCTGTAAAGGAATGGAAAGTGGATATGGACTTCTTTGGCCTTTCTTTTAAACCTATTGAAACACTCAAGCAAACTGTCGGCGGAGTTGAAACCACATACAGTTACCAATATCAAAATAGCGATAATGATAGCTTGGCAGACAGTTTACAATTGAACGTTTCATCACCTTATTTCAGCAAGCAAATCGACTATACAATGACAAATCAATAAAACCGTTAAGGCGAGTTTATACTCGCCTTTTTTCATTGAAGATACTGAAATAAAGCCCTTAGCTATCAAATTAGGATTCGTTAAATTTAAGCCTTTGAAACATTTACTTAATATTTTCAAACGCAAGTGATAATGATTTTTATTAACAATATTGTTTTTGTTTGCTAGGTTGGTGTTTCTTTCCAATTAAACGATTAGAAAGAATATAAATGGAATGAATGCTCATTCCGGAAAATAGAACGATAACTAACAGGCTTTAATTATGAATTTAAAAGCAAGCTTTGCAGCCCTGGCCATTTTTTCTGCATTTAGCGCAAACGCGTACCAGCACTATTCTGTCTTCGAAGACTATGTTAACCAAAATGCCGTACAAGCAAACTCGTCCCGTCTGGCTCAAATTTCAAAAACCGACAACGGCCAAACCACCATCGCTTCTTCATATTTTTACGATGACTTCGGCCGTGTTACACAACGTGATTACGCTGATAGTACCTTCGATTACTCTTATAATAGCGATGGCTGGCTAACATCAGCTCGTGCGCTAATGAAACAAGGCCCAATTAATAGTTACGTCAGGCACACCAAAGAAAATTTCATATCTATATATGAGTATAATGATAGAGGACAGGTAACGTCAGAATCCAAGCAAGTTTTTCACAAGGAGGCTGCTGATCTCAACGGTACACCAATCGCAACCTATACCATCCAATACATTTACGACGAAAACAATAAGCTAATTCAACGCATACAGACACCTTTGTCTGGCGATGATATGACGGTCAAAAATTTTCACTACACCTACCATGACGACGGAAAGCTTCGAAAAATTCGTGAAGTAAAAATGTCATCACCTAGAGAGAAAAGCACGTTATTACTTCGGTATCATCCAGATGGTGAGATCAAAAAAGTCACTCAAAAGATTTTTTCACAAGGGACAAAGACCATTGAAATGACCTACTTTGATGATGCTTCAATCTATGGCGTTTACTATGTTGACCCAGTCAAAGAGTGGAAAGTGGATATGGACTTTTTCGGCCTAGCATTTAAGCCCATCAAGACACTCAAGCAAACAGTCGGTGAGGTTGAAACCACATACAATTACCAATATCAAAATAACGATAATGATAATTTGCCTGATAGCTTGGAGCTGAATGTCTCCATACCTAGTTCAAACTTCAATAAACAAGTCCACTATGAAATGACAAATCAATAAACTTTCCTAATCAAGGCGGGCAATTGCTCGCCTTTTTTATTATTTCCTCTCTTAGTCTCGTTATTAATAAATAAGCAATGTCATTGAACGATTCACAAAAATAGCCAAAAATATACTAATCAACTTGCATAATCGATCAATAAAAATACAATAACCACAATTTATTAGTGGCTTATAAGGAAGCGATGAAGTTATTTAATTTGATATTAAGTGTGAGTTTCTGTGTCATATTATCGAGTCATGTGCTGGCCGATGAATCTAATGTGTTCTGTTCCAAACCTGATGGAAGCCACTGGGATTGGCTAGAGGATGATAATGAAGAGCAAGTCGCCATTAATGGTTCATGGGTAGAAAGAGATGAGTATCGTGGGGACTATTTTTTGGTCCTAAGATCTAGCTATATTGATGTTAATCAACAATGTAAAACCGAATTTGGCAGTCAATATCTGGCTCAACCAGCCAAAAACTCTTTGAGTTCATGGTATAAGTTTATGCTCTTTGACCAAGAAACCAATACTTATTCTATCGCCGCTGGATATATACCTCCGACCAATAGTATGCCTAGAATTAGTGACGTTAATTTAAAAAGTGATATCCAACCTTTACTAAACAGCCTCGATAAAATCAGCCGCCTTAATGGATACAGCTACTCTTGGCGCCCCGATAGCATTCAAGGCCACTTGTCTGGCCAATATGAGTACGGCGTCATTGCCCAAGAGGTACAATCTGAGTTACCTGAGCTTGCAAAGCGTGATATACAAGGCACTTTACGGGTAGATTATATTGGTCTGATCCCGGTACTTTTAGAATCAGTTAAAGAGTTAAAAGCAAGGGTAGAAACACTAGAATCAAGTCAGTAGCATTACCAACCTAGCCATTTCAAGTAACACTATTTACCTCTCTTCAAAATAGTGTTACTTAGAATAAAAGCTTCGAAACCTCGGAAAGTTAGAGGTAAAGAATACAAAAATCGAAGTTTGCACCGTTAACCTAACGCTGTATTATTAACCGATAAAAATTTTATGAAAGAAATTAGGTAGATTCTAAAATGATAAGACACATTTTGCTTATTCAATTTAAGGCTGACGCAACTCCCCAACAGATAGAAGAACTTAAACAGTCATTTTTATGTATGCCTAATCTTATTGAGGGAGTTGAACATGTAGAATGGGGACTAAACGATAGCCTCGAAGGTAAGAATAAAAACTATACCCATTGCGTTGTGATGACCTTCACTGATGAGGCAGGTCGTAAACGTTATCTCCCCCACCCTAAACATGACGATTTGAAAGACATTTTTAGACCAATCCTTGAAGATATTATCGTCTTTGATTTTACGGTTTAACATGATGAATGTTCTTTCATCTCTACCCAACGACTTAACCGATGAAGTCTTTGAAGACCTTGTTACTGGGAGTCAATTTCGTCTTGAGCGTATTGTCTCCAAAGGACAATGTTCTGAGCCCGACTTTTGGTACGATCAGGACGAGCATGAATGGGTACTAGTATTGACTGGCTATGCCAAAATCCAATACGCCAATGGAGAAGAAATAGAATTAAAAGCAGGTGATAATCTTAACATTCCGGCCCATACTAAACACAGAGTGAGCTATACTGCTCCCGATGAAGAAACTATTTGGCTGGCGCTATTTTATAAGGATTAACCATGATTTCCTGTAGCGAATACGATTATATAGAAATAGCCTGTCTCTATCACATTCCTATTCGCTTAGTTACAGAGTCTGCTCAAGTTTTTGAAGGGAAAGCGAAAACAACCAACTATGATCACCAGCGCAGAGAGTGTATCGTTATTGATACTCCCTGTGGCGACATACAAATTCCGACCTCAACCTTAGTATCAATGACAGCCCTGACCGATAACCCTCATTTTAGTGAAATTACCTTTCAGCAAATCAGCTAACAACAAAAAAGCCCGTTATGCTATTAATAACGGGCCGATAAACGCATATGCCTTAGTTAGGTTACTAACTATTAGCCTTACTTGGGGCTATATGGCAGAGATGAGTGATGCAGATTGATTTTTATATTTCCAGCATCATCTTTGATGTAACCAAAGGTGTACTCTACTTTCACTTCTTGACCATCGGTTTTGGTGAAAAAGTAATTGCCCATGGCCATTGCCATGTCGGAGTTTTTATCTGTAATGACACCTTCATTTTCCCAACGAACATTAGTATAAGGCGCTAGAGCAAAGCCATTATCTTCTTTAATTTCGCCACCAACAAAATAAGAAAGCGCTTCAGATTTTGAATGTCTAAATTGATCTTCAACTGCCAACGTCGGCTTGAAAAGTACAGTACCTAAATCATAGGCATAAAACTTGTCGATATGCTTAATGGCAGCACTGCGAGCATCTTTTGCTTTGCCAATTGCGATAATACCTTCACCCCAACCTTTTTGAGCTGCTTCTACCTCTTCAGGTGTGATCGGAGAGGCGTAAACACTGAGCGTTACAAGTGATGCAATTAGAGATGAAGCAATGTAGGTTTTTCTCATAGATAAGTTCCTCGTCAGCAAGATAACGTCTACATTTCTAACTTACTCGAAATGATTTGTCTATCCTTTTTCTAATTTTTATGAATGCCACACGGTAAAAAACATTACCCCTGATAATGTTTGATCCGATGCTTTTTGTTTGCTAGCGTATCAGGCCACCGAGTAAATATTTATGCCTATCCTACTGATATAAAAGCATTATCATCCAGGTACGCATAATTGTCATTCTGAGCGTAATTTAAGGAGCTTTGATGCGTTTCTCCCTCACTGCATTAGCTGTCTCAGCGATACTGATCACTGGCTGCAGCAACCAAGGAATTAACACCATGACTCAACCATCCCAAGTAGAACTGATTGCCCAACAAACCCAAGCACCGATAGCAAAGAAAGTCCCTCGTGCCCTAGAAAATCATGGCGATACTCGGATTGATAATTATTACTGGATGAGGGACGACCAACGTAAAGATTTAGAAATTTTGCAGCACCTTGAGCAAGAAAACCAGTATGCTGATGCGGTTTTAAATCATACCGAAGCACTGCAAAAACAGCTATTTGAAGAACTAAAAGGTCGTATCGCCAAAGATGACAGTTCAGTTCCTGTGAAGGAAGGTAACTACTACTATTCAAGCCAGGTATCCGGTGACAACGAATACGCCATATATCGACGTGCCAAAGACTTCGCAGGGACAGACTCGGAAGTTTTACTCGATGCCAACAAATTAGCAAAAGAGCACGAGTTCTTCAATGTCGGCGGATTATATGTAAGCCCAAATGAGTCTCTCATGGCTTATGGTGAAGACACATTAAGCCGACGTGTTTATACGATTCGGATTAAAAACCTCGATACAGGTGACTACCTAGACGATAAAGTCGAAGGTGCTGAAAGTGATATCGCTTGGCAAAATGATAACAAAGCCTTTTATTACATCAAAAAGGATCCCCAAACCCTATTAGGTTACCAAGTTTACCGTCATGTTCTGGGCACATCACAAAGCAGCGACACATTAATATATGAAGAGCAAGACGATGCCTACTATACCTCTCTTGGAAAAAGTAAAGATGGTGAGCAAGTATTCATAACTCACTACAGCACCGAAACTAGCGGTGTATCAATTATTGATGCGAACGATCCCAAAGCCACAGCTAAAGCATTTTATCCAAGAGAAGAAGGCGTTGAATATAGCATCGCTAAACTAAATGACTGGTATTACATCTACACCAATTATCAGGCGGTAAACTTCCGCCTAATGAGAGTGGAAAAAGACCATATTCAAGACCGCAGCAAATGGCAAGATGTGATCGCTGCTGACAAAGATACTCTACTGGTTGATTTTACCCTATTTGACGATCACCTCGTCTACGAACAGCGCAAAGACGGCTTATCAACACTTAAAGTTCGTCAGCTTTCAACAAGCAAAGAGTTCCCGCTAGAGTTTAACGACAGTGCTTTTTCTGCCTACTTTACAGGTAATTATGAGCTTCAAAACTCAAAAGTTAGGATTTACTACAGCAGCCTGACCACACCTGGAACCTACTATGATTTTGACCTTACCACTGGTAAGCCTGAAGTACTCAAACAGATGCCAGTACTCGGTGACTTTGAGGCGAGTAACTATCAGTCTGAACGAATCATGGTCTCAGCAAGAGATGGTAAACAGATCCCTGTATCTCTAGTATACAGAAAGGACAAATTTAAAAAAGATGGCACTAACCCAATATACCAATACGGCTATGGTTCATATGGAACAACCATAAACCCATCATTTCGTTCAGCACGCCTAAGCTTGTTAGACCGTGGGTTTGTTTTTGCTATCGCACACATCAGGGGCTCAGAGATGCTTGGTAGACCTTGGTATGAGGATGGTAAAAAGCTTACCAAGCAAAATACCTTTAACGACTTTATTGATGTAACACGAGAACTAACCAAAGCAGGATATGGCTCAAAAGATAAAGTCTTTGCGGTTGGAGGCTCCGCAGGCGGCCTATTGATGGGGGCGGTAATCAATCAAGCACCAGAGCTATACCGAGGAGTAGCAGCTCATGTGCCCTTTGTCGACGTGGTAACAACCATGCTTGATGAATCTATTCCGTTAACCACCAACGAATATGATGAGTGGGGGAACCCTGGCGAAAAAGCCTATTATGACTATATGCTTAGCTACTCGCCTTATGACAATGTTAGCTCTCAAGATTATCCAAACCTGTTAGTCACGACAGGGCTACACGATTCACAAGTGCAATATTTTGAGCCTATGAAATGGGTCGCCAAATTACGCGAGATGAAGACAGATAATCATGCGTTACTATTTAAGACAGATATGGAAGCAGGCCACGGTGGTGCCTCTGGTCGCTTTAAACGTTTAAAAGAGGACGCTCTCGAGTATGCATTTTTCCTTGATTTACTGAATGAAAAATAGCGTTCAAACAATACAAAGCCCGCTTTTATAGCGGGCTTTGTTATAAGAGCAATAATTAACACGTTTACTTACGCCATCCGAGTTTTACATTACCTTTGCTATCAAACCATAGCGCTTCTTTTCGTCGGCGGCCTATCAAAATAGGGCCGTCATCGTAAAACAGAAAGTTTTTCCAGTATCGTTTGAACACCGACCATTTAGTTTCAATGACGTTGTACTTTTCGTAGCAAAAGTAAATCGTTACATCATCTTGCCAATCAAGAAATTCCTCGACACCGATAGGTAAAGCATCATGATCTGACTCCCAGGAAACCATCCAATCTAATGTTTCTTTCCAGTTCGTCTCTTTCATCGGCCAATCAGAAGAGCTAAGACGCTCAGCATCAGGGCTATGAGCACTGATATTTTCCTTCCAAAGCTGGGAAGAGCGAGCTTGTGTCATAGGTTTTATGGATTCCAAATCCTGCTCAGAAACAGGCATGGAGTGATGAGTAAAAATCCATTTTCTTTGGTATTCGTCCAAAGGAAGATATGACATTCGTATTCCTTGTTAGGCTTTAAGCCACCCTTTCTCGGTAGCATCATGAATTATTTTCTTTGCTTGCTCCCATAAAGCTTGGGAACCACTTTCAATTTTGCGGTTTACAGTCAATGCTTGGGTACTCGTCACTTGGTGCTCTAACCAGCCTTTTCCGCCATTGTGGTAATTCAACAGCATTGGGATCAACCTATCAAGCGCTTTAGCAAACTTAGCATCGGCTGATTTTGCATCTTCAAATTCGCACCAAAGACTAAGCAATGCTTCACTTTGATCTTCAGGTAACATATTAAAAAGTCGCTTAGCTGCTGCCAATTCCTTACCCTTTTGCGACTCAATGGCTTGAGTATCATAGGCAAAAGTGTCACCAGCATCTATCTCGACGATATCGTGGAGCAGTAACATTTTGACGACTCGTGCAATATCCACAGGTTCATTGGCATGCTCCTCCATCAAAATAGCCATAAGAGCGACATGCCAACTATGCTCTGCGCTGTTTTCTAACCGATCTTCCGCACTTTTTACCCGCGCTCGCCTTAACACTGATTTCAGTTGATCAAGCTCCATGATCAAAGATAACTGCTTTTCTATACGATTCACTTCGCTGTCCAATTGTCATTAACTAATGAGCTCAAGATGTGGTCTTCCCACACTCCATCGATGAGCAAATAGTCTTTCGCCATGCCTTCTTTTTTAAATCCAAGGCGCATTAACGTTGCTTCACTTTTATGATTTCGAGGAAGGTAAGCCGCCATTATTCTATGAACATTTTGTATAGAAAACATATACTTTATTGCCAATCTCATCGCCCTAGTCATAACGCCCTTACCTTGAGCATTTTCGGCTAAAGAGTAACCTAAGTTACATGCATGAAATGGAAAACGGGATACATTACTAAAAGAGACGGTTCCCATCATTTCACCCGATTCACTATCTAAAATGATCAAATAGTAGCCTAGCCCCATCCGATGAAGTTCATGAAGCTTGATAAGTCTTTTAGTCCAGCCCGCTTCAGAATAAAAAGCCTCTTCTCTGCTTGGTTCCCATGGCTTGAGAAAGTCTTTATTCGCAATAAAATAATCCGATATCAGTTTACCGTCAGTCGGCTCAGCAGTGCGCAAGATGATATTCTCATCTTGCTCATACACATTTCTAGGGGTACTTACTCGTTCCATTAGCTCTTTCTTATTCCGTATTCACGCAATTTGTTTGCCACCGAGGTATGAGAAACATTGAGCCTTTTCGCAAGTTTTCGACTAGAGGGAAAAGACTGGTACAAACGTTCCAATACTTGCGATTCATAATCCTTCATGATTTCATCTAGTGAGCCATCTAAGTTTATGGTCGGGCCCGTCGCAATAGCGTTATCTAGTTGAGGAAGGTGGAATAAATCTACAGTCAAAGTTGTTGAATCAAGCTCGGTTAACGCTCTTAGCACCATGTTTTCCAATTGACGCATGTTACCTGGCCATTGATAACTCACCAATTGGTCAACCAAATCTTCACTAAGATCTGGTTTTTTCACACCTAATTGTTTGACGTATTTGGACACAAATAAATCCAGTAGTGGTGCGATATCATTTGGCCTCTCGCGCAAAGCGGGAATATTCAAAGTCAACACATTGAGGCGATAGAATAAGTCTTCTCGAAATGATTTAGACTCCGCCAGCTCACCTAGGTTATGCCGGGTTGATGCTATCACTCGAACATCAACATGGATCTCTTGCTCTGCTCCAACTCTTCTGAACGTTCCGTCTTGGAGTAATCTGAGAAGCTTGATTTGTAGATGAGGACTCATCTCTCCAATTTCATCAAGAAATACCGTACCGCCATCTGCTTGCTCAAAAATGCCTTTATGCCCCTGCTCATGATTGAATGAACCAGGCGCATGACCAAACAGTTCCGTCTCAGCGACATCATCAGGCATAGACGCGCAGCTCAATACCATAAATGGCGCTGCAGCTCGGTGTGAACGGTTGTGGCATGCTCTGGCGAGCATTTCTTTACCTGTTCCCGTTTCACCCTGAATGAGTAACGGTTGATCTAAAACACAAAGCTTCTTAGCTTGTCCCATAAGCGCTTTGTGGCGATTAGAAACACCAACAAAATGCTCAAAGCCAAGATTATTATGAACTGGTAGAGAATCCACCAGCACTGGCTTTTCTTGGTTTGATCGAATGATCATCACTGTACTTGCTAAGACGGATTCATTCGACTCGGCAGTGATGTATACAGGCATCACTTCCATGGAGTAGTCTAGACCACCAATCACAACATCTTCTCGATGACGAGTAATTTTGCCCTCTGTCCAATTTGAAAAGTTGAAGTTGGGCAATAAACTCACAATTGGATGACCAATCATTTCCTCCTGTTCACAATTGAACAAACTCAAGGCTGCGTGGTTTGCCATATCAACGTGGCCTTTCATATCAATAGCAAGCACTGGTTCGGGTAAGCTATTGAGAAGAGATATCAGCTCGGTATTATGTCTCTCCATGGGCATAAACTGAATTTTTCGCACATCTTTGACACCTGTGATCCGGCGAATTTCTGCCATCAATTCACTAAAAGTGTCAAAATCAATATCTGGACAATTCAGATAAATAATACCCGTGGTATCGATTTCAATGCCGCGTAAATCAATATTTCTAGAAGCCAGAATATCTAATAGCTCACGGGTAAGGCCGAGTCTGTCTTCACATGTTACTTCTAAACGCACTGGGAAAGTCCCTAGTCTAAGGTGTCAGGAAAAGTTGACAGTAGTTTCCCCCAAGCAAAATTTCTCGTCAAGTAAAGCAACATTACCAGCTTCACAATCACGCTATTTGATTGTTAGAGCGGCGATTTTTTCCACAACATGTTTACGAATAGCACCAAGCTTTACTTGTCTTCCTGAATACCAAGGTGTAGGACGTAGCAAGGACATCGCTTTTAATCCAACTCTTGCAGTCAAAATTCCAACGCCAAGCCCCTGCCCTGCTCTAGCTGATACTTTTGCTGTAAGATCCATAGAAAGCAAATCCATACTGGCATCTATTGCAAGTTCACTCACACCGACGAAAGCCATATTGATGAGGATTGACTTAAAAAGCTTTAACCGAGATAAATAGCCAAGTTGGATACCATAAACCTGAGCTAAGCTCTCAACCATCTTAAAACTTCGCCATGCAACGAGTAACATGTCCGCTACCGCTAAAGGGCTTATCGCAACAAGCGCTGCGGATTCAGTCGAATATTTCGTCACTATTTTGGTGGCTTGTGTATCCTGCTCTGATACGACAATGGCATCATACATTTCAATAATTTCTGAGTCGCTGTGTGAAGGATTTACACTTTTTTGCCACCTCTGATAACTTTGACTGGTCAATTTAATTCCCGCTTCTTTGGCGAGAGACTCACAAAATGCTTTTCCTTGCCCCACACTGTCGTTAGTAATTAGTGTCTCGACTTTATCTTGTACGCTAAATTGATGACGCAGTTTTTTCAGAGCCCATAGCTCTTTGCTCAGAGTGATAAAACCTAAACCAGCAAGCGTTGCTATAAAGCCTATCCATCCAACCGACAACCAATCTTGCGTTTGAATGGCGCTAGTCAATGTGTCGACTGATTGCCATGCGATTAACGCTGTAAAAGCCCCAAGAAGTCCTCTCAATAAAAATCGTCTTTTCCTTGGCGGACGAATCACTTGTTCAATACTCTTTTCAATATCATCACCAATATCTTCTGCTTGCACTTTTGCCAAAACAAAAGTGTCTTTATCGTCAAATTGGCGTTGAGAGGTGAGCTCATCATCGCCCATCTCTGGTTTCTCTTCTAAGACTTGGGTATAGATACGCTGTGTTTTCAAATTGTTATGAGAATCTTTCATTTGAGCTTATCTCCAATCAAATACTCCAGCGCTTTATCCATACGTATATGCGGCAGGGGTTCATCTTCAGATTCAGACATAGGCCGAAAAGAATAAAAATTGAATTCATGCTCCTGCCAAAAATCAGGTTTGGGTAGTTTTGCAGGTACCTCTCCTGGAAATATAGTTAATGTCTTTCCTTCGGTCGTCACTCCTTGTATTGCCGGTACTGACTCTCCACCATGGCTAATAAACCCGCTTTGTGTAGCTTGTATTGATGCTATGGTCATGCAACTCATCTCAATATTGTCGTATGCCGCCGTTTGCCAAGCTGGATACACCATCTGCTGTAGTAGTGAGACTAAATTAGGGTGTTGCTCTGGAGTCACATGATCGGCTTTAGTCGCGGCAAACAGTATTTTATCGATTCTGGGTGCAAAAAGACGCTTAAGGATATTGCTCCGACCATACTTAAAGCTGTGCATTATTTGCTCAATCGCTTGACGCATATCAAGAAATGATTCATCACCAGCATTGAGTGGCTGCAGGCAATCTACTAATACAATCTGGCGGTCAAAGGTAGAAAAGTGATGTTTATAAAAAGCTTTTACTACTTTCTGCTGATATTCTTGATAACGCGTGATCAGCATTGCCAAGTTTGAGTCCTTAGGAATCTTATCCTCTTCATCATATTGACAAGGGAAAAATTGTAACACTGGCGCTCCGTCCAGTTCACCTGGCAGAACAAAACGACCGGGCTGTACCCAATGCAAACCGGAATCTTTGCACTTATGTAGATATCGAGTATAAGCTTTTGCGACCTCCTCAAGCGACTTTTCATTCGTTTGAGAAGACAAGGATAATGACTCAAGTATCCCAATCCAGTCTTTGGCTAACTCGCCTCGTTGACCTTTAAGTGCAGCAAATTGAGTTTGCGACCACTGATGAAAATTCATATTCAACAAAGGTAAATCCAACAGCCACTCACCAGGATAGTCCACGATATCAAGATGAAGTACCGAACTACTACCAAGCAACTTCTTAGTTTTTTTGGTCGATTTGAACTTTAGTGCAAGGCGAATTTCACTGACATCACGAGTTGGCTCAGGCCAAGAAGGTGGCTGTGCGAAAACCTGCACCATCGCTTCATCATAGGCAAACCTAGGCACCATCATGTTTACTTGGGGTTCTCGTTTGGCTCCAATTAAGCGTTGATCTCTAGCAGAAGCGAGTAGAGGGAGATTATCGTGGGTCGAAACATGTTGTAATTGATTGACTAAAGAACTGATAAACGCCGTTTTACCTGCACGGGATAAACCCGTCACAGCAATACGAACATGGGAGTCTATACTGCGACTAATAAACTTATTCAATTCTCGGGGCAATTGCTTCATTAAGGGCCTCTTCATTTTAACTCTTCATTACCTTACTTCTATTTACCTTAACCAGAAATGAACAAAGATAATGAAGGCCTAAGCTATTGAAATTATGAACTGAGACGGTAATGGACAGTACTTAGTCGTCTTCTGTAAGCTTATAGATAACAAACAAAGATAATTCTAATAGAACAAATAACACCAGAGTTAAGCGTACATATTTTTGGTCAAAGACGCTCACCCCATAAAAAATCATGTCATAGCCGACAAAGCAGCCAATAAGTACAGCGATAATGGTTTGTAAAATTCGGATAAATCGAGGCATTAATATTCCTTACGTTATGTCGAGTTAAGATAGATACGAAACAAAAAAAGGTGCAGCTAAGCTACACCCTATAACTCTTTGTATACCTAATATTATTAAAATCAGGTATGATGGCAACCTTTACTGAGATTCCATTTCTTGAATCTTAACTTTCCAAGTATCTGGGCCGATTTGATGAGCATTGGCACCATTAGAATCAACAGCAACCGTTACTGGCATATCCTCGACTTCAAATTCATAAATCGCTTCCATACCTAGATCTTCAAATGCGACAACTCTGGCTTTTTTCACCGCTTTCGCGACAAGATAAGCTGCACCACCAACTGCCATTAAATAAACCGCTTTGTGCTTCTTGATCGATTCGACAGTTGCTGGGCCGCGTTCAGCTTTACCTATCATGCCCATAATGCCCGTTTCTTCCAGCATCATGTCAGTAAACTTATCCATGCGGGTAGAGGTCGTGGGGCCTGCAGGGCCAACTACTTCATCACCCACTGCATCTACAGGGCCAACGTAATAGATAAACTTACCTTTTAGGTCAACACCTTTTGGTAGCCCTTCACCACTTTCAAGCATACCCTGAATACGCTTATGAGCTGCGTCTCGACCCGTTAAAATCTTACCTGAAAGCAGAACGGTTTCACCTGTTTTCCATTGTTCAACGTCGGCTTTGGTTACCGTGTCTAGGCTAACACGACGCGTATTTTCTCCCGCTTCCCAAGTGATTTTTGGCCAATCTTCTAACTTAGGAGGGGTTAACTCTGCTGGACCTGAGCCGTCAAGAGTGAAGTGTACATGACGAGTCGCCGCACAGTTTGGAATGAGGCAAACAGGCTTCGACGCCGCATGAGTAGGTGCTGTTTTAATTTTAACGTCTACGACAGTCGTTAAACCACCTAATCCCTGTGCACCAATACCTAGTTTGTTGACTCGATTAAAGATATCAAGGCGAAGCTCTTCTTCGGTATTTTGAGGACCACGATCAATAAGTTCCTGAATATCAATATGTTCCATCAAGGACTCTTTAGCCAATACTGCGGCTTTTTCAGCAGTACCACCAATACCAATACCTAACATACCCGGCGGACACCAACCCGCTCCCATGGTAGGTAAGGTTTTTTCGACCCATTCTGCGATATCATCGGATGGGTTAAGCATGACCATCTTGGTTTTATTCTCAGAACCGCCACCTTTAGCTGCAATCTGTATTTCAACTGTATTACCCGGCACCATTGAAATATGAACAACAGCTGGTGTGTTATCCTTGGTATTAATTCGTTTCCCAGCTGGATCTAATAAAATTGATGCTCTCAGAGGGTTATCGGGGTTGTTATAGGCTTGACGAACACCTTCATCAATCATCTGCTGGACTGTCATATCTGTACTGTCCCACTGAACGCCCATTCCGATATAGACAAAACAGGTAACAATACCCGTATCTTGACATATTGGCCGATGGCCTTCTGCAGACATGCGAGAGTTAATCAAAATCTGAGCAATAGCGTCTTTGGCCGCTTGGCTCTCCTCTTTGTTATAGGCTTCTTCAAGGGCTTGAACAAAGTCTAGAGGGTGATAGTAAGAAATATATTGAAGTGCATCAGCCACACTGCTGATCACATCCTGCTTGCGAATTACCGTCATTGCATGCCTCGTTATAGTTATGCTTCCTTTTGATGCCGCTGTGTATAGTTCAGCTTACATTCTTGCTTCTAACCACAAGTTTAGATGAGCTGAGGCTATCTTGTTATTATAAACATCATTGTAGCGGCGATAGGTCGCAGTATGATACTCTTGCTTCACTTCTCTTGCTACGCACTGAACCATCTCTTTGTCACAAAAAAAACAAATGAATCAAAAGACGTCAAATTGCCTAGAAATCAAGCCTCTTAACTATCAACCAGATTTATCAATAGAGCTTTTTAATAACATTGCTTCCCTACCATGGGCTATGCTGCTTCGCTCGGCTTCAAGAAATCATGTGGATAGCCGTTTCGATGTTTTAGTCACCACACCTTTGGTGAAAATCGTCACTTACGGGCAAACAACTCAAGTGATCAACCCCGACGGTCAATTTGAATCTGGTGATGATCCTTTCCTGCTTCTAGAACAGCAGCAAAACAAGTGGTTACCTGAACTTGACTATCAGGGAGATCTGCCTTTTATTGGAGGCGCATTAGGATATTTCTCTTATGATCTCGGGCGAAGGGTCGAACAACTACCACAAATTGCCCAGCAAGACTTAACCACACCAGATATGGCGGTAGGAATTTACAGCTGGGCTGTCGTTGTCGATCATCAAAACAAGACGGCCTATATTGTGGGCGAAAATGTCGATGAACATTATGCATGGCTCATCAACCAAGACTCAATATTAAATCCCGACTTCGCTCTAAAATCTGAGTGGCAGTCTAACATGACAAAGCAAGAGTATGTGGAACGTTTCTCAAGAGTCAAAGATTACTTACACTCTGGGGATTGCTATCAGATCAACCTAGCGCAACGCTTTAACGCTGAGTACATAGGCTGTGAATGGCAAGCATACCAAAAACTAGAACAGTTTAACCAAGGCCCTTTCTCAGCTTTCATTCGCACAGACAAAAGCACCATTTTAAGTGTATCTCCTGAACGCTTCCTTCGTCTCAGCGCTGGTAAAATTGAAACTAAACCAATAAAAGGAACGCGTCCGCGTCATACATGTATTCATACAGATTCAGCTCAAGCCAACGAGCTTGCCAAAGCGGAAAAGGATCAAGCTGAAAATCTTATGATTGTTGATTTGCTGAGAAATGATATTGGCAAAGTTGCAAAACCTGGCACTGTCCATGTGCCAAAGTTGTTTGACATTGAGAGCTTTCCTGCTGTCCATCATCTGGTTAGTACGATTAGAGCCGAGTTACACCATGATTATTCACCAACCGATTTATTACGCGCTAGCTTTCCCGGAGGCTCTATAACAGGCGCGCCCAAAATTAGGGCAATGGAAATTATAGAAGAGCTCGAACCACATCGTCGAAGTGCATACTGCGGTAGCATTGGCTACATTAGCCGCCACGGCAGCATGGATACCAGTATTACCATACGTACTCTTATCGCAGAAAATAATCACCTCTATGTTTGGGCAGGAGGCGGGCTTGTAGCAGACAGCCTAAGCTGTGCTGAATATCAAGAAACTCTCGATAAACTTTGTAGGATTTTACCTATATTAGAGAATAATTAGGTCAGAATAAACTAAGCCCATTTTTCAATCATCAGCTTTAGTTCTTTCGCGGTATATGGCTTACTTAATATGTCATCCATACCACTCTGGATGCATTTTTCTCGCTCTTCGAGGGTCGTGCCAGCGGTAAGCGCGATAATGGGCTTAGTGTATTTTTGTCCGCGTAAGAACTCAGTGGCTTCAAACCCATCCATTTCCGGCATTCTACAGTCCATGAAAATAATATCGTAGTCTCGCTCAGACACAGAACTTATCGCTTCTTTACCGTTATTAGCAATGTCTGGAATTATCGAAATTTTTCGCATCATTTGATTGAAGATGACCTGATTCATTCGAATATCATCCACCACCAAGATTGATAAGGTATCCAGTTGTTTTTCGACTCTTTGAATATGGTTCTTGTGTTGCTTTTCTTGGACTTCAGGAATTTTTAGGGGTATCACAATATCAAATTCAGTCCCCACTCCTTCTTGGCTACTAAAATCAATTTCTCCATCCATGAGTTCGACCAAGTTTTTGCAAATCGCGAGGCCTAGCCCAGTACCTTCAAACTTACGTTTTGCCGTTAAATCAGCTTGCACAAAGGGATTGAACAAAAGTGCTTGGGCTTCCTTGGGGATACCAAGCCCTGTATCTTTAACTTGTATATGAAGCTTGCCACTCCTTCACTTAATAATAACGCTAACACTTCCTTCTATAGTGAACTTGATAGCATTGCCAATCACATTTATTAGCACTTGGCACAGACGATCAAAGTCACCTTCTAGATTGGCGGGCACTTTCTTAGAGCTGTCAATCCCAAAACTAATTCCTTTATCAAGCGCCCTATTTACAAACACACTGTCTAACATATTGGTAAGATCGACGAGAGAAAACTGAGAAGGAATGAGTTCCATCATCCCTGCGCTCATCTTACTAAAATCAAGAATGTCGTTGATGATATGACGAAGTAGTTCTCCCGAGTGAGTAAGATTAGTAAGGAATGTGAGCTGCTCTTCATCAAGCGAAGTATCTGAGAGCAATTCAGCGCTACCTAGTAGACCATTCAACGGTGTTCGTAACTCATGATTAATCATGGCCACAAACTCTTTGGTCGCCTTTTCTGACTCCTCTGCTCTGGCTCTCGCCTGCTGATTACTCGTCAGTATAATTTGTCGGTTGATGGCACTGCATAATAGGTCTGCGACCAAGCGTAACTGGCTAACGATGAATTCAGCTTCTATATCTTGATCAAGGATCTCAACCGACAGCTCTCCAACGACTTGATGATCAACTTCTAATGGCAATGAGAGCTGTGCACCTTGCCAAACTACAAAAGGCTTGATGGCTTCAGTGCTCTTTGTCTTACTGGAACCAAACTGACTCGCTTTGACTGTCAACACCGTATCGCAAACCAAAAATACTCCCGAATGGCCTAGCGCTGATGATGCATCCAAACGCTCTAAGAGACTGGCTAATAAGCCATCGTCTAGGGTACGCCCCAAAAAAGCTCGACCAAAATAGAGTAATGTCTCATTGATTTGCTCTTCAAATTGAAGTTTGTGTAGATCAATATGAGTCTGCCTTTTGAGCTCACTCAATACAAGATTTAGCTGCTCATTGGCTTCGTACAATTCGAGACTTTTTTGCTCTAATAGCAATTCAGCCTGTTTTCGCGCCGCTATCTCTCTTGCAAGCTTTCGTTCTATTGCACCTTGGCTAGCCATTAACTTACCCTACTACAGCGACCTTAAATCTCACATCGTTGCCACTTTTATCATTGTTGTGCATTACGATGTCAACCACTTCACCATAATGCTTAGCGCACCCTTCAATGAGGCCTAAGCAGACGTGAGACATACAGCGGGCACTTTTATAATCAAAAACCATTTCGGTTTCATTTTCAGAAATAAATTCAAATCGAGGTGGATTGGCTTCTTGATAGAGTTTTTTCACCTCAACATGAATATAATCTTCAACTAATCGGATGAATTGAATGGAGTTTTTACAGCGTTGTAAACTACTCTTTTCTGGTACGGATTGATATAGATTTTCAAATACCGACTGACCAAATACTCTCTGCAATTCTTCGGCAGCAATACCTGTTTGCTTACTGAGTTGAACAATTAAACGTACCAAATCTCTGTGGTCATAACTACCTACGGCAGTATAAAGGCCTTCATCACCAGCGTCTGACAATAACTGGTCAAGCGCATCTAAACCAAACTTTTCTTCGACCAAATCCATAAATTCTGTGAAGATGATTCCTTTCATAGAATGGGCTACCCTTAGAAGTGAAGTTATCATTCAAGCATGAGTCATAACATTTAGTTTTTCAAATAAGGAGGTAGAGCTAACGTGTTGTCAGAGCTCAATAAAAATCAAATCATTCAAAACTTTCAATTACAGCAAACTGTCGACTATCACCAAGAGACAATGAGACGCGTCGCTCATATCTCACGTAAATCACTACGCAAGGCCTCTGTTTTAATAGGATTTGTCGAGCGAGGGACAGGTCTCAACATTATATTCACAAGAAGAGCACAGCATCTTAAACATCACCCGGGACAGATCAGCTTTCCGGGAGGTAAGTATGAAGATAGTGACAACTCCCTGCTACAGACTGCACTGCGAGAAACCTACGAAGAAGTGGGAATACAGGAGCGCGAAATTACTATTTTCGGTCAGATGCCTGAACTTGTCACCATTAGTCATTTCACAGTAACGCCTTTTCTCGCTTTTGTCGCACCAGACTACCACACCAATATCGACTTCAATGAAGTTGACGAAATCTTTGAAGTTCCAGCATCGGTTGTCTTGGATAGACAGCAACTTCATAGCGAACGTTTTCGTGTACGCGACCACTCTCATCGTGTGTTTGGCCTTTCTTACGAAAATTATTTTATTTGGGGTATGACGGCTCAGATCATCCATGCTCTGCAAAACCATATTAATACATAGTTAAGATTCGAAATAACTACTCGCTAGGCAGATTTCGCTCTAGATCGACCAGTGAAAAAACCACACATTAGTTTTTATTATTAAATCGATTAATAAAAATCATGAAAGAACCATAGATTTCGTGAACAAATCCTTGTTTTTAACATATGTAATTATTAGTCGAGCCAATTCATGATTTAGATCTATTTTTTGTGCAATATTTCATGCAAAATTGCACCCAACTTATTTCCTGTTCCCAAAATGAGTATTATAAAATGAATCCTACAAATTCTGCGGATTACGCCGCACAATCGTCTAGTAAGTTTACTTACAAAGACTTCACTTGGTGTCTGTCACTTTTTGGCACTGCAGTAGGTGCTGGTGTGCTGTTTTTGCCAATAAAAGCTGGTGCTGGAGGCTTTTGGCCATTAGTTATTCTCGCGCTCATCGCTGCGCCAATGACTTGGTTTGCTCACAAATCTCTTGCTCGCTTTGTGCTTTCAGCTAAAAACCCAAACGCAGATATTACTGACACTGTCGAAGAACACTTTGGTAAAACGGGTGCCAACCTTATTACCTTCGCCTATTTTTTTGCGATTTACCCTATCGTTCTTATTTACGGTGTCGGTATCACCAATACCGTAGATTCTTTCCTAGTCAACCAAATTGGTATGGAATCGATTCCTAGATGGCTGCTCTCTGGAGCACTTATTACAGCAATGACAGCAGGAGTTGTATTCGGTAAAGAATTAATGCTTAGAGCGACCTCCGCAATGGTCTACCCTCTAGTATTTATTTTGCTTGCTCTCTCTTTCTACCTGATTCCAGATTGGAATAGCTCTATGGTAGAAGTGGCTCCAGATTGGTCGACGATGCCTACTGTAGTTTGGCTTGCAATCCCAATTATTGTATTCTCATTCAACCATAGTCCTATCATTTCACAGTTCGCTAAAGAACAAAGACGTAAACACGGCGATGATGCAGTAGGAAAAACAGATTCCATTACTGGTGGCGCAGCCATAATGCTGATGGGCTTTGTCATGTTCTTTGTTTTCTCTGTGGTTCTGTCACTTTCACCAGAGCAATTGGCTATGGCAAAAGAGCAAAACATCTCGGTATTGTCATACCTTGCTAACGCTCATGAATCTCCTCTTATCTCCTATTTAGGTCCCCTGGTAGCATTTGCGGCAATTACATCAAGCTATTTTGGCCATTTCCTTGGCGCTCATGAAGGCCTTGTCGGTTTAATCAAGTCACGCTCTAGTGCACCAGTAAGTGCTGTTGAGAAAGGGTCTTTGATCTTTATAGTCATTACCACTTGGATAGTTGCAATTATTAACCCAAGCATCCTAGATATGATAGAAACTATGGGTGCTCCTATGATTGCGGCAATCTTATTTTTGATGCCTGTTATCGCCATGCAAAAAGTACCAGCCATGGCAAAATACAAAACTTCTGCGCCAGTGCAGATTTTCACAACAATCTGTGGCCTTGCCGCTATTACTTCGGTAATCTACGGCGCGTTTTAACCACGTTTCTTTTAGACGTGGTTTTGTAAAAATATAACGATAATAAAAAACCTCCCGCTTCTTAGGGAGGTTTTGTTTTGAGGAAATCGATATGATTAGTGTTTTCGACATCTATAAGATCGGTGTTGGTCCTTCAAGTTCACACACTGTAGGCCCAATGAAAGCGGGTAAAGAATTTACTGATGATTTACGTTCAATGGGAAAATTGCGTGACATCACCAAAATTACCGTTGACGTTTATGGTTCGCTATCACTGACAGGGAAAGGTCACCACACTGATATTGCAATTATCATGGGTCTTGCTGGTAATACTCCCGAAAAAGTCGATATTGACTCTATTCCAAGTTTTATCTCACGAGTTGAGGAGACAGAGCGTCTTCCTGTGGGCATGCATTGTCATACTGTTTCGTTCCCAAAAGAAGGCGGGATGACCTTCCATAAAACCAATCTTGAATTGCATGAAAATGGCATGCAGATCCATGCTTGGGTAGAGAATGAAAAAGTATACTCAAAAACCTATTACTCCATAGGCGGCGGCTTCATTGTCGACGAAGAAAATTTCGGCAAAGAACAGCAAAGCGCAGTCAAAGCACCTTATGAGTTTACTTCTGCAGAGGAGTTGGTAAACCAATGTAAGGAAAGCGGCTTATCTATCAGCACCCTAGTGATGAAGAACCAAACAGCATTGCATTCAGAAGAAGAAACACGCACATACTTTGCCAACATCTGGAAAACAATGCGTGAGTGCATGGATCGCGGCATGAACACGGAAGGTATCCTTCCTGGGCCTTTGCGAGTACCGCGTCGCGCTGCGGCTCTTCGTCAACAACTGCTGACTTCAGAAAAAACCACTAATGATCCTATGTCGGTGGTTGACTGGGTAAATATGTTCGCTTTTGCTGTCAATGAAGAGAACGCAGCAGGCGGTCGCGTTGTGACAGCTCCCACCAATGGCGCTTGTGGCATAATTCCATCCGTTCTCGCCTATTACGATAAGTTTATCCAGACGGTAACTGAGAAAGATTACCTTCGCTACTTTGCAGCATCAGGTGCTATTGGCGGCTTGTATAAACGAAACGCATCCATATCGGGTGCTGAAGTTGGATGTCAAGGAGAAGTCGGTGTAGCTTGCTCGATGGCAGCGGCTGGTTTAGCTGAGCTAATGGGTGGAAGCCCTGAACAGGTATGTATGGCTGCAGAAATTGCAATGGAACATAACTTAGGGTTGACTTGCGACCCAGTAGCTGGTCAGGTTCAGGTTCCTTGCATTGAGCGTAATGGCATTGCAGCAGTGAAAGCCATTAACTCGTCGCGAATGGCATTGCGCCGTTCATCAGCGCCTACCGTCTCACTCGATAAAGTCATAGAGACGATGCTTGAAACAGGCAAAGACATGAACGCTAAATACCGCGAAACATCTCAAGGTGGCTTAGCTGTAAAAGTAATTTGCTAACTAGCTAAAGCCAATAAAAAGGTGGGAAACAAAATTCTCACCTTTATCTAATACTAATAATTAGCAACCACTCACTTCTACTTTTACATTACACACGCAGCCATCCGCTGGGCATTGTTCAGGCGATGAGCGGCCAAAAGAGTCATAAATAGCATAACAGCCTTGAGGAAGATCAATGATATCGCTTCCCTTCAGCTCATGTTTGGATTTAAAAGGGAAATTAAATCCAACAACTGTATAGCGATTACCAGCCAGCGATTTTATATTTTCATCATCGCTAATATGAAGAAAATCCACCATGGTTAACCGGTCACCCTCTTCTCCAACACTTTCAGGGCATAAATTTCCCCAGTCAACTTCTACGCTGCCAAATTCAAAATTCACCAAAAAATCGGACTGATTGGCAGGATTAGTCGCACTTGGGCTTAAGCCACTAAGGTACGACTTAGCTACAACCTGTGTTATAGTGCTTTTCATTGCTCCAGAAATTCCTTGAATCACAGAAACTCTTGCTGATTGCTGAAAATTAAGGAACTTTGGCGCTGCTGTTACCGCCAACACACCTAGGATAACAATAACAAGCACCAGTTCTACTAAACTAAAACCATTTCTCTTCATTGCAACTCTTTAAATTTACGACGAAAAAAGCTCAGCAGCTAAAAATTTAGCGGGCAATTATATACAAAATTAATAAGAAAGCGAGAATTATTGACTAATTTATATACAACAAATAGGCAATTTGGTTTATATGGGTGGGAGATAACTACCTGAAAAGCGCTAATTTTACTAGACTAGATTAACATAGCTAGTTTTGTTCTAAGTCCGTAGACATGAATCAAACAAATATAAGATTCAATAAAGAAAAAGGCCTCTGATTAGAGGCCTTCGACTTTTCAAACTTAAATAAGCTGAGAAGCAATCAAAAATACACCAAAGCATAGTGAAAACAATAACATAGCATTACCACCCTCCGCTTTATATCGTTTCGATTGCATATTTTGGCTACGTACAACATAGACCATCGCAAGTGGAATAAATACAGCTAAGAAGACTAATATGATTCCTGCATAGCTCAGCACGGCAAGAAATTTGTCAGCCGCTAGAAGAGCACCCGCTAAAGGCAAAATAAACGTAAGAACATAGGTTACTAATTTATTCTGACCAAACGTATCTCGGTTTTGATTATACAAAGACATAGCAACACCGAAAAATGAGGTAAGAAGTGCTAAACCAGTAAAAACCGAGAGAATGGTTCCAATCCACTGGGAGCTGTCTCCAAAGGCAAGAATAAGATCAGATACATTTGAGAACTCTCCCAATTGGTCTGGTCTCAAATTACCTACAACAGCAAACAACCAACATAGATAACACACAAGAGGTATTATTGAACCAATAATAACCATGTTTCTTAATTGCTTATCATCTGCCTCATGGTTATATGCTACTAATGAAGGGATAACCACCATAAACCCAAAACTCGTGAAAAGTACCGCACTTGTTTTAATTAAATCAACTTTATTGCTGCTTACGATATGGGTAATATTCGCCGTTTTAAAATCAGGGAGTAAGATTACTAGGCTAAGCCCCAAACTGATGATCATAACAAAAAACAATAAACGATTGAGCTTATCTACCACTCCTGTTCCGCAGGCAATAATAATTCCTGATATTAGCGTGAATGCAATTTGGCTGTGTTGTTGAGAAACATCTAGCCCAATAAAAGAGGTAAACTGGCCAAGTAAATCTGCAGCTCCAAGAATGTATGCCATTAACAAACAGATAAGTAACGCATAAAGGAGAATATTCGAGACCAGTTGCCCAGGCTTGCCCAATGTTTGCCTAGCGATAGAATTAAGCCCTAAGCCGCTTCCTGTTTTAAGTGTCGCCTCGAGAAGCAGCAAAGCCGCATAAGTTGTCCCAAAGCAAATAAAAATCATTAGTAAAGTGCCATACCACAGGCCAAATTGAGCTAATACCATTGGAATGGCAAGCATGCCCGCACCCAATGCGGTACCGGAAATTATAAGGGAACTACCCAGAAGTTTAGTATTCATAAAACTCGTATCTAAATTGATTGTAAGAAAGTGAACGAATGCGCGTGCCTAGCGCTGCGGCTATCGGTCAAAAACGAAAAGAATAACGAGCTTTAAAAAGGAAGGAGCAAGGTGAATATTGAGGTTGAAAACACGAATTAAGCCAAGTTGTGCTAGTTGAGCAAACATGTGGAGAACCTTCAGTTGGTTCAATAATTGGAGTGGTAATTTTTAAGATCATGTAAAAATCCGACTTGAATAGACTGTCCTTTAGGTAATACCGCATTCCTTATACGGCTTTCCTATCGTTATGAAGGAAGTGACCATCTTAATCATTGGTGATCAGATTGCAATGCTAACGATTAAGAAATTGCAAATATTAATCTGATATAACAAGCCTGCTGACAGTTATTCTGATTCCGGGGGCTCTTCTAATATGATCTTCCCTTTAATTTGAGACCCCGCATCCTTGATAAGATTAATCGGAGACATAATCACTCCTTTTACTGCTCCTGACGTTGCTTGTTCTGCTAGTTTCTGGCTTTGAGCAACAATTTCATCAGCTTTCGCAAGCATTGGAGGAATGTCATTACGCAAGTTGGTACTTTCCTGTACTAGCATTGGGACTGTGACCTGTCTATAGCCTTCACTTTCCACCAGTACAAGAGGTATCACATCCTTGCGATAACTTGAAACTTCACTCACAACGGCTGGAAATACATCGACACGATAACGAGTTAATTCGTCTAATACACTGGGTACTTTACCATCTATAGAGGCTGCGGTTTGATTTATAGCAGCCACACTTTTCGAAACTTGATCTACACTTCTCACAATGTCTGGTATCATTTGTTCAGCGACTTCAGCAACTTTCAGCCACTCTTCTACCTGAAGAGTTGTTGCCAACGAATCAATGTCTTTAAGCACCTCGGGGTAGGCTTCTATAATATTGCTCACCTTATTCGATGTAGCATGGATGGTGTAACCAAGATAAAATATCGATAAAGCTAAAACAAATTGAACCATAATAGCGATTCGTGTAACCATGCCTCCCCCCTTACTCAAAGCACATTATGTGAGCCGCTATAGCTATAAAATTGGAGAAAAGGCTAAGCAAGTCACTTTTCCTAACTCCATTTAAATCGCTATTTATTCACCTTCGTAAATACAACCTGCCGTACAGGTTTCTTTAACTTCTACTTTACTTAAAAGTGGCAGCAAAGGCTTAACTTTATCCCAAATCCACTTTGCCAATACTTCACTGGTTGGGTTTTCCAATCCTTCGATTTCATTTAGATAATGATGGTCAAGCTGCTGGTATATGGGATTAAAGACTTCTTTAATCTTGGCAAAGTCAATCAACCACCCAGTATGCGGATCTACCTCACCTTTTAGATAAAGGCGAACTAAAAAAGAGTGGCCATGCAAGCGCCCGCACTTATGCCCCTCAGGGACATTAGGTAGATGGTGTGCTGCTTCAAACATAAACTCTTTATATAATTCAGATTTCATTTTGGCTCTCTGGCAATACAAAAGACACGCAATACTAAGGAAATAGTATAGTAGTGACAAGTTTTGCTAAGGGATTTATGGGATTATTTCTTCAATGAAGTTTACGTAAAGGCAAGTATTCGTAAACGAGTTACCACAGTTTGTGCATTTTTTACTTCACTTGCGGCGAATAAAGGTTGAAGCCTCAGATTTGAAAGGTAATATGTGGTACTTAAGATATACAATTCTGTGTTACCTGCATTGCACCCATGTTGGGCGCTCAGAACACAGGATTGCCTTTTTACTTAATGGAGAATATTTACAACATGACTTACGCGCCTGTATCCGACGTATTACGCGGAAAGCTATCAGTAGACAGCGAAGTAACTGTCCGTGGCTGGATCCGCTCACGTCGTGATTCCAAAGCTGGAATCTCTTTTCTTGCCATCTACGACGGCTCTTGTTTCGACCCGATTCAGGCCGTGGTCCCAAGTAATCTCAATAATTACGCTGAAGAAGTGCTCAAACTAACCACTGGCTGTTCTGTTGAAGTAACGGGTACAATCGTCGAATCTCCCGCAAAAGGACAAGACTTTGAGCTTGCAGCAACCGCAGTAAAAGTGGTTGGCTGGGTAGAAGATGCTGACACTTACCCAATGGCAAAAACTCGCCACTCTATCGAGTATTTGCGTGAAGTAGCCCACCTACGCCCAAGAACGAACGTTATAGGTGCTGTTGCTCGAGTACGAAACTGCCTATCTCAAGCTATCCACCGCTTTTACCATGAGCAGGGTTACTATTGGGTCTCAGCTCCGCTAATTACAGCCTCAGATGCTGAAGGTGCTGGTGAGATGTTCCGTGTATCGACTTTAGACATGGAAAACCTGCCTCGTACGGAAGAAGGTAAGGTCGACTACAACGAAGATTTCTTCGGTAAAGAAACCTTTTTAACCGTGTCCGGTCAACTTAATGCCGAAGCCTATGCTTGCGCATTAAGCAAAGTATACACATTCGGACCGACGTTCAGAGCAGAGAACTCAAACACTAGCCGCCATTTAGCGGAATTTTGGATGGTAGAACCTGAAGTCGCATTTGCAGACCTTGATGATATCGCCAAGCTTTCCGAAGATATGCTGAAATATGTCTTCAAAGCAGTTTTAGAAGAGCGTCGTGACGACCTTGAGTTTTTTGCGCAGCGCATCGATAAGCAAGCAATCTCACGTTTAGAAGCATTTGTTGATTCTGACTTTGCTCAAGTAGACTACACGGATGCCATTCAAATCCTCCTCAATTCTGGTCGCGAATTTGAATTTCCCGTTGAGTGGGGTATCGATATGTCCTCAGAACATGAACGCTACCTAGCTGAAGAGCACTTTAAAGCACCTGTTATTGTGAAAAACTACCCGAAAGACATTAAAGCTTTCTACATGCGCTTGAACGACGACGGTAAAACTGTCGCAGCAATGGATGTACTTGCACCTGGTATCGGAGAGATTATTGGTGGCTCTCAGCGTGAAGAACGTCTAGAGGTACTAGATTCGCGTATGCGTGATATGGGAATCGATCCAGAACATATGGCTTGGTACCGTGACTTACGTCGCTACGGGACAGTTCCTCATGCTGGCTTTGGTTTAGGGTTTGAACGATTGGTTTCGTATGTAACAGGTATGGGTAATGTACGAGACGTTATTCCATTTCCTCGTACACCGCGCTCAGCGAGCTTTTAAAGCATATAAAAAAACCTCCCTAAGGAGGTTTTTTTATTTCATTGGACGAATAACATCAGCATTGTGTGAAATTCTTTCAGTCCAAAGCTGTAAGCGATGGTCGAATTTGGCTTCAGCGTGGTCGTGATCTAATGCACCGACTTGTTTTCGAGCAAAACCACCCAAATACCATTCAAGCACATAATTCTCTTTCGCGCCCTTTGCAAAGAAAGGGTTATAAGAGGATTTAGCGGCTAATATCTCTCCTGCATAGTAATAAACTTCCTTATCCATAAGCCGACCAGTCCTGCTTTTTTTTGTAATTTTTAGCATTGTGTTTCTTACATGGACATTACAAGCTGCGTATAACGCACACTTGCTTTAGTTAGATAAATTGTTCGATACGCGTTAAACGAGATCGGCATTAGCGATGCTCTATCTCCGGAAGTAACCATTAGCTAGTGAAGCTTCGATGGGTGCTAAATGCGATGCTGTGTTTAACATTAGTGGAGCCTAAACTAACACCATTAATATAAAGTTACAATTTGTATAACAAAAGAAAAGAAATATTCAGAAAAGATCACACCCATCACTCCACTATATTCTCACTTTAATCAGCCTGAAAGTTAAGTAATTACTCTACAAATTCCGGATGGTAGGATTTCTTGAAAATAGCTTTAACTGACTGAATGTTATAGATTGAAATATGGGCTATTGCAAAGGGGCCATGGAGAATAGGAAAGTTGGCCCCTTAACAGATAGTTTAACCAAGGTATGACCTATAATCACTGCTTACTAAATCGCAAACTACGGTGCTTCCTCCTCTTTTATTGCATACCTGAAACCCATAATACAAAGAATGAGCAATACGAAGGGAATTGCCGCTGCAGTGTACTCAACCCATATTAAGCCAGCAAAAGACTTAGCCAGAATCAAATGACCAAAAATGAGCAAAAAAGCGCTTACCAGTGCAACAGCAAATAAATAAAACTGACGTGCATAATTACGTTCGACCATACATACCTCTCTAAGCTGAATAACTTCAACCATTGCAACACAAACTCGTCACATTCAAGCAGTACAGTTACCCCGATAAATTTCCAAACAGTTGTCTAGCCATTGATCTCCATCGCAATATATTCAATAGCTTTAGATAGCTCTGATGTCATCGCATAAGAAGTATTTAGACGCATACAATTTTGGAATCTCTCTCTGGTACTGAAAAGACAACCGTAAGCAATACTGATTCCTTGTGTTTGTAGGTTTCGATACACTCGATAAGTATCAATTTCTTCCCCAAGTTCAATCCAAATAAAATAGCCTCCTCTAGGACGAGCAATTCTTATATTGGTTGGAATGAACCGCTGAAGCTCTTCAATAAAAGCTTCTTGACGAAGGTAGAGTTCTTTACGAAGTTTTCGCAGGTGATTTTCAATACTTTCGTACTTTAAAAAGTGAGCAATACCCTCTTGAACGGGCACGCTACCTGAAAGCGTTGATACTAATTGAGCTTTTTGCAACCGTTCATGGTGTTTTCTGTTTACTACCCAGCCAATTCGATAACCTGGGCATAATGATTTAGAGAATGAGCCGCATAGGAATACCCTATCTTCTTTGTCCCAATACTTGAGGGGGATAGGGCGTTGTTCACCGAAATAGAGTTCCGAGTAAACATCATCTTCCACTACAGCTATGTCATGTGCTTTCACTAACTCACTAATTTTTTGTCGCTTCTCGGTCGATAGACAAGTGCCCGTTGGATTATGAAAACTCGGCATAATCCAGCATGCTTTTATGTTGTTCTGGCTGATCGCCTTTTCAAATTGGTCAACACACAATCCTTCTTTTAAATCGACAGGTACTTCTATCGCTTTAAGGCCTAACCTCTCGATAGCTTGTATCGCCCCATAAAATGTCGGTGTCTCGATCACTACTGAATCGCCTGGTTGAACCACGACCTGCAAGCTTAGATTGAGAGCTTCCATTGCCCCAGACGTAATAACAATGTCATTGTGGGAGACTGACAGACCATGGCTAATATATCTCTGGGCAATGTGACGCCTCAACGATTCATTCCCCGGAGGCATGTTATCAAACACACTGCTAGTTGGCATTTTACGTCCAGCGCTTGCTAAATGGCGATTAAGTGACTGAAGTGGAAAGAGCGTTGGATCCGGAAAAGCAGAGCCAAGAGCAACGTTTGCATTGATATTACTTTGCAAAAACTCATAAAGCTTATCGTTATATTGAGGTCTAATTAGTTTCTCGGAGCTCACTAATGGTGCTCGTTCCATAATTGAAGTAACGAAAAATCCAGATTGTGGCTTTGCGACTAGCCATCCCTTAGATTCAAGGAGTTGGTATGCCTGCAACACTGTTGACGCACTTACTGAGCCGTTACGGCTGGTGACTCTAACTGAAGGAACTTTCTCTCCTGCACGCCAAACCCCACTCTCTATTTGTAATTTAATTTGCTCAGCAAGCTGCTGGTAGCGAGTCATATACGCCTCACCCTTTTCAATCTAAAAACATAATTTAATTAATCACTTACGCATTCACACTAAGGCTTTTAATTAATAGATCAACATTTACACCTCCCCTAGGATGCAAATTGTGAAGTCATCGACACGGATACTAAGGGTTTTGCTATATGAAAGATGCTTTCGCTCCAATGCTTGGCACTGAGGAATCCCCTGATAATTTAGATAAAAATCATCAAGTTAAGGTAGAT
>NZ_JAYQDQ010000049.1:0-30077 GCF_038138445.1 Vibrio sp.
ATTTTTAGTCGGTGCCAGCTTTCAGTTAAATGGGGCTCACCGCCAGCTTACGATATTACTGACATACAACTTGGTCAGGTATCAAATGGTTCAGATGTGTAATACATTGAATGGTGACTACTTACCATACCAACTTAGCTTCAATGGAGCATTAGCTCACATCATGCGCTTGATAGTTGGTCTTCCATACTCATCACCAGGAGCAATACCGAGGCAACTTCAAAATTTTTACGCAATGAGTGGGAGCTTAATCCTTGAACCTAGGCGGGAAAGATCCTTCCCAAGAATAGTGAAGAAAAAACCAAGCCGATACCCCAGAAAAAACAATGCCGCTCACCTTAAGTGAACGGCATTAGAGCAGCACTGCTCCTTTTCTTCTAATTTTAACGTAAGCCCACTAGCGTGGTTACGCGCCAATAACACCGCCATCTTCACGTGTAATTGCCATAATGGTAGACCTTGGTTTACTGTTACCACCGGCAGGAAAATGAGAGGGAGCACCTTTGTCTCCTGGGTGCTGAACGCCAACAAACATAGTTTTGTAGTCTTCAGAGAAGGTCAAACCTGTAATTTCACAGGCTATCGGCCCCGTTAAAAAGCGGCGCACCTCGCCTGTCATAGGATCGCCACAAAGCATTTGGTTATTACCCTGTCCGGCAAAGTCCCCTCTGTTCGAGTAATCACCATCGGTTTGAATCCACAATCGTCCGGCTTTATCAAACCCTATACCGTCAGGACTATTGAACATATTACTTAAGTTAATATTGTCACTTCCTGCATACAAATTACCTTTATACACACTTGGGTTACCAGCGATAAGATAAAGATCCCACTCAAACGTATCCGCTGTATGATCGCCATTTGATGGAGCCCAGCGAACAATCTGCCCATAGTGGTTCTTTTTACGCGGGTTAGGTCCTCCGACAGGCTGTCCTTCTTTGACTCCTCGATGTTTATTATTGGTTAAGGTACAATAGACAAATTTCTTATCGGGGTGAACGGCTACCCATTCTGGGCGATCCATGGTTGTTGCACCGACATGGGTGGCTGCTCGGCGAGCAAATGTAACCACTTCTGCTTGATCGCCAAAACCATTGGTTTTATCCAAACCATTTTTCCCATAGGTTAACTCTAACCATTGGCCATTGCCTTTTAGTTCACCATCATCCATATCGAACTTGGCAACATACAAGGTTCCTTCCTCTAGTAAGTCTCTATTCTGTTTGTCATTACCTTGCTGATACTTATTCTTGGACACAAACTTGTAGAGATGCTCTCCACGTTCATCGTCTCCCATGTATACCACGACATGACCATCATCATTGACCACCACTGCGGCATTCTCATGCTTGAAGCGACCAAGAGCCGTTCTCTTTAAAGGTGTCGATGTTGGATCGTGTGGGTCGATTTCTACTATCCAGCCAAAACGATGTGGCTCATTAGGGTGCACTGCAACATCAAAGCGCTCGTCAGTATTATGCCACTGAGCTTCACTTTGTTCTGCCGATATGCCATAGCGTTTATGATCATCAGACAATTCCACTCCTTTAACACTGCCAAAATAACCATCAAAGTTTTCTTCACAAGTTAGGTAAGTTCCCCAAGGGGTTTGTCCATTGGCGCAGTTTGCGAACGTTCCAAAAGGTTTGGTTCCAGAAGGGTCTAATTTGGTTTTCATCAGACGATGGCCAGCCGCAGGTCCTGTTAACCTCATTTCAGTATTTGCTGTAATTCGGCGATTGCGGGAGCCATTTGTATCTAGCTGCCATTTCCCCCCTGACGATGTAATCTCAAACACCGTCACTCCATGTGCCGCTTGGGCTTTGACCACATCATCCGCCGTCATAGCTTTACCACCATGATCAAACAGGTATTCGTAGTTAGTGTACTCATTATTGACCGCAATGACCGCCCTATCTTTGCTGATAGGAAATAAGCTCATGCCATCATTATTGTCACCAAATTGCTTTAGTTGCGCTTTTGAATCTTGCTTTCCACTTGGGTCAAATTTAGGAGAGTCTGCAAAAAGAGGGTCCCCCCAGGAAATTAAAGGTGTTGCTTTATAACCCTTAGGGACAATAAAAGTGTCTTTTGTCGAAGCAGGGACGGCATCAAAATTCAGTAACGCGCTTTTCTTGTTATCCGCAAACGCTTTGGCAATTGGATTTAGGGATAAAAAAGCACCTGCACCAACGGCAGCTGTCCCGGTTAAAAAACGTCGACGAGATAGCCTCGCATCGATCATTTGGCTAAATTGAGACTCTTGCTCTTGTTGGTTTTTCATTGCTGATTCCTTGTGTGTTTTTTAATCTTGGGAGAGGATAGACTGCAAAAATGACAACCAAGTTAAACTATTGTTTCTTTTGTAAGGAATACGCATCAATGATCTTGTGAGATTTACATTGCATTTCCATGAAAATGAGTTTTATTTCACTTTCATTAAAGAAACTTCAACGTTTAGAGAAAAACCGTACCTAAAAATCTGGCGATCCTCTGTATGGGTCGCTACATTAAGTTTGTTCATTAAGTAACTGATTTGCAATTGTCAGACTCTAAAAACATTAATAATGAGGGCATTTAATGAAGAAAATGAGAAGAGCTCGACTGCACCGTATTCGTGTTCAATTTTGGAAAGAGGTAAACAAAAGTGCACCCAAAAGTAACTCCTGAAGCTATCATGATACACATAAAGAAAAGCGGATATTCATACCCGCTTTTCTTTTCAAGTAATACTGAACTCTAGAATAGTGACCAAATAATATAAATCCAGACTAGTATGTAGCGAATCTCAAAAATCAAATGACCTCAAACTACTATGTTTTCTCTTCAACCAACAAATAATCAAAGACCTTTCTAATAAATGGTGCCCCCACCCTAGAACCACCATTTCCATGTTCTATCACTACCGTGGCAACATACTTCGGATTTTCACATGGTGCAAATCCGGTAAATAGACCATGATCGAGTAGATGTTGACTCAACTCTTTGGAGTTATACACTTCGTCTTTTTTTAAGCCAAACACTTGTGCCGTTCCAGATTTACCTCCACTACAGTATTTAGCTCCTCTAAATGAACGACGCCCTGACCCTCTAGATCCTTGATTAACCAGGCGCATTGCGTTGAGAGAAATATCCCAGTATGCATCATTCACTTGATTCATTTCCTTTGTTTTAGCATATTCAACCGTCTGAGCTTGATTAAACTTTTCCCCATGTTCAATCACCGCTTTGAGTAAGTGTGGAGAGGTCACAGCCCCATGATTAACCAACACAGAAGTCGCTTTCGCCAATTGGAGTGGTGTTGCTGTCCAATACCCTTGTCCAATCCCGATAGGAACCGTATCACCTTTGTACCATGGCTGATGATGTATGCGTTGCTTCCACTCTCTAGTTGGCATATTTGCCGCTGTCTCTTCAAAAATATCAATGCCAGTTCTCTGACCAAAACCAAACATCCCCATCCAGTCCGATATTCTGTCTATACCTAAGTCATACGCCATTTGATAAAAAAACGAATCTACCGACTCTTCAATCGCTAAAGTGACATCGACATCACCATGACCCCAACGCCTCCAATCTCGCCAAGCCTTAGAGTGACGACTGGAACCTGGGATCTGCCAGCGACCATGATCGTTGCGAGTTGTATCAGGGCTCACAACCTTTTCACTTAAACCAGCTATAGCGATAAAGGGTTTTACCGTAGAGGCAGGAGGGTATACGCCTAATGTTGCTCGATTGAGCAAAGGATGATGAGGGTCTTGTAATAGTTTACGATATTCCGCACCAGAGATACCATCAACAAATGGATTGGGATCATAACTAGGGCTAGAAGCCATAGCGAGAACACTATTATCTTTAGGATCAAGCACAACAGCACTACCTTGCCTATCAACCAAGAGTTGATAAACATGCTGTTGCAAGTCAACATCAATATTAAGGACAAGGTCTTTTCCAGCTATTGGAGGAACATATTTAAGTGTTCTTATTACTCGGCCTCGGTTATTGACCTCAACCTCTTCGTAGCCCTGTTTTCCATGCAAAATATTTTCGTAATATCGTTCAATTCCCAATTTCCCGATTATTTTGGTCGCTCTGTAGTTGGCCAGTTCACCCTCTTCTTTTAAACGTTCTAAGTCACGATCATTAATGTGCGCTACATACCCAAGAATATGGGTTAATGACTCCCCATAAGGGTAGTAACGTTTCATTTCAGCATTGACCCTAAAACCCGGGAATTCATGTTGATGGGCAGAAAATTGAGCTATTTCTACTTCACTTAAACCGGCCTTGACAGTCTGTAGTTTATGACCAGCACGATGTAATCGTATTAGCTTCTGCCGTTGCTCTGGCGTCAGTTCTATATAGTTCGATAGCCGAAGAACTGAGTCTTTCATTGACGCTACTTTATTAGGCACCACTTCCAACACATAAACCGGGATGTTTTGTGCAACAGGTCTTCCGTTTCTGTCATAAATCACCCCCCGTGGAGGCGAGATTGGCAAAACTTGAATCCTATTATCGTTTGCTCGAGTTTGATAATAAGAAAAGTTCTCTACTTCAAGCTGATATAGGTTTGCAATAAGTACAAAACAGGCGGATACCATAGCGATAAAAGCTACTACAGCTCGCCTTTTGAACAAAGCACGCTCAAAATCGTAGTTGCGTAGACGATTAGTACATCGATTTAACTTCATAGAATTTTAAGAAAGTGGCAGCTAAACGCTCTGCCCACTAATCACTGGGAGGCATTGTTATCGTTGGCACAACTTTAACAAATCTGGGTAAAAGTTTTGTGTCCAATGTGTCAACTATTTCTATAAAAGAAATTTCTTCGCTTTAATCACAGCAATGAGACTATAAACAAACAGCTTTCACATTAGAGATCTCGAAAACACTATTCTTCCTCAATTCATTTTATGATGTGAGAGTCATAGAAAACAGAAGGAAGTAGCTATGCAATATCAACATATTATGGTTGCTTTAGAACTATCAGATGACAGCAATCTTCTGATAGAACGAGCAATCTTTATGGCTAAGCAGCACAACGCCGACATCTCATTTATTCACCTTGATGGCTCCCATGGAGAGATCTATCCAGATCTTATTGATATCCATTCAGATACCAATGTGAGACCCGTTAATGAACTTGCCATGAAAAAACTAAGGTCTTTCGAAGCTAACGTAGACTTTCCCATTCGACATTTTTTGGTTGGGACTGGAAACTTAGCCACCAAGCTTTCTGACACAATAGAAAAGTATCATGTTGATTTGTTGCTGTGCGGTCACCACCAAGATTTTTGGAGTAAAATCCTTTCTTATTCTCGACAGCTCATAAACCGCTCCCCCGTAGATATACTAGTTATTCCTATATCTACATAAAATGGAGTGCTATTAAGCTTCAATGCTAATACAAGAAGGCTAATAAACATTACCTTTTATAAACTGCAGTGGTGTCTGGCCTGTATGTTTTTTAAAAAATGCAATGAATGCGCTATCCGAAGAAAACTCTAACGAATAGGCGACTTCACTAACTTGACGTTTTTGACATAAAAGCTCTATCGCTTTTAGCTTACGCCACTGCTGTCTCCAATCTTGATAAGGCATACCTGTCTCTGCTTTAAATATCCGAGTTACCGTTTTAGAACTCATGGGGACACTGCTAGCAAGGGACACTAAATCAGGGACGAGAAATTGGTCCCCTGACAACTGCTGACGGAAACAATCTAAACGGTCATCTTTAGGTAATGGTAAATGGCAAAAATACCTTTCACTTGCGTAAAACTCTTCCCAAAACAAATTACAGTAGTTTCTAGTTTCTAGTTCTGGTTTACCTGCAGGCCAAAGTGCCATCTTATTTATCAGCTCTTTGAGAAAATCATCAACGACAATAGTGGTAATTTTGGAAGGACATGGATAAAAGCGATGGTCAAAGTATAAAGACCTGTAGGCAACGACGTTGGTCATATATGCCCTGTGCAGTGTTCCTGAAGGGATCCATACTGCTTTAGTCGGTGGTAATACACAGACTGAGTCTGCTAGTTCAAAATTCATACAACCTTGAGGAGCATACAATAACTGACCTTTGGTATGACGATGAAGACCAGAATCATGCTGGCCAAGATCAGCGGCCAAACCTACGACAGTATCATCAAGACTATCTGGATCAAAGTGGAGGCTTTCGTCAATGAACAAAATCTGTCCTTATTTTGATGTTTTGTGTATTTATATTGTTAATAGAATTAGCTTACCTCCTCGTATACTACACGCCAAGTTAATTCTATTTGAGAATGTATTATGCGTAGAAAACCATCAATGTGGTTAATGTTTATCTTGATCATGTTTCCGCAAGTTGCAGAAACCATATATAGCCCAGCTCTTCACTCTATTGCTAATTCGTTCAACGTTAGCGATGCTCAAGCTTCTCAGACTTTGTCTGTTTACTTTATTGCCTTTGCTTTAGGCGTGGTTTTTTGGGGAATTGCAGCCGATAAATGGGGGAGGCGACCAACAATGTTGGCAGGTATTCTCATCTATGCTCTAGCTTCAATACTGGCATTATTTACTGACCAATTTTCATTACTCATTGCGGCCAGAATCACGGCCGCTTTTGGCATTGCCGTAGGCTCAGTTGTCACGCAAACTATGCTGAGAGATGTATTCAGTGGAGACAAGTTGGGGAAAGTCTTTAGTTTAATGAGTATGGGAATCGCATTAGGTCCAGTATTCGGAATGGCTATAGGAGGTCACTTAGTACATTTTGGCGGACACTTTTATGTATTTGCCGCTTCTCTCATAATGTCAGTACTTCTAGGAATTTACTGCTTAGTAAAGCTACCTGAAACACAACATAGTAAAACAAAGGGCAGACTTGCCGAACTCTGTGGTGAGATGTTAAAAGATGTTCATATATGGTATTCAGCCCTAATGATTTCGCTCTTCAATATCGCACTATTTTCCTATTATCAACTTGGACCTTTTGCATTTGCAAAGCTAGGTTATACCTCTAGACAATTTGGTTACAGTGGCACACTTTTAGGAGGCAGTATCATAATTGGGAGCTACATTAATGGCCGTCTTCTAAAACAGAAAGTCAACCAAGCAAAGCTAATAACAATTGCAATCGCATTATTAGTTTTAGGTAGTGTGGGAATTTATTATACTCAACACAGTATCCATTTTGTTCTAATGATGAGTTTGGTCGTCATTGCATTTGGTATTGCCATTCCAAATATTATTAGCAATGCTCTAAAAGACTACACACAATCTAAGGGAAGTGCTGGTGCTATACTAGGGCTCATATATTACCTTCAAATTGGAATCGGTCTAACTGTGTCCGGAATGACGGAAAACCTGCCTTGCACTTTACTTGTATGCTCCGCACTGACGTTCATCACACATATTGTAAAATGTCAGTATTCATCGAAAAGCCAGCAGATGAATAGCAACTCTCTGTAACCTATTCAGAGTTATTTTTAGCAATCTACTCTTGCTCTAGCGCCTCTTCATCCATGGCTGAGGCGCATTTAATTTCATACTGAGTAAAACTAAAAGTACTGGTACCATGAACACGTTTTGTGATCACTTTTTCTTCGCCATATTGAACTGTCACATGCGTATACACTTTGTTCTTCACTTCAATGGTATTTTCTTCTAATGCTTCCTCTAGTTCCATCTCGAGCCGATCTCTTGCCATTTTCGCTTTTTCTAACCTTTCGTTAGATTCTTGTTTCATCTTAGCAAGATTAGCTTCGTCTTCTTCGGTACGTTCGGCTTTAGGGGTTTTCTTAAACTCAAGCTCTTTTCGCACCACTTTCATGGTCGCTTCTTGAGCCGCGGTGTACTCATCTTTGTACTTTTGCTGACGCTCTTTGAAGTTTGCGTAACGAGCAAAAGCATTAACATGTGTGGCAGTATCACCCTCTACACCTAAATTGACACAGATAACCTTACCACCAACTTTTGCACTACCACCGCTAAGCGTACCTTGTTTTCCAGCTTCATCTGAAACCGTAAGGTCCTTACCACACCTAAGCTCATTACTCATACAATGAATAGAAAGGTTGATATTTTCCCCAGCTTGCAGTTCAGAGAATTGTGAATAGTTCGCAGTGATCGAGCCACCTGATTTAACCTTACAGCTTTTCTCTTCTCCCTCAGAGACATTGTGCCCTATGATACCTTTGGCAACATCAATATCCCCCTGCGCCTGCACATCAGCTGACTCAATAAAGCCTCCAACAGTAAGATTTCCTGTCGTACGCACCACCATATCAGATTCAATATTTCCAGTAACAATCACGTTACCTTTGAATTTAATATGGCCAGTAGCGACCCCAATTGAAGGAAGACAGAGTGCGTCTTCAACCTCTACAGAGCGCTCTTTGATGATGGGCATTCCAGAAACTTCAGCAATGAGTAGATTAGGATCATCTGGAGAGATTTCAGAGCCTTTTGAAACTTTCAGAGTGGTATCAGTACCAGGTTTGGGTGGAATGGACTTTCCTTGGACAGTGATACCTGGAACACCTTTAGTTGCAGGGATACGTTTCATCAAACGAGCCCCGGCTTCGACCGTAACAGTTTCGCCAAGGTTTAACATATCCACTTTACCACTTTCATCTTCTGTCGGCGCCAACACTTGCTTGGTAACGTCTTTGACTAAAGGAATGAACTTAGCATCTTGGCCTTGCACCGGATTTTTCCCTTTAGCAACTGGCTGGGTAAAGGTTTCTCCCGGCTTGAGCTGATGACTCATAACTAACACTTTCTTTAGTGCAAGCTTATTTATACCCTTAGTGACATGAGCACGAGCCAAGGCATGGACAATTTGAGGCCCTTTAAGTGGAGCACCACGATATGCACCAGTCACAACCATACTGGCAAGCATGTCATGATCTGATAACACTACCTCGACCTCAGCATCCCTAACTTCAGCAATAGGAAACCCTACCAGCGCTTCGCTTTTTCCTTCATTCGCACAATTAACAAAACGATTCACTTCATCTGTCAGCAAACAAAAGTCGTTGGCGCCAATATCGTTCAATGCTTCTTCAACACCTTTATCACTCAGTTTACCTTCAAGATCCATATCTTGCGGTAGCTTAGCAATAATATGTTGATTATCTTCAGATAAGCTGACTAATTTGTCCCACATTTACAGCCTACTTGCTTTAATCCCTTTAAGTTTAGTTTATATAATCCCAGTGGAATACAATATTTAATTTATAGCAAAGTAGGGGGTCGGTCACTACTCACCTGCTTTTACAGTGTAAATATCACTAATTGGAGCTAGGGAAGTGATGTTTAGAGTCCAAACGATAGACAGCCGTCACACATTTACCTTGCTTTGAATATTCCAATGAATCACATAATTCTGAAGCAAGTACAATGCCACGACCATGTGTCAAAGACTCATCGTCCCCCATTTTTAACTTAGAGTGGTCGAACCCTTCACCATTATGTTCTAAGGCCATTATTAATTTAGTATTTTCGGGCTGGTAATCGATAGATAAAGATATGCAGTATTTATCCTGTAAATCTTGCAACTTCTGTTCTCGCAATTGATAAAATTTAAAAAAGCCATCTGGCTCTTCTTTTATTCGAGAATCCATATTCAATAAGCCATGCTCAATGGCATTGGCAAACAGTTCAGATAAAACAGAGCAAACTAAATCAAGGTGTGGTCCAGAAATCACTCCTGTCATAAACTGTCGAACTTCATTCATTACAGTAACAGACTTTAGTACTGACGCAGGAAAACGTATTGTGGAGTGAGATTGCGTTTTACTTAAATAGGAGTGGCTTTGTTGTACAACCCTGTCATTGCTATTCGAAATAGGGAAGGTCATTGCAAGTATCGATAAATCATCGCCAACATTGCGATTAGAGAAGCTATTCACAGATTCAAACACTGTTGGAATGATTGCTTTCCCAGAAGCCAGTGCAGCTTCAAGCCGTTCCTGGCCAAATTGCTCACCAAGATTGTTCTCGGCTTCAACAACACCGTCGGTATAGCAAACAATCTTCTGGTCGGGTTCCATTTTGTAATGCACAAGTTCTGCCTCAAACTCATGCTCCTTCAAGACACCAAGAGGCATATGAGTAGATACTAGCCTACGTACGATGGTTCCGTCTTTGTCGAGTAAATAACCATCTGGCAATCCGCCACCCCACCATGATACTTCAAAACCGTTAGCTCTAATTTCAAACACACTTGCCGCCAGCATCATACCTATGGGTAAGAATCTGACTAAAACATCATTTAGTTCGTGAACAATCTCTCCAAGAGATAAGCCTTTTGCAGCCATTGAGAAAAACGCACGTGTGGCAGGTATAGCAGAAATAGCAGCAGGAAGGCCATGGCCAGTGGCATCTGCAATCATTACATAGACACCACCATGCGGGCGATTAGCGACTACAATCATGTCTCCATTAAAGATGGTCGACGGAGTGGACTTGTGATAGATACCATAGATATCATTAAGTTGAGAGTCCATTTCATCCATCAAATTGGAAAATATCGATTCAGCAATCGCGTAGTCATAGCGCACCTGCTCATGAAAACGTCTTAATTCATCTCTTTGTTCTTTAACCTGATTATGTATTTTAACAATACGATAGTGGGCTTGCACTTTAGCGATCAATACACTTCGTTCCACAGGTTTAGGTATAAAGTCGTCTCCGACAGTCAAACACTTTTCAAATGAATCATGATCATCCAAAGCGGTGAGGAAGATAATAGGCATGTGCGTGCCAGCAAACGCATCCCTAATTTCTTTGGCTGTAACAAAACCATCTTTGACTGGCATCATAACATCAAGAAGAATAACATCTGGCAAGAGTGGCATTTGCCGCATAGCCTCAACCACACCTTCTCCATTTTCAAAAGTGGTTACTTTGTCTGTGATGCCACTTAACATAAACCGACACAACTCTCTATTGGTCGCGTGGTCATCAACAATCATGACATGCATACAGATCTCCTCGACATCTACTCAATGGCAAATTTTTTATCAAAACGAGAAATGGACAGTATTTTTCGAACTTGAGGTAAGGTGTTAGTAATGCGGATCATACCGTCATCTTGCTCGAGATAGTTATGCATATTTAGCAACATCCCTAACCCTGCACTATCAATATAATCAACTTTACGCAGATCAATAGTAAAGCGGTAATCTTTTTTGTCGGAATAGCAACGACGAAACTCCTGTACCAAATTAAAGCCAAAAGCCCCTTCTATTACAATCGTAATATGCTTTTCACCCGTATCGATTTCTGACTCAACTGACATAGTATCTCCTTATTTACCAACAAAGCGGCTAAGCCTTGCCACCTATAGTGTTCAAGTTTAAAAGAACTCAACTTCGCCTTCTTCTATGCTAGCTTGTGATGCTGCTGGCGCACTTCTTTGCTCTATGTTACTTTTTAGCTCAGTAACGGCTTGATTAAAGTTGTCCCCATTAATCCTATCATTTGCATACTCAGCAAAAAGACTTTCCATCTGCTCTAGAAATTCAGTACTCGCTTTCGCATATTCACCTTGCTGTATGATAATGTCGGTAAACTGCAATGCTCGAATACCATCACTGACTTTACTTTGAAGACTGACACCAATAGATTTAATTTTATTAACTTCCCGCTCAATAATGGCATTAGTTTTTTGTACTCCGAGCAACATATCATCGACTTTGTCTTTGGACTTAATAGCTTCTGTCATATCAATTGAAGCCATTTCACCCACAGTTTTATTCGCCTCTTTTACCGTGTCTTGAGCCACATTGATCTCTTTCTCTATCTGGCTGTTAAGCTCTTCTGCTTTTACGGATAAATTCCTTACTTCTTGAGCGACAACGGCAAACCCTCTTCCTGCATCACCAGCTCGTGCTGCCTCTATCGCCGCATTGAGAGCCAATAGATTCGTTTGTTCTGAGAGCCCTCGAACTTGTGCAAATAACTTGAAGACATTATCTAGCTTATCTGACATATCATGAATACTGTGTACAGCTGAGATGCTTTTCTCTGATACAGTGATGAGAGTATCAACGAACTGGCGAATGATGGCTTCGGCTTTGGGTAATACTTGAGTGATATTATAGGCATCTCCCTTATTGCCCAACATATCGAAAACCAACGCTTCCGCTATCTCATTCTGGTTTTCAGCCAAACTCTGTAACTCAAAAAAACTGCAATTGAGAGTTTCAACTGACTCACCAACGACACTACTTTGTAGATTTAGAGGTTCATTCAACTGCTGTGATATACTGCTAATAACTTCACTTACCCCCTTAGCGGCGTGCTGAACATCTGTAACTGGCTTAACTGTGGTTTCTTGCTCGGTAATATCGACCGGCTTTTGACGAGGTAAGACAAACCAAGGAACAGCCGCAGCTAATACCATAACCGCTACATGCCCCAGCGAAGAAGATAGTGTCATACCTATTGATAGCAATATAAGCTGAACGCTTATAGCCACGGCATAACGATATTTAGTTACCAATATTATTCTGTTCATAGGCTCACCTAACCTTGTCCTTGAGCACTCTTGAGTGAGTGTCTAAACAGTCACAAATCTGCTGCGGTATTTGTTTAAGACTTTTGACGTTTTGAGCTGCATTCATTTCAATCGCAACGCGTGGCATTCCCCACACCACTGAGGATGCTTGGTCTTGTGCAATCGTACTCGCACCTTGTTGCCTCATTCTAAGCATACCTTGTGCACCATCTTGTCCCATTCCGGTAAGTATCACACCAATAGCATTTTTTCCTACCGTTTCTGCCACGGCATCAAACATCACATCAACGGATGGTTTGTGTCGATTAACACTAGGTCTGTCATCAAGTTGGCAATATAAATGGCTTCCCTGTTTAACCACTACAAGGTGTTTATCTCCTGGAGCAACATAGGCACAGCCATTAATTAAAGGTGCTTTATTCGTCGACAATTCCTTAACTTGTAGCGCACAGCTTTCATTCAACCTTTGCGCAAACGAGGCACTAAACATCGCACTTATGTGTTGAGTAATGACGATAGGTGGAAGCCCCGCTGGCAAGGCAGACAATACTTGTCTGACAGCTTCTGTCCCACCAGTAGAAGCCCCAATGGCAATAAGCTCGATTGATGTTTTACCTTTACACGCTAAAGGTTTCTGTGAAGAATTTTGGCTGTACTCCTGTTTTACATTAGCCCCTGCTGCCATTTTTATTTTGTCATTAACAAGATCTTTGTAATTGACCATTTCAGCAGTATTGTGAACAGACGGCTTGGGGAAGTAATCGACCGCACCAAGTGCCAATGCAGTGAGAGTGGGTTCAGCGCCATGCTGGGTTAGTGTTGAAATCATGATGACAGGTGTAGGCCTCAATCGCATTAGGTTCTTTAGAAACTGGACACCATTCATTTTTGGCATTTCTATATCTAATGTGATGACATCAGGGTTATGTTGTTTAATCAGATCTCGAGCCTGATAGGGGTCTTCGGCCAATGCCACCACTTCAAGGATAGGGTCAGAGATAATCAACTGTTCAAGTAGTGCTCTAAACACCGGAGAGTCATCTACAATCAAAACTTTAATTTTTTTCATCCAAATATCTCCACATCATCACCATGGGGGCTGTGACTCTCTCTACCTAACTGGCTAGCATATTTGTCTTCTTGAAGTTGAAGCTGATGAACCTCGGTATATGGCACTCTCTTTAGCCATACCTTGCCATTAACAGGATTGAATATGATTCTCCTCGGTTCCAATCCTCCGAGATCTTGAGCAACAACATCTAGCCCTTCACGCTGAACATAATCCAATATAAAGGCAATATTTTTTTCCCCTATCATTGAATGTCTACCCATCATTTGCGCGCCGCCAAAAAGTTTTATTTTTAACTCTGACCTTCGGGCACCATGAGAAGTCATGGCATTAATCAACATTTCCATCGCGTGACTACCATAGCGAGAAGCTGTAGAGACAATCTCTCCTGGCCGCCAAGCATTTATCTCAGAGTGGCTACAAAATGGGAGCAAAAAATGATTCATTCCACCTATGCCAACTAATTCATCCCACATACACACAGCAACACAAGAACCCAAACCTGTCGCGATCAATTCGTCGTCTTGTTGACTCCAATACAATCCACCGGGAAAAACCTTAACCATGTGCATTTCTTTTTGAGGATGATAAAAACGATTGAAATGACTATCATCGTGCACTGGCTTAACGTCCTTTAATCCAAACATAGCCATGCCTATTGTTTTATATAAATGGTTTTCCCTAGGTGCCTAAAGAGATCACTACAAGATCCAACACTTTCAGAGTGCCCAAGGAACAAAATTCCGTGAGGTTTAAGCTGTTGATAAAAAGCCTTTATTAGCTTTTCTTGGGTTTGCTTATCAAAGTAAATCATGACATTTCTGCATGAAATAAGATCAAAGGGTTCTTCCCAACACCACTCGTCTAACAAATTAAGTTGTTGAAAGTAAATACTTTGTTGCAGACCTTTGGCAACCTTAATATTACCTTGTTGACTGCCTTTTCCTTTGAAAAAACATGGTTGCAAGTACCTTACAGGAATAGAAGAAATCGCATCATCACTGTAGATACCTTGTGTAGCATGTGAGAGCACCTTAGTATCAAGATCTGTCGCGAAAATCCTAATCTGCTCGAAAGCACTAAACGCTCCTTTGGAATAAAGTGATGCAGCAAAACTATATGGTTCTTCACCTGTAGAACACCCCGCTGACCATAAACTAAGATTCTGTACACCTTGCTTACACCACTCTTTCAGCATGATATTTTCGAGAAACTCAAAATGGTGATACTCGCGAAAAAACTGAGTTTTATTTGTCGTCAGGCTATTGATAAAGCCAACGCGCTCTTCACTATCTTGTTCGATAAGTTGCTTGTAATCAGTAAAACGACGTAGCCCTAGCCGCCTAAGCTGGCGGCTAATTCGGCTATAGACCATGGTACGTTTACGATCAGAGAAATAAATGCCAGCGTGCTTGTGCATAAACCATTGAATGAACCTAAAATCTTTATCTGTCAGTTCAAACTCTGTTCCGCCGACAATTTCCTCCTCACGGCTTAAAACTCTTCCCATTCGTCCCCTTCCTCACTGGCTTGAAAACCGGAGTTAGCAACTTTAGGGGTTCGTATCTCTCTTACATTATTTTTGGGGCTAGCGTGAACAGGTCTTTTGGCCTCAAATGTTTTCACATTGTCATCGGTTGAAAAGAAGTTCATTAGATGAAGTAACTGCTTACCTTCATCTTCCAGCGACTGGCTCGCAGCAGAGGTCTCTTCAACCAAAGAGGCATTTTGTTGGGTCATTTCATCCATTGTAGCGATAGCACGATTTATTTCGTCTATGCCTGTCGATTGCTCTAGGCTCGATGAAGCAATCTGAGCAATCAGCTCTGTCACTTTTTCTACAGCTTCGACTATTTCGTTGAGTGTATCGCCAGATTCATCAACTAACCTAGATCCCTCATCGACTTTCTCAACACTGTCTTTTATTAAACCTTTAATCTCCTTGGCTGCTGCTGCACTTCGTTGCGCCAGATTACGAACCTCTCCAGCCACAACGGCAAAGCCACGTCCTTGCTCCCCTGCTCGAGCAGCTTCAACCGCGGCATTAAGTGCCAACAAGTTTGTCTGGAAAGCAATTTCATCAATAACACCAATGATGTCGGCAATTTTCTTACTCGCGTTGTTAATCTCAGACATAGCCGATACCGCTTGACCAACCACATCTCCACCTTTGCTGGCTTTTTTAGTGGCATCTTCCGCGAGAGTATTAGCGCCCTTGGCATTATCGGCATTTTGCCTCACCGTTGCCGTCATTTGCTCCATACTTGCCGCGGTTTCTTCCAAATTCGATGCCTGAGCTTCAACACGCTGACTTAAGTCGTTATTTCCTTCGGCTATTTCTGTAGAAGCGGTCGCAACACGAGCAGATGATTGAGTGATTTTTTCTACCATATTCCGCAGGTTAACAATGGATGTATTGACCGCATCTGACAGCCTGCCAAACTCTCCCTTATTTTCAGACATATTAGTATTCAAATCACCATCAGCCACTCGGCTCATAACATCAATGCACTGGCCAATAGGCTGCACCATGTTATCAAGTAAACTATTAATTCCATCTCCCAGCTCTTTCATAAAGCCGCTATATACCGAGGTATCAATACGTTCATTCAACTCTCCCGATATTGCCCTTTGAATCAGAGACTCAACCTGCCTTTGCCCATCTTGCTGCTCAGTAATGTCTTCCCATTGGAGGGCAGGCCCAATGTAGTTACCCTGTGTATCGTGCATCGCAATACAAGTTAAGTTAAATTCCAATCCCCCAACGGCAATATTTGAAGAGAAAGGTAGTCGATCTGGATTATTGATTATGTTTCTTTGATGGCTCGGATTTTTATGGAATACATCAATGTTCTTGCCGACTAAATTGCTCGCATCAAAACCTGGCAAGACTTTTTGCAGATCACTTTCTCTTGATTTCAGCAGATTAGACAGAGATGGGTTAAGGTATTGAATAATACCTTCTTTGTCTGCCATCATTAGATTGGTTGTCATGCCTTTTACCGCAGAAGCCAAGCGACCCACTTCTTGGTCTTTCGCTCGTTTGGCTGTCACATCTTTCCACTCTAGTGTGTTGCCAATATAGTTACCTTTAGCATCCATAATAGCGGCAACATTAAGCTCAATTTTTATATCTGCGATATCTATATCGGTTTTATATGGGAGATTGTTCGGGGTTGATAGCAGTTGCCTCTGGTGAGCAGGATTTTTATGGAACTCATCAATACAGCGCCCCATCAACCATTGCTCTGATGCAGTAAAGCCTGACCAAACAGTCCGAAGTGCAGCTTCATGTTTGCCAAATAGCTCTATGGTCGATTGGTTAACATAGGTAATGTTGAAATCTCTATCTATCATCACCATTGCAGTTTGAGCTTGGTCAACGGCGGCGCGTAAACGGGCAATATCGTCTTTCTGTTTGAGCGCATCTGTCACATCAGACCATTCCAACGTGTTACCTACATAGCTTCCATTCTTGTCAATAATCGCACCAACATTTAGTTCAATCTGTACATCTTTGACAGTGATGGTTGTGATGTAGGGGAGGTTAGATGGATTGGAGAGTAATTGACGCTGGTGAGCAGGATTAGCATGAAAACCATCAATACAGTACCCCATCAGAAACTCTTCATCGGCCCGAAAATTAGGCCAAACAGACTGAAATAAACCTTCATGAGTTTTTAGTAAGTCAATGGATTTCTGGTTTACGTAGGTAATGTTGAAATCTCTATCAATCATCATTAACGCCGTTTGCGCAGCATTAAGTGCTGAAGAGAGTTGTTCTTTAGACAGCCCTTGTTCTTCATGCTCTTGAGTATTCATTAAGCCATCTGACGCAACCGCTTCAAATTGCTCAACTGCGTTTGATTTAGGTTTACGATTCCAAAATGCCATGAGCCACCTCTCCCTGATTGTTTTGTATGACTTGTTAAGCCAAACTCTTATCTCTGTGTTCGAGCTCAGCTAACTCTGCCACATCGAACAGAGCCTCAAGTTTTATTAATATCAGATGACCATTCTCGACCGATGCAAGACCTCGGATATAGCTATGGTCAACCGTACGTGATACATGTGGTGCTGGTTTTATTTGTTCATCTGTTAATGGGTAAACTTCTGAGACTCCATCAACAATAATGCCTAAAGGATGCATCTGAGCGTCATTGAGAACGATCACAACTGTCGTTGCACTAATTTCCGCAGGTGGTAAGCCAAACCGTGCCCGCAAATCAACAATGGGGACATATTCTCCTCGGATTTCTAGTACTCCTAGCATATAGGGGGGAGAATTAGGCACCTCTCTGACCGCCCCCCAACCTCTCACCTCTCGTACCTCAAGAATAGGGACACCATATTCATCTTCACCTAAAATAAAGCTGAGAAATTCCTGAGGCATAATCATGATTCTCTCCCTAAAACACGCTCTATATTAAGCAGCTCTTCTGTATTGAGTAGAGACATAACCTGATCACCAACATTCAATAACCCTTGTAAGTAAGGAGTGACTAATGACTCTCCTACACTCGGATACAACTCATTTTGTCCTTGGCTAACAACATCACTCACTGCATCAACCACTAAGCCCATTAAGCGTTCACTCTCTTCAAGTTTGAGGCGAAGCACAATCACGACTGTACTTGGCAAATATTCACTCTGCCCCACCCCAAAGCGGCACCTTAGGTCAACTACAGGGACAATCATACCGCGCAAATTAATAACACCTTTGACGAATGCAGGTGCATGAGGAATCGGGGTTGGCCTTTCCCAGACACGAATCTCCTCAACATCATTGATTTCTACACCATATAGCTCACTTGCTAGTTTAAAGCTCAAGAAGTCAGCACTTTCTGAGACTCCTTCTTCTTCAGCACTCTCTACTGGTACTTGTGATTGCATCGGAAATGCGGTTTTAGACGCCATATCACGTGTTGCTAATTCAGTTTCCATTTTCCCTCCCTAAGCCGCGAGGCCCTTGCTAGCAGAGTCGGAAGCTCGTTTGAGAAAACGTGTAATTAAGCCCTGAATATCTAAAATCAAAGAAACAGAACCGTCTCCTAAAATGGTGGCGCCAGAGATGCCTGCGACTTTGTTGTAATTCGACTCCAAACTCTTGATAACAACTTGCTGTTGGTCAAGAAGCTCATCAATAAGTAAACCAACTCGGTTACCTGCAGCTTCAACAAAACATAGTATTCTGGCGTCTAAGGAACCACTTTGCCCCATCTCCAACTCTTCTTGAAGACGCAAAATAGGAATGTTTTCCTCTCGTAATCGATAAAGTTCCACTCCTCCTGAAGCCAACTTAATGCAAGTAGGATCTATTTGAATTGATTCTACAATTGTCAAAAGAGGGATGATGTATACTTCACCACCCACTTTGACCAACTGGCCATCAAGTATTGCAAGAGTGAGTGGCAAACTAATAGTAAAACAACTACCTACCCCAATTTCTGATTCAACTTCAATATGTCCGCCTAGCTCTTCGATGTTACGCCTTACCACATCCATTCCTACGCCCCTGCCCGAAATATCAGAAACTTCCTCCGCAGTTGAAAAGCCGGGCGCAAAAATTAAATTCATTATTTGCTTATCAGTCATGTCTTCACGGCGAGCATCCGCCGCCAATACACCTTTTTCAGTCGCTTTATTCCAAAGCTTGTTACAATCCAGTCCAGCTCCATCATCTTTAATCTCGATGACAATAGACCCACCTTGGTGGAAAGCATTTAACTTAATTACCCCTTGTGCTGGCTTTCCTCGCTCTAAGCGGACATTTGGCTGCTCGATACCATGATCAATACCATTTCTAACTAAGTGAACCAACGGATCGACAATACGTTCTAACACGGTTTTATCGAGTTCTGTCTGTTCTCCTTGGATTTGTAAATCTACCTGCTTATCAAGTCGACCAGATAAGTCACGCACTAACCGAGGGAATCGGCTAAATGCAAAGCTCATTGGCAACATACGAATGTTAAGGACATTTTCTTGTAGGTCTTTACTATTTTGAAGTAATTGAGCTAATCCGGCTTTAAGTTTCTCTAACTTATCAATCGTAAAATCGTTACCAATTTCTGTGAGCATTGATTGAGTAATCACAAGCTCTCCAACGAGATTGATTAGACTATCGACCTTATCGATATCCACTCGTATCGAGCTCACGCTGGATTCAGATTTTGCGACTTTAGAAGCTTTAGGGTCTGATTTTACTAGGCTAGGAGCCGAGGGTTTCACGTCTATACTGGCAGGGTCAGTATCATTAGATTGCTCAGCTTCCTCCTTATTCTCATGCTGGCTTGGCGACGTTCGCTCAATAGAAAGATCACATTCATCTTCTACCCACTCAAAAATTTCGCGAATATCGCCCTCAGCCACTTCGGCCGGTAGGTGCGCTGTCCATTTCAAGTAACAAAGTTCGGCTTCAATGTCCTCTACATCGGGTAACTGAGCTGTGTCAACACTAACTACACAAGAAGTGTGCAGGTCTTTTAGCTCTCTCAATATTCTCAGCGGGTCATTGCCACTAAAAAACATTTCAGCATGAGGCTCAAATTTCACCCGCCAATCAGATTGTTGACAAACACTCGAGGTTACATCATTTGGTGCCAATGACGACGGGGAATCTGTATCCTCAGTGAGAGACTCACCTAATAAAGCATTGAGTTGAGAACTAACATGATCTTTAAGCTCAGTATCAACATCACTTCCTTGTTCATGGCCTTCGAGCATTGCATGAATACAATCACCACTTTTAAGCAACAAGTCTACTGTGGTCACTGTGAGTTCTTTCTGGTGGTTACGAACTAGGTCGAGATAAGCTTCGACTGAGTGCGTGAATTCACTAATATCGAGTAAATTAAACGTTGCCGCTCCACCTTTAATCGAATGAGCAGCTCGAAATATAGTATTGATTGACTCATCTTCGACACAACTTACATCTAGATTGAGGAGCATATCTTCTAATACTTCAAGATTTTCACGACACTCTTCGTAAAACATCTTGCGTAGTTGTTCCATATCTAAAGCCATAAGCTTTTCCTTTGCCTGATGACGCTTTTCGGTTCAGATCTTGTGATCAAATAACGCGTTTTAGTGTTTTTAATAGCGTTTCAGGATTGAATGGCTTAACCAACCAGCCTGTTGCACCAGCAGTCTTACCCTGCTGTTTTTTTTCAGTACTTGTTTCGGTAGTGAGCATTAAAATGGGGATGAATTTATACTGAGGCTTATCTCTCAAGGCTTTAACTAACTCGAATCCCCCCATTATTGGCATGTTGACATCTGAGATAACAACGTCAAACTTGTGACTTGCTACCTTGGTGAGTGCGTCTCGACCATCATTAGCGGTTTCAACTTCGTAGCCAGCATCACGCAATGTATGGCTAACCATTTGACGTATTGACACAGAGTCATCTACTGCAAGTATCTTAGTCATATTGATTACTCCCCGACTTTCGTTGTTCCATCAAAAACATCGCATAGCCCTAACGTTTGTATACCATCGGTTAGTAGCTGTGTTGGTTTAAGAAGATAAATCTCTCGGCGATTTTTTTTTGCGGAAATAAAAAGGCAAGAAAGGAGTTGGATACCAGCCGCATCGACCCGCGCCACGTTTTCGGCGTTAACCTCAATGGAGCCTTGGTTAGTAAACAGTTCTTTATATTGAGCCGTCAAGTCTAGCACTGTCGAAATGTCCAGAGACTCAGGAAGTAAACAATTCATGTTTCTACCTTTTATTTTTATATTTCCTAGCCGTTGATTGAAGCATACGCCTCAATCTGAGTGTAGAAAGGAATTGCGGTTTAGCCAACCAAGCTAGGTCCCATTATGAACTCAAATACATATGAATTACAAAAAAATCAATATAACCACTTTACTTTCAATATGTTATACGATTTAACTTCATTATGAAAAAACCATGTTTTTTTAGTGGCATTTTTAAAATATGGTTAAAGGAAAGTTTACACTGTAAATACAACAGTGTTTTTCATGTATGAGAGAAAGGGCTCCCTCTTGTAAAGACGGTATTTACACTGTAAAAATCATAATCACTGCTGATCAGATTCTATTAATACTCTGAGCTCATCTCTGATTTTCTGCTCTAATTGCTTCCTGCCTGATACAGAAAATTCTTCACTGCACTGTTTCCAAGTACGCTGCTGCAATATTTTACGTATCAGTAAATCCGATGACTCTTTGATGAGAATAGGAGAGGATAATATCCAATCAGATAAAAATGGTACGACACTTTCATAACTCGCTCCTCCCATAGAATAATTATCAATGACTGAGATATATTCACTTTTTTCATCAGAAGTATTATTCATCACAAGTAAACTACGAATGATGTCTACTTCTATATCGGAAAAAAGACTACTCAACAAGTAAACCATTGCATGTTGGTTATGCTTTATCGCGTACTCTAGCCAATTAACCTGACCTTTGACCATGATAACAGAATGGCAACCACTCGCTTGATCTCTCTGAGTTCCAAGTCTGACAGGAGAAAAACCCGCTTTAGCCCAAAAGCGAATCAGTTCATCGGTGGCGCCGAAACTAGTTGAGATAAAATCGTCAGTAGAGTGTGTTGTGAACTGAGACAGCATTTCTGTCCCAATTCCCATTCTTTGAACATCTGGGTGTATGGCTAACCGCATAATACGAGTGCTGTATTGACGTGCAGCTTGAGAAATACCGAGTTGGTTAGCCAAAGTGATTGGTACCAAGTGGCCTCTTGGGCGCCGCTTGCCATGTTGAATCGATTTAATCAAGCTGTCCTCTACCCCCCCTTCATTAATTGTCATCATACAACCAACGCATGAACCATTGGATAAGGCTAAATATAGCTGTATCGCATCTTCCTCCAACAGTAACATTAGGTCACTAGGTGTCGTCTGATAATGAGCATTCACCAAGAGTGCAAAACTGGTTCGTAACAGAGACGGCTGATTAATTAGATTTTGCTTAGTTGCTTTTTCCAACTTAATCTCTGAGCCTTCATAAAACTCAACAGGCTCTAGTTCGGCATTTAATAAAAAAGAGTCAAATAACCAATTTTCTAGCGGGTCATTCACCGCCCAGCGAATAGGTTGATTAAGATGGAAAAAAGACGTACCGGGCCGCTTTTGCTCAAGCCAATCTTGAAACTTGATAGTAAAGCCTCTTCCACAACCTTCATAACCATGAACTGTGGTAGAAAACACACAGCGGTGATAGAGGCTCACCACTTTCTGTAGCATGGGAATGGGTATGGCCGACGCTTCATCGACAAGCAATAAATCGCATTCAGGTTGGCTTGTAAGCAACTCATCTGGAGCAATAAACTCTATCGATGAATGAGAATAACAAATCTTACCTTTATTTACTTGGGCATCTAGGAGGTGCTTTTGAACATGCTCAAAAACAGGGGATACGGTTGCTAAACTAGGAGCTGTAACAAGGATCTTGATCTGGCGCTGTTCCATTAGCTCGGCCGATGCAATACCTAACGCGCTGCTTTTTCCTCTTCCTCTATCTGCTGTCATAACGAGTGGACGCTTACGATGCCCTGTAGAGATTTTTTTGATTTTATCTATCGCAATACTTTGATCAGAGAAAGGAGCTAATGATGGAGTATTGATCTCAATAACCTCGGGTACGGGTTTCGATTGTTCAAGTTGAATCAACCTTTTAAAAGCACCTTGAAGCCACTGCTGTGCTAGCGGTGAGGCATTACTCAATGTTGGCACGATAATAACTAAACCACCTCCTCGCACACTCCCCAAAGCAGCACAGAATGAATTTGCATCAAACCCACCCGATAAATAACAAATCAATAACGCGCATTCTTGCCCCAACAAGTTTTTTCCCTGTTTATAAGAAATATGACGAACTTTGTTATCGTTTACCTTCCCCCCTAGTTCAACTATATCTGAGTGAGCGTATAGAGCTTTGACCATTTCAATATTAGAGCTCGTCCAATCATGGTCCCCATGCAAAACTAATCCATATCGATGATTAGTTTGACATGCACATTCAATAAGCTGGGTAAAATAGTCAAACATGGTAAAAGTCTTCAATTGAGAATAAGAGAATTATAACAACTAGGCTCAGTAAATGAGAGGGATAAAAAAGCCGCTAGTTGCGGCTTTGAAGATTAAACAATGCCCATAGAAGGGGGCATACGAACACAAAGCGACTACATCCTTTACCCATCAAGTTTACTAGTGAGAAAGCTAAGGATTTCTTGCATCAGTTGATCATCTATTTTCTTAAGGCTTAACGCCAAGTCAGATCCTTTGCGATTATAACTGGCTCTGCCTTTAATCAGTTCAACTTTGCTATGGGCGGCATTTTTTTTGGGCGCTAGTTCATCAATCCATTGTTCAATGGTTTCAGAAACTTCCTTTGTAATTCGAGCAACCCCTTGCGCTTGGCTTCTCTGCCACACATGTCCTTCTGCAGACTGACATCTGTCAAGAAGCTGAGTTCGATTAGCTTCACTAAGCTCATTAAACTGTTTGTATAGCTTAACTATCGTCGGACGACCAAGATCAGCAACATTAGGGTACGCTTGAAGTAAAGGTAGAGGTAGATCCGCCGCTTTCAATGCTCCACTGACCAATGCCTCGCTGCATTGGAACATTTTAGCGAGGGCTTTTTGATCGTCTGCTTCACCACTATTGAGCTTAGCGCGCATTTCTTTACCTTTTTCATACAAAGATAAAGGCTTGTGGGCATTAGCGACATCAGACAGAAACTTAGCATGTTCACTATTAATGTCCTCTGCGACATAAATAAGAAAGTCTTTGTTAGCTAGGAGACAGGACATACGTCGACGACTGCCATCTAAGACTTCTATTTTTCCATCAGCACTTTTTCTACCAACCGCAGGGTATTGCTGCCCTCGCTCTTTTAGTGTGCTCAGAATATCAGATAACGCATGTTCGTTAAGAAATGCCTGCTCCCGCGCGTTATCAGTAAACACTAGGGTGTCATCTGCGATTTTATCAGCTGGCACTCTTACTAGTTCAAAAGTAACAACGTCTTCACCGGCGACAGCTAACTCTATTACCTGAACTTGGTCTTTGGCTGCCTTCTGGGCTTCTTGGCTATTCGCAACATGACGCTTATCTGCTTTTCCAAATAACCTTGCATTTAAGTCTGAGGTTTTAATTGCCATTGTTTACTTATCCCTGATTAAGTGATGACCAATTACTATGAAGAACTCGTTCAAGTTCCAAGGCACTCTTTTGTACAGCGTCTTGTGCTGTGGCAAGCGTCTTTTTACCGCCCTCAAAGTCCCCAGTTGTTAAGTCAAAAACTGTACTATAGGTATCAGCACAAGTTTCAAATGCTCTACTGCGAGGAATTGTTGCCATAGTCACTTGGTCACCCAACAAATAATTCATCTCTGTCAGCACTGCAACCTGCTTTTTGTTGTCATCCTCAAACATTGTTGGCATTAAACGAACAAACTCTAGTCCCTGCCAATCCTGAGGAAACATCTCGTAAACAGTTGGTAAATGCTGAAAGAAGTTCACAGTGGATGCCCAATCGAGGCGTTTAGCGGCGCATGGGATCAACAATGCATTTGATGCATACATCGCATTCCAAACAAGAGGGTCAACATGAGGACCAGTATCTATCATTATAATGTCAAAATCGTCAGAAATTTGATCGATTAATTTTTCTTTCAATAACTTAACAATATCAAGAGACTGGTTTTTTGATAGGTTCTGCCAAGCTTCTGCATTAAACATTGCGTCTTCAGGAAACGCTGACACTGTTTTGAGGTTTGGGTATTGAGTTGGTAGCAGAACATTTTTATGGAGAAATTCTTTATCAATATCTACACCTTCTGGAACATTGTCTAGCATCACATCCACAGCCGAATATATATTGTCATGATCGGTCAGGCTAATCTGTGGATTGAGGAACAAACGTAATGAACCTTGAGGATCTAAATCAATCAGACAAATACGATAACGTTTATCAAGGTTTAAAGCCAAGCAAGCAGCAAGATGTACTGCAGTCATTGACTTCCCAGTGCCACCTTTTTGATTTTGAACATTTATAATCCAAGGTTTGTTATCATTATTATTCTTTTGCTGATGAAACTTGGGAACTCCAGCGGCATCCATCAACATATGGGCTTCTTGTAGTGAAATAGAATAATGATTGGCATTATTCTTAGTAAACTGATGTCCAGATGCTTCCAGCTTGCTGATCGCCTCATCTAACTTCCTGCGAGTCAGTCCAGAACGTGTTTCCATCAGGGCTTTTGACATTGGTGGAAAGTGCTCATCGCTACGTTCCTCTAAAACAATCTCAATTCGGTCGGCTTGCACCTGAGCCGTTTGTTCTGCGAGTTGAACAAGACTTTCAATTGTTTGGTCTCTTTTCATTTCCACATTCCGTTTTAAGTCACTGACATTAATTGTACAGCAAATAAAACCAATAACAACAAAAAGCTGAACATGCATTTATGAATTAAAATCACATTAATAGGATGAATTTTATAAAGTAGATTAATTTAGGTCAAAAACCTGTCAAATGTATCGAAAAATATCGCCAACAAATCCATACAAATTTTATCTAATTAAAAGTATTACAACGTCACTTATTTACATTGTAAATAAAATCATAAGCTGTTCGGAACGATTGATACTTAACCATAGTTTACGGTCTGTGTAATTTTGACTTACACGCGATGAAAAAGATAAGTAAGTTTGAAGCCGAAAAGCATCTACATCTACCGATGACAGAAGAATATCTACATAGTGGAACAATGATCAAGAGGAATATCTTGATCATGCTTTCGATATCTAACAAGGGCTCAGGAACAATGATCAAGAGATCATATCACCTTGTAAAATAATCCTACATTGTCCTTAAATAAGGATCGCCATACGGATAGATGATCAAGTAAAATCTGACTACGGAAGCATGAGTATTACCTACTAGATTACGGTAAAACGTAGACTCACCAAGTAATTTAGACAACCAACTTAGATATGACACCAATCCAAACAGCAAAAAACAAATCAACACTGAAAAAAGCCATTTTCTTGATCATGCTTTCGTATATGTAAAAAGTAGGCTGTAAATTATCTTATAAGTACAACCCCCAAGAGCATAGCTAACCTTGCCAGAAATACGGAGCCCCAAAGCGCAACTTTGACCTATCGCCATGATCATAGTTCTGTAAATTTTGCTTTTTACCTTTACAACAAAGGTAAAAAAGAGACGTTTGAAGTAGAGGTTCTGTGGATAACGCGTGAATATTCAATGATCATGCTTTCATTTAAACTATGATCATTAATACGAAGGTATAGTGATCATAGTTTCGTAAAGAATTGATCATGCTTCTTAAATTAATTGATCATGCTTTCAATAAATTCTTGATCATCCTTTCAGGTATGATTTTAAATAGCTACTAAATAACAATCACTTACATGGAATCTTGTTCTCAGATCAATAGATCATATAATCAATTTAGATCACTTTAATCATTAAGATCAGGTTAAAATCCTTTTAAATAGTTTTGCTCTTAAACAACGTAAATTAAAATTGGTGATCTTGCTGGTTTTCCATAACTATTTAGATCATGGCAGCAAACTAAAACATCCAGCAAACTTTTTCTTTATTTATGAAATGTTTTTCCCTATCCTTTCGGAATAATGATGAAATTACGGCCTAAGTTATACGGATAAGTATCCATGACCTCAAAAGACAAAGTCCTTATTAAAGCACCCAGAAGCCATAAAGATGGCCACATGTTTGAAGTTTCTGAAGCTGCTGTCAGTTGGATTGAGCAGTATCAACACTTTAAAGGTGTAACTAAAAGTATTGTGGAATTGCTAAATCTGATTTCACTTCAAGGGTTTACGAGCAAAGATGGATTAGTATCAACAACTGAATTGATCGATGCAACCGATGGACAGCTTACCCGAGCAGCGATTCAACAGCGTTTACGCGCTGCTGTAAATATTGGCCTGTTTCAACAAATACCTGTTCGGTTTGAACATGGATTGGCGGGTAAGACAATGTTGCATCGCTTTATAAATCCTAACCAACTGATTTCGGTATTAGGTGCGACTAGTTTGGTCACGGAGTCGGTTAAACAAAACGAAAAACAAAAACGCTCTAAAGCGCTAGCGCAAACCCATGTGAACAAACGGCTCCTTAACGAGCATGGGTTAAATAATCCACCAGCAATGAAAGATGAAGCAGATCAATTTGTAGTGTCACCTACAAATTGGGCTGGAATTATTGATCAGGCTTTAGCTCCGCCGCGCACTCGAAAGCAATACCAGAAAAGTTTAGTATCCATTTCAGGTACTAAAGCAGTCATAGAGACACGATCATCCAAGAATATCATGACAGTTGATGATCTTATGACTCTATTCGCTCTATTCACTTTGACGGTTCAATATCATGAACATCATCAGCATGATTATCATATGGATGCTAAGCATGCGCCGAACAAAACGCCTCTGTACATTACAGATATTCTGTCCCTACGCGGCAAAAAAGACAGTGGACCTGCTCGTGATTCAATAAGGGATAGTATCGATAGAATCGAGTTTACAGACTTTCAACTCCATGAGCTAACAGGAAGATGGCTCAGCGAAAATATGCCAGAAGGCTTTAAAAGTGATCGTTTCCGTTTCTTGGCCCGAACCATTACTGCATCTGAAGAAGCGCCAACAGAAGGTGAAGATGGTGAAATCCGGATAAAACCTAATTTATACATTTTGGTTTGGGAACCTTCATTTTATGAGGAGCTTCTAACGCGCGATTACTTTTTCCTCTTCCCTCCAGAAATCCTTAGACAACATACACTTGTTTTCCAACTGTATAGCTATTTCCGTAGCCGTATGTCACGTCGCCATACTGATGTTATGTTGCTAAGTACATTAAACCAGAAGCTGGCTCGCAACATAGAATGGCGTCGTTTTTCAATGGATCTGATCCGGGAGCTTAAAAAGTTATCAGAGGATCAGCCAAGCGATGATGAGGCATTTAACGTTAACCTTTGGGGCTATCACTTAACTATTTCCACCCTTGTTCAGGGAAGTAAAAACAAAGATTACCAAGTTGACATTAAATGTGATGCAGAGGAAGTATTGCGCTATGCAAGAGCTCGAACAACAAACGCAGGCAAGCGTAATATGGCTCCGACATTGCCTAACCCACTGCGTAACGAAATGGTCACTAAACAGCAACTGGACGAAATGTCTCAGATCATTGATGGTGAATTTGAACCTATTCAAAGAAAAGAGCGCTCTCCCAAAGGGAAGCTCGGACGTCGAGTTAAGGTACGTAAACACTTAGTCGAGATTAATGCAGATGAGATAACCATTACTCTATCGAAATATACCTCGTCAGAAGCCCTAGAACGCTCTGTAACAGCTTTAGCTGCTATGACTGGGCATTCCCATAGTTCTATTCTTGAAGAGTGTAAGGAGCTTATGGAGAAGCTTGATTATCTTCGAGTGGGACAAGAAATCATAGCTTATGAGACTTTAAGTAAACTCATTGAATTATATAACAGTCAAAATGAGGTTAAGCACCTTTCAATTGAACGTCTGATAGCAGGACTTGCTGTAAGAAGAAAGGTATGTAAGCAAGTTCATGAAGGACATTTGGACGAAAATGTGTTCCGTGCGCTTGATGAAGTCTCAGTTTAAAATAGTTTGCTATTTAAACGCCGTTAAGCCGAGTTCCGATTTTCGAAAATTATTGTCTTTGACTAGAACTTTATTCTCGGACACAGACAATTAATTACTATATATCAGACATATCTACTACATTCTGCTGACAATGGTATGACATTCGCTTTTTATCTTTTGGATATTATTTATCTCGAATAGACAACCTTTTGTCCTTTCTAATGAATGAGGGATCTGGATTATCCCTTGTAGATTGGCTCATATTGTTACATTCATTCTGAATATTTTGCGAGTTCTTAGAACTCGCTTTTTTTTTGTCCATCCCGCTTTATAGAAAGCATGATCAAGGCTTTTACTTGATCATGCTTCCATACGATGCTTAAAGTTGATTCACCTTAGCCGCTATCTCAGCATAAGTGACAGAACCTCGCCCAACTTCGATAAACCCTTCTTGGGGCATGTAAGAAATCCCGAGTGCTGCGCGTGAATTCGAATGCTCAGCGGCTTGTTCTCCTCTCCATTTTTTGAGCATTTTGAGTCGAGCCCCAGCACCTGCTGCTGGCTTTGCAAGCCCTCCAGCAGTCAAGTCTGTGCCTGGAATATTTGGTGATGGTACTCCTCCGACTCTCACTGCAAAATTTGTTGTACCATTGATTGTTGCTTTGGCTGAATCCCCTATAGGATTTAATATCTTACTCGTAGAGCTTGGAGCTCTTGTCCACCCTACATAGATTTCACCGTTATCTATTTCACTGGTAATTCGTTGTGCACTGTTATTGTTTAAGTGATCGTAAGCTGGCGGTAAACCCCATCTAATCATTTCCTTTTAAATTCGGTATTGTCT
>NZ_JAYQDQ010000050.1:0-29667 GCF_038138445.1 Vibrio sp.
CAGGTTTTTAGCTGGTGCCAGCTTTCAGTTAAATGGGGTTTACCGCCAGCTTACACTCAAACTAAGATTTCAAATACTAAAACAATAAGAGACAAGGGCTATCTGAAGGACATTGCCCTTGTCAATACGTGATCTTCAGCGAACCATCAGCAAAATTCCTGTGGTTAATGCTGAAGAAAGTAAGGATGCAGAGAAAACCAAGGTGAGCCAGAATGCTCCCCCAGTAGAAATGTTTCCGGTAGGTTCGGTATCCAGTAATAGTTGAGGAGAAGAAGGCACTGATTTCACCGAACTAGCAATACTTTTAATCGATAAGCTAGGGATTTCCTCTGCAGAGAATTCTGCCACAGCTTCTTTGTCAATAATCAGCATGTAGCCTTCTTTTGGTACGGTTTTAATTTCGCAGGCCAACCCTTCGAATAATCCAAGTGATTTACGAAGGTTTGAAATTGCTTTAGTCAATGAAGTTTCACTAACCAATACCTTACCCCATACTTCCTCATGGATTTCATCTTTACCAATTACTTTGTTGCCTTGTTCACATAACAACTTAAGTATTGCGGCTTCACGTCCACCCAAGCTCACGGCTTGATCACTTGCAACTATTTCACGCTTTAGAATGTCAAAAATCACCTGATTACCCAGAACGTAATTTCTATCCATTATTCAACCCTACTCTCAGTTCTTTTTACCCTATGCTATTCACCCGAACAATTAACAGACAACAATTAATAACTCGGAACCTCAATGCCAACATCATATTTGGTTTTGCTGATTCAGTTTGTAATTAAAATTCGCGTACTAGCGAACCATGACATCGGCCAGACAGAGAATGTACTAGTTTTAAAAAAAAAGGATGAAAAAATTATGAAAAAAACCGTGATTTTGTTAGATCTGACACTAAAAAAATATATAAACATAAAAATATCAAAAAAGGCAATCGTTTACTATTGCCTTAGTTGTTGATATATAAGAATTAATTTTTTGACTCGTTAATTTCGTCAATTGACACACAATATTGCTCATCAACCTTAATTAACGTACCCGTTGCGATTAATTCATTGCCACTTTTGAGCATTACTTGTGATTGAACGAAATCTGTCAACGGTTTTACTTGTCCAGACTGAAGCTGATTAAGCTCATCTAGCGTCATTGTGGTATGTCCAACCACAACATCTATAGCTATTTTCATTACATTTATCCCTGTTGCGACATGGAAACAACAGAACGTCTAAGATCACGCAGCTCTTCCTGAGCAGAAGAAATCTCTGTCATCATATTTTTAAATTCTTGCTGCTGCGTATCCAAATCCACTTGGATCTTGTCACAATATGCCGTCATTCTGGCGTTCATTTCTTGAAGTTGGTCATATGTACACTTACAAGTGATTTTAGTGGTGTCACCATTACCATCTGTCTGTCTGCTGTAACCAGAACCTAAAATAACAGAGATGTCCTCACCCGTCGTTGCCTTGATGATCTCTTCAATCTTAATCAGAGTACTAGAACTAAGAGTCACAGTACCCTTTTTCCCAGGCCCAAAACCATCCTTATCATCAGCGTTACTCACGTTTGCTAACGCAGCTACCATCACCTCACCCCAAAGGCTGTTAATATCGGCAATCGCTTTTGACTTTGCTTCAATCTCTTTCGACAGTTTATCGGCTGCCTCGGTTTGCATAGTAATGTACATACTCAACAAGTCATCGATCAAATCCAAAGGGTCGCTAAAACCCGATGAAAATAAAGACTGTGAAGTTGATGAAGTAGCTTGTGGACTAGCCGCAGCGGCTCGCTGTACTACAGGGCTACTTTTTGCAATCACAGCCTCCATATCGCTGTTTGATTCTAACGCGGCGACAGTCGGAGATACTCTAAAGTTAACTTCTGACATATAATTCTCCTAATTAAGGTTGAATGAGGTAAACTCGTGTTTTTTGTCCATCCTTAAATACGACTTTGTCGCGGGTGATGGATTGGATGACCCCTAGACGTGGGACAGTGCTTCCTTCCCAATAACGTTCTTGTTGGTCGTATATATAACCACCAGATTTGGTGGAGTAAAAGATTGAATATGGAAACTCACTACTTGTAATAATCTGAGTTTCATCTTTTCGGGATTTAAGCTGAGCAATGACAGAGCTTAAACCCGCTGATTTTAGTATTTGACTCGCTTTGGTACGATCGGAAACCAGCCAATAATCATCTTGCTTAGAAAAGCCCAAGCCATAATCACCAAATAATGCCATGATCTGAATGTCTTGCTCGCGAGTATCAATGACAATTTCATCTCTATCGGCTTTTGATATCAACCGACCAACAAGTGGCTTACCGGTATATGTTGAAATTAAATCAATATCTAATCGACTCACTCTTAAATAGTCATTAGACTCAACAAGTGTAATATTGCGCTGAAGAAATTCAGGTAAGCTGGTAACAGCATTTTGATTGAACGCAAATAATTCACCATCCTTAATATAACCAGATCCAATTACATCTAAATAGTTTGCAACTTGGGATTGTTGGTGGTTAATCACCCCTAAATAAAGGGCTGCTGCTGTAGCAACATTGAGTACAAAGGTAAAAGCGACTAGGGGTTTATATTGTCTAAAACGATGTCGTCGTAATGCAGGTCTCCTACTACCTTCTTGAAAAACAAAAAAACTCAGTCCCTTAAATTTGTAGATACGATTTGCGTTTACAGTGGTAACTTTGTTTCCACGCGACAAACCTACAACGTGAATTTTCTTGTCCTTTACTTCAAACTTTAACTCGGTGGTACTAGAAAAATACTCTGGAACTGATAATAAATTTTCAGCCCGTGCTTCTTTATTGCCTGTCAGAACAAAGCTCTGCTCTAAAGGTAGACATACACCATTTAAATGGCCATCAACAAATTCAATCAACCACATGACTCTTGATCTCAATGTGCAATAAGTCAGCTTGAGCAGCAAACTGACTAAGCAGTTGCTGAAGTTTTTGAGGATGTTCAGGAAGTAAAAGATTGCTTACATAGTAATTTTTATCTGAGATTCGACCGATATACCCGTTTGCGGTTACGTGAAAATCAGCATTAAGCTGAACCGCCATTTCTGGCGTCAAATTCTTACTTTCCAACTCCGACAACAAAATTAGCTGTCCTTCAAGTCCAACTCGCGATCCATCTTCAATAACAATTTGTCTCTTTCCATAGTGACAAACCAGAACATTATTGCCATCAATCTTGAGCTCACTGCTCTGGTTTAGATGTACAAATTCATTTATTAACAGAGAGAATTTTCTATTTTTCATACTTTTTAAGTTTTACCTCAATCATAAAACGTCTCTGAGTCACTCTCTGCTCCGAGGTGGACAAACCATTTTCAACGCTACCGCGCACGTAGATAGGCACATTTCTCAACCCTTCTTCAATCAAAAAGTCACGCGTAACTCTCGCTCTGTTATCTGCTAAAACACGGTTTTTTTTATAACTCCCTGAAGAGTCGGCAACACCATAGACAGTAAGAGACTCTAGAGGCCACTTTTGCAATTCTTCAATAGTAGCAAACAATGTAGTACGACCTTCACGTGTCAGTTTGTACTCATTGACGGGAAACAGACTTTCAAATTTCAACAGTAAGTTTGAGTTATCGAGTAAGCTTGTTGAAACCCCGTATACTTCGCGCCACTCATCTCCACCAAAGCCTCGACTCTTGTTGGGGGAAACTAAATTGTTCGCTGCGGTGTAATCTCCCTCACAATTCTTCACTTCAGTTAAGCCATAAGTATTAAGATTAGCAATATAAAACCGATTTGGCTCCGTCGGTTCTGCCACTTCTACACATGCTTTATTATGAGCGGATCCATCAGTATACTCTGGTGCTCGGCGCACCCAGAACTTAAAGTTATCAGCGTCAGCTACTTCAACCATAACCAAATTATATACATCTGGTTTCCAATCGTAGTCGAGTACTAGATTGTCGTCGCGAATTTGGTTGCTGCATCCACCAAGCAGCAGTAATGCTGAGGTAAGGCAAATTTTATTGGTCATTTTCATTTTTTCTGCTGCTTCTTTAAAGCGGAAAGTATCATGGCAACATCCCGATAGAATTCTTTAGGGATAAAGTCTTCACCATGCTTCATCTTACGATAAAAGGCCCTCGCCATTGGCTTATGCTCAATAATCGGAATATTCATTGCTTTTAAACGTGCTTTTTCTTCTTGCGCTAATGCGTCTGTACAAATTTTAAGAACCACGGGCGCTTTATCAATGTTTCTGTCATAACATACAGGAACAAGAATGTGGGTCGGGTTCGCTAACGCAAAAGTAGGTTTCCTACCTTTAGTCACTGGAGCATCCATAATCTCGCGCATCTTACTTTTACGCTCAGATTTAATTTCAGGCGATCCTTCTGTTTCCTTCATTTCATTTTTCATTTCAGTGAAAGTCATCCGGTTTTTTTGCCGAAAGTGATATTGCTCAACTAAGAAATCTACGCAACCTACACAAAGGCCATAAACGAAGAACATCAAAGAAACCAGCAACATATAAAAAATGAAATTGTAAAGAAAAAAGCTGCGATTATTGACTTGCTTGAGTGTATTTAGCTCGTCTCCAGCAATATCGAACACATACTTGAGCAAGAAAAGAAGAAACAGTAACTCTAATACTTTACGCAATGAACGTGACATCGCCTCTATGCCAAAAATGTTCTTAAACCCAGTAACCGGATGAATTTTCTCCATCTTTAATCCGAGAGACTCAGTATTGATCACATTTTTATTGATCAACACCCAATCGATAATGGCCATGATGAGTTTTACTAACATTAAGCTTCCGATTACCGCCGCAATCAAAGAATACATCAAGCTAAACCCAACATAGAGATCGGCATAGAGAATCTCTTCCATCCAATAATTGGCATTTTCAAACATGAAGTAAATTAAACCAATAAATACGATAGCAAAGACAATTAATTCTAATGTCGGCTCAGCTAGTTCCGTTTTCGGAAACTGCCCTTTCTTTTTAAGATCGCGCAGTTTTTTCTCCGTGGGCGGGTATTTTTTAGGTTCAGTTGACTCCATTTAATGCCTATTTAAGATGTAACCTGAAGAGGTTCTGAACTTGTCACATATGACTGATCGGTAATATCGCCATGGCTACATATTAACAAGGTAGACATTACCTGTTGGAAGAAAGCTTTTACTGGGTTTATTTCACTGTCGTTTACAACTAAAACTGGCTTACGGCCATATTGAGTTGTTAAACGGAGTATTTCTTTTCTTAACCCATGTTGTATCTGTATAAGGCGGTCAACATCTTCAACTTCACCCATCACATAGGACTCAATTGCTTCAGTAATTTCTGGTGTCAATAGAGCAACATGAATACCGTCCTCTTCACCCAACAGTCTTGATGTAATCTCATATCGAGCTTGGCTGCGGATACGAATCAGCCAGTTTTTAGGCTCACTTTCAACTCGTGACCAATATATCAAGGCTTCAAAAAAACTGACTCGATCTAGATAAAACTCCGGCGCGCGAATCATTTCCTTCATCACATCATGAACGCGGTTGAGTCCTATGGCTGAGTCAATCTCATTTTTCATGACCTCGCTCTGAGCAGCTAGACCTTCAATGATATTACTGGTGTATTGAAGGTTATATTTTTCAACCATACGCTTTCTGAGAAAGTAGTTTGCAATGCTTGAAATATTGGTAAGAACATCGTCCTGGCGCACAAATACTTCATCATCCAACACTTCGATCATATCTTGTGAATCACCTTGGCTAAATTTGAACACACAGATATCAGAGATATACACTTCGATGTCACTTTCCATTTGGCTATCAAAGTCAATTGCAGGAGTGCCAAGTGCTTGTCCCCAAAGAACGCGCTCGATATCTTCAACTCGCTGCTGCACTAATGCTTGATGGCTATTATCACGTAGTACAAATTTTAGTGATTCATAGAGACCCGACCCCGTCGGTTCAAAACTCATAATACCAGCAGGCTGCCCCTGCCTACGCCAAAGAAAAAACGCTATTAATGCACAAATAAAAGCTAAAGGTACACACACGTACAGTAAGTTACTATTTAAAGCTCCTAAAACAAAAATCACACAACCGATAACCAATAAGCTTTTCCAAAACGAGCCTATTTGCGTCATGAGCTGCCCCATAAAAGGGCTAGATTCTTCTTCTGCACCCTTAATACGTGTGAGATATACCCCACATGCCATAGATAAGAGTAGGCTTGGTATTTGCGAGACCAAGCCATCACCAATCGTCAGAACAGAAAAACGGCTCACACTTTCTGATAGTGACAAGTCGAACTGATTAATCCCGACATAAATACCACCAAATAGGTTAACCAAACTGATCAAAATACCAGCAATAGAGTCACCTTTTACAAACTTCATAGCACCATCAAGAGAGCCGAAAAGTTTGTTCTCCGTACTCAAGTCTGCACGCAATTTTTGAGCTTGTTCACCAGTGATTAATCCACTTTTTAAATCACCATCTATGGTCATCTGCCTTCCTGGCAACGCGTCTAGAGAGAAACGAGCGCCGACTTCAGCAACACGTTCACCACCTTTGGTCACCACCAAAAATTGAACAATGGTGATGATGACAAAGATCAACAGACCAGAAATAAGGTTTCCACCCATAACAAACTCACCAACCGTCTCTATCACATCTCCTACATCTTCATTGGCGATGATATTTCGGGTGGTTGCAATAGAAAGTAACAGACGAAAAGTGGTCAGAAGCAGTACAACTGTCGGCAAAAAAGTTACTTTTAGTGGCTCATCATTTTCAAGCATGATGACAAGCAATAGCGCTGAGCTAATGAAGCTCACTAAAATAAACGCGTCAATGACACCACCGGGTAGTGTGACCAAAATAATGGTCGGCAAAAGCAATGCAATAATGACACTACTCGGATTAAACAGTAACGACTGCCCTTTAAACAATTGCTTCATAATTGATCCAGACTTGATCTCAGCTCAGTGATTAAACTAGCCGTGTTGATGCTAACGATACTGTCTTCATTCTCGATCGTTAACGTTACGCCATTTTCTTCAATCGTTTTCTCAACGGATAGATTTCTCGCTTCATCGTCTACTTCGGCGTGAAGCACTTCTACCAAGTGACCGATCAGGTGTTCACTTTGGTTGAGTTTAACCAAACGCTCTTTCACCGCTGTGATTACTGATTCCTTCAATTCTTCTTTAAGTTCATCAAGCTGTTTCTGCTGCGCTTTAAGTAAATCACCGAGTTTTAATTCAGCATTATCAAACCAGTCATTTTGCCACTCGACCCAGTTTTCAATCACATTGTTATAGGATTCTTCAACATATTCGTTAAGCGCCTTTTCCTTATCTTCAATCATCTGAATAACTTGCTGCTCAAGGATGGATTGACACTCATCAGCACGTTCTTGCATTGCCATAACAAGTGCCTGAGCTTCTTGGAAACAACGGACTTCAGACTTTTTTATAACGTTGGAATTATGATTGCGCTTAAACGTGATCTTCGGAATCACTCGCTGCTCTGGTTCAAGTTCAATGTACAAGAGAAACACCTCATTTCATCAGTGGCCCTAAGCTTACTGGACAAGGTCTTCATGGCTCAAAAGAAAAAAAAAGACTAAATATGAACTTAGTCTTTTTTAATCTATGTCGGATTTAGGAAGCTTTATTCATGAAACCCATTTCAAGTTTTCATCTCGACGCGGACTAGTCAGATGCCGGTCAAAAAAACTTTTATAGGTTTCATTGGTATTGGCAAGAAAACCGTTGATAGATTCAACATGAAGAAGCTTGCTTTGATTTATATCAACAACATTATGGAAAAGTGGCTCACCATTCTTAGTCAGTTTGGTGTAATTTCGAGCCATAGCGCTTACTGAACTACCATGACTTAAGACCACTGTTTTATTACCTCTTTCACCTTCAGCGTTTGTTAATACCCACTTAGTTTGTCCATTTATTTGTTGACGTTCAAGCCGGCCACCATATGTATTCGATAGGACTCGATTAGGCTTGCTGGTATCGACCGGCATTTTAATATCAATATGCGCACTACTGATGAAAGTGTCGGGTTTAGCACTTTTATCATAAACTCCAACTTGAAGCTTTACTTCATTGACATGGGTATTACCCACAATCTCTGAACCGATTTCAGGGGAAAGCTCGCGTTCTTTAGATGTTTTTCTCTCTGATAATTCAGAAGGAATAACACTTTGATTAGTGTTCTTATTGGTATTGTTCGGCGATTGACTATTATCCGTCTGCGCATCCTTGTCTGTAACCGGATGACTATCGCCTGTACCCGATGATTGTGGGGTCACAACACTTGGGTCAGCACTTTGACCGTCTGGAGTTGGGCCTACACTATCTTCATCTGCCACTCCCGTCACTGGGACCGATGGACTGTCAGGCTCTACCTGCTCCGGCGTATACCCCTTAGATTGTTCTGGAATTTGAGGGGTTGCTGTCTCAGGTGCTCCATCGCGAGTAGACGCTGGTTGCTCCGCCGTCTTACCTACCGCTGGCTTGATAAAAGGCGCATTGTGCAATTGCTCATCGCCATTTTTATCGGCCTCGTAGTTCTTACCTCGGTATGGACCTTCCGGAGTTTGAGTGGGCCTAAACTCTTTTGTCGCTTTCCAACCCGTTCCTTTTTCATTTTTCACCCAACCCAAAGCACCGCTCGGTGTTTTAGTCTTATCCGCCTGCGCATCCTTGTCTGTAACCGGATGACTATCGCCTGTACCCGATGATTGTGGGGTCACAACACTTGGGTCAGCACTTTGACCGTCTGGAGTTGGGCCTACACTATCTTCATCTGCCACTCCCGTCACTGGGACCGATGGACTGTCAGTCTCTACCTGCTCAGGCGTAGCCCCCTCAGATTGCTCTGGAATTGGAGGGGTTGCCGTCTCTGGTGTATCCACTACCTCTCGGCTAGTCTTTTTCCGTATTTCTTCCAGTGAGTAACGTAAAATTGAAAACTCTTTATCGGATAGGTACTTTTCCGCACTTGAAATCTGCTTGGGTATGTCACCATAATAATTATTTGTGATGGTATCACCATGATTAATAGTGTCACCATGATTAATAGTGTCACCATGATTAATAGTATCACCATGGTTAATTGTATCACCATAGTTGTAATTATTCGTGATATAGGTATTGCCCCCAGTTGAGTTAACATTCACTGGCTCAGGCATCTCTTGATCTGTCGAGCCCTCTTTAGGTTCAGTTGGCTTAACCTCGATAATGTCACCAACACGGTAGGGAATACCGTTAATAATGATCTTATCCCCAGATTTAACGGGAAGACCATCGGAACTATCTTCAGGTGTAGGTCCGTTCTCAGGAATACTTTCCGGATTAAATGGTTGAGACGGCCGAGTATTTTCTTCAGGTTCTTTAGCTTCTTCAGGCTCTTTGGGGCTTTCTTTTGGTGGCTCTTTAGGCTGTTCCTCTTTTTTTAGAGGTATCTGAAAAGTCCGGCCACCATGCATACAAGAAAGCAAAGTATTGCCTCCAAATGCAATAAGAGCACCTCCTGGTGGAAAGAAAACGCCAACACCGAGACCAACAACCAGTAAAATGCCTCCGCCCAAAGCATGAATTTTCGCTTTTTTCTTATGGCTAAATCTACCGCTAGTCGTGCGCTCGACCTCTTTGTGCTTAGACTGATTCTTCTTGTCCGTTGTGCTCGCCTTTTTACCTTCCGTGTCGATATCAGTAGACTCACTATCCAAGAGGCTGTTACTAGCAGACATACTATCAATAAGAGGGTTGCTTAGATTCCTAGCATCCGCTTGGCTTGCCACTAGCATGGACTGTGTACGTCGAAGCTCGTCCGGTTTAGTGCCATCAGTCTCTATGCGGAGTGAGATTTCAGGCATACTCGTGCTTCTGTGCAGAGATGGAATTGTCATTTTTAGAACCTCATTACTTCTAATAGTTGTATCGTCAAGCGTCGAAGATCGTCTTCTAAAACTCTCGATTCAGGGCATGCCAGTGTAATGTAACCATCAACACGAATAAGAAAGCCCCCTAATGTGGACTCAAATCGGAGCAAGTTTTCAATCACTTGTTCAATATTGTGTAAATGAACAAGCTGAAAAAAAGGCACAACCGGATAAAGCACATAGTCGGGATGTTGACTAAATACGGTTTCTTCATTCTGCTCTATCTTAAGCAGAAAGCTTTCGACTTTATCTAGCTCTGGCTGCATATTATTTCGGGTAAACTAAAACCACATCATCGGTTGATAAAACCGATAATTCTTGAGTGGTTAATACGGTTTCAAAGGGTGTCCAACTTACCGTAAGCTTTAAATTACCAGACAAAGCTTGAGGCTTAGCTTCAAGACAGTCAGTATCAATATGGATGGACTCAACATCAAGATACAGAGTAGTCGCTAAACGCTCACATTCAAAAACGGTGATAATACTCAGCGGTAGATCTCGACCCTCTTTTTGATCAATAAAGCCAACATAATGTACTCCATGAGGGGCCAAACTCTGGGTAATTAGATACGCAACGTATTCTTTATCAAGGTGCTTAATCTCTAAGCCCAGTAAACGCTCAATTTCGACAACCTGCAAATAACCTTTTGCTTCAATGCCCATATGAACTAGATTGATTTCTATCAAATCTTGTTTTTGCACTGAGTTTAACTCTAAACGGTGAAAATCCAATTTAATTGCATGGTTATCAAATCTCGTCCCAGCAATAAAATTAACTTTCTTTGCTACTTTGTTTGATATGGTGCAACGAGGGATAAGGTTTACCGCATCATACTTCATAATATTCACCGATTTCGAGACAGCAATGCGAGCACATCTCGGCTCATGAGATAGTCTTTTTCATCGACCCAGTCTCTTATACCCTGGGGGATTTCACAGACAAAGTCATAAATTAGTTGGTAAGTTTCTTTGGAAGTCATCGCTTCAAAGTCATCATCTTGAACCAAGCGTAAGATAAACGTAATGTTGTGGAACTCACTTTCAATTATTCCATCAATAACAATCGATTTTACAGTCTCTTCCGAATAGTCACGTAAACGCTCAAACCAAGCAATCACAGCTTTCTTATCTAAATACACATCAGCATCCGACATTTGGTTCCAACTTAAGCGTTGTGATTTATTCTTGATCATCTCATAGGGATCAAGAGGTCGATCTCTTAAATCACAGTGAGCGATACGAGTATGGCTGCTCATCGTTTTCCCCTTTATTTGAATCTTCTGACGTATTTAATAGACGTTTTTTATACTTACGCTCACGTTTATCGTACTTTCGACAAAGCACCAACATTGATAGTAAACCTTCAAGGTAGTGCTCATAAGCGACAAGTTGTTGCAATGCTTCACTATCCGCTTCCATTCCTTCACCGAGTTCACCTAGTGACTCAAGATACTGCTTCATTTTTTTACGTAATGAGGCAGGGTAAAGATGCTGACAGTGGTTGGCCGCTTGCAATATGAAAAGCTGTGCATCATTAAGTTGCTTTTTATCAGGTAGAGCCTCAGTAAAACCATGCCAATCACGCAGCGCCCGTAGCTGATAACTATTCAGCATTTTCGCAAACTGCCTCTGGTGTTGAGGCGTCATCGGCTTACGGCGAATACGAAACAAGCGAGGATTCTTTTTGGTTCTTTTTTCTGCTTGTTTGACATCTCTGACCCGCTTGGTCTGATTCTCTTCACGAGTTTGCTTTGTCGGCGTTACGTCATGAACCCGTTCAGTTCTTTGTGGCATTGAAAATGAAACACTACGCATAGGCTAAAAAAGAGCGGGCGAACCCGCTCTGCTCCTTAACGGTTTGTCGCCAAGCTTGCTTTAGCAACAGCTTCGAGAACCTCAAGCAATTTACGTAGAGAATCACCTAAGCTTTTAATAAACTCAGGTAATTGCTCTGCAAGTTTCATTTGCAAATCGTTACCAGCTTTGATTTCATCTTGCTCTTGCTTATCTTGAGCAGCCATCATTTCTGTGCCCTGATTACCCGCTTGTCCAGTCGCCTGATTAGCTTGTTGCAAGAAATTATTCTTAGCTATTTTAGCATGCTGCAATGCTGCTGTATTTTCATCAAACAGCTTGCGACCTTCTGGTGTTTCTTTCATCTGTTTGACTGATGTGTATTCACCAGAAGTGTTAGCTAAGTGCTTGTCTTCCATAACTTTTGGCTTAGCAGTATCCACCATTATAGCTGTAGAGAACACCATAGTGGTCGCTAAGAATCCCATAGCGATACATAGCTTCAGCGTATCGTCATCACAGATCTTTTCTGCAAGCACTTTCGCATTGTCCATATTGGCTACATCAACATCAATGTTGCTTGCCATAACACTGTTAAGTGTTCTTCCTTCTTGTTCAATGATCGCAAGTAACATTGCAAGAAGAACTGAAATTGATACAGTCGAAGAACTACCAGTAGAGTTGGTAAAAGTTACTTCGCCAGTGACTGGTTCAAAGCTTTTGAAGCCGGGCAGCTTGGATAGCAACACATCGGTCATAAACTTGCCGTAAGATGCAGAAATATCGGCCATCTTTTCAATACTAACCGATGCTGGCACGTATTCATTGACAATGCCGTTAACGAGATTCTGGTTCTCTTTACTCGGGTTCTGAGATAGAGCAACAAGTACCTCATTCAAAGAATCAGATACTTGAGTCACTTTACCGTCAGTGAGCATGCTCAGCAGAGGGGCCATTTTCAAAGTAGCAGCTTTTGCTGCTTCTGGTGACACCTGAGTTGATACTGCACTGGATGCACCCTCAACACTTGATGCCGATAATGCGAAATTAGTTTCAATAGTCATAAAATCACTCTTAACCTTACATATGTATTGAAATCATTTTGTCGTTAAAATCACGGTGAGCTTTATTAAGATCAAACAGGGTTTCAAACGCATGAGTAACTGCTCTCATAGCTTGAGACAGCATAAGCAATATTTGCTGTATAGCTGTTTGCAGTGCGTCTTGTTCTGCCTGCGCCTTTTCCATATCAGCGGCAATTTTAGATGACTTAATGCCAAATCCTGCACCAACAATATCAGATGCGGTAGAAGTCACCTCTGTCGCTTGAGCAAGACGAGCTCCACGGGTCGCCATTTTTTCTGACTTAGCGAGATCTTGGATTTTTTCAAGTACATCATCCAACATATTCTTAGCTTTAGAAATCAGAGGGTTTTTCGAGAATGACTTCAACATAGTTAGCATTTCAGACATTTTACTGCTGAAAGACTCTAGCTTACTTATCACACTTGAAGCTTTGGTTGCTGCCGTCGAAGCGGCTTTACTTGCTGCGGTAGTTGCTGCTTTGGCAGCAGAGCTTGCCGCCCTAGCAGCCAACTCTGCTGCTTCAGTTGCTGCCTTTGTTACTGCTTTAGGTAATACCTTACTAGCTGCTGTACCAAGCCCACTCAATAATTTAGCAGGATTGAAAGCAATCAGTAGTCCGGCAATAGCACAACCAATTTCTAGTCCCATCCTTATCTTGCTGCGTTTCTCTTCAGGAACGCCACACTTTTCCAGAACCTTGTCAACGACAGTGGGTAGAACAGCCAAAGTTACCGCAACAACTGCAACCGCTACTGCTGCTGCAGTGGCACCAAAAGTAACCACAGCCGAAACCACAGCCGCTAGTACACCAAGTGCCATACCAATTTTGGCAAATATGCCACGTTTCTTATTGGCCTTCTGTTGCTCTTGTAGTTCTTCTGATTGCTTTCTGATTGAAGCGACTGTCGAGTCTCTTTGTATCTCAATCAATGATTTCTTCGCTTCAGAGTTTGCTGCACCTGTTTGTGAAAGCGCTTCTGCAACTTCTTTATTGCAGTCTTCCAGCAAACGCCACAGAGCACTAAGTGATATTGAACTACCCGGAAGTGGCTGACTTGGCGACGCTTGTTCAGCAACCGCTTTTTCAGCCTTACCAGCCTGTTCGCTGGTAGTATCGTCTACAGGAGCGACATAAGTCGTTGCTGAGACGGTATTCATGAATGTACTCATTACGTTTTCTCTTCATGTATTAGGCCGGGAATAAGCAGCCAAACCGGCATGCTATCTAATCTCAATAGATGAGCGGCATGTCCCCAGCGACGTCATGCCCATTTATACTAACTTTTCAATACTATATGTTACGGGCGATGGCCATTTGTTCATCTCGGCATATAGATAACCAATACTTTAACGTCTGTTGAAGCATCTTAACTTGGTCACCAATGCGGTTGATTTCTTCGATATCATCGTCGGTGAGTTCACGCTCTGGGAAGTTGGTAGTCGCGTCAATTTCCTTTTGAAGCGTTTGTGAATCAATCGTTTCATAATCACTTGAAACATCACGCAGTATCAGCTCATTAATATTATTAATCATCTTTTTTGCTCCTAAACTCATTCTCTACTTAAGACAAATGAGGTGCTAATTGCTGCTTTAAAAATTCGTAACGTTTGATATAAAATTCACTTAAGCTTTCAGGCTTAACAATCAGCCAATGAACCGCAGCTTGCATGTGATCCTTGAGTTTGTAATGACACAGCGAAATATTGAGCATGGTTTCATTGAGATCATTTGTTGGATAGTTTTTTACAAGGTTTAACATATCCAAAGCCTTTTGAAACAGCCCCTTCTCGAGGTATATCGCCGCCAAACACCCAGGACCTCTGTGATCGTATGGGTTCAAGGATGAATAGGCGACAAACACGATTTCTGCTTCTTTAAACTGAAACTTATTATAAAACTCAACCCCAAGATCGAAGATGGATTTTAGGTGAGTTGTTGTGATTTTGTTGGAATCACGTTGCTGAGCGATTTCCTTTAAAATTTCATCACCATCAAGTAGAGAGAAGAACTCATCTCCTGGCTTACCAAAATTAATTGCTTGGTTTTTCATATTCTTTCACCTTAAATTACTGCAATTAAATTGCATCAGATTTGACGAGTATTGGCGCCAATACTTGATGAACCACATTAGATAATCGGTATGGACTCGACGTCATCAATCGCGTGGAAGGGATATCTAGACCCAAGCGAATAGACCACAAGGTAGCAAGTCTTTTGTTATATTGTGCTAGCATCAACAACCCAAGTTGCGGGCTGTTCATATTTTCAGGAATGCTTTGAAGACCTGCAGCATCAGACCAAAGACATAGTCTTTTTTCTAACTGTGCTCTTAGCTCCAAAATAGCTCTACTATTTCTTGTACTACGATGAAGCTGATACTCCACTAAATAGCCAAGAGTACTCACAATTTGCCTGACTTGCCCCACGCTACTCGATAGCCACAAATACACTTCTTCATCAGTAAGAGAGGTCAGGACCAAAAAAGAGTCTTGGCTTAACTTTCGCTTAGTTAAGCAGTGATGAAGTAGCTTTTGGTGTCGTTTTTTATGCGTTTTCATTGCCAGCCAATTGCACAAAGTAGCTTACTGTTAATGTGTCAGATTCAGCGACTAACCCTTTCAAAAAGCGTTCGATATTGCCCTTTTGGGTACTATCAAACTCATTCAGACTCATGATTAGCACTGAAATACGCTTGCTCTTTTCACCAGTCACTACTACGCTAGCTCGCAGAACATTGGGTATGACACTTAATTTGTTATAGATTTCTCTACTTTCAAGCAAGTTGCTTTTTACCGTTTCCAGTTTGCTTAAACTGGCGAACTTAGATTCCAGCAAATCGTTTAAATCTTCACGTTGAAAATAGAAATTAAACTGAGTCAATAGCTCTCTCGCTTTTGCCTCATCAGACTTATCTACGTGAATATGAAAGTTCTCTTTTTCGGAAGATAAAGTGGCTGGCACCTGATGTTGGGCTAACAGCACAATCACTTTGTTGGCAACATCAGCCGATTCGAAGCTGGCAACTTGGCTAGCACCTTGCTCACCACACCCTGCTAAAACAAGCAATAGCAATAAGTAAAACTTCTTCATCACTGAGCCTTCATCACTTCGTTGATCGCGTTAGCCGATTTGGACGCAATCTTGGTTACTGTTTCTTGATAAAGACTGTAGTGAAATACAGACTGCTGTAATGCGAACGTATCCTGAACCGTAATGGCCCCTTGACTTGCATTAATTTGATCAAGATTATCCAGAATCTCCTGAAAGCCTTCGCCTATATTATTAAAGGTATCTTCCAGCACAGACGGTTGAATCTGTTCAATCATTAGATCCGGCATTATAGTTCCTCTCAAACAACTTATAACAGGTGGTAATTAAACCTTGGGCATATGCTATGTGCCGATCACACCTAGAGCTAATGAATCATTGTGAAATTAAGAACGTTGTGTTTTTTCCATTAAATTCAAATACTTAAACCCCACCACGCTTAATTCTCCCAGCCCTGACATTAGCTGAATTTGCCCTGAAAACTTATGAATTTGGTTAAGGATCATCCTAAATCACAGCTAAACTATGAAGAGTTGCTCTCTTAAGGAATGCCAAGTAGCTTGACTTCACCCTTGCCTAAAACACTGCTTATTCTTATTACAATGATGTGGGCTAATATTGCCCATGGAAGTGAAAATGTCGTCAGAATAGCTTTAGGTGAAGCGCATAAAGCACCCAAGAGTCCAGACAAAACACTAAGTGTAGAAATGCTTCTTTCTCACATTTATAAAGAAGCCAATACCGATTGTGAGTTTATCTATGCTACCCAACGAGCGCGCTATTCAATCTGTGGTTTCAGGTCAATATGACGCACTAGGCTTAAGAATTGACGGCCTTGATAAAGAAGAGAGCATTATTAAAGTCGATATCCCGATAGGTTCATTTGACGTCTACTTCCTCTCTAGAGGAAATCGTTATGTAAATACATTAGAGGATACTAAAGATGCAAAATCGTTGCCTTGCATGGTACCCGATTCGTTAACAATTTAAAGGAATACAAGCGGCTGTACCTTGTCCACTCAGAGGAGCAAGCAGCGCTAATGTTAGAGAAAGGCAGAGCCGATCTTTGGCTTGCACCTTTGCCTCACTATCAAGTAGTTAAAAACACTTATCCCGGAATCAAAATATCCAGCCCAGTAGTGTCTAAAGAATATCTTTACCACTATATTCATGCATCGCAAGCACACTTACTTGAACGACTAGAGAGTGCAGTAAAAAGCTTTGTTGCCAAGCGTGAGTCAATGGTGAGCGCAGAACGGTCGAAGAAAAAGTAACTGGAGTAGGATTACATAAGCAGACAAAAAAAACCATGTGTGTTAGCACATGGCAAAACAAAAAGTGAATGACAGTGGATTATTCTCTTTTTGCGTTTTAAGCGCCAAACAGCAGCGCCAATATATAGAGATTAGGTTAAACCTAGCCACTTAGCTAGGCCGCTCAATAAGTTTCAAACTCTCCATTGTTGTAATCTGAAATGGCTTGATCAATTTCTTGCATACTGTTCATAACAAAGGGACCATAATGAACTATGGGTTCATCAATGGGTTCGCCTTGAAGCACTAGTACGCCACTCGCAGTTTGTGCAGATAACTCAATGTAATTTCCTTGGGAGAATATCGCTAATTCACCCTGCCGAACGGGTAGGTTATGTGCATTTATCTTACCTCGATAAACATATAAAACGAGATTGGACGTATTCGTTGTCGTCATCTTTAAACTTTGATTTGGCTGCGATTGCCAGTCAGTAACAGATAAAGGCACACCCGTCTCGTTCAGCGGCCCAATGAGTGCAATATCGTTTACCGACACTTGACCAGTAAGCACTCGAACAAGCCCCAGTTCGTCACTAGCATATTCTGTAATCGTGTTGGATTGAAAATCTCTATATTGTGCTGGTTTTACCTTGTTTGCCGCTGGTTGATTGATCCAAATTTGGAAACCATGAAGATCACCGTCTTCCATAATGGGCATTTCACTATGAATCACTCCTTTGCCAGATGCCATCCATTGGGCTCCTCCCGCACGCAGCTCACCAGTGTTACCCATATGATCTTTATGCTGGAAGTGACCTTTAAGCATATATGTTAAGGTTTCAATTCCACGATGGGGGTGCGGTGGAAAACCGCCAATATAGTCGTTTCGGTTATCGGATTTAAGCTCATCTAGCATTAAGAATGGGGAAAACTGTGGATTATCAAATCCTGTAACACGACTTATTTTGACTCCATCACCATCTGAAGTTGGCCGTGAGTGGACAGTTTTCACAATATCTCTTCGATAATTCATAACATGGCTCCTCATCTGTATTATCTAGAGTTTATATCCACTTTTAAGAAACTTAACCCTGCATTATCTATCTACTTGTTCAAAATATTTGAAGTTATAATCACTAATCAGTGGTCAAAGAATGAGTACGAGTTAGCCAAAGATTCACCATGCTCTGCAGATAATCGTCAATATCACAATCAAATGTTGGTGTTCGCCATAGCAAATCGTATAATTTGGTTATTAGCCTGTAGTATCTGGATTGTGTATATGTCTTCAAAGTTTATCGAGCGAGCTTGGTCTCATTCCTGTGTTACCATGGAAGAAAAGCTTGTTCTACTCGCCCTAGCAGAGCTATCTGATCGCAGTGGCGCAGTCATTACCACCATGGGTGAACTACAAGCCATGACGAATGGATCTGAGTCCAGTATTGATCACGTGCTTGGAAAACTAGCGCTTGAGCAAGCCATTATTTCACTCAGCAAAGCTCAGACCCGCAAACAAGGTAGCATCAAATGCAAAATCAATGTCGGTAGCCAACATTCGATTCCCGTATACGCGACATCAGAACCAATCGCCAAAGTCCCTCAGTTCCATAAAACGCAAATTAAACCATTACAAGGCTCAGATTCTGGCACAAAAACCATTAACGTAATGGATCTGTCGTCCAAGGTTATTGAAGCTTGGGCAGAAGTGATCATGTTTAGGTCTGGTTTTGCTAACCAAACTAGCGTGTGGGCAAGCTTTGTTGATAAACTTAAGGCTTTAGGCCAGCCATTAATCAGCCAAGATGATATTAATAGCCGCCTGCATGCTCATTTACATTCAGAAAAAAGCTATGGGCAAAATAAAGGGTTCAAAAACAAACCCAATACAAGCAAAATGTCTCCCAATCAGGCCTTCAAGAAAAAGATGGCAAACTTCAACTTCGACTTTGACGATTAGGTAAGCAATGAAAAACATCAATGAAATCGCTTCTGATTGGCAGAAACAAGGTCACAATAAGTCCGTTCAAGCTTCGACTACCACCAAACAAACTAGCTCAACCAAGCTCCCTTCGAACCCTGCAACTCCTGTCAACTCATTGTCGACACAAGTAACTGGGGAGTTTAATCAAGACCTCAAGGATGTTCTGCGCCCTTATACAGTAGAACAACGCAAACATATTATGGCGTTTTTCGGCAAAATGCAGGAAAACTTCTCCACCCAGTTTACCCATATGTATGGCTCTGAGCCTGATGATGAATTTGCTGCGTTTGCTTCACAATTGTCTACCGAGGATGTAGAGAGAATCGTTCATCATTTACGTGAGCGGTTACTTGCTGGTAAAGAATGGCCCCCTGCACTTGCCTTACTTTCCATGCTAAAAGACTTACCACTCAATACTGAAATTTTAGAGGCGAGACATAGGATCTTAATCAAAAGAGAGCCTATAACTCGAGTGGAAAAGTACATTTTTAACCGTAAAACGAGCTATCTAAAGTCGCTATCTGAAAAAAATCTCGCTGAAGAATTTAAGCTACTTTATATAAACGCTTATCAAGAAGTTCAGAATAACCTTGATCTTACATTGGATCAAAAAGAAAAAAATGTAGAACAAAATGTTCTAAAGGTTGAACCAACACAAACCGACCTTGAAATACAGCGGCGTATGGCTCAAGGTCTCAAACCGACTGGAAATGTGGGCTATATTCTCTCGCGCATAGATAAGCTTCGCCATGGCGAGTCTTCTCAAGCCGAACAGAGTTGGAACACAAATCAAGATAATACCCAACCAACACACGCTATCAACAAAAACAAGATTGATCGTGAACAGCAAGCTTTAATGGAGCAAATTCTAAGGGAAACCAACGGCGGCGATGAGAACGTTTAATATTTTAAAAAAAGAAAAAGATTTTTTTCTCGCCTCGACAGGTAAGTCTCATTGTAAAATCATTATCGATGACTACAGCCGTGAGCTACCGCTTGGAGAGATAACACTGCATGTTGAAGAGGTCTCCAATAAGTATAAATACTATTCAAACGAAGCAATTTTCAAACTCACCTTACCCGTAGACGAGCAAAATAACATCGATATTTGCACGCTAAGTAGTGGTCGAAAAAATCATTTCATCTACAAAAAGTGTCTCAAACTAGGCGGAAAATGGGAACCGATTCTCAATCAGTGGGTGTTTTCAACGTCTGTTGAAAAAAAAGTGCGAGAGCTAGAAAATATTATTCAATCTGAAGAAGAGTATGTTGAAATTACCTTCAACGAAACCGTCACCGTTCATGATAAGACCTTTACGATATTTGGTTACCCAATAAACTCAACCGACTCGAACAAAACGGTGAAAGGTGTGAAGTTGTATCGTGGGGATATTGCGGTAATGGGGGCTAAAACCATTGTCGTTGCTGGGACTAAAGTTCGCTTATTCATACCCAAACTCATGAGAGAAGACACTAGCTTTCGGGAAGATTACCTTTGCATCACCCAAATGGAAAAAAAACGCAAACCCAACAAAAGAAAAACTTACTCTTGGGAGTAAGTTTTTCTACTCCACCAAGCCACCTCTGAGCTTCTAAGCGATGGCTAGTGCATCATCACATGTCGCTGTCATTAAATATCTATGCTCTTCAATCAATTCATCCAATACTTGGTGTAATCGATTAGGGTTGGCTGTGGTTTGACCTGCAATAATGATATGCGCTGTATTTTTGTCCACCGCTAAATGGTGCTTGCGCCACAACTCCTCGGAGGGTTTAGGGAACACTACAATTGGTGAGTTGTCATGACGCCACGCAGAAATACCATGTTTATTTAACTTGATAACCACCTCTTGAGCCAGTTGCAAACAATCCTCTACTCGCTGCTTCTTAGTCTGCTCACTAGTACTACGAATAAACTTCCAGAGAAACAGAGGCGTTAAACCACTTCTTGAACCTGATAACGTTTTATCTGGCGCGGCAATATACTCTATTTGATGGCTCACTTTGTCAGTATGTTTCTTTAGCGCTAAAACCATACCGCAAGGGATAGGTGAACCCAACATTTTATGACCTGACACTGAGATAGAATCAATACCATGTTTAAACGAGAACATAGGAGGGTTATCAACATATGGAATTATCATGCCATGACATGCGGCATCCGCATGGATGTAATATTGTTCGCGGTTAAAACCAACTTTTTCCAAGCGCTGCTGAATTTGCTGCAAATCATCAATGGCACCCAACATAGTGGTGCCTATGTTGGCAAATATGATTGGTGATTTATCTATGTTTTCTTTGAGTAAGGATTCAAGTGCATCATAATCCATTTCACCTTGAGAGTCAGACGCCACAACCTGATAGTCAATATTCAAAAAACGAACGATCTTCATCACCGAGTAATGAGTTTCTTGTGAAAAATACACCACTCCAGATGGAAATCTCTCTCTGGCAAGATAGCAACCATACATATTGCCTTCAGTACCACCATTGGTCACATAGCCCCAAGCCTCATCCAGTGTGGTGTGGTACAAGCGACAAAAATATTCGACCACATCTTGTTCGAATTCAAAGGTATTCATCGGGTAATTAGATGGCTCAGCCCAATCGCCTATGTTGTTTATGGAGAACTGGAAAAAAGACCACAAGTTCCGGTAGTCGTAATCTGAAGCGACCGGATAACCAAGCATTTGATGTTGGCTCTCTACGCAGACTTTGTATAAATCTCTAAGTCTTTGAGTATCATCATAGGACAGCGACATATGTATTCCCTTACATCAACAATATCCATGCTTTAATGCCTTGTTAGTTGATCAAATACAATCACTAACAAACAGAAACTTCTGAATATGTGAAATCATGAATATATTCAACAGGATTTAGTAAAATAGTGACTAATATGCTTGGCAGTAAGCCAACGAAAACTTTCTTGAGACAAACGACAATATAAAATAAATCGGCAGCACCCTAGAACATACCTAGAATGCTGCCAGCAAGATTAATGGCCCCTGTACACAGAGATAAAGTACACCTGATATCAGTTCATAACATCACTTAACGTGTTCATACCACCAATACAGTAAGCATCAAGCTTATTAAGAACTGAGATAATTCGCATTGGTTGGCTATCGCCTGAAAACCTCAAAGAAAGCTTATTTTTTGATGAATCAAGCACATTATCTATCATGATCAAAGTGTTGCTATCAATAACAAGCTTAAGCCTATCTTGCTCATGTTGAGCCACTACTTGGTTATAAGAAAAATCAGACAAATCAATCGCTGTTAAATAACCAGCATCTTGAATAATGACCGTCTTATACTGACCCACAGTATCGCTTAATGCATAGCTATTACTGCGTCCAGATGTTGCCAGTACTAAGGTATCAACGCCAGCCAATTTAACAACCTGTGTCATCTCTGATTGGGTAGGTTTAAGTACTAAAGTCCAAACATTTTGATTTCTAAACACATCATCATAAAATCCTAGAGAAACACTTCCACTTTCTGGATCAGAACGAATCAACTCGCCATTTTCAGGGATAAAAAATACCTGCTTTGGTTCAACATCGTCAGTGGAGCCTATCCAAATGGCCTCACCTTGGTGAGCTAGTGTAACCTCCTGCCCTGTTTGAGCAACTAGCCACCTTCCTTCATCGCCTAACTGAATCAAAGGCTTAGTTGGATAGGTATCTAATATTGACTCAAGATCATTTTGACCACTATCTAACCATTGCTGTGTTACCTTGGTAAGGTGTACAGAAGTGTTTGCGCTAACCTCAAACTCTAAACCAGAATGGGTTGTAACACGGTAACCATCATGACTGACATAGAAATTCTCAAGAGTCTCCTGAGTAAACTCAACCTCTTCAGGCGTAGTGATCAAGCCATCAGTGATAAAACGAAAATCTGGTGCAAAGTTATACATCTGCTCCTTACTCAGTGTTTGCTGTGTATAAGCTTTGCCAGTAGCGGGGTCAAACAACCAAACCGATTCCTTGTCTCTTGCACCAACGAGTTTTAACGCTGTATCCTGCCACTGCCTTGACAGAAGAACAAACTGCTCTGTCGAAGGTAAATACCAAGCTTTCAGCGGTTTACTATCATAATCGGTTAAACCAAAAATCATGACTTGGTGCGCTATACCTTTAAGCCTAGCGCCAAGTTTATCTTGCCAAGTTTGGCGATTTTCTTCCAACCATTGGCGATTAAACGCAACGATATTCAGCGTGCCTTTATCGGTGACAACATGTATTTCTCCATTAGGTTTGACAACATAAACACCATCATGAGCACTGACTTTATCTCCCTGAGAAAGAGAGAGTGTGGTAAGCCCCGTTTCATTTAGTATCACTATACTTTGCTGACTTTGAGTATAGAAATAGTAGGTGTCTTGATTGACCAATAAGAGTTTTAAGTCTTCCGTACTGCGGCTTAATTTAACACTAACAACTTGTTCTTTGGCTAAAATACTCCAAACGGGAGTTTGGGATACTTTGCCTACCTCAACAATGTCTGATAGCTCTGCAGGCACTTGTTTGCCTTGATCTAAGCCGATAAATAGTGGTGGCATAGAGCGCATAGATGAGCCTATTAACTGTCGATGACCTTCACTTAACGAATCACTTAATGATTGATAAAGCTGCTCATCTCCATGGATATCGGTTAGCTTAAGTCCTGATGAAGTTAAACGGTACAGATATTTAATTCGAGACTGGTCTGGCATATGATAAGTTGCTGCCACCAATACCGACTCTGCTTCAGTCCAAGCGTTAAATTCCGCCGATATCGCTTGTTCTCTTGGCTGATTGAGTGAGTAAAACTCGGTCATCTTGCCAGTAGCAATATCCGTCTTCCAAAGCTGACCATAGTGAGTGTTGAAAAATAGCGCGCTTTCCCCAGAGGCAGTCAAGAGCTGAGCAGAATACGAAAGCTCGGCCGATACATTCTTAGTCGCTATCATTCGGTCTTGTTTGACATCATAATAAGCGCGCCCGAATAACTGCTGATCTTCTTGATAGTTCTCAACCACGACATAATCGCCGAGCAATTGATGCTGCGCAGCCATTTGCTCTAAATGATGACGGACCCCATCCGCGCTATTTTCTTTGTCTACATCAAGCTGCAACAAAGATAAACTATCGTCTATGACTTGCCACACTTCGCCATTATCAATATAAATAGTCAAGGTAGAGTTCTGTAGCGCGACAATATCAAAACTCACTGAGTCAATCACAAGCTTGTCAGCCTCGAGTCGAATATCTGCACCTTTTATCTCTCGAGCATCGATTATCCAATCGACTCTTTCTCCGGGCTCTTCGACCAGGGTATAACGTCCCTGCGGCTGAACAACCAGCTCTTGGTTTCCTCCCTGTGCACTTAATCGATAATGCAACTTACGATGGCCAAATTTTGCCAATTTGGGAGCAAATACAATTCGATCATTAGAACCAAGGTTGACCTCGACAGTGTGGTCAACAAACTCCTCTTTCATATGTCGAATAACATATTCAGATGGAAAAACATAAAAGTCGAAGTCAAAATCAAGTTGAGTTTCTAACGATCTCAACACATCAAAGCCTTGATCATGTCTGGTTGTGGAACCTGGAAGAATTTCATAATCATAATCAATGTATGAAAAACCCGTAGCTGGTAACAAAATCTTTAAACTGTTTGAGTTGATTGGGTAGTTAGCCGCGTAGCCCAAACGTTCTCGGATAGGTAAAGCCTTACTCTTATCTCTTAACGCTTTAGGTAAATCACCAGCCCAGAAGAAATAGTTCAACCAACCAGAACCAGTTTTACCATGTTTGGAGGAATAAAGCGCTTGACTACCCAGCTCTATATCCCCACGAGATAAATCAATTCGGTTGACAACGGCACCCGGCAAAGGAACAAGAATGTCATTGTCGGCATCGTAGCGATATCCACCATTTTGATAAGCTTGGTCTACTTGATAGAAATAGTGTCCGACCTGCTGGGCATCTTGAGCAATATTACCAAATGCTTCAGCCAAAGCGGTAAAACCAACTGCAAGTCCACCGACAATCGCTCCGGCTTCTCCAAGTACTATAGCCGCAGTGGATGAGCCAGCAATACCAGCTCCTAATGCCGCGCCTCCCAGAGCGGTTCCGACTGCATTAAATCCTAGTTGGGTACCGAAAATTGCTTTTTGCTGAGCATTTTTAGCATGGGCAAGCTCATAAGAGCTTAAGCCCACGTTAACTATGCCAAAGGCAAGACCGATGCCTTGATTGGCGATCCCTGAAATACTATTCATGGTCACATTAACCAGCTCAGTATCGGTGGCAGCTGCCACTCGAAATAGCTCAACCATATGATTGGCATCGTTGAGTAAGCCATGAGCTATCTGTCCTGCCATCACATAACTATGGATTTGTAACGCTCGCTGCAGAGAGTCCATACTTTTATCAGCTACTCGATTTCGCTGTTCGTTTTGAAACCAAGTGATGACCGACTGTACGGCAAAACCTGCGTTTAAGCCGTCAAACCCTTGCACATCTTCAAACCCAAGAGACTGAACAGGTCTACCTGTTCTAAGATCAAAGCGAGTATTGATTTTCGAGAACTGCTCGCGCAGATATTCACTCACCTTAATCAGTTCCAATCCACGTAGCTGAACTCTATTCTCTTCACTTCTATCGGGTGACATAAAAGTGATGGCAGAAAAACCTTCCTTTGGCTCAGTAATACTACCAATAATCGGTAACCAGTCATCTGGAATACTATACAAAGCACGTGCTTTGCTGATTGCATTTGATAGTTTTCGCGCATGGTCGTACGCGGCAACTTTAGTTAAGCTCATTCTCAGTGACAAATCTTGCTCTATTTGCTGTTCAGAGCTTTCCAGTACCATGATTGATTCATCATCATCAATGGTCATAATAGATTCAGACGTAGACACACTCGATTCATCGTCATCAATGGTCATGATAGACTCATCATCACTAATAGTAACAATTGAGTCACCATCATCTACAGGACTGAGAGGGTATTCTTCTGTTAAGTCAATAACTTGCTGGCCTGGCAATACTCTCACCCTTGCCATTTTATCGATATCAATGTTGATCACATTAAACTCAGGGTTTGCTTGAGTTCCAGCTGCCATATAGTAGTCCGCCAAGCCATTCATTATAAAATGGGCTTCAAGGCCTTTCTTTAAAGATTTTAGCGAAGGAAACTCAACAACAGAGAAGTTAGGATCATAGAAATAAAAACGTTTGGTACCCATGTCATTTACGGCAGATATACCAACAGAGTGAACGCTAGTGTTGACCGCAAAAGAGACTCTCCCTTTTGAAGATAGGCTGCTATCTAAGAGTGCCGCAATACCATTAATATCCATACTGCCTATAGTTTGACTGCTTTGCCGCGCTTCATGACTGGCGTGTAGATTATGAAGCGCATCGAGAAGGAACTGACTTTCTACCGCGCTCGGATTCGCAGCACCTATAAAAAGCTTGTTGGAAAGATGGCGAACCGACTCGGTCCCTTTGGTCATAGCAACCGACATTGCCCTAACGAGTGGATAGCAACGACCGCTGCCGTCGCCCATTAAGGTTAAAATAAAGTCTTGAGGAATACTGGTCACCACGGTTCCACCCAAGCGCTTCATTTGTTCGTTAAACTTAGCCGTTAGTCCAAGCGCTTTAGAGAGGCGGCCTTTACTTATTTGCTCGTTTATCCAACGTATTAAAGCACCTTGCTGGCGTGCATCCATTTCGGTAGAGCCAAGAAGCAGCAATTGTTTTTGGCTCAAAGACATAGATTTATCAAAATCGGGAAGTTCTACGGAGAGATAATTATCATACCCCTCATCAAAAGCGACTCGCTTACTGCCTGAAAGATTTCGGATCGCTCTTTCCTTGACCAAAAATTGCTGATGAATCTGAGTTTTACCAAAGTTACCCGCCCGCAAATTCTCGTCAGCGACAATAAGACCAGACGTGCCCTGCTCTTGTTTTTGCTTAACGTTAAGCCACATCTGGTCTGCATCCCGAGACAGGTCAATTAAGCCTTGCGTATTGGTGTCTAATTCAAGCAGGCTAGCACGCAACAATGAGAGCTTTTGCTTGACTGAAGCCTTATTGGGGTATCCGGGGATTTTCAATTTGGCCAATTCGAGTATTCGGTTTCTGGCCAGAGATTGTCGCTGCGCTGACACTTTTCGGCTCAGTGCAGTTCTCAAATCATTCCACATTTTAAGGCTCGAATGTGTGTCTAATTGCTTTATTTCGGTCGGGTTGTATGGCAAATCGGTAATATTGGCCGTCGAGACACCAAGACGATCAGCTAAACTAATTAACTGTGCTTGAATCGCTGTACGATTTTCAACAAAGGCTTGCTCCATATTATCGCCAACAGGTGCAAAAGGAACAGCCGTTGTCGACCCAATGCGTCTTACTTCAAGATCGCTAAAGCTATTAAAAGACTGTTTTTGTACTAGGCTTTGCCAACCCTTATCATTGTAAACAAAGAATGTAACATCTAAGCCTTTATCGAACTTGATGTTTTCTCCGACACGATAGCCAGAGCTGAGATCGCGAAGAGCCACAACATTGTCATACAATGCATAGGCGTGTGGACGTTTATCAAAGTAAATTCTATAGTAGTTCGCGTTGTGATCAACGACAATGACAGTGCCTCCATCATTTGCTGCCGCAACAACTATCTCGCCATATTCGGCCGTTTTCTTCACATCGATAAAAGACGGCATATTGTCCAATAAAGGTTCACTAAGCACTCGAAGCCTGTTGCTAACTGGGCCATCGTCTTTGCTCATATTCAACTGATACCCATCGGTTCCCATGTACATAATGGGTTCGCCTTGCAAAGCCGCATATTGTGACATCAATGATGTCGTATCTAGGGTAAAACTTTTAAGAAAACTCTGCGGATCACGAGTAAAATCCAGAATTGCTTCAGAGAACTCTGCCTGCTTTGATTTGTACTCAAAAGATGGGTCGAGTAAAGGTATACGAGTAGAATCATAGCCATGTTTACTCAGAGTTTCAGGTAAGAGAACGCCTAAAGATTCGCCACTGAAGATATTTTCAAGGATAGCATCAGTTGCAACGACTGCTCTTGAGCCACCATGGCTTGAGAAAGCGATACGTGAACTCTCGGCGTAATTTTGGCCTTTAGCCAAGGCCACCATACCAAGAGGGGTATGTTCGATCCATGCCTGCTGAGGAACATGTTGTGACAAAAAAGCGACCACTCTCTGAGCATTCTCGAGATTCGCTCCATTGAGGTATAGTACAGCTTGGTCTGTTAACGAACCAAATTTCGAAGGTGCGAGAATTTTTGCCTGTCTTACTACATCAGCAACGTCACCAGAGTATAGTTTTGAGAAAGCATCGATAACTTGAGGCAAGTATTGCTTTGAAAAGTTAAGCGTTAACCTCGAAGTAAACAAGGTATCCACTTCAGGCTCAGTATAAAAAGTCTCTGGGATGAAACGGGCAGATGTGGCGTAACGTATAAAATCATTTTGGTTTACGTTGGCGATTGAACTCTCGTTAAAGCCTTGGACATTAATTCTAAAATTATCTGCAGAGCGATTTATATCGGTTAGTAAGCGATATACATTTTCGCTTTCCTCTTGTGTCAGTGGTTGCAATACCTTAGGTTTATCTGATGAGTAGGCATCGTAAAAGCTTTGATGGACTCGCTCTTTAAGCAAGATATAGTTTTGCCGAGTATTTATCGTCCAGTGACCATCTCTGGCTAAGCCCTGCTTTATATTTTGTATAAGCTGTTGGTTGGTTGAGCTAGCTATAATGTTGTCTCTAGTTTTACGCATGGCACCAAGAAACTCATCAAACCCTTTCTGGTATTGAGTTTGACCTATAGGCAAGCTTAATAAATAGTCAGAATCTAATGGATTAATATCATTACTACTGGTTGAATGGGCCAAATAAGACGTAAAAAATAGTGACGAAACTAGCGTCGATATAATTGTTTTTTTCATATGGTTTTGTGAACAAATGCAAGCAAAGCAATACAAATATCAAATATCAAAAAAACAATCAAACCAATAAGCAAAGTAAGAATAAAGGAAAAGATATGAGTTCAAAAAATAACTTAAGATACACATTTAATTCAAATAAATATATTGTTAATTTATTTTAATAAATAAAAGGTGATGAGATTTTACTTCATCACCTAATTAAAAACTAGTTATCTAAAATTTCTTTTAAACTTTCCGGTAGCTCTAGAAGCCAACGATCACCATACTTTTTCAAGATAACGACTTCATTTCTGGTAATCCGCTTGCCGAATAGCCTTTCCTGTTTTTCAACATTAACGTATTTCTTATCGTTATAATCAAACACATTAATGACTTTAAAAGACTCTAAGTTAGCCGTGTTACTACCTGATGCCTGGCCTAAAATAGAAAGAAACTGATTCATGAAATCAAGGTCTGACATTAACACAATATCTTCCTTGGACACTGTGTTCTGAGGGATCCCCTCATAAATCCGCCAGTGCATAGCCATCTTTTAAGAGCTGCT
>NZ_JAYQDQ010000051.1:0-29647 GCF_038138445.1 Vibrio sp.
TATCGAACCCGCATCATCAGCTTGGAAGGCTGAGGTAATAGCCATTATACGATGCACGCATCATCGTGGGGACAGCTCTAATATGCCACAGTAATATGAAAAGAAAAGTTTTTTTTTCATGATATGATTCCGTTTGCTTTCTTTGTGCGCAAAGTGGCAAAAATTTAACCTCAAGTGAAGCTAGATTTTATTAATTCGCCATATTACGTACAACAGCACGATCTTTTCCCTGTGCCTTGGCTTGATACATTAGATGATCGGCATCAGATAGCTGTATATCATGGTTTGACGTTGGATAGTAAGCACATCCCAAGCTCAGAGTAACCTTATACGGTAGCTGCTCACCAAAATCTAGATTTCGAATTAAGTCACAAATGGAATGAGAGACTTCTTTTACTCTCAATTCATCTTGGTTGTTCATGACAAGAGCAAACTCCTCACCACCGATGCGCCCTAGAAGTTGGTCTGGTCCCACACTTCCTTGAATGGTCTCTGCGACCGTTTGAATAACATGGTCACCCACTTGATGTCCGTAGTTGTCATTAATTGACTTAAAATCATCAATGTCAAATACAATCACACAAACATCACCCGGTTGTCCAAGACGCTGTTGAAACTCTGCAACAAAGTGTCGGCGATTACTCAAACCTGTCAGGTGGTCAGTTTCCGACAATTTTTTTAACTCTTCGTTTGCCAAGGCTAGCTCACGAGTTTTCATCCTTACCGAATACCTCAAGGCAAAGATATATAAAACAGCACCTATAACGGCAATGGCAATAAGAGCAGGAGTTAAAAAAGTCGGGTACACTGTGTTAATATGCATCCATCGGCTGAGTATCCTCTGCTTTTCACCTGTTGTTATAGCTTCTTGGCCTTTTGTTATGAAGTCTTGTAAAGCTTGGTTCCCCTCTTTCACTGCTGCTCTAAGATCGCCAGAGTAAAGGTTCCTAACGCCAATAAATGAGTTTGTTTGATTGCTGGTTAGGAGATAAAAGTTGCCGACCTGAAGATCCGCAACAAAGGCTGATATGTCACCGCTAAACGCTGCATCGAGCATTTCTTGGTTATTACTAAATGAAGCCAAGTTAAGATTCGGGTAAGTCTTGCGTGTAAATGTTTCTTCATATCCTCCTTTTACCACACCCACCCTATAATCATGCTCACCCAACATAAATGCGTTGAGATCCATACCAATTAGATCTCGATTAATATACATCTGCGTATCTATAGTTATGATGGATGGGGTATAATCGAGATAGGCATCTCTTTGCTCAGAAAAAAGCAACCCCGCATGCACATCCGCCTTTCCTGTTCGTACCGCTTCTAATGAGTCGTTCCAGTCGAGAAGAAGAAATTCAACCTCTACATTGTTGTGCTTAGCAAACAGTTTCCAATAGTCGATAAGAATGCCTGTCGGCTGTTGATTATCATCCAAATAAGAGAAGGGTTTCCACGCTTTAGAATTAGCAATTATCAAAGGTCGTGACTCTATGTCATTCTCCTTGGCATGGGCTACAGTTGCAAAAAACAGTATAAAAAGCAGAATACTAGCACAGTACCGTACACTGCTGTTAACCTGTAGCTTGCTGATTTTCGAGTTATTGAATAATACCACGTATTTATTCCGGATCTTGGCCTACTAACAGAAAGTTATAATGACACTTATAATAGTAGACACTAACAGCTCATACGCCAGCTTAGTTGTTTCTCACTGACTATATGATTAAGTACCTCTATGCCTTCAGAGTTTTATCAAGATCACCTCTAATTGGATCATACAAAAAAGTGATTTAAATCACCTCAATATTGGGTATAATCCGCGCCCATTATGTTTTTTGTTGATAAACATAAAACAAATTTGAAAATACCGACAAGAACCTCTCACAGACAGAGGTAAAATGAGAAGTAAAATGAGCAAGATTGATAAAGCGACACGAATACTACTAGCAGGATTCTGTATCAACCTTTGTCTTGGCATCCTATATGCCTGGAGTGTCTTCAACAAAGCATTAGTGACCAAGTCTGGGTGGAGTGCTGCTGAAGCTTCCTCTCCCTATGCTATCGCGACAATTACCTTTTCAATTTGCCTACTTGTCGCGGGGATCCTTCAGGATAGAATGGGCCCACGTAAAATCCTGATTCTCGGCACCACACTAACTGGATCAGGTATGATTGCCTCCGGTTTTGCAAATTCACCATTGATGCTGAACATTACTTTTGGTCTGCTGACAGGTGCGGGAATTGGCTTTGGCTACGCTTGCCTTTCACCATCGGCAATGAAGTGGTTCCATTCTTCGAAGAAAGGCATGGTTAATGGCTTAATTGCTGCTGGTTTTGGCCTTGCTGCTATTTACCTTGCTCCGTTAACTGCTGCTCTCATAGATAGCATGGGCATTCAAACAAGCTTTATTGTTCTTGGTATAGGTATCTTAATAGTTACAGTCCCTCTAGCTGCAACGATCAATAATCCGCCCGCAGGCTATTTGCCTTCTTCTCCCTCTAATAAAGCAGGTAAATCAACCACTAGAAGTGCAGAGCACAATGACTTGGTCTGGAAATCAATGTTGAAGACACCTCAGTTCTACTCACTTTGGATTATGTATGCCTTTGCTGCTTCAGTTGGCCTAATGATCATAGGTAACATAACCACTATCGCTAGCATACAAGCTGATTTACCTAATGCCGTCTACCTAGCTTCTATTCTCGCAATATTTAACTCTGGTGGGCGAGTCGTGGCTGGTTTACTCGCTGATAAGATTGGTGGTATAAGGACTTTACTCCTAGCATTCATTCTCCAAGGCATTAACATGATTATGTTTGCTACTTTTAATAGTGAATTCACTTTGATCCTAGGAACAGCAGTAGCAGCTGTAGGTTATGGTACATTATTAGCGGTATTTCCAACACTTACAGCAGAGTTCTATGGCCTTAAAAACTATGGCACTAACTATGGTGTACTCTACACCGCTTGGGGTATCGGTGGTGCTATAGGTGCAACTGTTGTTGGCTTCTCTATGTCAAGCGGTGATAACTATAACCTCGCATACACAGTTTCGGCCTTCATGATGGCGACCTGTATTGCTTTGGCACTATTTACCAAACCAATCTCAATGGCAAAACTTGGACGGCTAAAGAAAGCCTAGTTCACCTTTCGTGTCACCCTCAATTTCAAAAAGCTTAACCTAGTTGTTAAGCTTTTTTGATCGATGCAAACGCATTGTAAAATCTCATCAAAATTATACAGTTCGAAGACTTTGGTTGGTTATTTGCTGACTAATTAAGTATTCTTTTATTGCAATGATTGAACTGGTCTAGGCTGCTATTTTTCATATGAATATGCGTAAACTCTTTATTTTATCTTTTATTACATTATTTGCAGGCTGTGCGACCTACGCGAGTCTCAACTACGACAAACTATTTGGTGATGCCCAACCGAGGGATAGACTTGTTGATGCATCAAGACCATCTAGTGAATTCTTTCTCAAACAAGTGAAACCTATTATTGATAATCGATGCGTAGTTTGTCATGCGTGTTACGATGCTCCATGTCAACTAAAACTATCTTCCACAACTGGCATTGATCGCGGCGCAAGCAAAGCCATTATTTACCAAGGTACACGCCTGACCGCAGCTACTCCTACCCGACTATTTGAAGATGCTAAAAATACCTCTCAATGGAGAGACTTTGACTTTAACCCCGTCCTTAATGAGCGTATGCAATCTCCAGATGCCAATATAGAGGCAGGGCTAATGGCAAGAATGCTGATGCAAAAGCAAAAACACCCCCTACCTTTACAAACCCAACTAGAAGGATTTGATTTCTCTATTGATCGTGAACAACAGTGCCCGACTATTGAGGAATATGCAGGATATGAAAGTCAGTATCCCAATTGGGGAATGCCTTATGGTATGCCTAATCTTACTTCAGCCGAATATTCAACATTAATGTCATGGCTGCAAGATGGTGCACTAATGAACGCGCCATTACCCTTGACCTCTGAGCAAGATGCTCTCGTCAATAAGTATGAGCAATTCTTAAACTCCAGCTCTCGCAAAGTACAGCTAATGGCTAGGTATATATACGAGCACCTTTTCCTATCACATTTGTATTTTTCTGATCTTAAAGAGCCGACACCTCGTTTCTTTACCTTGGTCCGTTCAACAACGCCTCCTGGGCAGCCCGTTGATCGTATTTCAACCCGTCGTCCTTATGATGACCCTAAATCCGATCGCGTTTATTACAGGTTGATTCCCGTAGAATCAACCATTGTTGATAAAACACATATGCCCTTTGCGCTGAATAAACAACGTTTAGCCAATTGGCAAAAGTGGTTTATCGACTCAAAATATGACGTCGCTAAATTACCTGACTACTCAGTGGAAGTCTCCGCTAACCCTATGACAGCCTTTATCGACCTTCCCGTTAAAGCTCGTTTTAAGTTCATGCTGGATAATGCTCAAAATACGATTAACGCCTACATCAAGGGCCCTGTATGTCGTGGACAATTGGCATTGAATGTTATTAACGACCGTTTTTGGGTATTTTTCTTGGACCCTGATAAGTCGGATATCCCTGAAGTAAACGAATTTTACCGTTCTCAAGCAGACAATCTGAAACTTCCTGGTGAATTAGAGAGTAATACGGTGCCGATTACCAATTGGGTCTCATACTCCCGCCAGCAAGCTCGTTACTTGGAAGCTAAGTCTGAGTTTATTAATAAATGGTTTAAAGATGGTCAAAATCTCACAACTGACGTTATTTGGACAGGAAATGGAACCAACCCAAATGCAGCACTCACTGTCTTTAGGCACTTTGATAGTGCATCAGTCGTTCAAGGTCTGGTCGGTAAACCGCCTAAAACCGCATGGATCCTTGACTATGCACTTATTGAACGTATTCACTACCTACTCGTCGCTGGGTTTGACGTATATGGTAACTTCGGTCATCAACTAATTACCCGTATGTTCATGGACTTCCTTCGTCTAGAAGGAGAAAGTAATTTTGTCGCTTTGTTACCTCAAGACATTCGCCATATCGAACAATCAAGCTGGTATCAAGACCAAAGCACTCAATTAAGTGACTTCTTACAGCGTAACGTCAAGCCTTTCAATCAACCAAGTCAGGTGCCTTATAAAACTGAAAATCCAAAGCAAGAACTGTATGACATTCTAAAAACACAGCTTTCTTCAGTACTTAACGATCGATATGCCATTGAGCGTACTGGGCTTTCTCTTGGACATGAACAAGCACTAGCCACCATTGATGACTTAAAAGGGGAAGGCATCCGATACTTCCCTCAGATTGTAATGCTACTGATTGATTCAGAATCTGGCAAAAATCAGGTGTTTACTCTTCTTCATAATAACGCCCATACCAATATCTCCAGTCTGTTTGATGAGCAGAAAAATAGAGACTATGACAATGATAACTTCACCTTGGTTCGTGGCATCCTAGGTAGCTACCCTGCTGCATTCTTATCACTAAATGAAAAAGACGTACCATTACTTGTAGAAATGATTAAACAAGTCAAAACAGAGCAAGATTACGTTAAGTTATTGGATAAATTTGCTATCCGAAGAAGCTCAGCTGAGTTTTGGTCTTTCAGTGACAAAATCCACCAATGGTATAGGAAAGATCAACCTATCGAATTTGGTCTGCTTGACTATAATCGTTTTGAGAATAGGTAAAACTATTCGGCCAAGCGTTAGATAACGCGGGAGGTAGGGTATGAGTATTCGAGATAGTATTCAAGCTATCGAGCAGCAAATATACATCGCTTGCTCAGAGGGTGATTACGACACTGTCCAAATGCTTGAACATCAGCTAGAGAGTTTGCGAGGTAAGGCTGAGCAACCACTCGATGATGATTCCTATGCACCTGAAAGTAAGATACACCCCGAAGACTTTTGGTATTAACGATAAAAGCCCCGTACAAACGGGGCTTTTTCTATATCAAGCATGCGGGTATGTATTTTCTCTATCGCGCAAATCTAGCTACTAGAAAAAATCAATATCTGAGCGACCAATCTTATTCTTCTTTTTAGGCTGTCTTGCCTTTTGGTCGTCGGTTTTTTCCGGCTTTACTTGTTGGCTTGTACTCTGGTAACCAACTTGCTCAATTACCGAACCATCCAGGCTCTCATGTTCTGCAGTATCGGGGTCACAGATGACCACGTAAAACTCTTGGTTAAACTCAAAAATATCCCCGTGATACATTTTGCGCCTCTTACGAGTCTCAAGTTCACCATTGACCGCAACATAACCCTCAGCGATAAGGTGTTTTGCTTCACCCCCTCCACCGACTAAATTGGCCAATTTAAACACCTTATACAGCTCAATAGGCTGACTTGATACTTCTACTCCAATCGCTTCGATCTCAATTTCTTGAGCATTTTTGTCGTCTTCTGTCATGTTTTGCTTGAATTAAATAGCGAAAACGCAAAGTCTAATGCCTAACCTTCAATAAATAAACTAAAGTTAATCATAGAAAGAGCATATTAAAGGGATAAGCTTTGCTCAAATGGACACTCATTCTACTTCTGCTTTCATGGCGAACGCTAGCTTTCGAGCCGCCAGTAAAGGTGCTGGTATATGGTGATGATGCTTATCCGCCATATAGCTATGTAGAAAATGGCATCGCCAGAGGTATATACAGTGACATTCTTCGCCGTGTCTTCGAAGATATGCCAGGCTATCAAATAAAGATTGTGCCCATACCTTGGAAACGCGGCCTAAAGATGCTCAAATCAGGAAGAGGCTTCGCTTTGTTTCCACCCTATTACTACGCTGATAAGCGATTATACATTTCACCTTATTCAAAGCCGATTTTGAATGAGGAAGTTGTTGTCTTTTGTAACACTGATAGTGTTGAAGGTCGTCCACTGAGCAAATGGCCATCCGATTATCTAGGCTTAACCATAGGTGTAAATGAGGCTTTCGCACTCGGTGGAAACGAGTTTTGGAATGCGGTGAAAGCAGGGAAAATAACTATCTCTGAAGCAAAAGGAAGTCGACCTAGCCTACTTAAGTTATACGAGAAGAAAATCGATTGTTATATGAACGATCGCTTATCGATACTATGGGAAATCAAACGTATGACAACCGAAGGCTTGCTTCCAGAGGATTGGCAACTCACATTAGGAGCGGTTGTAAGTGCAGAGCAAGGGTACCTAGGTTTTACTACTATCCAACCTGATAAATACCCCTATAAAGATGATTTTGTGACAACCTTTAACTCTATTCTCATGCAACTGAAAGAAAAGGGAGAAATTGACGTCATAGTAAAAGCCTATTTAGAACAAGATCTATAACACGCTTTTATCTCCCAGTTTTTCTCATTTCAACACAGCTTAAAAACTTGAAAGCTCGACCAATTTTCGGGTGTAGGATCGCTTTGGGCTTTCAAACAACTGCTCTGTTTTCCCACTCTCAACGATCAGTCCTTGTTTCATGACAATAGTATGGTGACAAAGCGACTTCACAACATTAAGATCATGACTTATAAACAAATAGGTTAAAGCGTATTTCTGCTGGAGAGATTTTAGAAGATCAAGTACCTGTGCTTGAACTGTTCGATCAAGTGATGATGTAGGTTCATCGAGTAAAATAAACTCAGGCTTAAGTACCAAAGCCCTTGCTATTGCAATCCTTTGGCGTTGCCCGCCAGAAAACTCATTAGGATATCGGTGGCGAGTTTCAGGATCTAAGTCAACATCTTCCATAGCCTCACAAATCATTCTATCTACGGTTAATTCATCAAAATCGTGGTGTACATACAGCCCTTCACCTATTACTTGAGCAACAGACATTCTGGGGTTAAGCGCAGAAAATGGGTCTTGGAAAACTACCTGCATTTTACTGCGGTAAGGTAACATCTCTTTTCGGTTTAATCCTTGTAACTCATGTTGTTCATAGCAGATGGAACCCTCAGAATTCACCAAACGCAAAATCGCCATACCCGTGGTCGACTTGCCTGACCCACTTTCACCTACTATACTCATTGAATGGCCACGTTTAAGGTCAAAATCCATGTCTGTCACTGCTTTGATATGAGAAACCACTCTTTTGAACAGCCCTCCAGTAACGGGGAACCAAACCTTTAATTTGTCTACTTTGATTAAACTTTCTGAATCTTCCGTGACATCTACTGGTAACCCACGTGGATCCGAGTGAATCAATGTTTGAGTATAAGGATGCTCAGGCGCGGCAAACAACGAATAGCAATCTGCTTGCTCTACTAGCTCTCCATCTTGCATCACAGCAACTTTGTCGGCAATTCTGCGCACTATGCTTAGGTCATGGGTAATAAAAAGCATCGCCATTCCGAGCTCTTTTTGCAAATCCCTCAATAATTCCAATATTTGCGCTTGGACAGACACATCAAGCGCAGTGGTTGGTTCATCCGCAATTAGAAGCTCTGGTTTGTTTATCAAAGCCATTGCTATCATGACTCTTTGCCGCTCGCCCCCCGATAATTCGTGAGGATAAGCATTAATTTTCACTTCAGGATAACGGATACCCACTTTCTCTAGCCATTCAGTTGCTAGTTTTTCTGCTTGAGTCTGACGAACACCACTATGTATCGCTAGTGTCTCTACCAACTGCTTTCCTACTTTATGCAGAGGATTAAGAGACACCATAGGCTCTTGGAAAATCATTCCTATACGATTACCGCGTATCCCTCTTAGTTCGCGTTCAGAGCAGTTAAGTATATTGATGCCATCGAAATTGATAGAGCCTTCAAGATAATGAGAGGAGCCTTTGGGAAGAAGCTTGAGTATTGAATTGGCCGTCACTGATTTTCCAGATCCGCTTTCACCAACTAATGCTAGGGTTTGCCCTTTAGAAATAGTAAAAGACACTTTATTTGTGACTTTCTCTATCTCCTTACCGACACCAAATCCCACTGACAAGTCGTTCAACGTAAGTATTTCGTTCGCCATAGTTACCTACCTTGGTGATGAGGGTCAAAGGCATCTCGCACAGCTTCACCAATAAAGACCAGTAAGGTAAGCATGATGGATAATACCAAAAAAGCAGAGAAACCAAGCCAAGGAGCTTGTAAGTTAGCTTTGCCCTGAGCCAGTAACTCACCCAGAGATGGAGAACCCGCAGGCAGACCAAAGCCGAGAAAATCGAGAGATGTGAGTGTAGTGACCGAACCCGAAAGAATAAATGGCATCATTGTTAGAGAAGCGACCATAGCATTTGGCAACATGTGTCTGCTCATTATTCTACTATCGCTAACTCCCATTGAGAGTGCGGCTTTTACATAATCAAAGTTTCGACAACGTAAAAACTCAGCCCTTACTACACCAACTAGACTCATCCAACTAAAGAGCACCATAATGCCCAATAACCACCAGAAATTAGGCTCGACAAAGCTGGATAAAATAATCAGCAAAAATAGAGTTGGCATTCCTGACCATACTTCGATAAAACGTTGGCCAAATAAGTCTAACCAGCCGCCATAATACCCCTGCGTTGCGCCAACAATAACACCAATCACACTTGAAACTAGGGTAAGGATAAGTCCAAATAGAACGGAAATACGAAACCCATAAATAATACGAGCTAATACATCACGACCTTTGTCATCGGTACCAAGCCAATTAACCTTGTCAGGAGCAGAAGGAACAGAGCCAGAAATATCGTAATTTATCGTACCATAACTAAATCTAATCAAGGGCCATACCAAATAACCTTTATTTTCAATTAATTCAACCACATAAGGATCGGTATAATCCGCTTCGGTTTCAAATTCCCCGCCAAACTCGGTTTCAGAATACTGAGTAACAATGGGGAAATACCAAGCACCATCATAATCAACCAAGATAGGCTTATCATTAGCTATCAACTCTGCAAACAGACTGATAATAAACAGCACCATAAAAATACACAGCGACCAGAAACCACGCTTGTTAGCTTTAAACCTTTGCCAACGTGCCTGATTCAATGGATTAGCAACTTTGCTTTTTTGCATTTAACGGGCCTCAAAATCTATTCTTGGATCGACCCAAGTGTATGTTAAGTCAGATATAATGCTCAAAATCAATCCCAGTAGAGTCATGATGTAGAGAGAACTAAAGACCACTGGATAATCTCGCTGAATAGTGGATTCAAAACCGAGCAAACCTATACCTTCAAGTGAAAACATCACTTCAATCAACATTGAGCCAGTAAAGAAAATACTGATAAATGCGGCAGGAAAACCGGCAATAATGATCAACATAGCGTTACGAAAAACATGCTTATAAAGAATACTGCTTTCATCCAACCCTTTGGCTCTTGCTGTCACAACGTATTGCTTGTTAATTTCATCCAAAAAAGAGTTTTTAGTTAGCATGCTTAAGGTAGCGAACCCACCTATAACCATAGCAAGTATCGGCAAGGTCAAATGCCAGAAGTAATCGATAATTTGTTCATACCACAGCATTTGTTCAAAATTGCTCGACACAAGACCACGTAATGGGAACCAACTAAAGTAGTTACCACTGGCAAACAATATAATCAATATGATGGCAAACAAAAATCCTGGAATCGCATAGCCAACTATAACGACTGCACTCGACCAAATATCGAATCTTGAACCATGATGAATTGCTTTCATTACACCTAATGGAATCGATATGAAGTAGATAATCAATGTACTCCACAATCCCAAAGAAATAGATACAGGGAGGCGCTCAACAATTAAGTCGATCACATTTCCTCCCTTGAAAAGGCTCTCGCCAAAGTTGAAGGTAGCGTAATCTTTTAACATATCAAAATAACGCTCAAGTATTGGCTTATCAAAGCCAAACTGCTTTTTGATTTCCTCGACGACTTCAGGATCTAGCCCTCTTGATCCCTTATATCCACTTGGACTGATATCCTTATCGATTTCAAGAGAAACTTCGCTGCCACCACCAGAAAAGCGCTCCATAATACCTGAACTGTGCCCTTCAAGCTGAGCGATAGCTTGTTCAACAGGTCCACCTGGTGCGATCTGAATAATAAAAAAGTTAATCGTGATTATCGCCCACAAAGTGGGTATAACTAACAGTAATCGGCGAAATATATAGGCGGCCATGCATTAAACCTCTATGTTAACGACGTTTTTCAGGTAGTTTTGCGGCTTTCTCTTTCGATATCCACCAAGTATCAACGCCAAGATCGTATTTAGGCACAGTCGCGGGGCGATCAAACTTATCCCACATTGCTACTCTGTATTTACTTACATACCACTGTGGAATAATGTAAAAGTTCCACTGCAGAACTCGATCAAGCGCACGGCCTAACGCAAGCAAAGCATCTGGGTCTTGCTGCTTTTGAGCAATTTCCATCGTCAAGCTATCCACCACAGGATCCATAACCCCTGCAAAATTATAACTTGAGTCAATATAGTTAGAGTTCCATATAATCATCAGATTTGGGCTTGGGTACGGGTTTGCCGAATAGCCTCTGGAGATCATGTCAAAGTCTCTATCTCTTAATCGCTTTGTGTACTGCGTGGTGTCGATAGTACGAATTTTCATCTCAATACCCATTCGCTTCATATTCCTTTGAACTGGTATCGCAATTCGTTCATCGGTAGGACTGTAAATCATTAACTCGAAACGAAACGGTTCACCTGTCTTAGTGTTGGTCAAAACTTTGTCTTTTAGCTCCCAACCTGCTTCTTTCAACAGTTTGAAAGCGATTCTCATCTGCGCTCGAATTCTACCTGAGCCGTCAGTTTTAGGTGGTTCAAATTCTTGTGTTAGTGCTCGTGGAGGAATTTGATTTTTAAACCGCTCTAAAACTTTACGTTCTTGTTCACTGGGTAACCCCTTCGCCTCATAATCTGTATTTTGAAAATAGCTGCGAGTTCTAGAGTATTGACCATAGAACATGTTCTTGTTCATCCACTCAAAGTCCATCGCATAGCTCAGAGCTTCTCGTACTCGCGGATCTTTAAATATATCCCTCTGGGTATTGAAAACAAAGCCAGCCGTACCCTCGGGCTTTTGATGGGGAATTTCCTCTTTAGTAATAAAGCCTTTATCAAAGTTTTTTCCTGTGTAGGAATTAGCCCAATACTTCGCCGATGTCTCTAGGCGAAAATCAAACTCACCCGCCTTAAAGGCTTCTAACATGACAGTATCATCTCGATAGTAATCGTACTGAATTTGCTTAAAGTTATGCCGCCCAATATTAACAGGAAGATCCTTTGCCCAATAATCTTCTACTAATCCATAAGTGACACTTTGCCCAGTCTTGTAGTCAATGATTTTGTAGGCGGAACTACCAACTGGTGGAGTCGAAATGGGTTCTGAAAAAGACTTATCTTTCCAAAAATGCTCTGGTAGCACACGGGTCGATTGGGCAAAACTAAATAGTTTTTCCCTATTTGGCGTTGCCATTTCTATCCGAACTGTGTGTTTATTCTTCGCCTTAACAGACTTAATATCTTTATAGTAAACTCGATACTGAGGCACGCCTTCTGTCATAAATTTATCAAAAGTAAAAGCAACATCGTCGGCGGTAATAGGCTCTCCATCATGAAAACGCGCTTTGGGATTAATATCTAACTCAAGCCAAGTGTAATCATCTGAGTATCGGACTCTTTGAGCGATTAATGGGTAATAAGCATCGATTTCATCACTGGGCGAGTACATCAAGGAATCATAAAGTTCGGCAGTTGCCGCAGCAGCAACACCCCTTGATGCATAACGATTAAAATTATCGTAGGTTCCTATCTGACCATAGGTAACCTTGCCATATTTAGGCGCATTAGGATTTACATAATCAAAATGGGTAAAGGTGTCAGGGTACTTAGCTTTACCGAATCCTACTAAGTTGGTTGATTCAATGACTTTAGCTTGTCCGATAGAGCTTAGGCTAACAAGTAAAGCTCCTAAGAAAATGCGGCATATTGGCGTCATAGGCAGTACTCTTCCCAACATTAAGTATACTATTATTAATTCAATTACTTAGATTAGTATAGGTACTTATACAACAGCCAGAGAAATGTTCGCAACAAAAATGTGCCGCAGCGCCAAATATAAATCATGTCAAAAGCAACATATTAATTACAACATTTCTTTGGCAATGAGGTGTAAAAGGTACGTTTCACGCTCAATACTCATCCCTTTTTTCGGGCTACTAGCTATGGTTTTTTCATTATGAGCAATAGCCTGATGGATGTTGACCCACATGGCCGTCATACCATTTTTAATTTCGTAATCTTCATACGACGGCTTTCCGAGCTTACGGTCAACCTTGCAGGTATAGCAGTAGGAATGCATATGAATGACGTCGGCATCAGATTTGTACCATGGTCGGAATTCTTCATAGATACCAAACGGCTTTATACTGTGGATATTTCGAGCGCCAGTTTCTTCTTTTAACTCCCTCACCAAACCCGCAATGATATCCTCTCCATCATCAATTCCACCTCCGGGGATGGAGTAGTCATGATAACGCTGTGTGTATAGTAGTAGAATCTCCTCTCCACTAACCACTATGGCTCTCGCCGCTTTCCTTTGGATGATAACTCTGTTATCCAAGTGGTTGATATCAGGATGTATAGATGTTTTTAAGTGTCTCATCAGGAACTTAAACTATGATCGATTTGAGTCGATTCTACCACATGAGTTTAAGGCCTCAAGTTAGGCCAGCTTGAAGCGGTGAATCATAGACATCAAGTTATCTGAAACACGATCAAGCTCTGTGCTCGCACTTGCCATCTGGGCCGATTCAGCCGACACTGAAGATGCCATATCACTCAGACTCACCATATTCCGGTTCATCTCGTTCACTGTGACTGTCTGCTCTTCCGCTGCTGTGGCAATATGTTGGTTCATTTCCTCTATGGTGTGAACCTCTTGATTAATCTTGTTAATCGCCATTCCTGCTTGACTTGATAACTCAGAAGCATTGGTAGCTCTTGCTGTTCCATGATCCATTGCTTTGACAACATTCTCTGCCCCTACTTGGAGTTTCTCTACAATATTTTGAATCTCTAGTGTTGATTCATGTGTTCTTAGCGACAAACTTCTCACTTCATCGGCTACCACCGCAAAGCCACGACCTTGCTCCCCAGCCCTTGCCGCTTCAATTGCTGCATTAAGCGCTAATAGATTGGTTTGCTCAGCAACACCGCGAATCACTTCCAGAACAGTATCAACATTGCGTGCATCGGACGCCAATTGCTGTACAACTTGACTGGCTGACTGTATTTCACCAGCAAGCTCATTAGCCCCCCCAACATTTTTATCGATAATCTCATGACTATGGTTGGCTTCTTTTGCAGCTAGACGACTCGCATCATTGGCTTCGGCTGTTCGTGCTGCAACTTCTTCAACTGTCGCTAGCATTTCAGTCATTGCGCTTGCTAATGTTTCTACATCACTTTGCTGCTGATTAAGACTGTGATCAATATGCAATGCTGATCTGGATAGCTGACCAGCTGCACTGGATACCTCACTACCCGCATCACTGATATTGAGCATAATATTTTGGACCGACTCAACAAACTCGTTGAAATACCGTGCCAAATCTACCAATTCTCTACTGCCTTCTTCTTGTAGGCGCTGGGTTAAATCACCTTCACCTTTAGATAAGGTTTTCATCGCGTTTACAGTACGTTTTAGTGGCGCGGTAATGGTTTGAATAAAGAAGCCTATTGCTATAGACAAGAAGATTAATATTCCTATAGCGTAACTTATCGAGGCTATTTCAGAGCTGCGCGTATCCTCTTTTAGCGCAAGCATATTCATTCCAGAGCCAATCATCCAACCCCATGGCTGAAAAATAGTCGCATAGCTTGTTTTTAGATCTGCGGTCGTAGAGTCAGGATTTTTCCAATAGTAATCAACAAACCCACCACCATTTTGAGCAAGCGTATATAAGTCCTGAACAAAATAACGCCCTGTACTATCTTGGAGACCAATAATGTTTTTGCCAATGAGCGACTCAACACCTGACGCAAGTTGTAAGCCCTCACGACTGACAACAAAGACATAGTTATTACCGTCAAATCGCATCGCAGATATTGTCTTTAGCGTGCGTGATTGGGCCTCAGTTTCTGAAATGATACCGGATTGATACTGTTGGTAGTTATGTTTCGCAACACCAGTTGCCGCCTCAACCAGCGTTGATACACCACGCTCGTAATTTTCTCGCATGTGCTCGCGAGATTTATCGATATTAAGAAATGTATTTGCCAGCAGTCCAATAGCAAATAAGACTAATATGGACCATGCCCGTGTCGCTATGGACACCTCAGATAGCTTCTTTGTGATCATGTTTATATATCCTAGCCAGAAAATAGATACTTTCAGCGCCTAGCTACAACACCCACCTAACCTAATGATAATTAAGCCAAGAGCTATTTATTTTGTCTCTAATAATTTAGCAGTAAATTATGATGTTGATGGATAATTTGTAGGAAATTTCCCCCCTTAAATCTCTAATAACAGAAATAACACTGCAACCATAAGTAGAAGCAAGGTTTTTGCTGAAGGGCTTAAAACCCTTATCGATAATAATTACTTTAATTTTGTGTGATTTCGCGCTTCAATATGACTAGATTTTTCCTCATTGAAGATTTTTAGAGGTCCATATGTTAGATGTCGCCCTATTCAGCGCTAAGTCATACGACGAAATGTCTTTTAAAAAAGCAAACAAACCATTTGGCTTTGAACTACATTTTCATGATTTTCCACTCACCAAAAAAACCGCAAAAATGGCTCACGGCTGTAAAGTTGTTTGCGCTTTTGTTAACGACGATTTATCTGGCCCCGTGCTAGAAGAATTGTCATTACAAGGTGTCGAACTGATCGCTATGCGATGCGCAGGATTTGATCGAGTTGACTTAGACAAAGCTAAAGCTCTTGGTATTCAGGTGGTTAGAGTACCTGCATACTCTCCTGAGTCGGTTGCCGAGCACACTGTTGGATTAATGATGTCTCTTAACCGACGTTTCCACAAAGCATATCAACGTACTCGTGATGCTAATTTCTCACTCGACGGACTGGTTGGCTTCAACTTCCATCAAAAGACCGTCGGCGTGATAGGAACTGGCAAGATCGGCATTGCTACAATGCGTATTCTTAAAGGGTTGGGGATGAATATACTCTGTCATGATCCGTTCGAAAACCCAATCGCTCTGGAACTTGGCGCCACTTATTGCAGCAAAGATGATGTATTTGAAAAAAGTGACGTCATCACACTTCATTGTCCAATGTCCGATGAAAACTATCACCTTTTAGATAACTCGGCTTTCGAAAAAATGAAAGATGGTGTGATGATCATAAATACAAGCCGAGGTGGGTTATTAGATGCCGCCGCTGCCATTGAGGCTCTAAAAACAGGTAGAATCGGAGCACTCGGATTAGATGTGTATGAGAATGAAAAAGACCTGTTCTTTAGAGACAAATCCAACGACATTATTGTTGATGATGTTTTTCGCCGCCTCTCTGCGTGTCATAACGTTCTGTTTACTGGCCATCAAGCTTTTCTCACCAACGAAGCACTTGGTAATATCGCAGATACTACGCTAGGTAACATTAATGCTTTTCAACACAAACAAAGATCAGGAAATGAACTGATCGATTAACTAGCAATCGGGCTTTATTTCGAAAGCCCGATATAGTTTGAACCGATTATTTTCTTAAAGCGTTTAATTTTGCCTGAGCAATACCAAATATCGTATCGATCGGGTAACTACCTTCATCACTCGGCTCGCCCGCAGGTCTACCCATAAACAGTTCAATGGCTTCTGTTACATGATCAATAGCCCATATGTGAAATTCGCCACGTTCTACCGCTTTAACCACATCAGGTCTTAACATCAGGTTATGCATATTTGCTCTCGGAATAATAACCCCCTGATTATCGCTGCGGCCTTTAATCCCACAGACATCGAAGAAACCTTCAATTTTCTCGTTCACCCCTCCAATCGGTTGAGCTTGGCCAAACTGATTCATAGAGCCTGTAATTGCGATACTCTGACAATTAGGTTGACGTGAAAATGCCGATACTACTGCACAAAACTCAGCCATACTCGCACTATCACCATCAACACCTCCATATGATTGTTCAAAGGTAATAGTGGTTTTAAGAGGCACCTTAGCGGTCTTGCCAAATACTGAAGATAGGTAAGCGGTAAGTATCATGACCCCTTTTGAGTGAATGCTCCCCCCCAAGTCGACACTTCGCTCGATATCTATTACCTCACCATCTCCATAGCATGTCGTAGCCGTGATTCGGTTTGGCGCCCCAAACATGTACTCACTGGTGCTTAACACCGAGAGAGCATTGACTTGACCCACGGAGTGGCCGTGTGTTTGGAGTAATGTGGTTCCATTGATAAAACCTTCCATCACACTGTCTTTTAAGCGACTAACTCTAAGCTCCTGATTTGCTAATGCTTCCTCAACATGACTGGCACGAATCATATTCGAGTTCGCTTGACGACCAACATAATTGGATTCTCTGAGAAGATTAGCAATATTGGCTGAATGTAAAGATAACTTCGTCTGATCCCCAGACAATCGACAGCTATGTTCAATGATTCGCGCAATGGCCTTTTTATCACAGTGCAACATATTGTTGTCGTTCACCACACTTGAGATAAAACGCGCGTACTGCAACTCAGATTCTGGAGTACGAACCATTTCATCTTCAAAATCGGCCGTCACACGGAATAACTCACTAAACTCAGGATCATAGTGTTGCAGAAGCTGATAAGTACGATAATCACCAAATAAAATTATTTTCACATCAAGCGGTATTGCTTCAGGATCAAGTGATACTGTGCCAGTCAGAGTGACTTCTTTCTCGAGTGACGTAAAACTGAGTTTTCGAGCTCTCAATGCACGCTTCAGGCCATCCCAAACATAGGGCTGCTCTAGGACTTTCTGTGCATCCATCATCAACACACCACCATTCGCTTTGTGTAAGCTGCCAGGGCGGATCAGTGAAAAGTCCGTAAATACGGTACCTTTAAATGTCGCTGTCTCAATATAACCAAATAAACTATGGTAATTCGGGTTTTCTTCAACCACGATCGGAAATTCATCCGTTTTACGGCTTACAAGAACGTTAACCTTATAGCGTCTGGGCAGCTTCTTATCTAGTGATGCGGTTGCTACTTCTGCTTGTTCGCCACTTTGCTCAAGAAAAATATCTGCATTATCAACAATATCCTGCTGCAACTCGGTCAAATAGGTTTTAATTGTCGGATAGCCAGAGTAATCTTTCTTCAATTGCTTGATGAAGTGAGTAATAACATCTAGTGTGACATCATCGTTGAGTTTTTTGATCTTCTCACTGTAGGCTTCTTCCCACTCTGTCAGCTGGCGAACCATATCTCGCAGCTTGATTTCAAGCTCATCGATCGTTGTGCCAAAATACTCTTGTTCTTTTTTTGTCAGTTCTTCAAATGACTCTTCGGTATGCATTTCGTCACAATCCATGGCAACGAACTGATAGTCACCTTGGCTGGTTATGGTTAAGCTAATCCCCTTACCTTTCGCATCTCTAGTGATGGCCGCCAATTCAGCCTCTTGCTTTTGAGCTAGCTGATTTTTAAGTTTGTCTGCTCGACTGTAATAGAGCTCATTATCGAAAGCGAGAGGCATAGCATTAACCAACTTTGACATCAGTTTCTCAATGTCTTGCTTAAGTTGACTACCAATACCTCTAGGTAATGCCAGTACTTTAGGCGTTCTAATATCTTCAAAGTTTGCAACATAGCACCAATCATAAAGCGTTTTTACGTCATGTTGGTGACGATTCAAATAGCGCAAAATCATAGTACGCTTACCCAAGCCGTTTTGGCCGATGGCATAGATGTTGTAGCCCTTTTCTTTAATGGACATTGCAAACTCTACCGCTTTTTGCGCGCGCTCTTGACCAACAATTTCATCAATAGGAGCCAGCTCTTTCGTCGACTTGCATGGCAGCATTTCTAGCTGCGCTGCATGGTACAGCTGACGTGATTCAAGCCTTTGAATTGCCATCTCTACTTTCCTTATCGTTATATTCTTTGCTCTATAAGTTCCAAGTGTAGGCTAGTTTTATTTATATTTTAGTGACTTAGGCACGTTGAGAGTTCAAGTGGACAAATATCAACCAATTTCGTTGTCAAACAAACAACTAAATGATAATTATTTGCAATAGATAGTAAATTACATTTAAATAGAAGCTGTGAAAACTTTGGTGGAGCAAATCAAACATGGACTTACAACAGTGCTGGACTAATTATTTAAAAGCAGAGCAATTGTTGGAGCAAGGTCATTGGCCCGAAGCCCATAACTTATATGACCAAGTACTCACCCATTTACCCAGCCATATTCACAACGCCATCAATGATGAGCACACAAAACCCTGCCAATTCGGTTGCTTACTAAGAAGCTTAAGAGATTCAGCGATATCTCAGTCAGAGATATTGAACAAAATGGGCCAGTATCAAAACGCATTTGATCTACTCAATCAAAGTTATGGACTGCTGCAGTTTATCTCTATCGAACCCACGGAACTGATTGAAGCAACACATTCAATGTTAGACAGAAGTTGTAACGATCTTTTGTCTCATATGGGAGCATTTTGCAGTGCTCAAAGAAATGCGCAGTGGATGCTAGAATTTGAGCATGTTCAAAAAGCCCACCATCATTTTGCCACTTTAAAAGGTTATGGAAATGCTTTAGGCAGATCTCATTAAAAAATGAATAAAAAAGGAATTTAAATGTCACAGTCACCGATTCTCGAGGTAAAAAACCTCTCCGTCAGTTTTACAACCAATGATGGTATTGTAGATGCAGTTAAGAATGTCAATTTCGAGTTATTCCAAGGAGAAACTCTCGCAATTGTCGGTGAATCTGGAAGCGGAAAATCCGTTTCAACCAACGCTGTAATGCAACTACTGCCGAAAAATGGGATTGTCGATAAAGAGTCGCAAATTTTGTTTGAAGGCCAACATCTATTAACAATGTCAGAAAAAGCCATGCAAACAATACGTGGTGACCGTATTGGTATGATTTTTCAAGAACCGATGACATCACTAAACCCTTTCATGCGAGTTGGCATTCAAGTTGCCGAAGCAATCATGTGTCATCGCCCCGTCTCACGCTCTCAAGCAAAAGAGAAAGTATTGGAGCTGTTTAATCTGGTTCACTTACCCAACCCCCAGCAGGCCTATAGCAAATACCCTCATGAGTTTTCCGGAGGTCAGCTTCAACGCATAATGATTGCTATGGCCCTTATCAACGAACCAGATATTCTCATCGCTGACGAACCAACAACAGCACTCGATGTCACTGTACAGGCCGAGGTGCTCAATCTAATCAAAGAGATTCAGGCGAAGATGGGCATGGCCATCTTGTTTATCACCCATGACTTAGGCGTAGTAAAACATCTGGCAGACAGAGTCATCGTCATGTGTAAAGGTGATGTCGTGGAAGAAGGCCAGTGTAGTGAGCTGTTTTCTAATCCTCACCATGAATATACCAGAATGCTGATCAACTCAGTGCCTAAAGGCGGTAAAGATCCTGTAGAACCTAGCGCGCCCCCACTGCTTAGGGCTGAAGATATCAGAGTGAAGTTTCTGATTAAAAGCCACTTTATTCCAAGTCATAACCAATACTTTGAGGCAGTTAAAGGAATATCTCTCGAACTTAAACAAGGGGAAACACTTGGTATTGTAGGTGAGTCTGGCTCTGGGAAATCAACACTTGGCCGCGCCCTTATCGGACTTCTACCGTCGACAGGTAAGATTACTTTCAAGGGCCAAAATATGGAAGAGCTCACCAATAAAGAGCGGTTTGCCCTCAAAAAAGACGTACAGATGGTTTTCCAAGATCCCTATGGTTCGCTGTCTCCTCGTATGACAGTGGGTGATATCATCACTGAAGGCTCAACAGTACACCAACCTCAGCTCAGTCATTCGCAGCGCATGCAGCGGGCACGTCAAGCTCTTAAAGAAGTTCACCTTGATCCTCATTCCATTAACCGCTATCCACATGAATTCTCGGGGGGACAACGGCAACGCATCGCCATTGCTCGCGCTCTAATACTAGAGCCTTCGTTTATCTTATTGGACGAGCCAACCTCCGCGTTAGATAGATCCGTCCAACTGACCGTGATTGATTTGCTTAAGGATATCCAGAAAAAACATAACATTGGATTTCTATTCATCAGCCACGATTTGAGCGTAGTCAAAGCACTTTCGGATCGTGTTTTAGTGATGCAAAAAGGAGAAGTGATGGAACAAGGAACAGCAGATGAGATCTTTCATTCTCCAAAGAATGAATACACTAAAAAGCTCATTGACGCCTCGTTTGATCTAGACGAAGAAGAAATCGAAGCCGCTTAACCCATCAAATATAATCATACTGCCGATGTCATTAATACATCGGCTTTCCTCTATTTAAAACCTTGTTCAAAAATAATGAGCAATTTCAAGATAGCGAGTACGAATATGCTCGATCAGCAGTTTTATCTTTTTAGGAGGCTGACGAGTAAATGGATAGACAGCATAGATCCCTAAGCGCTTAGCAACTAAATCGGGAAAAACGTCAATCAACTGACCATTGCGAATATCGTGATAAACCAAACATCGAGGCACATAGGCTATACCATGGCCCCCAATTGCAGCCTTTCGCAGTGCTATCGCATTATCTGTTGAAAAACTTCCTGAGACTTTAACAATGTAATTCCCCGAAGTGCTTTTAAACGCCCATTCAGAGGCACCTGTTGTCTGATAAACATATTGCAAACAATTGTGGCGGATTAAATCATGGGGTTTAAGTGGTCTCCCATTACGAGAAAGATAAGAAGGTGAGGCACACACCACCCATTGTGAATCTAGGATATGCCGAGCAATCAGGCTTGAGTCCTCTAAGTACCCAGTCCGAATAACCAGATCATAACCACCATCCACAAGGTCAACAAAACGATTATCAAGTGACATATCTATCTTTAGTTCTGGATAAAAGGTACAAAATTCAGCCACTGCATCAGCTAGAACCAATTCTCCAGATATACATGGTACCGACATTTTTATCCGACCACTGATGCTTTCTCCAAAACCTGATACTGAGTCCATCGCTTCTTGGGCAGCCTGCTTCACACTTTTCGCACTATTATTCAAAGCTTTACCAGCTTCGGTTAAAGTTAATTTGCGTGTTGTTCTGTATAAGAGCTGGGTTCCTGCATCTTGTTCCAAGCGTGCAATTCTTTTGCTAACTACTGAATTCGTAAGGCTATTTACTTCAGCAACCTTGCTGAAACTTCCCAAGTCAGCCACTTGAGAGAAAAGAATGATGTCATCTGCTTTCATATTATTATGCGATTTTTGGAATCAATTTTTTTCATTATTTCCCTGTATCCATAAAAAATAAAGCGTTAATTTCACTAGAAATTAACACAAAAGTCACAACTGAAAAACTTAAGAGATTCTGAGGAGCCCTAAGGCCTATTTGTACGAGGATGTACTTATGAATGAAACAATACTGGCCTTAGTGGCCTTCTCACCAATTGTGGTGGCCGCAGTATTACTCGTTGGCCTCAACTGGCCAGCCAAACGAGCCATGCCCATTGCTTTTGGCTTAACAGTCGCGGTAGCATTTTATATCTGGGATATGTCGTCTTCTAGGATCCTAGCTTCTACTTTGCAAGGACTCGTCATTACTGTATCCGTTCTTTGGATTGTTTTTGGCGCTATATTTCTTCTCAATACCCTGAAACATACTGGTGCTATTTCAACTATACGAAATGGCTTCACAAATATTTCTCCCGATCGTCGAGTGCAAGCCATTATCATAGCTTGGTGCTTTGGGTCTTTCATTGAAGGGGCATCAGGATTTGGCACACCAGCAGCCATTGCTGCGCCTTTGCTCGTGGCTATCGGTTTTCCCGCCCTAGCCGCAGTATTAATGGGCATGATGATACAATCCACACCTGTCTCTTTCGGTGCCGTTGGAACTCCCATCATAGTTGGCGTCAATAAAGGACTAGATAGTCATAATATCGGTCAAGCGCTGGTTGCAAATGGCTCAAGCTGGGACAACTACCTACAGCAAATCACAGCAAGCGTTTCTATTATTCATGCTTGTGTGGGCACACTCATTCCTGTACTCATGGCTGTAATGCTAACCCGCTTCTTCGGTAAGAATAAAAGTTGGACTGAAGGGCTAGATATTGTTCCATTTGCACTTTTCGCAGGATTATCTTTCACCATTCCATATGCGTTAACCGGAGTATTCCTTGGGCCAGAGTTCCCGTCATTAATTGGTGGTTTAATTGGCTTAGCCATTGTGGTCTCAGCAGCAAAACAAGGATTCTTAGTTCCCCGCACTACCTGGGATTTTGAGCAAGAATCCCTCTGGCCAAAAGAATGGTTAGGGTCACTCAAAATTGAACTTAATGAATCCGAAGGTAAGCCTTTGAACATTTGGCTGGCTTGGCTTCCTTATGTCTTACTCGCTGTAGTTTTAGTACTAAGTCGTGTGAGTAGTGACTTTAAAATGCTGCTTGTAAATATTCAATTATCCTTCTCTCAAATTCTCGACCAAACTGATATCAGTGCCAGTATACAGCCCCTATATCTGCCGGGAGGTATCCTAGTATTCGTAGCAATAATAGCGACTCTGGTTCAATCACGCAGCACACAACCTCTAGTCAAAGCGTTTGGTGAGTCCAGCAAAACACTTATCGGCGCTGGTTTTGTCTTAGTCTTTACCATCCCAATGGTGAGAATATTCATCAACTCTGGCATAAATGGAGCTGATTTAGCCAGCATGCCAGTCACCACAGCTAATTTCGCCGCAGGCTTAGTCGGTGATGCTTTTCCAGCACTCAGTGCATCCATCGGAGCGCTGGGTGCTTTTATTGCTGGCTCAAATACCGTATCCAATATGATGTTTAGCCAATTTCAGTTTGAAGTTGCTCAAGCCTTATCTATTTCTAGTGCAACCGTAGTCGCTCTACAAGCCGTTGGGGCGGCGGCAGGTAATATGATCGCCATACATAATGTAGTTGCCGCATCCGCAACTGTTGGGCTACTAGGACGAGAAGGTGCAACATTACGTAAAACCGTTTTACCGACAATATATTACCTACTTCTCACTGGCATCATTGGGCTTATTGCAATCTATGGCCTTAGAGTAACTGATGCACTCATGAGATAAAAGCGACCAATCAATGCTTTATTCACTCGTTGTTTCAATCTAGGACTGCCATTTATGATCATTTCATCTGCAACTGACTATCGAAAAGCCGCGCAAGCAAAACTGCCACCTTTCTTGTTTCATTACATAGATGGTGGTTCATATAACGAACAAACATTAAAGCGTAACTGCGAAGACTTAGCGAGCATCGCACTTAAACAGCGAGTATTGAAGAACATGTCCGAGGTGGACATCAAAACAGAGATATTTGGTGAATCTTTTGCCCTTCCTATCGCTCTATCTCCCGTTGGCTTAACCGGCATGTATTCTAAACGTGGTGAAGTTCAAGCCGCCTTAGCAGCAGAACAAAGAGGCATTCCTTTTACTATGTCAACGGTTTCAGTATGCCCTATTGAAGAAGTGGCTCCACGGCTTAAAAGACCAATGTGGTTTCAGCTATATGTACTAAAAGATCGTGGTTTTATGCGAAATGTTCTTGAACGCGCAAAGGAAGCTGGAGTAAGCACACTGGTCTTTACTGTCGATATGCCAGTTCCCGGTGCGCGTTATCGCGATCTCCATTCGGGTATGAGTGGACCGAACGCAGCAATGCGACGAGTTTTTCAAGCGATGCGTCACCCTGACTGGGCGTTGAACGTCGGCGTGTTAGGAAAACCTCATGATCTCGGCAATATCTCTACCTATCGTGGCAAACCCACTAAGCTTGAAGACTACATCGGATGGCTAGGAGAAAACTTCGACCCTTCAATTAGTTGGAAAGACTTAGAATGGATTCGCGACTTTTGGGATGGTCCTATGATAATCAAAGGTATCCTCGACCAACAAGACGCAAAAGATGCCGTTAGTTTTGGTGCTGATGGTATTGTCGTTTCCAATCATGGCGGGCGCCAACTTGACGGAGTTCTGTCATCCGCTAAAGCGCTGCCTTACATTGCCGATGCTGTTAAAGGGGATTTAAAGATATTTGTCGATTCAGGAATACGATCTGGACTTGATGTAGTGAGAATGCTCGCCTTAGGTGCTGATTGCGCTATGTTAGGGCGTTCCTATATTTATGCATTGGCTGCTCATGGCCGAGCAGGAGTTGAAAACCTGCTAGACCTCTATGAGAAAGAAATGAGAGTGGCCATGACGCTGACTGGCGCGAACGACATCGGCCAGTTAAATCACGATTCGTTAATGCATATCTAACGCCCAGCTAATACACACAACTCAGGCTGAGACTATGACTCTCAGCCTTTTCTCTCGAAAATCACAATGTAAGCAAAGTACCAGTTTGGGCAAAGATGATCACATAAATGTGATGTAATCCATTACAAAACTATCTAGGGTACCTATGATGCCTGTGACAACCTGACAAGACATAAGGAATTTGGTATGGAACTCGAAATGTTCGTCTGCGATGCATTCACCACTCAACGCTTCAAAGGCAATGCAGCAGCAATCGTTCCTGTATGCGAATGGCTGTGTGACGATATCATGCAGAGTATTGCTTCTGAGAATAATCTGTCTGAAACCGCCTTTATCAAACCAACCGGAGCTAACCAGTACGCTATCCGTTGGTTTTCACCAAGCTCTGAAGTCGACTTCTGCGGTCACGCAACCCTCGCCGCTGCTTTCTGCCTTTATCAGTTCTACGATTTAGAAGGGGTAATTTCATTCGATACCCTTCATGTCGGCACCTTGGAAGTAGAGAAAGATCTCTCTGGTCGGATTCTAATGACCTTTCCCAATAGGTTGCCAAGTGAATCCGAATGCTCGGCCGAAGTGTATGAATCACTCTCTATTCGCCCAACAAAAGTACTCAAAACACCACAGGCTTATTTTGCCGTCTTTGATAATGAAGAGCAGGTAAAGCAGGTAAAAGTGCGCCGAGAGTACTTGGTGGAACTTGCTCCTTATGATCTTATCGTTACAGCTAAAGGTAAGGATTACGACTTCGTATCACGCTACTTTTGGCCTGATGTGGGTGACTGTGAGGACCCAGTTACTGGCTCAGCTCATTCATCCCTTGCCCCTTATTGGGCATCTCAACTAAACGAAAATAACTTAAAAGGTTACCAAGCTTCAAAACGCGGGGGGATCGTCTATTGCCATGTAACTGACGATAACATCATCGTATCAGGCCATGCCGTACTGTACTCAAGAAGCAAAATTTATATTTAGCGTCAGGTTTTATAGTTGAAAATCGTATAAAAACGACCAGAGAGGAAGATCCTCTCTGGTTGTATCATTAACGTCAACCAAGCCAAATATGCACTAGCTATCATCCAAGCCGTCCATGTATTCATCATCAGCCTGATGATAAATATGGGCCTTGTGCTGTTCTATAAGCACTATAGCCGAAAGCGGACTGACCGAGTGTATTTCTCCTTTGCAAAAAGAGATAGGTTGTTTCCAAGTACCATCCTTGTACTCACCTGATGCATCAAATTGGATAAGAACATTCATACGTACCTCCAAACCACATTGAGCATACTTAAAGTTTAGCCCCTAAATGGGCATTTTATTAGAATCAAACAAGTTGCATAAAAGTTAATAAAGAGTGCGCTCAGTACTAAATAAAAATCAGCTTAAATTTATTGTAATAAATCATAGAAAATAGAGAAATATTCACGTAAAAATACACTTTAAAATACATATCAACTCTAAATCCAATAATAAGACCATGCATTTCAATTAAAATTAACAATATAGTAAAAACCTTGAGGTTGGGTTTTTAAAAATGGCAATAATAAAAACAACATTTCATATATCAAACAAACAAAAATAGATAAATATCTTTTTTATTCAAAAAATTAGAGAAATGAAATAAAGCCAATACCTTTTGATTCATTTTAATAAATTGAGGCTTTGGTCATATTTGCCGACTATAACAATTTATTTTTTAATCAATCTATTATTTATTTTAAAAATTGAACACATTTATATAGATTTAATTTGCTGCCAAATAGAGGTAAATTTAATGAATAAGAAGAAAATAATACTTTGCCTATCCGCACTATATTCAACTAGCTCACTGGCCGTGATTGATATCACTGCTAGTCATGTTGAAGTCCAAGGTGAGCGGTGTGAGAGTGGTTATCGATTTATCAAACCAGCCGAAGCCAGAAAACTGTCTGCCGAGCTCTACAACCAAGGCAAGATCGATATGTGGGGAAGGTATTTTCTAGACAATGGAAAAACACTAGCGATAACCCGAGATAACAGCATTAACACTGTCCATGACGCTTTTGAGTATCTCTCTAATATCGAAGACAACGACCCAAATATTCCAACCGGGCAAAGCCTTTGTACCAAGCAAAGTGGGAGTTTCTATGCCATTGATACCAGTAGTGAAACCAAATATCAAAAGATTATTTACAATGAGTTAGCTATTGATCAAGAGCTTAGAGACGGCGTATTACATACAGCAACGACAGATCAAGTATCAGAAGCAAAGTATGGTGAAAACCTAGTTAGTCGAATTAGAATGCTAGTCAAGGTCGAAGCGGATAATAGCACAAGCTTTATGATCAGAGCAGTAGGTGAAGCTTCAGCACCAAGCTCACAAGTATCCAAAGACCGAGATGGGCATTATGGATATGTTGGTCTTACTGGAAAGATCAACGGAAACTTCCTTCACATGCGATATAACGGTACTGGAGACCGAGCCCTCGGCCCCACTCCACCACTTTTAGATTCCTATCTTTATACGCCTGGTTCAGGTAACCCTTTGATGAAGTATTGGGAATTTAAGCTCAACCTTGAGCAAGGTATTGAAGAAGGGTATGTACTGGCAACCCTAAATATTTTTTCTGATAAAGCGCAAAAACAGCTAATCGAGAAAACCAATATTTCTTTGGAACTGAATAATGCTGAGTATTTCCCTGAAACTGGTGTTACCGTTGTAGGTGACGCACTGCTTAGCAGCCCAATCCACTTTAGAACCGATGAGTATTCACAAAATCAGTGGTCATCTTATCACCTTCTATACAGCACAAGCTCAGAAGCAATTAAGGACCAATATTTTAGTGGGAAACATATCGCTGCTTCTGATCCTGCGCGAGAAGATAGATACGCTAACGATGTCGATAACCTTGTTTTAGCCCAGCAAACTGCGATACCTTTGGAGCTACCCACTGCGCATCGACGTCAAAAAAGATGTGTGGAGGACTTCATTCAGTCATTACAAAGTCTAGGGGCTTGGGCATTCGCTAGATTGTTGGGAGAGCCTAGCATCTGTGGTGTACAAAACCATCAACCAATCGCCAATGTTCCTCCTCTTATTGTCGATGAACCTCAACCAACGGGTAACAACAATAATGTGGTTTATGAAGTGATAGAAACTCCACCACATGATGACAATCCCGATGCGTTTAACACGGCAATGAATGTATTAGCTTGTGATGACAATGTAAACACGGATGCCGATGAAGGAACATGCACGATAGAACAAAGTGAAGCAATAAACCTTATCGGGGATCTTACCCGTGATCAGCTAGGCGCTGTAATTAACGATGTCCAAGAGCATCTTAACCTTGCCGCGCAAGGAGCAGGCCCTGCACTATCAGTTGATACTGGCAATCAGCACCTCAACAACTTTATCAATCACAACCCTGAAGCGGCTATAGACCTGTTAAATAGCGCTATGTTAGTTGCCAATGCGTCAAATGTGAAACCCGATAAACTTGTTTCACGAAGGAATAAAAAAGGCAAGAAACGTAATGAAAATGTTCTGACAGGCTCTTGCGCCAACAGCGATCCAGAAGTAAAAGATGACGATGGTTTCCAATGTGTACAAAAAATACGCAGAAGAGCGAATCGAAGACCGACAGACACTGTCGTTAGCTTGCCTCCCCTTTTGCAAACTGGTGGAGACTATTACACCAGGAATTCCGCAAACTTCAATACCATGGTAAGAGCATTTACCAATAGTGGTGTAAGCTCACGTATGACTTACAATGAAGTAGCCAACAACACTTGGGCAATTGCGTATGATGGGGCCGCTCCTGGTAATAATCGCAGATTCGTGGTTTTATCTGATGCAAGTAATGGACGCCGTGAAAGGTTTGGCTTCGGGCTAGAACATATATGGACCAACAGAGATGGTGGTCACCAAAGAGATTTCATGCAGCATGGTTTTCACAATCGCGAGATGCTGGCACGTATGATTATGGCAGCCTTAACCAGTGTTGACGGTAACCCAAGAATCACAACCAGAACAGGCGAAGGAGGGCAACGCAGAGTGTATGCAGCCGTCACTTTTGTTTATGGTCGTTATCATTATCTATTCACCAATGTCGCCATTGTAGTGGGCAGTGATGGTTATGTTATTACCGCTTTTCCAACCAGAAATTCACGCCTTTCGACATTAGAAGATGAGTTATAATCATTAAGTAATACTTAACATTAAACCGCCACGCAAAAGCTGGCGGTTTTGCTAGTGTAAGACGTTTTTGTCGAGTAGACGACACCTGTTACCAAGTGTCGTCCCTCTAAGAACCCAGCG
>NZ_JAYQDQ010000052.1:0-28515 GCF_038138445.1 Vibrio sp.
AGTCTAATAGGAATAAAAAGCCCAATCTGTATTGTTAGATTGGGCTTTTTAGATTGGGCTTTTTAGATTTGGTGGAGATGGGGGGAGTCGAACCCCCGTCCGTCAGTCCTCTGCCATTGGCTCTACATGTTTAGCTCTTTCTATTAATTTAACCCGCAGCGACCCGAAAGTCAGGGTGCCTAGGGCGATCTCGATTAAGTTTTAATGCTTTACCCCCGAGAGAGGGTGCCACACGATCCTGTTCTGCGTGCCACTTTGCAACCATTTACAGGCATCTGGTGCTCAGTGTAAGCGGGATTTAGGCCGCTAGTGCGTAGTTTTCGTCGTTTGCGACTATATATTGCAAGGTTTTATTTACGAGATACCAAGCGCTCTCGACATGCACCGCAGGGTTTGTAACCGGCGTCGAATCCAGTCATCCCCAAAGTGGGGCTAGTATAGCAGTATTTATTTGTCCAAGGCAGGGGCGTTGCTTCAGTGCCTAGTTCGGAGCAAATGATGGTTTCACGTGTTTGGAATGTCATGATGAATTGCTCCTCTGTCGTTAAATTCAGCTTCTATGGCATACATAGCAGCCCCATACCTGTCCCTTAGGTCTCTGATTCGCTTGTGGCACAGTTCTATGAATTTGTCTAAGGTTTGGCCATGTATGTAGCTATTCAAGCCCAGTTGGGAGTCTAGCGAGCCTTTGGTTATGTTGTTTAATAGTTCAGCTTCACTAACTAGATCATGAAAGTTATTTAGTCCCTCGTTCAGATGATGGGCTGCCATTTTTACGGCCTCTGAGTTCGGCAGGCCTAAGTTGCCACTGTGTTTTAATGAGTCAATACGAATGTCTTTTGGTGGTGTTCCTACAGGGGCGCGTTATGTATCGGGAGAAAGATATTGAGGCCTATGAAGCCAACTGCTTGAGGCAGTCGACCTCTGAGTCTGTCAAAGAAAACATTAGTTCTTAGTGACTGCATTAAACAGATTTACCAACTTGAGCTGGTCGACCCGGCTTACCGGTGTTTTGCCGATATTGGGATTGGCTACGACTACTGTCAGTGATTGTGCTCTCGATATAGCTACGTTAATGCGGTGCTTATCGAAGAGGAAGTCCAGCCCTCGGGGTGATTCACTGGCGTCTCTGACACGTGCTCAAGAACACAATTCTCATCCTTTCCAAATATATTCCCAAGTGTGTGACTTTTGGCTCCAAGTTAACTTGTTATCGGTAAGTATTTCTAAACGTATTAGTTGTTATGTCATCAAAATGTCATTTGAGTGTAATTGAACTGAAGTATTTACACATTATATTTTATAGAAATTTATGGAGTTATCTAGATGTATGTATACGCAATTAGCAGAGGTGAAGGTTCCGTCCCTGTATACCGTCAAATTGCCCTTTGGTTGAGGAAAGAGGTTTCTGACAACTACCTACCTGGCGATATCCTTCCGTCTGAGATTGAGTTATCAAAGCGATTGGGGGTAAATCGACACACACTTAGACGCGGTGTGGATGAGCTGGTAAGTAAGGGTTTCGTTGAACGGCGTCATGGTGTTGGCATCATTGTGCTAGAAAAGGCTCATAACTATTCAATAAATGCACAATCCAGATTTACTGAAGCATTTGATTTTTTAGGACTTGAGACAGAAAGCAAGCTCCTTTCGAAGAAAGTAATGATTGCCAATGATGCTACAGCAAAAAAATTGGGAATAGGTTCTGGGGCTCAAATCATACATCTCGAAACTTTGCGCATCGTCGAGAAAAAACCTTTTTGCTTAATAAGTCATTTCTTATGCCTTGATGATTTCTCACTTGTCTTGGATGAATTTCGAGGCGGGTCGCTGCATAGCTTTTTGAAGAAAAATCTTTCTATAAAATTGGAGCGAAAAGAAAGCCTGGTTAGTACCGCTTTGCCAACTTTTGAGGATGCTACTCAGCTTTTAATGCCAAAGAGTGAACCAGTGCTTAAGTCCAAAAGCGTCAATGTAGAAATTACTACCGGTAGACCGATCGAATACGCAATAACGCGTTTTCGTGGCGGGACTACTGAATTAACTTTCAATTTTTAAATATCAACTAATAGGATACTTACTATGAAAATCAAAACCTTCTTTGCAGCCGGTATGGCCGCTTTAACAATTTCTGGTGCTGTTCTGGCCGACTTTCCAGACGGCTCAAAAAGCAATCCATTAAGAGTTCTAATGGTGCCGGCAGACACGGGTACGAATGATATTACTCAAGATTACAAGCCTGTATTTGACGGAATTACAAAGCACTATGGTATTCACTTTGATATAAAAGCAGGCAATAGCTACGCGGCCGTAGTTGAGGGTATGTGTAACGATCACGCTGATATAGCTTGGTTTGGCGCTTCAACTTATGGGGAAGCAAATAATCGTTGCGGAGTTGATTTGTTGGCAGTCGATGTCTTGAAAGGCGAATCTTCATACTACTCAGGTATATTCGTTAAGAAAGGTAATGGCATCAACGAAATATCTGACCTAAAAGGACACAGTGTGGCCTTCGGTAGCACCAGCTCAACTTCATCCTTTAATTTTCCTGTTGCCATGATCATTGCAGCAGGCGTTGATCCTGTAAAGGATCTTAACAAAATTATTGTTGCTGGTTCTCACTCGGCTTCATTGGCAGCACTTGCAGAAGGTAAAGTAGATGCAGCAGCAGCTTCTTATAACTCTTTTGGTAAAGCAGTTCAAAAAGGCGCTATCGATCCAGACAAGTTCAAGCCTCTCGCTAAGTCTCAGCCTATTCCTAATCCACCTTTGGCGATGAACAAGGGGTTGGATAGTTCCCTAAAGGCGAAGCTTAAAGAAGCCTTTAATACGATTCACACCAAGATTGATCCAAGCAAAATTCGTGGATACGGCGGCAAGAAAGTTGACCGTTACGACGCTGAATTTGATGAGCAAAAAATCTTTGATGCTCTCTCCAAACTAGGTGCTGTGACCAAGCAAGTCAAGGAAGCAATGATTGATAAAGCAGGCCAACGTTAATCACACTTTGGTTAAAAATGGAAGGTGTTCATGGACAGAACACCCTTGTTTAAATTGATGGTTTAGAGGTGATAAAAATGCTGGTATTCGAGTCAGTTAGCCGCCGATATGATGACGGCACAATAGCGGTGAACAATGTTTCACTGCAAATACCCCAAGGTGAGTTTTGCGTTTTACTAGGACCTTCTGGTGCTGGCAAATCAACGCTAATGAACATGATTAATGGTATGGTCGAACCAACATCGGGAAAGGTTTCGTTTGATGATGAAGTCATTACTCGAAGCAATCTGCGTCAATTTCAGCGTCAAGTTGGTATGATTCATCAACAGCTCCATCTCATTCCTCGTCTATCTGTTCTACACAATGTGTTAAGTGGTTTACTACCCGAGCGTGGGTTTTGGCGTAGCTTCATAAAATCTTTCCCAAAAGAAGATCAACTAAAAGCTTTTGCCTTACTCAATGAAGTAGGTTTGGAAGAAAAACATTTAATGCGCAGAGCATCAGAGCTCTCGGGCGGTCAACAGCAACGAGTCGCAATAGCTAGAGCTTTTGTTTCTAATCCCAAGGTTGTTTTGGCAGACGAGCCTGTTGCCAGTCTTGATCCTGCAATGAGTCGCAGTGTATTGAATAGTTTAAAGACTGCGGCCAAGCAACATGATGCTACGGTAGTATGCACATTACACCAATTAGATTACGCGTTGGAATTCGCAGATAGGATTGTTGCGTTACGTTCTGGAAAAGTGTTTTTTGACGGAGCCCCTGACGCATTAGACAGCCAAATGCAACAGGCCATTTATACATTCACCCAAAAAGAGGGAAAGGAAGCTGAGTGTGCGAGACTGAATGAGGTGGCAGCATGATAGACGCAAAACACAATCATTGGCGAGAGTGGCCTGTCTATCATGCGATAACGCCTAAACGAGTCTTTTTAACATTTATTGCATTTGTCATTTTATCGATTTCTGCTCATAACACTGAAATGGACAAAGCAGCAATTGAAACATCCAAAGCTGTTTTGTCAACCGTGGGAATTGGTGATTCTCAAGTTCTCGATGGTGTGGTTCGTTTTGCCAGTAAAGCATTCCCTTTTCAAATATCTGAGCGAATTGAAGTTGCTCGAATTGATGATTTTGATCTAGAAGATTTACCTTGGTTTTCCTACATTGAGGCAGGTGAATTGAAGGAGTACGATGCATTAGAGGGCAAATGGACGGTTGAAAAAACTGCATACTTGGTCGATCCAGTAGGTTATTTGAAGAAAGTCATCATTAAAATGTGGGAAACCATAGAAATGGGATTCTGGGGTACGTTGATCTCACTCATGATTTCTTTGCCACTTGGCGTGTTGGCGGCTAAAAATTATGCCCCCCATCGACTGGTATACATAGTTTCTCGCTTTTGGTTGAGTTTTCATAGAGCGATGCCAGAACTCATTCTCGCGTTATTTCTTGTTCTTATGTATGGATTTGGGCCGATCGCTGGTGTTCTCGCTCTCGCAATCCACACAAGCGGTGTACTAGGTAAATTTTTTGCGGACGAAATAGAGAATGCTCCTACTGGGCCTCAATTAGCGCTTAAATCAGCCGGTGCAAGTAGTCTCAAAGTTTTGAGATACGCCGTTTTCCCACATGTTTTACCGGCCTGGATTGCCTACGTTCAGTATATTTTCGAAAGGAATATTCGCACAGCTACGGTACTCGGTATTGTTGGAGCAGGAGGTATTGGTATGGAGCTCAAAGGGCGTTGGGATCTTTTCGATTATGGCCATGTATCAACGATTTTATTTGTAGTATTTATCACGGTACTAGCCCTCGAATACGGATCGCAGAAACTCCGAATGAAAACACTTTAGCCGCCCTATTAAGCAGTTAAAAAATTTGAATTTTATGATGTCTAGACATCTATAAGAGATTTTGAAAATGAGCAAGAAAGTTGAATTGCCACGGTCACAGTGGATTAAGGCACTAAGTCAAATAAAACGATTGGAATTAGTCGAACAAGTTCAAAATCTAGCAAAAGATTGGTTTATTAAACCAGTCTCTCCGCCTCAATCTGGTCTAGGCGCTTTGAAACTGAAAGAGAGCACAATGTCAGAGCCTTTCTTCTTGGGTGAGTTCCCACTTTCCTGCGTTTGGATTGAAATATCTACCCCTGATGGGAGGGTGGTTCAAGGTGCAGCAAATGTTATGCATGATGATGTTGAGTATGCCGAGGTGCTAGCGATTTGCGATGCGGTTTTGGCTGAGGAGCTGGATGGTTTTCATGAGATCGAAGCGTTATTAACACAAGGACTGCATTTATTTGAAGAAAAGGAGATAGCCCGTAGAAAAATTCTTGCGAGTACTCGTGTTGATTTCTCTTTGCTCGAGGATGCGGTAGACCCAAACAAAATAAGCAATGTGGCGGAGGTTATGCAAAATGTTGCAAGTTGATTCGTTGTGGCTGCCACAATTACAGCAGCGAAATTACCGTCATTTGCTTAATGCGATGTCTCGGCCCGGCACTCAAAATGAAATATTACATGGAGTGCCTGATCAATATAAACCTACTTATGGATTTCTACCCTTACTTGCGACACTGACAGACTCGCAAGTATCAATATCAGATCCGGAATTTCTATTAAAGGAAAGCGACTGGAAGATGCTACAAGCTTCAAATACTGAAGTCATAAAGGCGAATTTTATTGTTGCTACTGGTGAAAGGGCTATCGATGAGGGCCCAAAGCTCGGCTCATTAGCTAACCCAGAAGATTCCGCAACCTTAATCATATGTGTTTCCAAGATTGGTGAAGGTGACCAGGCACTTCAACTGACTGGCCCTGGTGTGAATGGCTCAGCAAAAGTACAGATTTGTGGATTGAGTGAATCTTGGTTGGAGCGTAGAAGCGAGTGGTGCTCAAGCTTTCCAATCGGTGTTGATATTCTTTTGTGTGATCGAGACAGCTTTATAGCATTACCGCGAACTACTCGCGTGGAGGTGATCTAATGGCGTATGTTGCAGTCAAAGGCGGTGCTCAAGCACTAAGAGGCGCAGAAGGGGCGTTTGAGTATTTAAGAACACGTGAAGGTGTTGGTCCTATTGATGCAGACACTATTCAAAATCAATTAAGACTATTGCACAGTAGAGTTATCTCTGAGGGCGGCGTTTATCACCCAGAATTAGCAGCGCTAGCAATCAAGCAATTTCATGGCGATACGCTTGAAGCTTCTTTTGCCCTAAGAGCTTTTCGGTCGACCGTACCGCGTCTCGTTGAAACACCACTAATGGATACCGGCAAAATGCGGATCACTCGACGCATATCTGCTGCCTTCAAAGATATTCCAAAGGGACAAATGTTGGGTGCAACAACTGATTATCAACTTAGGTTGATGCGAATGGAAATGCTCGATGAGTCACCAGAAGTATTCCAATCCATTGCGAAAAAGTGGTTATCTAATACTAATGAAACACAAATTCCGGATACATTTCCGAAGGTGTTGGATGAACTAAGAAAGCAGGGGTTGCTTCCACCAGAGCCAGAATTGAACAGTTTGGCGGAACCCTTTGACATTACTCGTGAACCACTCGTTTTTCCAGTGCCAAGATCAGCTGCACTAGCAACAATGGCACGTGCTGAACAAGGTTCCTTGCTCGGCATGGCGTATTCAAACATGCGAGGCTATGGGGATATTCACCCAACCGTTGCTGAATTGAGAGTGGGCTATGTCCCCGTCATGCTTCCACATCCGATTACCAATGAACTCACGGAAATTGGTGAGATAGAGATAACAGAGTGTGAAGTTGTCGCCATGTATGAAGATGAAGAAGATACGCAGCAACATAATTCAAAGGCCATGTTTACTTTAGGCTACGGGGCTTGCTTTGGTCACAATGAGGTCAAAGCCATCAGCATGGCAATATTGGATCGTGCGTTACAAAAAGGCATGAGAGACGGGCCGTCTAATCCTTCAGAAGACCCCGAGTTCGTTTTATTACACGTCGATGGTGTGGACTCCATGGGATTCTGCTCACACTACAAAATGCCTCACTACGTCACATTTCAATCAGATATGGATCGCTTGCGTGCGACTCAAAACAAACACCAAGAGGCAACCGAATCATGAGTCAATACAATTTTGGATTCTTAGATGAATTCGCAAAAAAGGAAGTTAGGCGGTGTACATTAAAAGCAGTCGCGATACCAGGGTACCAGGTGCCTTATTCAAGCCGAGAAATGCCAATGGGACGCGGGTTTGGTACTGGTGGTTTGCAGTTGACACTTTCTCTGATTGGCAAAGATGACACGCTCAAGGTTATAGATCAAGGATCTGATGACTCGGTAAATGCTGTGAACCTTCGAGAATTTATCGAAATGACGTGCCCGGGTATCAATACGACTACTTGCACTGAAGATGCTAACATAATTCAGTCGCGTCACCGTATTCCTGAAAAGGAATTGCGAGAAGACCAGATCATTGTCCTTCAAGTTCCCTATCCCGATCCATTGGTTATCGTTGAGCCCTCGGAAGATAAGCGCAAGCAAATGCATGGTGAAGGTGATTATTCTCGTTTGCTCGTAAAGCTTTATGAAGACCTTATAAAGTACCAAGAAATAACGATATCACACCGTTATCCAACGCGCATAAATGATTGCTACGTTATTGACCCATCGCCTATACCTCGTTGGGACGTGCCGAAAATGCATCAGTCAAAGGCTTTAATCCTGTTGGGTGCTGGACGGGAAAAGAAAATCTATGCGGTACCCCCCTTCACGGATGCAGATCCATTAGCTTTCGACGATGTGCCATTCAGGGTTGAAGATTTTGATGATCAGAAGGGTAAACGTCGAGCTTGTAAAAAATGTGGTTCGACCTCCAGCTTTCTAGACGAATTTGTTGACTCAACAAATGGCGAGAAAGTCTATCAATGCTCTGACAGTGATTACTGTGAAACATTTAAAAAGAAAGCCCTGTCTGAAAATAAACTAAATCCTGAGGAAGCTTTAAATGGATAAGGTATTAGAAGTCAGAAACTTGTCAAAAGTTTATGGTAAAGGGTGTGCCGATTGTTTTGAGCTAACAGGCCCCGAAGCTGATACAAATATTTGCCCTAGTTGCGGCAGCGTCGTGGCAGCACATGATGTTTCTTTTGATCTATACAAGGGAGAGATTCTTGGGATTATGGGGGAGTCAGGTTCTGGGAAGTCGACTTCAGTGAAGAGCTTGTATTTTGATGAAGAACCCACGTCGGGCAGTGCAATCTTTTATGATGAGGGTAAACAACATGATTTGTTTACTTTAAACGCCGCCCAGCAAAGACAATTAGCCAGCCGATGTTTCGGTATGGTTTATCAGAATCCGTATTTAGGGTTGAACTTCGATATTTCAGCTGGAGGGAACATCGCAGAGCGATTGCTGATGTCTAGTGTTAGCAATTTCAGTGATATAAGAAAACGAGCCACCTCTCTTTTGCACAGAACAGAAGTGCCAACCGCAAGAATAGATGCCTTGCCAAAAACTTTCTCGGGAGGCATGCAACAACGCGTACAAATAGCCAAAGCCTTGTCGACTTACCCACCATTACTGTTTCTTGATGAAGTAACAACCGGGCTCGATTTGTCAGTGCAGGCAGCTATTCTTGATTTAATTATGGAAATCCAACAAGAGATAGAAACGGCCATGATCGTAGTTACGCATGACCTCGGAGTGATCCGTTTGTTGGCTGGTCGCACCCTTGTTATGAAATATGGCCGGGTAATTGAATCGGGCTTAACGGACCAGATTCTTGAAGACCCTCAGCATCCATACACCCAACGGCTTGTTGCGTCTGCGTTATAAAAGGAGTTTCCATCTTATGAACAACCACATCAACACAGCTAATGACCGCGTGCTTCGGGTTCAACAATACGCAAAGCAGTTTGTACTTTACGAGCAGGGTAAAATTATTCCCTCCTCACAAAATGTTGAACTATCGGTTTATCAGGGACAGCTGACCGCACTGATAGGCCCTACGGGTTCAGGAAAATCTAGCGTACTAAAAGGTATATATCGGACCTATTTACCAACTTGTGGCAGAGTGTTGTATCAAGCGGAGAATGGTCGTGAATATGACCTAGCGCATGCGGATGAGCATCATATATTACAACTAAGGAAAGAAGAAATTAGCTTTGTGACTCAGTTCTTACACATCTTGCCGCGAAAACCAAGTGAATTTCTTGTTGCTCAGTCTCTTTTGAAACGCGGTACAAGTTTGCAAGAAGCGCTCGAAAAGGCCCGTGACATGCTGTCTCGCCTGAATCTTCCCGAACGATTGTGGAGTCTCTCGCCCGCGAATTTTTCCGGTGGCGAGAAACAGCGCGTAAATCTAGCGAGAAGTTTAGTCGCCAACCCCCGCTTGTTATTACTCGATGAACCGACATCGAGTTTAGATCCCATAACTACTGAAGTGGTATTAAGAGAGCTAAAAAAACTAAAAGAAGAAGGTGTAGCGATGCTCGCCATTTTTCATGACCCAACGCTGGTAGAGAAAATGGCAGAGCACGTTGTCGAACTTCAAATACCACAATCAGTTGACCAATTATTAGAGACGGCCTAAGCATGAAGATATTTATTAAAAATGCAACGATTGTGTTGCGAGATACAATTTTAGAAGAATCGAACTTATTTATTGAAGATGGATTCATTCGCTCAATTAACTCAGATATTTCCCACGCAAATGAAGTAATTGATTTACGCGGAGACCTCTTGATGCCGGGCATGATCGATATTCACTGTGACGCCCTCGAAAAAGAGGTAGAACCCAGGCCAAACGTTCATTTTCCGCTTGATTTTGCTTGTGCGCAAGCGGATAAGCGCAATGCAGCAGCGGGAATCACTACAGTTTATCACGCACTATCATTCGCTCACGAAGAGCTGGGTGTGCGCAATAACGATTTTGCCGGAGAAGTAGCGAGAGCAGTACATAAATGGCAACCGCATGCTCTGGTCGATAACCGTGTCCACTGCAGGTATGAAATTACCGATGAGACGGGAGTACCAATTCTGAAAAATTTGTTAGAAGACGACTTAATGCATATGATTTCCATGATGGATCATACACCCGGTCAAGGTCAGTTTAAGGATATGGCGGCCTATAAAAACTACTTGAGTCGTATGTATAAAAAAACAGATGAAGAAATCGACGATATTGTCACGCGTAAAGCAGCTTCCGCGTCCGGAGCGTTTGAACGAATGAAAGAGCTTAGTGCTTTAGCACATCAACGTAATATATCAGTGGCGAGTCATGATGATGATTCTGTTGAACGTGTTGCGACAATGAGTGAGATTGGCGCTGATATCTCCGAATTTCCGATCAACTTAGAGGCTGCTAAGGCCGCCAAAGCTGCTAATATGTCGACGGTTTTCGGCGCTCCCAATATATTGCGAGGGAAAAGTCAGTCTGGTTCTATGAAAGCTATTGAGGCTATAGAAAATGGCGTAGCAGACTGCCTTTGTGCTGATTACTCCCCTGCAGCGCTTATCGTAGCGATATTCAAGATTCCTCAACTAATCGATATGTCCTTGGTGGATGCCATAAAACTAGTGACTTTGAATCCTGCAAAAGCTGCAAGATTATCTGACAGAGGAGAAATTGCGGTAGGTAAGCGAGCTGACCTTGTTGCTGTTAGCTTGCCTGGTGGTCTTCCTCAAATATCCAGAACATGGAGTGCCGGAGACTTAGTATTTCAGGTTCAATATGATCATGGCTAAGCTGTTTTATATTATTGGCCCCTCCGGTGCGGGGAAAGACGCACTGATAAATTATCTTCGCAAGCATTTTAAGCCCGAAGACGGCATTGCTTTCGCACATCGATATATTACGCGGGATGCCAATGCTGGTGGAGAGAACCATGTTGCGTTATCAGAAAAAGAGTTTCTTCATCGACAAGAGGCGGGCTTATTTTCAATGGATTGGCAGAGCCATGGCAACTACTATGGCATCGGCCTAGAAATTGAAGGATGGCTAGGTCGGGACATAAATGTTGTGGTTAACGGCTCTCGGTCTTATTTATCAGAAGCGAGAAATCGTTTCGAGAATTTATGCCCTATTTTAGTATATGTCGATTCAGACGTGTTAAGAAATCGTTTGTTATTACGAGGCAGGGAGTCTGATGATGAGATCGAGCAAAGGCTTGCAAAAGCTAAGCAAGACGAAAGTTATTTTGTGTCACAAAATGATATTCTCAGAGTAGAAAATAATGGCTCTTTAGAAGAGGCTGGCAAACACTTATTTGATCTTATTGTTGAAGAAAAAAATTGCATTCAACAGCAGGCCTATCAATGAAAGTGACGCTTTTGGGGACGGGTGCCGCTGGGGGGGTTCCCTTGTTTGGATGTCGATGTCCAGTCTGCCTTAAGGCCAAGACTATGTCTTCATTTAAGAGACAACCAGCTTGTGCGTTAATAGAAGTAGATGGGGCGGCCTACTTAATTGATGCGGGGATCATGAATATTGGGGAGCGTTTCGATTCCTCTTTTCTCAATGGAATCTTCCTGACCCATTTTCACCCCGACCATGTTCAGGGTTTGTTTCACATTCGCTGGGGTCAAGAACCTAAGATTCCAGTATATTGTCCTCCTGACAAAGAGGGGTGTGCTGATCTCTATAAACATCCGGGATTACTAGAATTCAGGCAGCTTAAGAAATTTGGCAGAATAGAACTGAACGATCTAGAAGTGATTGCGTTGCCATTGATTCACTCGAAGCTTACTTTTGGTTATTTGTTTAAATATGCTGGCACCTCTCTAGCGTATCTCACAGATACCAAAGGTCTCCCACCCAAAGTCACAGATTGTCTAAAGTTTATTGGTCTTGACTGCTTGATCATTGATACCAGTTATCCTCCAACCGTCCAAAACAAAAATCATAACAACCTTAACGATACGCTTGCTATTCACGACTCAATTTGCCCTAAAAAAACGGTGCTGACGCACATTACTCATCATCTCGACAACTGGTTTCAAGATAATAAAAATCAGTTACCGGAAAATGTGATTGTAGGAAATGACGCCATGGTTATTGAGCTATGAATAACACTTTGAGATTGAGCGTATTTGTTACAGGGCAGGTTAATGGTCAATAATGCGCTAGTTTTGCTAGCGCTTTCCGTTTTCATGCATGTTGCTTGGAACGTTATGACTCGTTTTACAGACAAGCGTGCAAACTTTTTATGGTGGGGATTATTAGCTCATACGCTCATATTCGCTCCTTGGTCAATATCTCAATTGGTCATTGAAGCACGCTGGAATGATGAGCTAATTTTGGCATTGCTATTTTCTGTAATTACAAATGTATTCTACTTCTTTGCCCTTCGTCGTGCCTACCATTTTGCGAGTGTGTCGTTCGTCTATCCCATCGCAAGAAGTTCGCCAATATTAATCGCTTTTTGGGCTTGGGCTTTATTTGATGATCGTCTCAGTTTGATGGGTTTTTCTGGAATATTTATTAGCATCTTTGGGCTCTGGTTGCTCGCCAAGTTCGATAGTGGTTTACATACGGCCTCTGCTTTGAAGTGGGCTTTGTTGGCAGCTCTAGGGACTAGTATTTATTCTGTAAGTGATAAAGTGGCGGTTAATTATCTACCTACCTTTGGGGCACAACTTGGCTACATTTCAGTAGGCTATTTTGCATCCTTTGTTTTTCTATCTCTTGAGCAATATAAAAAGACCGACAGCTTTGTGCCCGAACAAAAACCGAAATGGTTTTTAATATTTACAGGTGGGTTATTTATTGGCGTAGCCTATGCGTTGGTTGTAAGAGCAATGGTTCAATTGCCAGCCTCTGCGGCAGTAGCGATTAGTAACAGTGGCATTGTGTTAGCGACATTGGTATCGGTGCTGATATTCAAGGAGAAGGAGTCAGCATTTCAGCGATTATTTTGTTCAATAGTCATATCGCTAGGAATTGCATTGGTTGTTATTGATTTGTAGTAGTGGGATAACAAACAATGCCTGGATAAATGCGTAAAATGAAACAGGCAGTTTAGAACTTCCATGCTGACTTGTCCTAGGTAAATAAACCAAACGGGAACTGAGTAATTGAAAAAGTTATGGGGCTGCCTCGCACCGGAAAAAGGATTGTTCTCAAATGATAAAGTCTTGGCCCATTTTGACTCGCCCGCTAGTATGCTATTGGTTTTAAATGGTTCTCTGTTATCTGGTCATCGGCTTGGGGCTTGAGAGATGGGGGAGAGACGCATATAGTAATTGCCAATTTAGAGAATATTTGTCTTGAAAAGTCCGAGATTAAAATAGCACGAAGTTGTTAAAGCCTTATGGAATAAGGTGGGTAGGCAAAAAAAGGCCAACCGAGAACGGTTGACCTTCTGCAATTGGTGGAGATGGGGGGACAGTCTGACACACGGCTGTTAAGTGATTGATTATTATGTAAATCAATAAGTTAAGCGTTTATTTTGTTACATTTACTGTTACATTTACGTAAAAAATAAAACCATTTTTCTGAGATTATTGACAATGCTCAGCACCATGCACTTCCTCTATACTAGCTATAGTGTTTGGCTTTGTTGCTCACAAAATCTTGGCTATAATTTTTATTGTTGCAGGCCATATCCATAGATACCCAGAAGTAGCAACTATGATAGACATAATGTAGCCTTTTTCTTTGATTCCATAGTAGACCCCAATAAATGTGCCGGCACTAAGGCCGCTCATAAAGATGGCGTAAATTATTTCTGCGAAAGTTGAGTCCTTTCCTCCAGCTACATTTACTAATACCATGAGAATTGGTAAACCATAGAATACAGCAAGCACAACCCAATCCTTCTTATCCATTTATTTCTCCTTTATACTTTTATACATAATAACTGGTTAGTAAGTTGCTTCTAGGATGTTCATGGGAGCTTTGATTTTTCGTGAGTGTTTATAAATAATTTGTAGTGTAGTTAGGGTCATTTATCGTAGGCAGAGAACTTATTTTTTGTAAAAAATTCTGAGTTTCTTTATTTTATACAAGAAAATGGCTAGTGCCCCGTCAGGGTTTGGGATAAAGATTACGTTAACAAGGGTGGGGCTTTTACCATCCTAAATTAGACCGGAGTTTGAAATGGATTTTTTTTATCAGCTTTTAAATGACCTTCAGGACCCCCTAGAAAACTTAGACTCAATCGCTGGCGGTCTAATGATAGCTTTAATTGTTTATGCCTTCTGCTATATGTCTTTTTCTTTTGCGTTAGCCTATATAATAATCGTGCCTTATCTATATTTAACTAGGCGAAGAACAGCCAAGAAGTTTGTTATTCACGGTGAGGAACAACACTACTATGATTACAGGAAGGTCTCGTGGCTTCATAAATATCTGAGATTAGGGGAGTGGAATGTGGACGAGCGTGCCGATGAATTTACTTGGGGAACCTATTTCGGTGAGCTACTGCAAGTTAGTTTCGTTTTGTTCTTAGTTTTTTCGATCGTATCCCAGTTCCTTTGAATCTAACCAAGTGTTCTTTAAGCCTGTTTATAAGGCCTGATGGTTACCTTCATAATCTTTAGCTAAATTAACCATATATTCTCCTATAGAAGCCCTCAGCTTGATATCAGAGACTTGTTCAGATGTTAACTCGGGCTTTCTCCAATCCTTACGCCTCGCCTCTGAGCGGCTGCTATACCCTCGCGATGTATAATTCAAATTATAGACCTTTCAAACTATGAAAACTCTCCAAGCATTTGTAGCATAAGCTTGTCCATTGGTGATTCGTTGTCAGAGAATTCTTTGGTTTTTTTAATTTATATTTTAATCAATAAGTTACAAGGATATTCTGTTACATTGTGATTGCAGTATGGGTAACGAATAACAATGGCTGTTAATTGCTGGATTAAACAGATGGATGCAGACAAAAGATGCCTTTGCAGATGAAATCTGAAGCTCTTCATAAGGAGCTTCAGACATTTATTGTGAATGCTGCTGGTGGGGCTGTATTTGTAGTGATAGGTGGTACTAGCTTCTAGCCAGCCCTAATTATCTCAATAACATCTTCAAGCTCTTCAAAAGTTAAGTGTCTGAATTCACTCGAACCTGAAAAATTACGTTTGAATGACACTGGTTTACCCATCTTGAGGATTTGGCCCTCAAGCTGCTTAGCCCTAACTGTTCCAACGATTTCCATGATAATTGTCTTTGGGTCAAATCCAGCATCCTTTGCTACATCATAGATACGTTGGTCTCCAAGATTTTGACTAGTAATACCTACCTTGAATATGTCTCCTTCTGCAAACCATAGGTACACAACGTCCCTAGTGTTATAAGTGTCTTTGTATCCCAAGTGTTGTGTTATTTCATCTAGTATTCCCAGCCGTCTAGCATAAGAATAGGCGTTATTATTCTTCTTATAAAAGTCAGTTCTAGTGGCATACTTCTTAGCTTCTGCAGCAAGTAATTCAGACGTCCAGTTGACTCTTGCGGTATACTCCATGTGAGCGCAAACTTCATCAAGGATACCTCTTACTGTAGCTATACCATAGGCAGTAGAAGCTTTCTGAAATTCATTTCTCCTCTGGTACTTCAGCGCTTCTTTAGCAATATCTTCGTTAGACCATTGCCTATTCTTGGGGGTCATATGTGCACATGCTTTGTCGAGGATGCCTCTACGTAGGGCTGAAGTGTAGGCAAGTTTATTACCATCTTTGAACTCACTACGTGAATTATACTTTAGCGCTTCTTCAATAATCATGTCTTCAGTCCACCTAGTTATCAGCAGTTTCATGTGGCCACAGACATCATCCAAAATGCCACGTTTAGCTGCTATCTGGTATGCATTACTGTTTTCAGCAAACTCTCCTCGTGTAGAGTATTTGAGCGCCTCCTCTACAATCATCTCATCAGTCCAGTTTGTGATTAAGTTGTCCATATGGGAACAAACATCATCCAAGATGCCACGCTTCCAAGCAGCTTTATATGCGGCTCCGTTGTTGGCTCGTAGCTCTATTCTAGTAGTGTACTGAGCAGCGGCTTCTTTGAGCTTTTCGTAGGTCCACAGTGGCTGCATGTGTGAGCATATTTCTTCGAATATACCTCTTTTGTGGGCTGCTTGATAAGCGCCATTTGAGTGTGTTTTGAAGTCCATTCTTGTGGTGTATTTCTTGGCCTCTTCAGCTAGTAACTCATCCGTCCAATACATCCTAGGAGCAATCATGTGAGAACAAATATCAACAAGGATTTTGCGGTGCTTATCGAAGAGGAAGTCCAGCCCTGAGGGTAATTCACTGGCGTCGCTGACACTTGCTCAAGAACACAATTCTCATCCTTTCCAAATATATTCCCAAGTGTGTGACTTTTGGCTCCAAGTTAACTTGTTATCGGTAAGTATTTCTAAACGTATTAGTTGTTATGTCATCAAAATGTCATTTGAGTGTAATTGAACTGAAGTATTTACACATTATATTTTATAGAAATTTATGGAGTTATCTAGATGTATGTATACGCAATTAGCAGAGGTGAAGGTTCCGTCCCTGTATACCGTCAAATTGCCCTTTGGTTGAGGAAAGAGGTTTCTGACAACTACCTACCTGGCGATATCCTTCCGTCTGAGATTGAGTTATCAAAGCGATTGGGGGTAAATCGACACACACTTAGACGCGGTGTGGATGAGCTGGTAAGTAAGGGTTTCGTTGAACGGCGTCATGGTGTTGGCATCATTGTGCTAGAAAAGGCTCATAACTATTCAATAAATGCACAATCCAGATTTACTGAAGCATTTGATTTTTTAGGACTTGAGACAGAAAGCAAGCTCCTTTCGAAGAAAGTAATGATTGCCAATGATGCTACAGCAAAAAAATTGGGAATAGGTTCTGGGGCTCAAATCATACATCTCGAAACTTTGCGCATCGTCGAGAAAAAACCTTTTTGCTTAATAAGTCATTTCTTATGCCTTGATGATTTCTCACTTGTCTTGGATGAATTTCGAGGCGGGTCGCTGCATAGCTTTTTGAAGAAAAATCTTTCTATAAAATTGGAGCGAAAAGAAAGCCTGGTTAGTACCGCTTTGCCAACTTTTGAGGATGCTACTCAGCTTTTAATGCCAAAGAGTGAACCAGTGCTTAAGTCCAAAAGCGTCAATGTAGAAATTACTACCGGTAGACCGATCGAATACGCAATAACGCGTTTTCGTGGCGGGACTACTGAATTAACTTTCAATTTTTAAATATCAACTAATAGGATACTTACTATGAAAATCAAAACCTTCTTTGCAGCCGGTATGGCCGCTTTAACAATTTCTGGTGCTGTTCTGGCCGACTTTCCAGACGGCTCAAAAAGCAATCCATTAAGAGTTCTAATGGTGCCGGCAGACACGGGTACGAATGATATTACTCAAGATTACAAGCCTGTATTTGACGGAATTACAAAGCACTATGGTATTCACTTTGATATAAAAGCAGGCAATAGCTACGCGGCCGTAGTTGAGGGTATGTGTAACGATCACGCTGATATAGCTTGGTTTGGCGCTTCAACTTATGGGGAAGCAAATAATCGTTGCGGAGTTGATTTGTTGGCAGTCGATGTCTTGAAAGGCGAATCTTCATACTACTCAGGTATATTCGTTAAGAAAGGTAATGGCATCAACGAAATATCTGACCTAAAAGGACACAGTGTGGCCTTCGGTAGCACCAGCTCAACTTCATCCTTTAATTTTCCTGTTGCCATGATCATTGCAGCAGGCGTTGATCCTGTAAAGGATCTTAACAAAATTATTGTTGCTGGTTCTCACTCGGCTTCATTGGCAGCACTTGCAGAAGGTAAAGTAGATGCAGCAGCAGCTTCTTATAACTCTTTTGGTAAAGCAGTTCAAAAAGGCGCTATCGATCCAGACAAGTTCAAGCCTCTCGCTAAGTCTCAGCCTATTCCTAATCCACCTTTGGCGATGAACAAGGGGTTGGATAGTTCCCTAAAGGCGAAGCTTAAAGAAGCCTTTAATACGATTCACACCAAGATTGATCCAAGCAAAATTCGTGGATACGGCGGCAAGAAAGTTGACCGTTACGACGCTGAATTTGATGAGCAAAAAATCTTTGATGCTCTCTCCAAACTAGGTGCTGTGACCAAGCAAGTCAAGGAAGCAATGATTGATAAAGCAGGCCAACGTTAATCACACTTTGGTTAAAAATGGAAGGTGTTCATGGACAGAACACCCTTGTTTAAATTGATGGTTTAGAGGTGATAAAAATGCTGGTATTCGAGTCAGTTAGCCGCCGATATGATGACGGCACAATAGCGGTGAACAATGTTTCACTGCAAATACCCCAAGGTGAGTTTTGCGTTTTACTAGGACCTTCTGGTGCTGGCAAATCAACGCTAATGAACATGATTAATGGTATGGTCGAACCAACATCGGGAAAGGTTTCGTTTGATGATGAAGTCATTACTCGAAGCAATCTGCGTCAATTTCAGCGTCAAGTTGGTATGATTCATCAACAGCTCCATCTCATTCCTCGTCTATCTGTTCTACACAATGTGTTAAGTGGTTTACTACCCGAGCGTGGGTTTTGGCGTAGCTTCATAAAATCTTTCCCAAAAGAAGATCAACTAAAAGCTTTTGCCTTACTCAATGAAGTAGGTTTGGAAGAAAAACATTTAATGCGCAGAGCATCAGAGCTCTCGGGCGGTCAACAGCAACGAGTCGCAATAGCTAGAGCTTTTGTTTCTAATCCCAAGGTTGTTTTGGCAGACGAGCCTGTTGCCAGTCTTGATCCTGCAATGAGTCGCAGTGTATTGAATAGTTTAAAGACTGCGGCCAAGCAACATGATGCTACGGTAGTATGCACATTACACCAATTAGATTACGCGTTGGAATTCGCAGATAGGATTGTTGCGTTACGTTCTGGAAAAGTGTTTTTTGACGGAGCCCCTGACGCATTAGACAGCCAAATGCAACAGGCCATTTATACATTCACCCAAAAAGAGGGAAAGGAAGCTGAGTGTGCGAGACTGAATGAGGTGGCAGCATGATAGACGCAAAACACAATCATTGGCGAGAGTGGCCTGTCTATCATGCGATAACGCCTAAACGAGTCTTTTTAACATTTATTGCATTTGTCATTTTATCGATTTCTGCTCATAACACTGAAATGGACAAAGCAGCAATTGAAACATCCAAAGCTGTTTTGTCAACCGTGGGAATTGGTGATTCTCAAGTTCTCGATGGTGTGGTTCGTTTTGCCAGTAAAGCATTCCCTTTTCAAATATCTGAGCGAATTGAAGTTGCTCGAATTGATGATTTTGATCTAGAAGATTTACCTTGGTTTTCCTACATTGAGGCAGGTGAATTGAAGGAGTACGATGCATTAGAGGGCAAATGGACGGTTGAAAAAACTGCATACTTGGTCGATCCAGTAGGTTATTTGAAGAAAGTCATCATTAAAATGTGGGAAACCATAGAAATGGGATTCTGGGGTACGTTGATCTCACTCATGATTTCTTTGCCACTTGGCGTGTTGGCGGCTAAAAATTATGCCCCCCATCGACTGGTATACATAGTTTCTCGCTTTTGGTTGAGTTTTCATAGAGCGATGCCAGAACTCATTCTCGCGTTATTTCTTGTTCTTATGTATGGATTTGGGCCGATCGCTGGTGTTCTCGCTCTCGCAATCCACACAAGCGGTGTACTAGGTAAATTTTTTGCGGACGAAATAGAGAATGCTCCTACTGGGCCTCAATTAGCGCTTAAATCAGCCGGTGCAAGTAGTCTCAAAGTTTTGAGATACGCCGTTTTCCCACATGTTTTACCGGCCTGGATTGCCTACGTTCAGTATATTTTCGAAAGGAATATTCGCACAGCTACGGTACTCGGTATTGTTGGAGCAGGAGGTATTGGTATGGAGCTCAAAGGGCGTTGGGATCTTTTCGATTATGGCCATGTATCAACGATTTTATTTGTAGTATTTATCACGGTACTAGCCCTCGAATACGGATCGCAGAAACTCCGAATGAAAACACTTTAGCCGCCCTATTAAGCAGTTAAAAAATTTGAATTTTATGATGTCTAGACATCTATAAGAGATTTTGAAAATGAGCAAGAAAGTTGAATTGCCACGGTCACAGTGGATTAAGGCACTAAGTCAAATAAAACGATTGGAATTAGTCGAACAAGTTCAAAATCTAGCAAAAGATTGGTTTATTAAACCAGTCTCTCCGCCTCAATCTGGTCTAGGCGCTTTGAAACTGAAAGAGAGCACAATGTCAGAGCCTTTCTTCTTGGGTGAGTTCCCACTTTCCTGCGTTTGGATTGAAATATCTACCCCTGATGGGAGGGTGGTTCAAGGTGCAGCAAATGTTATGCATGATGATGTTGAGTATGCCGAGGTGCTAGCGATTTGCGATGCGGTTTTGGCTGAGGAGCTGGATGGTTTTCATGAGATCGAAGCGTTATTAACACAAGGACTGCATTTATTTGAAGAAAAGGAGATAGCCCGTAGAAAAATTCTTGCGAGTACTCGTGTTGATTTCTCTTTGCTCGAGGATGCGGTAGACCCAAACAAAATAAGCAATGTGGCGGAGGTTATGCAAAATGTTGCAAGTTGATTCGTTGTGGCTGCCACAATTACAGCAGCGAAATTACCGTCATTTGCTTAATGCGATGTCTCGGCCCGGCACTCAAAATGAAATATTACATGGAGTGCCTGATCAATATAAACCTACTTATGGATTTCTACCCTTACTTGCGACACTGACAGACTCGCAAGTATCAATATCAGATCCGGAATTTCTATTAAAGGAAAGCGACTGGAAGATGCTACAAGCTTCAAATACTGAAGTCATAAAGGCGAATTTTATTGTTGCTACTGGTGAAAGGGCTATCGATGAGGGCCCAAAGCTCGGCTCATTAGCTAACCCAGAAGATTCCGCAACCTTAATCATATGTGTTTCCAAGATTGGTGAAGGTGACCAGGCACTTCAACTGACTGGCCCTGGTGTGAATGGCTCAGCAAAAGTACAGATTTGTGGATTGAGTGAATCTTGGTTGGAGCGTAGAAGCGAGTGGTGCTCAAGCTTTCCAATCGGTGTTGATATTCTTTTGTGTGATCGAGACAGCTTTATAGCATTACCGCGAACTACTCGCGTGGAGGTGATCTAATGGCGTATGTTGCAGTCAAAGGCGGTGCTCAAGCACTAAGAGGCGCAGAAGGGGCGTTTGAGTATTTAAGAACACGTGAAGGTGTTGGTCCTATTGATGCAGACACTATTCAAAATCAATTAAGACTATTGCACAGTAGAGTTATCTCTGAGGGCGGCGTTTATCACCCAGAATTAGCAGCGCTAGCAATCAAGCAATTTCATGGCGATACGCTTGAAGCTTCTTTTGCCCTAAGAGCTTTTCGGTCGACCGTACCGCGTCTCGTTGAAACACCACTAATGGATACCGGCAAAATGCGGATCACTCGACGCATATCTGCTGCCTTCAAAGATATTCCAAAGGGACAAATGTTGGGTGCAACAACTGATTATCAACTTAGGTTGATGCGAATGGAAATGCTCGATGAGTCACCAGAAGTATTCCAATCCATTGCGAAAAAGTGGTTATCTAATACTAATGAAACACAAATTCCGGATACATTTCCGAAGGTGTTGGATGAACTAAGAAAGCAGGGGTTGCTTCCACCAGAGCCAGAATTGAACAGTTTGGCGGAACCCTTTGACATTACTCGTGAACCACTCGTTTTTCCAGTGCCAAGATCAGCTGCACTAGCAACAATGGCACGTGCTGAACAAGGTTCCTTGCTCGGCATGGCGTATTCAAACATGCGAGGCTATGGGGATATTCACCCAACCGTTGCTGAATTGAGAGTGGGCTATGTCCCCGTCATGCTTCCACATCCGATTACCAATGAACTCACGGAAATTGGTGAGATAGAGATAACAGAGTGTGAAGTTGTCGCCATGTATGAAGATGAAGAAGATACGCAGCAACATAATTCAAAGGCCATGTTTACTTTAGGCTACGGGGCTTGCTTTGGTCACAATGAGGTCAAAGCCATCAGCATGGCAATATTGGATCGTGCGTTACAAAAAGGCATGAGAGACGGGCCGTCTAATCCTTCAGAAGACCCCGAGTTCGTTTTATTACACGTCGATGGTGTGGACTCCATGGGATTCTGCTCACACTACAAAATGCCTCACTACGTCACATTTCAATCAGATATGGATCGCTTGCGTGCGACTCAAAACAAACACCAAGAGGCAACCGAATCATGAGTCAATACAATTTTGGATTCTTAGATGAATTCGCAAAAAAGGAAGTTAGGCGGTGTACATTAAAAGCAGTCGCGATACCAGGGTACCAGGTGCCTTATTCAAGCCGAGAAATGCCAATGGGACGCGGGTTTGGTACTGGTGGTTTGCAGTTGACACTTTCTCTGATTGGCAAAGATGACACGCTCAAGGTTATAGATCAAGGATCTGATGACTCGGTAAATGCTGTGAACCTTCGAGAATTTATCGAAATGACGTGCCCGGGTATCAATACGACTACTTGCACTGAAGATGCTAACATAATTCAGTCGCGTCACCGTATTCCTGAAAAGGAATTGCGAGAAGACCAGATCATTGTCCTTCAAGTTCCCTATCCCGATCCATTGGTTATCGTTGAGCCCTCGGAAGATAAGCGCAAGCAAATGCATGGTGAAGGTGATTATTCTCGTTTGCTCGTAAAGCTTTATGAAGACCTTATAAAGTACCAAGAAATAACGATATCACACCGTTATCCAACGCGCATAAATGATTGCTACGTTATTGACCCATCGCCTATACCTCGTTGGGACGTGCCGAAAATGCATCAGTCAAAGGCTTTAATCCTGTTGGGTGCTGGACGGGAAAAGAAAATCTATGCGGTACCCCCCTTCACGGATGCAGATCCATTAGCTTTCGACGATGTGCCATTCAGGGTTGAAGATTTTGATGATCAGAAGGGTAAACGTCGAGCTTGTAAAAAATGTGGTTCGACCTCCAGCTTTCTAGACGAATTTGTTGACTCAACAAATGGCGAGAAAGTCTATCAATGCTCTGACAGTGATTACTGTGAAACATTTAAAAAGAAAGCCCTGTCTGAAAATAAACTAAATCCTGAGGAAGCTTTAAATGGATAAGGTATTAGAAGTCAGAAACTTGTCAAAAGTTTATGGTAAAGGGTGTGCCGATTGTTTTGAGCTAACAGGCCCCGAAGCTGATACAAATATTTGCCCTAGTTGCGGCAGCGTCGTGGCAGCACATGATGTTTCTTTTGATCTATACAAGGGAGAGATTCTTGGGATTATGGGGGAGTCAGGTTCTGGGAAGTCGACTTCAGTGAAGAGCTTGTATTTTGATGAAGAACCCACGTCGGGCAGTGCAATCTTTTATGATGAGGGTAAACAACATGATTTGTTTACTTTAAACGCCGCCCAGCAAAGACAATTAGCCAGCCGATGTTTCGGTATGGTTTATCAGAATCCGTATTTAGGGTTGAACTTCGATATTTCAGCTGGAGGGAACATCGCAGAGCGATTGCTGATGTCTAGTGTTAGCAATTTCAGTGATATAAGAAAACGAGCCACCTCTCTTTTGCACAGAACAGAAGTGCCAACCGCAAGAATAGATGCCTTGCCAAAAACTTTCTCGGGAGGCATGCAACAACGCGTACAAATAGCCAAAGCCTTGTCGACTTACCCACCATTACTGTTTCTTGATGAAGTAACAACCGGGCTCGATTTGTCAGTGCAGGCAGCTATTCTTGATTTAATTATGGAAATCCAACAAGAGATAGAAACGGCCATGATCGTAGTTACGCATGACCTCGGAGTGATCCGTTTGTTGGCTGGTCGCACCCTTGTTATGAAATATGGCCGGGTAATTGAATCGGGCTTAACGGACCAGATTCTTGAAGACCCTCAGCATCCATACACCCAACGGCTTGTTGCGTCTGCGTTATAAAAGGAGTTTCCATCTTATGAACAACCACATCAACACAGCTAATGACCGCGTGCTTCGGGTTCAACAATACGCAAAGCAGTTTGTACTTTACGAGCAGGGTAAAATTATTCCCTCCTCACAAAATGTTGAACTATCGGTTTATCAGGGACAGCTGACCGCACTGATAGGCCCTACGGGTTCAGGAAAATCTAGCGTACTAAAAGGTATATATCGGACCTATTTACCAACTTGTGGCAGAGTGTTGTATCAAGCGGAGAATGGTCGTGAATATGACCTAGCGCATGCGGATGAGCATCATATATTACAACTAAGGAAAGAAGAAATTAGCTTTGTGACTCAGTTCTTACACATCTTGCCGCGAAAACCAAGTGAATTTCTTGTTGCTCAGTCTCTTTTGAAACGCGGTACAAGTTTGCAAGAAGCGCTCGAAAAGGCCCGTGACATGCTGTCTCGCCTGAATCTTCCCGAACGATTGTGGAGTCTCTCGCCCGCGAATTTTTCCGGTGGCGAGAAACAGCGCGTAAATCTAGCGAGAAGTTTAGTCGCCAACCCCCGCTTGTTATTACTCGATGAACCGACATCGAGTTTAGATCCCATAACTACTGAAGTGGTATTAAGAGAGCTAAAAAAACTAAAAGAAGAAGGTGTAGCGATGCTCGCCATTTTTCATGACCCAACGCTGGTAGAGAAAATGGCAGAGCACGTTGTCGAACTTCAAATACCACAATCAGTTGACCAATTATTAGAGACGGCCTAAGCATGAAGATATTTATTAAAAATGCAACGATTGTGTTGCGAGATACAATTTTAGAAGAATCGAACTTATTTATTGAAGATGGATTCATTCGCTCAATTAACTCAGATATTTCCCACGCAAATGAAGTAATTGATTTACGCGGAGACCTCTTGATGCCGGGCATGATCGATATTCACTGTGACGCCCTCGAAAAAGAGGTAGAACCCAGGCCAAACGTTCATTTTCCGCTTGATTTTGCTTGTGCGCAAGCGGATAAGCGCAATGCAGCAGCGGGAATCACTACAGTTTATCACGCACTATCATTCGCTCACGAAGAGCTGGGTGTGCGCAATAACGATTTTGCCGGAGAAGTAGCGAGAGCAGTACATAAATGGCAACCGCATGCTCTGGTCGATAACCGTGTCCACTGCAGGTATGAAATTACCGATGAGACGGGAGTACCAATTCTGAAAAATTTGTTAGAAGACGACTTAATGCATATGATTTCCATGATGGATCATACACCCGGTCAAGGTCAGTTTAAGGATATGGCGGCCTATAAAAACTACTTGAGTCGTATGTATAAAAAAACAGATGAAGAAATCGACGATATTGTCACGCGTAAAGCAGCTTCCGCGTCCGGAGCGTTTGAACGAATGAAAGAGCTTAGTGCTTTAGCACATCAACGTAATATATCAGTGGCGAGTCATGATGATGATTCTGTTGAACGTGTTGCGACAATGAGTGAGATTGGCGCTGATATCTCCGAATTTCCGATCAACTTAGAGGCTGCTAAGGCCGCCAAAGCTGCTAATATGTCGACGGTTTTCGGCGCTCCCAATATATTGCGAGGGAAAAGTCAGTCTGGTTCTATGAAAGCTATTGAGGCTATAGAAAATGGCGTAGCAGACTGCCTTTGTGCTGATTACTCCCCTGCAGCGCTTATCGTAGCGATATTCAAGATTCCTCAACTAATCGATATGTCCTTGGTGGATGCCATAAAACTAGTGACTTTGAATCCTGCAAAAGCTGCAAGATTATCTGACAGAGGAGAAATTGCGGTAGGTAAGCGAGCTGACCTTGTTGCTGTTAGCTTGCCTGGTGGTCTTCCTCAAATATCCAGAACATGGAGTGCCGGAGACTTAGTATTTCAGGTTCAATATGATCATGGCTAAGCTGTTTTATATTATTGGCCCCTCCGGTGCGGGGAAAGACGCACTGATAAATTATCTTCGCAAGCATTTTAAGCCCGAAGACGGCATTGCTTTCGCACATCGATATATTACGCGGGATGCCAATGCTGGTGGAGAGAACCATGTTGCGTTATCAGAAAAAGAGTTTCTTCATCGACAAGAGGCGGGCTTATTTTCAATGGATTGGCAGAGCCATGGCAACTACTATGGCATCGGCCTAGAAATTGAAGGATGGCTAGGTCGGGACATAAATGTTGTGGTTAACGGCTCTCGGTCTTATTTATCAGAAGCGAGAAATCGTTTCGAGAATTTATGCCCTATTTTAGTATATGTCGATTCAGACGTGTTAAGAAATCGTTTGTTATTACGAGGCAGGGAGTCTGATGATGAGATCGAGCAAAGGCTTGCAAAAGCTAAGCAAGACGAAAGTTATTTTGTGTCACAAAATGATATTCTCAGAGTAGAAAATAATGGCTCTTTAGAAGAGGCTGGCAAACACTTATTTGATCTTATTGTTGAAGAAAAAAATTGCATTCAACAGCAGGCCTATCAATGAAAGTGACGCTTTTGGGGACGGGTGCCGCTGGGGGGGTTCCCTTGTTTGGATGTCGATGTCCAGTCTGCCTTAAGGCCAAGACTATGTCTTCATTTAAGAGACAACCAGCTTGTGCGTTAATAGAAGTAGATGGGGCGGCCTACTTAATTGATGCGGGGATCATGAATATTGGGGAGCGTTTCGATTCCTCTTTTCTCAATGGAATCTTCCTGACCCATTTTCACCCCGACCATGTTCAGGGTTTGTTTCACATTCGCTGGGGTCAAGAACCTAAGATTCCAGTATATTGTCCTCCTGACAAAGAGGGGTGTGCTGATCTCTATAAACATCCGGGATTACTAGAATTCAGGCAGCTTAAGAAATTTGGCAGAATAGAACTGAACGATCTAGAAGTGATTGCGTTGCCATTGATTCACTCGAAGCTTACTTTTGGTTATTTGTTTAAATATGCTGGCACCTCTCTAGCGTATCTCACAGATACCAAAGGTCTCCCACCCAAAGTCACAGATTGTCTAAAGTTTATTGGTCTTGACTGCTTGATCATTGATACCAGTTATCCTCCAACCGTCCAAAACAAAAATCATAACAACCTTAACGATACGCTTGCTATTCACGACTCAATTTGCCCTAAAAAAACGGTGCTGACGCACATTACTCATCATCTCGACAACTGGTTTCAAGATAATAAAAATCAGTTACCGGAAAATGTGATTGTAGGAAATGACGCCATGGTTATTGAGCTATGAATAACACTTTGAGATTGAGCGTATTTGTTACAGGGCAGGTTAATGGTCAATAATGCGCTAGTTTTGCTAGCGCTTTCCGTTTTCATGCATGTTGCTTGGAACGTTATGACTCGTTTTACAGACAAGCGTGCAAACTTTTTATGGTGGGGATTATTAGCTCATACGCTCATATTCGCTCCTTGGTCAATATCTCAATTGGTCATTGAAGCACGCTGGAATGATGAGCTAATTTTGGCATTGCTATTTTCTGTAATTACAAATGTATTCTACTTCTTTGCCCTTCGTCGTGCCTACCATTTTGCGAGTGTGTCGTTCGTCTATCCCATCGCAAGAAGTTCGCCAATATTAATCGCTTTTTGGGCTTGGGCTTTATTTGATGATCGTCTCAGTTTGATGGGTTTTTCTGGAATATTTATTAGCATCTTTGGGCTCTGGTTGCTCGCCAAGTTCGATAGTGGTTTACATACGGCCTCTGCTTTGAAGTGGGCTTTGTTGGCAGCTCTAGGGACTAGTATTTATTCTGTAAGTGATAAAGTGGCGGTTAATTATCTACCTACCTTTGGGGCACAACTTGGCTACATTTCAGTAGGCTATTTTGCATCCTTTGTTTTTCTATCTCTTGAGCAATATAAAAAGACCGACAGCTTTGTGCCCGAACAAAAACCGAAATGGTTTTTAATATTTACAGGTGGGTTATTTATTGGCGTAGCCTATGCGTTGGTTGTAAGAGCAATGGTTCAATTGCCAGCCTCTGCGGCAGTAGCGATTAGTAACAGTGGCATTGTGTTAGCGACATTGGTATCGGTGCTGATATTCAAGGAGAAGGAGTCAGCATTTCAGCGATTATTTTGTTCAATAGTCATATCGCTAGGAATTGCATTGGTTGTTATTGATTTGTAGTAGTGGGATAACAAACAATGCCTGGATAAATGCGTAAAATGAAACAGGCAGTTTAGAACTTCCATGCTGACTTGTCCTAGGTAAATAAACCAAACGGGAACTGAGTAATTGAAAAAGTTATGGGGCTGCCTCGCACCGGAAAAAGGATTGTTCTCAAATGATAAAGTCTTGGCCCATTTTGACTCGCCCGCTAGTATGCTATTGGTTTTAAATGGTTCTCTGTTATCTGGTCATCGGCTTGGGGCTTGAGAGATGGGGGAGAGACGCATATAGTAATTGCCAATTTAGAGAATATTTGTCTTGAAAAGTCCGAGATTAAAATAGCACGAAGTTGTTAAAGCCTTATGGAATAAGGTGGGTAGGCAAAAAAAGGCCAACCGAGAACGGTTGACCTTCTGCAATTGGTGGAGATGGGGGGAGTCGAACCCCCGTCCGTCAGTCCTCTGCCATTGGCTC
>NZ_JAYQDQ010000053.1:0-28216 GCF_038138445.1 Vibrio sp.
CTAAATGTCTAATCTAAATGACTTTTCCAATTGTTATTTTGCCTGTAAACCAATATTTGTGATCTACTCATGACTCACTGAGTTTCTTTGAATGTAAGGCAAATATGAATATGGACATTATAAGTATTGTAACGATGGGGACATATGCCCTCATACCCCTTCCTTAGAATACGTTAATGTTAGACATTAGAAAAAATAGGTCAGTCTAGCGACGGTTTTTTGTTAGGGTTCTGGCCCCAAAATTACTTGGGGCAAAAATGAGTTTGAAACTGCTAACCCAGCAGCTCTTTCAGATAGCTATTCCGCTTGTGAGAGTGACTAGGTGCCTCGGTAATCTGCTTCATATCATCGCTACTACCAACGATATGGATTTCACTTTCCGCTCTCGTGATTGCCGTATAGAGCCAAGATCTATCTATTATTCGTCCTTTTTGCAGGGCAATGATGATGCGCGGAAACTGTGACCCTTGAGCTTTATGTAGGGTGATTGCGTAACCCAACTCCATGCAGTCGAGAACGGATTGTGTTATTTCGACCTTTTCACCTGTATCTAGCGTCACTTCACCGTAACTATCACCAGAAGGTTTGGCGTTTGTTAGCATACCAAGTGAGCCGTTCTGAATGCCTTTGTCGTAATGATTCTGCGTGAATAACACCGCATCATTGAGGCTAAGTGGCAGAAAGAACTTGTCACCATTGATTTCGAACTCAAGGCTGGCGCTATCTGGGTTAACGGCTTGCTGGGTGAGCTTATTGATTTCTGATACGAGAGCCTTGGTTGGAGCCATGACGCGACTGTTTTCAGGACACTGTTGGTAAAGCTCACAACAGACTTTGGCAATGTCTGTTTTACTGGTTTCGTGAAAGTGTATTGCTCCCGTACTTAATCGATCAGGCACCACACCTTGATTGATGAGCTTTGAGTATTCGGGGATACCCGTTGAACCTTCCTGTCTCTTGACGATATCTAACTTCGTATTAGCTACCGTTTTTGCTTCAACGATGTCTGCCAACACCTTGCCGCAGCCGATTGGTGGAAGTTGGTCGGGGTCGCCAGTGAATATCAATCGTACAGAGGGGTGAATGTGATTAACAAGGCGATACATGGTCGGCAAGTCAACCATGCTTGCCTCATCAATCACCAGTAGGTGATTTGGTTTCTCGACACTGGGTTCAATAGGGTCTTCACGCAGCAGTTTAGCAATGGTTGAGGTGACAAAACCGATGGACTCATGAAGCCTCATTGCAGCGCGACCACTGAGCGCCACGGCGTGTATTTCAAATCCGAGTTGATGGTAAGCCCTGAGAGTCGTTCTGAGTACCGTTGTCTTGCCTGTTCCTGCACCGCCCGTAATGCAGCTTACCGAATTATCCAGACACGTTGTGACGGCTTCGATTTGTTTTAGGGTTAATTCGTAGGGAAGCTCCGCAGCCGCAGAGCAATACGCAGCATTGGCGTTTTCATCAAACAAGTCATTTCGCTTAATCAGTGTATTTAGCCGCTTGGCAACGACACTTTCCATCAGAAGTTGCGCAGTTGGATGGTAGGCTCCTGTGTCGGGATTTAAAATGTACTGGGCTTTATCATGACCTGATTGGAACGCCTGAGTGACCAGTGTTTTGTCTTTCAGTAGCTTGCTGAGGTAATGGCGCACATTGGCATGAGTGGTGTAGGTGTGACCTTTTTCAATCTCTTTTCGTATCGCCATTTCCAGAGCAGCGCTGAGCCTTCTTGGATCATCCTTCGCAATATCGGTCTTAAAATCCGTTAGCTTGATAATATCTTCAATGGCACTGAACGAAAGACCAAAGCCTATCAAAGCATAAGGATTATCCTTAATTACCTCTATGGAGGCTTCACCGTGATGCTTGATCAGCCGTTGCTGCACACTGGCGGGGATGTTGTGCTCACTCATCCAGTTGCAATGTGCCAGATTTTTATATTTGGCGTACCCTTTAAAGAGCGCTTCCACTGAATCTTCACTCAGAATCGATGTCAGACGCTTTCTGTACTCTGGGGGGGCATTTCTCAGTGTGGCATGGAAGTCTTTACCTAAGAGCTGCCAGAGCGCTCTGGCTTTGCTTTCGCCAATACCCTTAAAATCGCTTTCTCTGGCAATAAATCGTATCAGTTGTTCACCTGTTTCGGGCAAAGTGCATTTAACATGCTTGGGAGATTCATAGGTGTGCTGCTGCATCACATAATCACCTATCTCCATATTTTCTATCTGGCGAGTGCCTTTGACTGACCAATGTTGACCCAACGTGGGAAGCACAGGGATGCTATCGGGGTCGGCTTTGATGGTGACGTAATACTTGCCACTGTTAGTTTTGTAAGAGTCTTTCGCCAGCGGTACACCGCTGAATATCACCATCTTGGTCGAGTGATAAGGGATACTGGTCACGCGCATCTGGTCTTCATGCAAAGAGGTATTCATCGTGGCATTAACCCCATTTCGGATAAAGTTTCAGACAGTTCGCCAAAGCGCTCAAGTTGCTTTTCAAGCTCTTTAACCTTAGCTTTCAATTCAGTGTTCTCAGCTTCTAATGACGATACGCGCTTTGAATCGAGAAGCTTTCTATTAGCGGTATTATCGTAGAGCTTGGGCTTATCTGCATTCTTCTTAGCAACATCGGTCAACGGTGGCAGGACACCTTTACCGCGCAGTTCATCTTCTAATGCTTTGAGAGCTTTTTTGAGGGCAGGGTTTTGGTTTAACGCCGATTTTCCACAACCAATCCCTTTCGCCACTTCGATTCGATTTAGCTGACCTCTGAACACGATTTGTTTAAAGTCATCGTCCGTCTGTGTGGCTTTCCAGACCTCAAATGCCTCAAGGTTTTGTTGCGCTTTTTGCTGCCCACTTGCCATCAGTCATCTACCTCACCCAATAGTTTGCGAAGCCCTGTGACAAAGCCTCTTGGGAATACTTCGCTGTTGTATTCCATGTCTTTTACCTGACCTGCCTGAGTATATTGCCAGTCGTTCTTTTCCATGCATTCGTCAGAAATGGCATACGCTAAGGCTTTTTTCTCTGATTCGGTGAGTACACCTGATAGGGATGGCAGCACTTCCACGCTTGGTTCTGCGGTGGTGTCAAACTGGCGCACAGGGCGTTTGTCGATGGTAATATTGGCGTGTTGCTTAAGTAAATTAACCTCTTTGCGGTAGCGGTTACGCTCGGCAATGATTTGACCAAACAAGGCGCGTACCGCAGGGTCTGGGATGCGCTCTAACAGCTTATTATCCGCAGGGATAGATTTAGACCGTGAGGTGTTGGATAGCGGTTTTTTTGTATTAGTATTGTACTTTGCCGCCCATGCTTCAATGAGTGTTCGGTAGTGCTTGTTACGGGTAGCACGCAAAGCCTCATACGCCAATCCACCATTTTCAGCAGAAACTCGACCAATTTGCGTGATGGAGAAGTCACGCTGACCTGATTCCGCATAGGCTTTTAGCGTGTCGTTGAGCTTATCGAGGTTTTGCTGAGTGCGAGGTACTTTGCCTTCTTTTAAGTCAGCCAGAATGACATCAATATCGAGTTCCATTAGCCCTCCAATAAGTTCGGTAGTGCGATACCATCTAGGTGAATGGTTTTATCAGTCAGTACATGAATACCCTGAGAGAACAGCTTGTTATCGGTCAGATATTCTTCCGCTTCGATGTAGTTAGCCACCTTGCGGTAGCCTTCGAGTTTGTCGTCAGGGTCAGCGATTTTCGCCATTTGGCGCAGCATGGCATTGGCAGCGATGAGCTGTTGTTTGTCGTCCATTTCCATGAAAATCGGCTCAAAGCCTTTTTTCATCAGCACACGGCTAAGTTGTCGAGAGCGCTTTTCTATCACAGGCGTTTTACGCAGTTCGTCCTGCAAATCAGGGTAGAATTCTGCATCGTCACAAAGCAGCGATAGGTGCAGCAACTCAGAGTCGGTTTCAATAAACTTCAAGGCATGACTGACATCTTGCTCAGAGCCAACCGCAATCAGTTTATCTTTGGTGTCGTCCTCATTTCTGGTTTCTTCAACACGAATGATTTTATTGATAAGCTCAAAACACGCTATCCAGTCTTTGGCGTATTCATCGGCTTCGACTTGCTGTTTTTCATAGCGGCGCTGAAGGGCTTGCAGTTCATCGTGTTTGATAAATGGCTTGCCTTGCTCTTCACAGAAGAATTGTTCATCTTTCAGCGCTTCAAGCTCACCCTCAATTTCCACGGATAGGTTCGCAGCCTGATGTGCTTTGTAACTCAATTGATTGAAGTGCGCATTAAGCGCAGGTAGGTATCGAGCCTCGGTAATAAACCAGCGACAGCGAATACAGTTTTCAGAGCCATGTGGCACGCTACCATAAATGCGATTTGCAGCGGCTTTTGCATCTTTAATCAACGCACCACCGTTCCAACAGCCGCCAAGAGTGCTGACTTCATCCGACTTCACGGTGTTGCCACCGACCAAACACAAGCCACACGAGCGTTCTTCCCAACCGATTGGATTGCGGTTAGCTAATGCCGCCTGAATGCTATCATCGCTGTGATACACCATCTTGCATTGGATTTGCTCCATCGAGGCATCTTTGAGGAAATTACGCACTGACTGTTTGGACTTGGCATCCAATGCGTCATGCGCCTCACTCATTTTTTCGGCCATAACAGACGGAGTAATTTTGTTGTAGTAGATGGTCATTAACAGGCGTGTATGCCCTGCTAGCAGCTTTGAAATAACGGGCAATGGCAGTTGGGTGTCCATCGTATAAGCTGTGATGAGTGAAACACGTAAGCTGTGTAGAGGAAAGAGTGTAGCAACCATCGCTCTTTTAACAGTATCTTCTGGGTAGTCTACAACCAGTTTCAATCGTTCACCGTTATCGAGCACACTCCCACGTTCTGCGAGTTGGTTTTCTAGCGCCAATAAGAGTTGATACCAGAAAGGCGCTATATTTGCGCCACCTGCAATTGGTTTGGATTTATCTTCGCCTTTTGCTGATGCATCGCGAAACAGAAACGCAATTTCCCCCATGCTTTCTAGTTGCTTGTCCGATTTCGCATCATGAGTGTGCTTTTTCAGCAGGGTGGTGCAATCGGTGGGCTTTGCAATGGGGTTGTATTTTTCTTGCCAGTTACGCAGTTTTTCCAGCCAGTACAACACTTCCTCGTTTTGCCAAGGGATGATGTAGCCCCGCTCAAGTTCATCTTTGTTTTCGTCGGCAGTCTTGTTGGTGTTGATATACAAGCCTGTGGAATACAGTCCTGTCATGGTGTCGTGAATGCGGCGGAAGATGCCTTTACCGAACGGACGTTTTTCACTACCAAGGGCAAAATCATGCTTGGTATTAAGCACCCATTGACCTTGCTCGTAACGCCATGTATCCGCTTCACCACTGTCCAACATACGCACCTGATAGGTACGCAGTGGCAAATGAAGCTTCATGAGAATCACCATCGCTTTGACGGGCGACCAGATTTGGTGAAGGGTGATTTTATTGCCTTTGCGAGTCACCTCGTTGGTACGCCACACGCAGTCAGGGTCGGTTTTATCAATCAGTTCAGGCTCGATTTCAAACCAGTCGCCATCACCACGCCCCATATTGCTTTGCCCTGTCTGCTGCTGCGCCCATGTCCAGTGCTTGAAGTGACGGTAGTGAAAAGCAGGCAGCAAGGCTTCACCGTCCTTAAGATTTTGCTCAATGACGGCCAGTTCAGTTTTATCTGGCAACGGACAAAGGATTTGGCGCAAGTCCTGAATGTAGCGATACGGCAAGGGGTTACGCACGGTTTCGGTAGCGGAGTTTTGTCTTTTGATTTTGCTGAGCGGATTTTGAACCAGCGGTACTAGATTGCCGTTATCATCTTCTTCCGAGAACACTTTTTCAATAACAAAATCGATGAAGTCACATGAATAATTCACACCTTTCTGGATTCTACCAGCGTCATTTTGTGTTTTCTTTAACACGGTTTCCAACTCTTCACTAGAGCATTGATGGCCGCAGTAGCCCTTAAAAAGCAGCTCTATATTGCCGATGGCATAGGGCGTATATTCAGCAAGATAGATTTCAAAAAAACGCATCAAAGCATCTCTTTTATGACCCAAAGCATTTGTTTGTAACTCCATCCATTCGGCCGCCAATTCCTGCCATTGCTGCCACTCAGCACCGAGCGTCGTGAGCATCCAAGAGAAGGTTAAATCGGATGTGCGTCCATCATATCTTTTGCCTTGTTTCGCCATTAATTACCTCCCAATTTGGGATGTTTGCCAGTGAAATAGCCCTGAGGGTCGATGCCATCAAAACCATGCTCGACAAGTGCTTTCCAATCCAGTGATTTGACTTTGGATTCAGGGTCTGCCAGTTGCAGTGTGGCTTGGGTGAGTTCGTCAGAGATTTCCTGCTGACTCTCTCCAATATAAGGAAGTTGTGAGTCAAGGCTTTTGTGGTGAAGACATCGTTTTCGAATTAATGGGTCAACTTTTGCTCGCTTGAGGCGTCTGCCGTAATTATGTCGATGCCCATGTGGATCTTGACCTTCTGCCTTGTTTGGCTCTAAACCAATGCGTTTCAGACCGTTGGCGTAGTTATCATGGAAAGCATTAATGGTGTAAGGGTTGCCTAACGCGCTGTGGTGAAACGAAATAAACGCATAAGGGTGGTGACAGTCGATGCTGGCGCGGTACTTTTGATAGTTTTTCCAAAGTGACATAAACACTTTGCCATAGTCGGTGGGAAACCATTGAACCTGTATGTAGTTATCTTTATGGTCAACCACACGACATTTCCAACCGAGATGTGCGGTGCCTTTCATGCGTTGTCGAGGGATACGCGCATACTTTTCTTTTAAGTACGTTTCTCTATTCTGATTTTTAGAGCGAACTTCAGGGTCACTTGGAGCTTTGCCATCGACTTCATTATAAATTCGAACGATAGCACTATCTGGCTCATAGGGATCTTCAAACACATCTGTGACCCAAAGCGTTAAAGCTTCACTTTCGCGTAACCCGCCACCGTGCATGAGCAGGAGTATTAATTTGTCCCTGAGTACCACTCGTGGGTCACTTGCACCACCAATGCCGTTCATATAAAAATCGTCCCAATGCTTTTCAGGAAAGGCGATGGCGTCATCTTCGGTTTTGGTGAGTGGTGTGCGCCCCTTAATGGTTCGCGCCTTACGGATGGTTTTATTGACGGTCTTATCTTCGATATGACCGAGAAAGTCATTCTGGTTTTTACGATACCATGCAGCGTAATTCAATCGCTGCTCATGAGGTGTGGCATCACGCAAGGGGTTCATTGACACAGAGTCTTGCTTGTTTGCCAACCAATCGGTGAATGCAGTCAATCGATGAATTTGCTTATTCACGTTACTGGTTGAACTTGGCACCCAATATAAACCAGAGGGGTCAATCCCATCCTCACCAATGGTTCCTGTATATAAACGCTTAGAGAAGGTCTGGAAGAGTAACTTCGGATCGCCAAACAATCCTCTATTTGCTTCCATATAATCCAACAACAAAGATACCGCTTGAAGAAAGCCATTTATCACTGAATTGCTCACTCCATCAGCTTCTAATTTGAGTAGGTAATCCGTCACCGCACTCAACTCGCCTTGCTCAGTTAGCAAGATAGGCAGTTGGCTTTTGATGCCTGTACTGTCCTCTACAATCGTCGCTCTAACTTTTACTGATGACAAACTAACCTTCCGTGTACATGTTAAACATATAATACACTATAGTCCTATGCTGTGTATCGGGCAGGAAAAAGGCAGATTTCTCTGCCTTAATACACATTATACATAGTTTAAGGTACTATATATATCAGTTGGGCGTTTATGAACTATGACTACTTCACTTGAGGTTTGATGTATTCACCGAGCTCAGAGTGATGCATGATTTTTGATACAGGTATAATGGCTTCAGCAGGTCCCCAAGCAAATACGTTGACTGGCGTGTGAGTATGAGTCCCTGTTCCCCACACAATGTTTTGACTCGTAGCTTGTTCCCTTGCTAGGACATTTCCACGGTCGTTGTACGGAAAAAAGGCATCAAAGTCATTGATTGCCGGTATATTTTCAGCAGATAAGTATGAGTGGCCAGCTAGGCGGTATGGATTGGGTTTATTGGCCAAAACTTTTTTGGCTTGACCCAAGGTAATCGGAAATTCAGTATTTTGATTTACTATCTCAGCAAATCTGGCTGCTGTTTGATGATTTACATCAAGCTTCTCAAATTCACTAATTATGCTATTGTAGCTTTTTTTCTGTTTGTAGAGTCTATCAAGAAGTTCAAAAGAGCCAAAGTTGTAGTTAGGGGCATAGTTTCTACCCGCAAATGCTTTGCCAGTGCGCTGTTGGGGTTGGGGTAGGTTTTGAGAAGAATAGCTAAAGCCGAAAGATCCAGTTTCATGATCGGCTGTGACAATAATGACAGTGTCTTTTCGATTTTTAGCCCATTGATAAACTTCATCCACCGCTTCGTCAAATTTGAGCATTTCATGTAACATGGTACCAGCATCATTACTGTGGCCAGCGAAATCGATCTGTCCACCTTCAACCATTAAGAAGAATCCATCTTTATCTTTTGATAACAGTTCAATAGCTTTGGCTGTCATTTCTTTCAAGCTTGGCTGAGTGCGCAGTGGGTCTTGTTTACTGTTGCTATAGGCAATCCCATCGTTCATATTGGAGTACGAAAATAGGCCAAGGATTTTTCCCTTTGAAATGTCACTCATGGTGTTGCGATTAAACGTTAATTGATACCCTGCCTCTTGCGCTTCTAGCAGTAAGTTACGTTCGTCTTTGCGCTTTGATTTAAGATATATATATCCTTGAGTCAGGGCTTTTAATTGACGATATGTTTGTTCTTTTTTGTTGACTGACTTTGGTATCCAGTGCCTAAGCCCTCCTGACAGCATTACATCGGCACCAGTTGCTAACATATCAATAGCAATGTCATTTTCTAGGGAGCGATGTGCTTGATGAGCGGCAAAAGATGCCGGAGTTGCGTGAGTTAACCGAGTATCAGATACCAACCCAGTCGCTTTACCAAGGCTTTTAGCTTTCTCTAAAACGGTTTGTACATGGTTTCCTTGAGGGTCAACGCCAATGACTTCAGAACCTGTGTATATTCCGGTAGAAATCATAGTGGCTGAACAAGCTGAGTCGACAACAATCGCATCTTTAGGGTGAGTTAGTGAAGAGCCTATCACACCTTCCTGAGCCAGTTTAAATATCGCAGTTGGTTGGCCTTTGTATATGGAGTGGGGCGCTTGATTTGCATAGGTTTCCAGTAAACCAACTTGTTGTGGCCCCATACCGTCGCCGATCATTAAAATAACGTTTTTTATTTGTGTTGCGAGTACGTTGAATGAGAGTGTTGAAGTGACCAGTGCTGTACAAAAAGGTTTTATGAGATGCTTCATTCCAATGTCCTTGTTAATTAAAGCGTCTAGATTAAGTCACTTTACCGTTAACATAGTTATAGGCAATTGATTGAGTATTTAAGATTATTTGTCGCTTGCTATTTGTGCGAACCTTCACTTTAAAAGGTACTGACAAACTATTTTTTTATCATGAAGTGTGAAGTTTTGAATTGATAGGCTGGTATAAAAAAACACAACCTTACTCTGGCTGCGCAAACATCAGAGTGTTTTGGATTAAGAGGCGAATTTAGTGGTTTATACTAAGGCTAATAATATCCCACCAACGGTTGCCGCTGCGGAAAGATATTGCCCCGCCGAGTATGCACCGTCTTCTTCTTTTTCGATTTCATCGGGCTTATCGATACCCAAAGCACCGTGTGTAAACGACTCCACTTTATCTCCAACAGTTTTGTCAGCATTTTCAGCAGCTTTGGATTCTTTGTCTAGTTCTTGTAATGCTGCTAGCAGTGCTTTTCCTTCTTCTGAAAGTGTCACTTTATTCTGCTCTACCTTAAGCGGTGCTGAGCTTTGACTCAACTCGCTTTGATTCGCTTGAGGCTTGACCTGCTGGGTAGGGGTCAGCTTGGCTGGCTCCATTCCTACTGGTGTCATAGCGATCTCCTTACATCATCCTCAGGGACTATATCGGCCGTTCAAAGGAAAACTTGTGTAAAAAACACAGTATTTGTATGAAATGCATACAAGCACAAAGTATGCCGATAATATTAATAGATGATAAAGAATAGCTAAAAGAGTTAAGAGAGGGGAAGTGTAGGCTGATTTCGATATTTATGAATCAGCTCTACACTGGAAGGAAAAGCTAAGATTATAGGCAAACTAAGTCACCATTTCTTTTACTTAACTGCTTAGACTCCTTTAGCCAATTTTCCTCTTTTATATATCGATAAGGGAAGGGCAGCACTTCAAGCTGATAATCTTTACTGTTTGAGATAACCTCGTTATTGGGTGTAATAACCACAACTTTCAAGTTAGGGTTACGTGCCAAAATGGATGCTTTCATTCCTAGCCCTTGTTCGATATGAAACTTCCCGCCAATATGAAGAACTTGTGCTTTGGGGTTTAAATGCAAATAGTCTGTGATGCTTTCAGCCATGGTTTCATCCCAAGTGATTTGCGCAGCGTAATATCGTTCTGCTGTTTCGCTAACACCATGGTGCATTGAAGACATAAATTTATCTTTATATGGACTTGGCTGTGTATTGACATGAGTAGCGACCATAGAACGTTGCTCTGAGTTGAGCTTGTCTAGGTATGATATACCTTGCTTGCCTATACAACGAACAATATTTTTTGGGGCATTAGCGGCAATAATATCGAGCTGACGAGCTTTAGCGAGTTCAACGACAGAGCGGTAATCACTTTCATAATTGGGCCAAGCATTTGCTTCCTTAATTAGAGTCTGTTCACCTATTTCACCGTTTAGATATTGATCAATAACGGGCTGAGAATCACGAGAGAACTGCTCCATGGATAAGGCAATTGTTCGTCCTTGACCAGATAGAGTGTTGAACAAATCGGTTTGAAAATGATGGATACCAGTATGGGAATGTAGCTCTCCTACGAGAATGACATCGGCCTTAAGGATGTCTTGAGGAAGTTTCTGCAAAGAAATAGGGGCCGCGTTAGGGGAAAAAAGTTGGTAATCGTAGAAAGTTTCTGCTTGCTTTGACGGTGAAGTTGAACAGGCTGTTAGACTCATATAGGCCAAAGCTAAGCTAATGGATTTATACATATGTTTTTCCGAGAGAAGGCGATGATCGCAATTTATCTATACTACCAATAGCATCTAGCATTTACGATAGATTCGAATGATAAAGTCGGCCTCACACTCAAATGACGTTTCTGAAGCTAATGCTTTGCGGAGTGTCGAGCCAGCTTTCCATGCGAAGGGTGTCATTTGCAAAAGTGTGTCAGCGTCGCCATTTTCTAGCGTCATAGAATAATTTAGTGTCACTTGTTGCTCTAGCTCGAAGCCATCTATCTCTTCGGGGCTCTCATCGTGCAGATTAACGGTTTCATACAGCTTTTCTCTCAGTTGGTACAAGTGCCGCGCACCGGGAGTTACGGTAATCGCAACACCGCCAGATCGAATTACACGCTTTAGTTCGCTTGGGCTGCACGGTGCATAGATTCTGAGTACTGCGTCGAGGCAGTTATCTTCAAATGGTAAGCGAGCACTTGATGCTACACTGAATTGGCAATTTGGATAGCGTTTTGAAGCATAACGAATAGCAACTTTTGAGATATCAAGACCATAAGTAACGGCGTTAGGGTGCTGATTCTTTAGCTGGCATGAGACTTCATTGGTGTAATAGCCTTCACCACAACCTATATCGAGTAGCTTGTGCTGAGAGTTTTTTAGATACTGGGTGCATATTTGTGCAACTTTTCCCTGCATCGGCTGATAATAGCCTTTTTCTAAAAAATCGCGACGTGCCTGCATCATCTCTTTATTGTCACCGGGATCTTTTGACCGTTTATGTTGAACCGGCATTAGGTTGACGTAGCCTTCTTTGGCAATATCAAATGAGTGATTATTTTCACAACGATAAGAGCGTTGGTTTAGAGTTAGGCTTTGTTCGCAAAGAGGGCAAGAATAAGACATAAAGCTTTCACATTTGAGTAATTGTGATGGATTCTAACAGGAAGACACGGCTCAGACCATGACAATAGTATAGCCACATACCCTTGAAGTACGTGGCCTACCACTAACCAATGGACAGTTTTGTTGAGAGTTGATGGCTTTGTCCGGGTTGCAGTTCTTTACCTTGCTCTAGGCTTGATGCGTGAAGGCTAGACTCGATACACATCATAGTAAGGTAGCCATAGTCGGCCATATCGTTTAAATCGGCCGAACCTTGTCGCCAAGGGTTCCAAAGTACGGCAGAATTATGCCCATGGTTTTCGATAACTAGCTTTCTGTTGTAACCAGCATCTTTGAGACAAAGTTGTTTGTCTGGGTGAAGATACACCCTATCAATGGTATTTGTTAGCTGTAATGGATCATGACCTGAACAGAGAGTCTGATTTTGCAGGTTATCCATATACTCAGAACCGGCCCCTGTGATTATGGCATCGCGAATATCGCTCACATTAAGATAGCTGTGAAGAGCAGCTGAAAATCTCCATGGCTTTATATCGGTATTGGTGATATCCAAACTGATCTCCAGCTCGTCACCTACCTCAATAATAAGTCGTGCGTCAAATTGAAAGGGCCATACTTCCAGACTTTTATCTGAGGGGCTTAACTCAAGCTCTATAATTACTCCATGGTCATTTTCTCTATACTGTATTAGTGACCACTCGCTCGTTCGTGCAAAGCCATGAGCAGGAGTAGCAATGCGACCAAACCATGGCCAACATACAGGGACCCCTCCACGAAGCGCAGCTTTACCATCAAAGACCGCTTTTTCACTCATCCAGATGAGGTCTTTTTGCCCCGCAGGTTTATAGGAAACGAGGTGTCCACCATGTAGTGCGATACCAGCCGTCGCTTTGTCATGGATAATACGGATGAGTTTTACTTGGTCAACTTCGACGATAGAGATGCTGTTAGATAATACGGTTAAAGGTGGAAGAGTGTTTAAATCCATGTCTAGGGTTCCTCAGCCAGAGCGGATGGAGGGTATGTTACTGATTGTTATATTATTTATGCATGCTTTGCTTTAAATGCAAAAAGGCGACTCAGTGGCCGCCCTTTGTCATAAAGCTATACAATAACCGAGTTACTTAGAGATATGAGCGATTAGGTCTAGAACTTTGTTTGAGTAACCGATTTCGTTGTCGTACCAAGATACAACTTTAACGAAGTTATCAGTTAGAGCGATACCAGCTTTAGCATCGAATACTGAAGTTTGAACTTCGCCGATGAAGTCTTGAGAAACAACTTGGTCTTCAGTGTAACCTAGAACACCTTTAAGCTCGCCTTCAGAGGCTTCTTTCATTGCTGCACAGATAGCTTCGTAAGATGCGCCTTCTTTTAGGTTAACAGTTAGGTCAACTACAGAAACATTAGCAGTTGGTACACGGAAAGCCATACCAGTTAGTTTGCCGTTTAGTTCTGGAAGAACAACGCCTACAGCTTTAGCAGCACCAGTTGAAGATGGGATGATGTTCTGAGAAGCACCACGGCCACCGCGCCAGTCTTTAGCAGAAGGACCATCGACAGTTTTTTGAGTTGCTGTAGTAGCGTGAACTGTAGTCATAAGACCAGATTCGATACCGAACTTGTCATTAAGAACTTTAGCGATAGGCGCTAGACAGTTAGTTGTGCAAGAAGCGTTAGAAACGATGTCTTGACCAGCGTAAGTGCCGTCGTTAACACCCATTACGAACATTGGAGTTGCGTCTTTTGAAGGACCAGTTAGAACTACCTTTTTTGCACCAGCAGTAATGTGCTGACGTGCAGTTTCGTCAGTTAGGAAGATACCAGTCGCTTCAGCTACAACATCAACACCGATTTCGTCCCACTTAAGGTCAGTTGGGTTACGCTCAGCAGTAACACGTACAGTCTTACCGTTAACGATTAGGTTACCACCTTCAACTTCAACAGTACCGTTGAAACGGCCGTGAGTTGAATCGTACTTAAGCATGTACGCCATGTATTCTACATCGATTAGGTCGTTGATTCCCACAACTTCGATGTCGTTGCGCTCTTGTGCTGCACGAAATACGAAACGACCGATACGGCCAAAACCGTTAATACCTACTTTGATAGTCATTATAGTTGCTCCACAACTTAATTTCTGATTAAAGATAACTGGTAGTAAAATTACAGAATCCAGTCAAAATCTGCAACAGATAATCGGACTTAACTTGTTTAAAGTCAAAAAAAAGCGTCGCTTTTTTTCATAACAAGTATTATTTGACTATCTTTTGAGCGGATTGTGGGTTTTTTTCTTAACCAGTTGACATAAGATAGCTTGGATGCGTTCATTGATGGTGAGTGTCTAACCATCCTTTCACGGATTTAAAGTATGTGCTACAAACACTCACTAGCGCAAGTTTTTACAACGATAAAGTCAACGAGTTGAATCCTTTTTCGAGGGAGAAATAAAATTGGAACAGGCAAAAGAAAAAATTAACAAGTCCGATGAATACTGGCGTGACAGGTTGTCTGATGAAGAATATCGAGTATGCCGCATGCAAGGTACTGAGGCACCTTTCTCCGGCAAATTGCTGCATAATAAAGACACAGGGGTATATCAGTGTACCTGCTGCGACAGTGCCCTATTTCAGTCTGATAATAAGTATGACACTGGGTGTGGCTGGCCAAGTTTCGATGCGCCGATTAACGACCAAGCCATTCGCTATATAGAAGATCTGAGTCACGGAATGGTAAGGACAGAAATTCGTTGTGCAGTATGTGATAGCCATTTGGGGCATGTTTTCCCTGATGGACCTGCTACGACAGGTGAGCGATTTTGTGTGAACTCAGTGTCGTTAATTTTCAACAAATCAGAACAAAGCGGTGAATAAATCACCGCTACTTGTTCCATTCTTTCAGTTGAACTTAGGCATCATACTGCGTTTGTATTTGCCACTATCAAGCGCACTTTTGATATCATCTGCAATGTCATCAAGCTGCTCATATTTATCTTCACTAAACCCATAGAGTAATTTCATCTCTTGTGTTGAGGCGATAACAGGGACTTCAAACGCACTGGCAACCATAGCCCATACGTAGGCCTGCTCTTTTTGATTTAGCTGGTAATTGATACTGGCAAGTGATTTGAATATATCAGTATTGAGATTATCACCATCGCTAAGTTCAAGAGATTTGTTGAGCAGTTTGACGGTTTTTTCTAGGTCGCGACTGGTGTAGAAAGTCGCAAGGGCATACTGCATTTCGGCTGTTTCTAATGAAGGCTTTCCTTCGAGTTGTAGGAAGCTTCTACGTGCACTTTCATCACCGGTTTGACTCCACAAGAAATATAATGCATCAGGAGAAGAGGACTTTCTAATCTCTTCTACCAGTGTTTCGAGGTCTTCACCTGCATTGACCAGAGCGTTGAAGCGCTTTCTTCTCAAATCTGCTTGATCTATGGTCTGAATCTGTGAGGCGAGCTCTATGCATTTCTTATACTCTGCGGTTAAGGCATACTCTTTGATTAACATCACATCTGATGGGTCTTTGAATGAATCGTATCGATGCCAGATGAGCTTAGTACGGGGAAGTTTGCACTGACCGTCGTTTTGATTCATTCTCTCACATCGAAGTTTTGGGTTGTCTTTACACAGCTGGTCGGTATTTCTTCTATTTTCGAAACATCCAGTGACAGCAGCAGCTAGAACAACTATTACGAATAATTTTAATGGCTTCATATTTATAATTGCTTGTGATCCGTTACACTTATTTCAGCACGTAATCTTGACTCAGATCGCTTGCTGGTTATGTTTTTCTCATATTAGTTACAACTTAAGGATAGACCATGGACGCAGAGCAGTTAGTTAATGCGATTACACCTGAAGCATACGAGCGTCTTTTGTATGCTGTCGAAACAGGTAAATGGCCTGAGGGTACACCACTTTCTCAGCAGCAACGAGACTCATGTATGCAAGCTGTGATGTTATATCAGTCAAAGCACAACTCAGAAGCTCAGCATATGACAGTGTCCAAAGGTGGTGAGGTGAGTTTCAAATCAAAGTCTGAGCTAAAAAAACAATTTGCTGATGATCAAGATGACATTTTGAGGGTTAACCCTAATCAAGCCTAGCATTCGCTCTTGTGTGATAGAAGGCCCTTCGCCTTCTATCTGAGGAGATTTCTTGTTATTGATAATTAACCGCAGCACTTTTTGTATTTTTTACCGCTACCACAGGTACAGGGGTCATTTCGGCCTATTTTGCTATTAGCCGATTTATCTAATGAAGGGCTGGTAGGGAAAGTACCATCAATGTAATACCAGAGACCATTTTCTCTTATAAAGCGTGAGCGCTCTTCAAGGCAGTGTTTGATGCCTTGCTCTTTAAAGTAAGCTTTAAAGGTAACGAACCCTTCTTGGGAATGGGTTCCATCTTCGACCTTGACGACGTCGAGCTCACACCATTCACTTTCCACCGATTGTTGAATAGCCTCTCTTTGCATTTGTGCTTCGCAACTTGGGTGATAGGTTTCGACAACATAATCGACCAAGTGTTTAACATGAGCACTGTAGCGAGAACGCATCAGCTGTTCTGGCGTTTTGGCCTTAGCATGATCCTTATGAATAGGTTCACAGCAATTGGCATAGTCTTTATTTGCGCCGCAGGGACAAGTATCCATGTTAGCTCCGGAATTATCGACATGGTGTAGACAAAAGGACTTATGTCTGGGGTTATGGATTAAAGGGTCTTTGCTCAAGAGCATAACCTTCTTTGTTAAAGACGAGCACCGAGCCTTGAGTGTACCAATCACCAAGGACGATTCGGGTTCTCTTGTTTTCTTTGGTGCCGAACTTATGGACATTCGGTCTATGGGTATGTCCATGAATCATCAGTTCGACTTGGTACCTGTCTAGTACAGACTCGACTTCAGATTGGGTTACATCCATGATTTCTAATGGTTTGTGCTGTTTGTCTGAGCGAATATCAGTTTGCACTTTTTTGACAATCTTTTTTTTGACAAACATCGGAATGCGATTGAATACCCATTGTAGCCAAGGTTTATGCACTGTATCGCGAAATTTGAGATACTGTATATCTCGGGTGCACAATGTATCCCCATGTAATATAACGGCTTTCGTACCATAGAGATCAATGACTGTCTCATCTCCCAGAAGTGAAACCCCTGTATCAGCCGCAAAGCGTTTACCGACAAGAAAATCTCGATTGCCTTGTGTGAAATAGCAATCCACTCCAGTGGATGTAAGCCGTTTGAACTCCTGACGAATTTGATTGGCAAACTCTGAGCGGTCGTCATCACTGATCCAGAAATCAAACAAGTCACCTAAAACGTATAGGGTATCGGCGTGAACGGCTTCCTCACGCATAAAGCGAACGAAACAATCGGTAATTTCAGGTAGAGATGGAGAAAGGTGAAGATCGGAAATAAATAATGTGGTCATAGTTATTCGTTAACCAGAATAGGTACAGAGGGAGAGCCATACACTCTCCCTCATCGTGTTTATTCTTCGATAGTCGTGCCAGTGATCAACACATCATCAAGCGGCACGTCTTGGTGCATGCCATAAGAGCCCGTGCTGACTTCTTTAATCTTGTTAACGATGTCCATACCTTCAGTTACTTCAGCAAAAACGCAGTAACCCCAACCGTCCATGCTTTCACTACGAAAATCTAAGAAGGTATTGTTATTAACATTAATGAAAAATTGAGAACTTGCTGAATGTGGTTCCATAGTACGAGCCATCGCTAGGGTGCCCACTTTATTGCTTAAGCCATTATTAGCTTCGTTTTTAATCGGATCACGAGTTTCTTTTTCACGTAGGCCTGACTCCATACCACCACCTTGGATCATGAAACCATCAATAACACGGTGAAAGAGTGTGTTGTCATAAAAACCATCACGGCAGTATTGCAAAAAGTTAGCACAGGTTTCAGGTGCTTTGTCTTCGTTTAGTTCAACTTTAATGTCACCAAAATTAGTGTGAAGGGTGATCATGATGATGTCCTTAGTTTTCATTTTTGACTTAAAGTCTGAATTCTATATGAAGTTTCACTAATTTTGTATGTGAATAATGGAGGTATTAGAGGATTAGTGGCTTTAATCGTACTTTTTTCAACATTTGAGGGATGATCTCTAAGCATGCATATTGTTATACTGAGGCACTATTTCATATTCACAATAATTAGATAGAGATCATGCTAAAGATATACAACACACTCACGAGACAAAAAGAGGAATTTACACCAATTAATGCCAACAAAATTGGTATGTATGTCTGTGGAGTCACCATCTATGATCTCTGTCATATTGGTCACGGTCGGACTTTTGTCTCTTTTGACGTAGTGTCTCGCTACTTGCGTTATCTTGGTTATGATTTGACGTTTGTCCGCAACATTACAGACATTGATGACAAGATCATTAAGCGCGCGAATGAAAACGGTGAGAGCTGCGAATCGCTGACCGAGCGCCTAATTGGCGAAATGCATGCAGATTTTGATGCGCTCAATATGAAACGCCCAGACATTGAGCCGCGCGCAACAGAGTATATTGACGAAATCATTGCATTGGTTGAAAAGCTAATTCAGCGCGGGTTTGCTTATGTGGCTGACAACGGCGATGTTATGTTTGAAGTCGCGAAATTCGATGAGTACGGTAAGCTGTCAAAACAAGATTTAGATCAGCTACAAGCTGGTGCTCGGGTCGATGTAGAAACAGCTAAACGTAGCCCACTTGATTTTGTGGTTTGGAAAATGTCAAAGCCAGGTGAGCCAACTTGGGAATCGCCTTGGGGGGCGGGGCGTCCTGGCTGGCATATTGAGTGTTCCGCGATGAACTCTTCTATTCTTGGTAATCACTTTGATATTCATGGTGGAGGCTCTGATCTCCAGTTCCCGCACCACGAAAATGAGATTGCACAGTCATGCTGTGCGCATGACACTCAATATGTTAACACTTGGATGCACAGTGGCATGGTGATGGTCGACAAAGAAAAGATGTCGAAATCACTTGGTAACTTCTTCACGATTCGTGATGTGCTGGGTCATTATGATGCAGAGACTGTGCGTTACTTTTTGATGTCAGGACACTATCGTAGTCAACTTAATTACAGCGAAGAAAACCTAAATCAAGCAAGAGCTTCTTTGGAGCGCCTGTATACCTCTTTGCGTGGTTTGGACTTAACAGTGCCATCCGCTGGTGGTGAGGAATATGTTAAGCGTTACACAGAGGCTATGAATGATGATTTCAATACGCCAGAAGCATACTCAGTGTTGTTTGATATGGCGCGTGATATCAACCGAATAAAAAATGATAATCTCGAGCAGGCGAGTGCCTTGGGTTCATTGATGAGAGAGCTTGCCGATATTATTGGTATCTTACATCAAGAGCCGGAAGCCTTCTTAAAAGGGCAGGCTGGTGATGATAGTGAAGTCACCGAAATTGAGGCGCTTATTAAGCTGCGTAATGACTCACGAGCAGCAAAAGATTGGGCGAATGCAGATCTTGCTCGTGACAAGCTAACGGCTATGGGGATTGTGCTCGAAGATGGCGCCTCAGGCACAACGTGGCGCCGTAAATAGCGAATATTTTTTAGGGCTGTTGATTCAGCCCTTTTTCTTTCTATCCACAAGTTTAGGGTAATCAACCAGTGGCTCAGATGTATTTCTACTACTCGGCAATGAATGCGGGTAAATCCACCACACTTCTTCAATCATCATTTAACTATCAAGAGCGAGGTATGACTCCTCTTATATATACAGCGGCTTTGGATGACAGATATGGAACTGGTAAAGTGAGCTCGCGTATAGGTTTGCAGTCTGACGCGCAACTGTTTCGAAGTGATACGAATCTCTATCAAGAAATTGCTGCTCTAGATGAGGTTCAGAAGCGCCATTGTATCCTCGTTGATGAGTGTCAGTTTTTGTCTAAACAGCAGGTCTATCAGCTAACAGAAGTGGTTGATAAACTGAATATACCAGTGCTTTGTTATGGTTTGAGAACAGACTTTTTGGGGGAATTGTTTGAAGGCAGTAAGTATTTGTTGTCATGGGCTGATAAGTTGATTGAACTCAAAACCATTTGCCACTGTGGTCGTAAAGCTAATATGGTTATTCGAACAGATGAAAATGGAAATGCGATAGCACAGGGTGATCAAGTTGCTATCGGTGGCAATGATAGATATGTCTCTGTATGCAGGCAGCATTACAAAGAAGCTTTGGGGAAATAACCAAGTATTAAATACAACAAAAAACGGAGCACTAGGCTCCGTTTTTTGTTGTATTCGATAATCTGAGATTAACGAGCACGGAAGACGACACGGCCTTTTGATAGGTCGTAAGGAGTCATCTCAACAGTAACTTTATCACCAGTAAGGATACGGATGTAGTTTTTACGCATTTTACCGGAGATGTGAGCTGTAACTACGTGACCGTTTTCTAGCTCAACACGGAACATTGTGTTTGGAAGAGTATCAAGGACAGTGCCTTGCATCTCAATAACGTCTTCTTTAGCCATTTAATCCTCTTTTAGAAATGGATAATTTCCGCTAGCACTATGCCAACTAAAATGAAATCAATAAATTTGGGACGTATTCTACCCTTGCCAACGCTGATTTACTAGCCTTTGATTGCGTTGAAAACGGACTTTATAATTCATTGCGGGGCATTCGTCGATTTGATAGCCAAGATAGAGCCATTGTTTTCCTTGCTGCTGGCAGTCTTTTATTTGAAACAATACTGCTAGCGTTCCTAGGGACAATGGGAAGTGAGGGTCGAAAAAGGTGTAAAAAGCACTGACGGAATTGGATAAAATATCGGTGACCGCCACTGCAATTAACTTATCTTGATCGTAGACATGTAAATATTGTGTATTCAGCCATTTACAGTGAGAAAAGTGAACAAATTCATTTTGTTTTGGTGGATACATGGTTCCACCTTTGTGACGCGCTTCAATGTAGCTCGAATACAATTCAAACCAGCCAGGTATCATTTCATCTCTTAATTCCCATGAAAGATGCTTGGCTTTGTTTAGTAGCCGCTTTTGACTTTTTGACAGTTCAATATCTGGTACAGATAATCTGATGGGCTGACATGCTTGGCATTGGTCGCAATGTGGTTTGTAGATGGTGTCGCCACTACGACGAAAACCATTGGCCAGCAGGACTTCATAACCTGAAGCAGTATGCATGGTTGGATCGAGAGCGACTGCCACGCGTTCTTGTTTGTCGGCAAGGTAGCTGCACTGATGACTATCGGTTAATCCTATACGAATCTGTTGCAGGTCAGAACTCATGGATTCTCCTCTGAAGACAACTTAATCCACTGCGGCTTAAAACTGCTCGCAACAAGCTTTTCCTGTCTTAATGATAGCAGGCTTTGTATAAATTCTTTTCGCTCTAACTCCATTGCTCCGAGAGATTTGAGGTGTTTGTTCATTACCTGGCAATCGATAAGTTTTCCTCGCATTGCCGTAAAATGTTGACAAAAATACCAAAGCGCAATTTTTGAAGCGTTAGTCTTGAGGCTAAACATGGACTCCCCACAAAAAACCTGCCCGATGGAAATACCGTATAATCCGCCGATTATTTTTTTGTTCTGCCACACTTCTACAGAATGACAATGGCCCATGTTAGCTAGCGTTTTATAAGCGATCTGCATGTTATTGGTTAACCATGTCTCATCTGATGAGCGCGTGGAAGCACATTGCTCAATGACAGTTTCTGTTGCCATATTGATGCTGACTTGGTATTCATGCTTTCTTTGAAATTTTTTAAGACTTTTAGAAGGTTTGAATGTCTTAGGATCAAAGACAGCTCGGGGTGATGGACTCCACCATAGTATTGGGTCATCTTCGCTATACCATGGGAAAATGCCATTTTGATAGGCTAAAAGTAAACGATCAGGAGTCAAATCTCCGCCATAAGCGAGGAGACCGTTAGGATCGTGAAGCGCTTCGTATGGGGAGGGGAACCAGAGGTTATCACTATCGAGCTCAGTTAGATAAATGGCCATAATATAGGAGAATTATGATGAGAAAATGGCTTTTGATTTTATTCATTTTACCACTCTTTGCCAATGCAGCTTATGAGAGAAATAAAGCTAGACCAGTTAACGAGGTTGTCTTTGGAAGTATAGACTCTGTGCGATATTTAACGCAGCAGGATGTCGTAAAAGCAGAATCGTCAGGTTGGGAGACTTTGCTAGGAGCTGTTGTCGGAGGGGTTGTTGGTAACCAATTCGGTGGTGGAACGGGTAAGCAGGTGGCGACAGCAGTTGGAGCCGTTGCTGGCGCAGGAGTCGCACATAATCTTGCAAATCAAGAATATAAAGTCGAATACAAGTTGGTTGAACTACTGATTAAAACTGACAAAGGTAAGCTTATTGATGTTATTCAAGATGTCGACAATAGCATGCTGTTTGAGCGTGGTGATAAGGTACGCATACTGTATTTTGATAATGGAGTGCGGGTAGACAAAGAGTATTGATAAGCTCACAGTTAACTCGTGAAACCAAAAAAATATCGACATTAATTGTGACTCTGGTCTGGTTTTAGGTGGCAATTTTAGTTACGCTCCCGTTAATAACAATTTTCAGTGCTTGCTTAATCAAGGAATATCAGAATTAAATGGAAAGCCTCACGTTACAACCCATCAGTAAAGTTCATGGCGAAGTGAACTTGCCAGGTTCAAAAAGTGTTTCAAATCGGGCATTACTGCTTGCCGCTCTAGCGCAAGGGACGACTCGGTTGACTAACCTTCTCGATAGCGACGATATTCGTCACATGTTGAATGCGCTGACCAAACTCGGGGTGAATTACACGCTCTCGCAAGATAAAACAGTTTGCGAAGTTGAGGGACGAGGTAGGCCATTTGATTCCCAAGACGCGTTAGAGCTCTTTCTCGGCAATGCGGGAACGGCAATGCGCCCACTGGCGGCGGCTCTTTGTTTGGGGACCGGCGACTATGTTTTAACAGGCGAGCCACGCATGAAGGAAAGGCCTATTGGTCATTTGGTGCAAGCGCTTCGACAAGCCGGTGCAAGCGTAGAATATTTAGAGAACGACGATTATCCTCCGCTAAAGATCACAGGAACTGGCCTGAAAGGTGGAGTGATTGAAATCGATGGGTCTATATCAAGCCAATTTCTAACTGCATTTTTGATGTCTGCACCTATGGCGAAAGAAGATGTCACCATTAAGATTATCGGTGACTTGGTATCCAAACCCTATATCGATATTACCTTACATATCATGTCACAGTTTGGTGTGAAGGTAGAAAACCATAGCTATCAAGAGTTTGTTATTCGCCATGGGCAATCTTACATTTCTCCTGGTGACTTTCTTGTCGAGGGTGATGCTTCGTCGGCTTCTTACTTTCTAGCTGCTGCAGCAATTAAGGGGGGAGAAATAAAAGTCACGGGTATTGGCCGTAATAGCATTCAAGGTGATATTCAGTTTGCGGATGCATTAGAAAAAATGGGAGCAGACATCGAGTGGGGTGATGATTATGTCATCTCTCGAGTAGGCAAGCTTAAAGCCATTGATATGGATTTTAACCATATTCCAGATGCCGCTATGACCATTGCAACCACGGCTTTGTTTGCTGAAGGGACAACGGCAATTCGTAACGTTTATAACTGGCGAGTAAAGGAAACGGATCGTCTAGCTGCTATGGCGACAGAATTGCGCAAAGTTGGGGCAGAAGTTGATGAGGGCGAAGACTATATTGTAGTCACTCCCCCCAGTCAGCTTATCCACGCAAAAATTGATACCTATGATGACCATAGAATGGCCATGTGCTTTTCTCTCGTGGCTTTGAGTGATACGCCTGTTACGATTAATGATCCGAAATGTACCTCAAAAACGTTTCCGGATTATTTTGACAAGCTTTCTTCACTAGGCGTTTAAAACATCAGCCCCAATGGCAATTTGGGGCTGAATAAAATCGGTTACTTTACCTTAGTTCCTTGGAGCTATCACCGTGTATGGTAACCACAATGCTGCAAGAATCTAGCTTTGTTTCAACGTAAATTGATTAGATAAGTGAAGCGTAAGGTATTTCAGTACATTGAAAGCTGATGGCGTTTTGTGGGTGGGTAACCCATTTGTATCGAGAAAACAGTGACCTTTGAAAATGAGAACACCGTCTTTTTCTTCAACCTCATCAGCTGTCATGCCGACAATATAATCGCTGTGCTCTTGAATTAGGTGGTTGGCAATCAATAAAAGTTCGAATTTTGAAATGACTTTTCTCTGGTTCATCTATTATTACTCATGCTCTATTGCTTATATAGATAGAGGCGAGTCTATAAGAAGTCGCATTTCTACCCTTTGAGGTAGATCAACCAAAGCGAATAGTGCAATGGCTCTTATTTTGTGAGCGGTGACAAAATTTTCTCGCTTGTATTAGCAGAAGTATCCTAGCCACGGCTAGTATGTGGAGCCTTTTGAAGAGGTGAGTTGTGATTCGATGAATTGTCGACCACTTAGCAGTGAATTTAAAAAAAGAGATTGATCTTCTGGATTTCTCACTCGATAGTAAAAAAGAAGTAACATTTTAAGTATGCCGTGCGTTATAAGGCCGGGTCATATAAAGGACACTTGAGTCAATATGGGTAAGTCACTCGTTATTGTGGAGTCGCCAGCTAAGGCTAAAACCATCAATAAGTATTTAGGTAAGGACTTTATTGTAAAGTCCAGCGTAGGTCATGTGCGAGACCTACCTACGGCTGGTCAAAGTACTGGCCAAAAAGCAGCGGCCATCTCTACTAAAGGTTTGAGCGTGGAAGAAAAAGCTCGAATCAAGAAAGAGAAAGATCGTAAGGCTCTGATTAAAAAAATGGGTATTGACCCGTTTAACGGCTGGGAGCCTAACTATCAGATCTTACCTGGAAAAGAGAAGGTCGTCGCTGAGTTACAAAAACTAGCTAAGGATGCAGACAGTGTTTATCTCGCAACCGATTTGGACCGCGAAGGAGAAGCCATCGCTTGGCACCTTCGTGAGATCATCGGTGGTGATGAAGAGCGATATAAACGAGTAGTTTTTAACGAAATCACTAAAAACGCGATTCAGCAGGCTTTTGAAACACCTGGTGAGCTGAATATGGATGGCGTAAATGCTCAGCAAGCTCGCCGATTCATGGACCGTGTTGTTGGGTTTATGGTATCGCCGCTACTATGGAAAAAAGTGGCACGCGGTCTTTCTGCTGGTCGGGTCCAATCCGTCGCTGTTAAGCTACTTGTTGAGCGTGAAAGAGAAATTAATGCCTTTATCCCAGAAGAGTTCTGGGACATTCACGCAGATACTAAAACGACGGATAAGTCAGACTTCCGTCTTCAAGTAGCGCAAAAAGGTGGTGTAGCATTTAAGCCAGAAAATGAGGCGCAAGCTCAGTCAGCGATTGCTGTATTAGAAAATGCAGCTTACGAGGTATGTAAGCGAGAAGACAGACCTACATCAAGTAAGCCTTCTGCCCCTTTCATTACCTCGACCTTGCAACAAGCAGCGAGTACCCGTCTTGGCTATGGTGTTAAAAAAACCATGATGCTGGCTCAGCGCTTGTATGAAGCTGGTTATATTACCTATATGCGAACTGACTCGACAAATTTAAGCTCTGAGGCAGTCGAAGCCGCTCGCCAGTTTATTACAGACGAATTTGGTGAGCCCTACTTGCCTGCTAAGCCGAATGTTTACGGAAGTAAGCAGGGAGCTCAAGAAGCACACGAAGCAATACGTCCTTCAGATGTATCGGTTAAAGCCGATGACCTTTCTGGAATGGAGGCAGATGCCCACAAACTCTACTCCCTAATATGGAATCAGTTTGTCGCTTGTCAAATGACGCCAGCTAAATATGATTCTACAACAGTCAGTGTTAAAGCCGCCGAGTATACTTTAAAAGCAAAGGGTAGAATTCTAAAGTTTGATGGATGGACACGTGTTCAGCGCCCACTTGGGAAAAATGAAGATCAAATCCTTCCTCCGGTGCAAGTTGGTGATAAAGTTGATTTGGTGAGTTTAGATCCCAAGCAACATTTTACCAAACCGCCAGCAAGATTTACTGAAGCTGCGTTAGTTAAAGAGCTTGAGAAACGAGGTATCGGTCGACCATCAACATACGCATCCATCATATCTACCATTCAGGACCGTGGATATGTGAAAGTAGATCAGCGTCGATTTTATGCTGAAAAAATGGGTGAGATTGTTACCGATCGTTTAGATGATAGCTTCCATGAATTGATGAACTACGAGTTTACTTCTCGTATGGAAGAAAAGCTTGATCAAATCGCAGATGGAGAAGCCAACTGGAAGAAAGTCTTAGACAACTTTTTCGGTGATTTTACTGGTGATTTGGAAAAAGCAGAGTTGGATGAACAAGATGGCGGTATGAGGCCGAACCACATTGTTTACACTGATATTGAATGTCCAACCTGTTCTCGAGAAATGGGAATCCGAACTGCTTCAACGGGTGTGTTTTTAGGCTGTTCAGGCTATGCACTGCCACCTAAAGAGCGCTGTAAAACGACAATAAACTTAGGTGATGAAGAAGGTATCATCAACGTACTTGAAGAAGACGTTGAGACAGCTGCACTGCGTGCTAAAAAACGTTGTCCCATCTGTGAGACAGCGATGGATGCCTACTTAATTGATGACAAGCGTAAGTTACATGTTTGTGGTAACAACCCAAATTGTGATGGCTATGTTGTAGAACATGGTGAGTTTACTGTAAAAGGTTACGATGGACCTGTAGTTGACTGCGATAAGTGTGGCAGCGATATGGTGCTGAAAAACGGGCGTTTTGGTAAGTACATGGATTGCACAAGTGAGTCATGCAAAAACACTCGTAAAATCCTTAAAAATGGTGAGGTAGCACCACCGAAAGAAGATCCAGTCCATTTTCCAGAGCTTCCATGTGAAAACTCCGATGCTTACTTTGTTCTAAGAGATGGTGCATCAGGGCTGTTTCTTGCTGCGAGTACTTTCCCTAAATCTCGTGAAACTCGCGCTCCACTAGTGGAGGAGTTAGTTAGGTTTAAAGATCGTATATCTCCTAAGTTTCATTACTTAACCACAGCTCCAGAGAAGGATCCTGACGGGCGTTCTATGGTGGTTCGATTCAGCCGTAAATCGAAGGAGAACTATGTGCGATCAGAGGTAGACGGTAAACCATCAGGGTATACGGCTTTGTTCGTCGATGGTAACTGGGAAATCACAGATAAGCGTAAAAAGTCAGCGAAGTAGCGCTAGACAAAATTTATGTATCAAAGCAGCCACATTATGTGGCTGCTTTTTTATTGCCACAAAGTGAGCACCCAAGGCTTTATGGCTAGAGGTGGATCATACTCTGTGCGGGAACGCTTGGGCTATTACATGTTTTGAATTGTAAATTTATGGAAATGGGGTAAGTTATAGTAAACAGGATGCATAATTCTGTAACTCTAAAACATTATGTAGTCGATTTGTATGAGTGTAAGCGCTTTTCATTTCATATGTTTGTGTGGTGACAGATTTGCAAGTTGGCAGATAGCGATAGGCTTTGGAATGGGTACTTTGCCAAAGTGTACACGTATGGAGACTATAGAATGGCTGGTGTGTTAGGAATGATCCTCGCGGGTGGAGAAGGCTCACGTCTTCGCCCATTGACAGAACCCCGCAGCAAGCCTGCAGTACCATTTGGTGGAAGTTACCGCCTTATTGATTTTGCACTGAATAACTTTGTTAATGCGGATTTAATGCGTATTTATGTATTAACGCAGTTCAAATCCCAATCTCTGTTTCATCATCTAAAAAAAGGCTGGAATATTAGTGGTATTACCGACCGGTTTATTGACCCTATTCCGGCCCAGATGAGAACAGGGAAACGTTGGTACGAAGGAACTGCTGATGCGATATACCAAAATCTACGTTTTATGGAGTTAGCTGAGCCTGAGCAAGTGTGTATTTTTGGTTCGGACCATATCTATAAAATGGATATCAAACAAGTTCTCGATTTCCATAAGCAAAAACATGCGTCATTAACAGTATCTGCACTTCGTGTCCCTCTCCCTGAAGCTTCGAGTTTCGGAGTGATTGAAATAGACGAGGACAATCGAATGATTGGATTCGAAGAAAAACCAACCCACCCTAAGCCGATTCCCGGGGATCCAGAGCATGCGCTTGTTTCCATGGGTAATTATATATTTGAAGCTCAGCCC
>NZ_JAYQDQ010000054.1:0-27984 GCF_038138445.1 Vibrio sp.
GCATCTACCTTAACTTGATGATTTTTATCTAAATTATCAGGGGATTCCTCAGAACGCAATATCCGATGGTTCTCTTGTCGTGTATTTTCCACATTTACTTGTTCATCCGAAATATCAGGGCCTAGGTATTGGGCGAAAGATAATGCAAGTTATGCAAACTAAGTATCAGGGTTTTCACCAGCAAATGTTAACCTCAGATATTGAAGCGGTTGAGTTTTACAAGGCTCTTGGTTTTGAACGAGCCGGGAAAACTGAGCCCATGTGGATTTATGCTGGAGACGATCATTAAATTCCACACATTATAAGTCAGACCATCAATTTGTATTTTTCTCTGGATATTTACAAGGAAGCTCCAATGAATCTTACTTATCGCAGTGCTAACTTAGATGATTTAGTCATTTTAATATCCCTTCTTGCTGATGATGAACTAGGCAGTCAAAGAGAAGATGCAAGTATGCCTCTCAATGAGTCCTACACATCAGCATTTAATGCAATTTCCGCAGATCCAAATAATCAGCTTCTCGTAGTTGAAAATGAAGGGGCTCTGATAGGTATGATGCAGATGACTTATATACCTTATTTGACGCATATAGGGAGTTGGCGTTGTTTGATTGAGGGGGTCAGGATTGATAAAGCATTTCGCGGTCAGGGCCTTGGAGAGAAAATGTTTGAACACGCTATTGAACAGGCAAAACTAAAAGGTTGCAGTGTGGTCCACTGACTAGTGATAAATTAAGACCTAATGCGCTAAGGTTTTATGAAAAGATGGGCTTTAAGGCAACCCACGAGGGATTTAAACTTTTGTTGCCACAATAGTTGATAGCAAAAATACAATATCACAACCTGTCTCGATTATGAGAACGCCTTATTGACTAAACTAATAGTTGTTTTGTTCGAAAATTGAACACGAAGGAGGCACTAATGACCAGTCAGGTTATCCAGCATTTTTTTCATTCAGATTCAGGCAGCATCAGCTATGTTGTGGCCGATTCTGATACCAATGAATCAATTATTATCGACCCTGTGGCTGACTATGATGAGGATCATGGTAAAATCAGCTTTGAGTCTGCACAAAGTATCGTTGAATACGTAGAACGACACCACCTTCACGTAACGGCGATTTTAGAAACGCACATCCATGCTGATCATTTGTCTGGTTGTTTTCATCTCAGTAAAGTCTTTAGAGCCCCCATCTATATTTCCGATCATGTCAAAGAGGTTTATGCAAGTTGGAAAGACGAGCTTTGTTTATCCGAGCTCTATCACTTCGAGCATTTTCTGATGGAAGATGAGCACTTAGACTTTGGACATTCACATTTGGAAGTGATTGAAACTCCGGGGCATACTGCATCTGATCTGACATTTAAGATCGGCGATGCTATTTTTGTAGGTGATTCACTGTTTCACCACGGCACGGGGCGTGCTGATTTTCCTGGAGGCAGTGCAGAGCAAATGTATGAATCCCTTTCCAAACTCTATGAACTAAAAGATTCGACTGCTGTGTATCTTTGTCATAACTACCCTAATAAAGAAAGCGAGCTAGTTTACAAGACAACAATCGGCGAAGAAAAACACGAAAATACTATGATGAGTGAGCACACGACACAACAAGATTTTATCACTCTTAGAGAAAGCCGAGATCATCAGCTGTCCAAGCCAAAACTTCTCTCTCCCGCACTGGAATACAATCTGACCGCAGGTAAGCCACACCACTAGATGTGGCTATTGGGTGTTTATCTAGAGACGAATTCGATCATTGAATGGGTAAACGCCTCTGGTTGCTCTAGCATGGGCGTATGCCCGCAATGTGCAATCGTTTTAATCTGGGCATTCTTAAAACTTGGCTCAATCTTTGACCATGATGATATTGGTGCAATGCTATAGTCTTGCTCTCCTCCCAAAATCAAAATGGGAATTTGTAAGGATTGGGCGTATTGGCCTATCTCAACGCTGGAAAATACTTCGCCCCACAAGATGTCGAGGATCTGAGTTTGCATTTTGACCTCATGCCACAGAGGTCGTTCATCATAGCTGGCATCAAACCATCGCATTGCACCTAGCCTGTAGCATAGATGAGCAAATTTACGCTTTGGCTCTTTCTTGATATCTTGCTCGAGTTGCGGGAAGTTCTTCTCGAAAACAGATTTGCGGTTGGAGCTTGCATTGTTTTGCCAATGTTCCATTTGCAGTGTCTGCATCTCTTCAGAAAGGCTAGGCGCAGCCCCGATGATGGCACAGCCCAGCACTTTGTTAGGGTAACGATGACAAAAATCCAATGCCATATAGGCGTGACCGGAATGACCCAGCACCCAGCTTGTTTCGATACCTAGATTTTGCAAAATTGCTTCGGTATCTGATGATATCTTCTCAAGTGATGCATCATCATGGGTAACATCCCGATTACATTCGGCGAACCCTCTGTGATCAATGAAAATGCAGCGAAAATGGTCGTAAATTATCTCTGGTATAGTACGCTGGTAATAGTCTGCGCTGCCAATGACGAGTAAATTTAGACCTTGCCCCTGTTCGATGCTTTTTAATCTAAAGCCGTCACGATCGACAAAATGAACCTGCTTGTTTTGCATGTTTGCTCCTTAACACAATGGTAAAAAAGATTGATAGTCGACTTAAAGTGACGTGCGTCAGTGGATTCGTTTCATCAAACAGTTCTGCTATTAATCATAAGTTAGTGAGAAGAGTACCTAATAGATCACTGTGTTAGCAAAATGAATTTAACAATTAACAAACAAAAGCTAATCTAGCTTCCTCGATAAGAAGAAAAACCATAGGGAGAGACTAGCAGAGGTACGTGCATATGTGATGTTGGATCACTTAGCCCAAATCGAATAACGATATCGTCGAGAAAACTCGGATCTTCGCTTTGCGCAAAATACGCCCCAACATAAAAAATAAGCTGATATTTACCAGCCTTGTATTCACATCCTTGCAGCAAGGCGTTGTCCGTTCGGCCATCTTGGTTGGTTACCACAGTATCAATCTTTGTCCAGCATTGGCTGTCTTGGCGATATATCTCGATCCTAATACCCGCTGCAGGTAGGCCTTTCATAGTATCGAGTACATGTGTGGTAAGCTTTGTCATTGGAGGTTGTCTTCACTATCAGGCTTATTTTGCTTGTATTTACAGTATAGGTGGACTTAGGTTAGTGTTAGAAAAAGAGTTGCCACTTTGCCATTTGTGGGGCCGTATACTGATCGAGATATTTTCGTCTGCGTAAAGATAGTCGGACAATAGGAAAAATAGAATCATGAGCAAATTAACACTATTTTACGACGGGACCTGCCCGCTTTGCGCTAAAGAAATGCGTGCTATTCGAGCTAAAGATAGCCATGGCGATATTACGACTATCGATATTTATAGTGAGGCTTTTAGCAAATACCCAGACATTGACCCTGTGGCTGCCAATAAAATACTCCATGCGGTAGATGATGGTGGGCGGCTTTGGCTTGGTTTAGATGCTGCGTATCGAGCATGGGATATTCTGGGCCGAGGCTGGATGTATGCTCCTTTAAGGTGGCGCTTTATCAAACCAGTTGCCGATAGGCTTTATTTGTATTTCGCTAACAATCGTTACCGCATTTCGTATCTGTTTACTGGTACATCACGCTGTGATAGTCAATGCGTCATTAATCCTACCCATGGGAACAAACAGTAAAGGAAGTACTTAATGAACTACGATGCACATAGCATTGCCATGATGGAACCTAGGAATCGAGCTCGTTTTATTAATAGCTTATCTGGCTTTAAAAGTGCGAATTTAATTGGTACACGCGATAGTGATGGCAATGAGAACCTCGCTATTGTTAGCTCTGCGTTTCACCTTGGCGCGACCCCTCCTTTGATGGGGCTCATTATCAGGCCAAGTAGCGTTGAGCGTCATACATTAGAAAATATTTTGGCCACTGAGTGTTATACCATCAACGCGGTGACACACGAGTTTCTCGCAGCGGCTCATCAAACATCAGCGCGATACAGTAAGCTTGAATCTGAATTTGAAAAAGCAAACCTTAATCCCTATTACATTAATGACTTTGATGCGCCATTTGTTATGGAAAGCCCGCTGAAATTGGCGATGAAGCTGGTTGAGCATCAAACGCTGGCGGTTAATGGAACAGAGATGGTGATTGGTGAGATACAACATGTTCTCGTGTCAGATAGCGCGGTAATGCCAGATGGTTATGTTGATATAGAAGCGCTCGATCTGGTCACCATATCAGGTTTAGATAGCTATCATATTACCCAGAGAATAGGGCGTTTGAGCTACGCCAAGCCAGATCAAAAGCTGCATCCATTGACCAAAGAAGGTGATCCTTCGTCTTGGGATGCATTTGGCTTGAGCGATTTTGACCGCTGATTTAACGGTCGACTCTAACATGTCTAGCCAGAATACGTTTGCCTTCGGCTTTAACATCATGTCTACTTCGCCATGACCAAAGGCGTTGCCTAGCGTTTTGTGCTTCTGCTTTTAAATCAATGACAGGATTGAGGTAAGGGCTATCTGCAGGTAACTGATACATGGTGGCTTCAAGTGGTGCTAATTTCCATGGCTCAAACAACAAAGGTGTTGGTACATGCTGTAATTCTGGGATCCATTGGCGAATAAATTCCCCAGTGGGATCCTGCTCTTGGGCCTGTTTGGTAGGGTTGTATATTCGTATGGTATTGATGCCAGTCACCCCAGCTTGCATCTGAAACTGTGCGTAATGAATACCGGGTTCGAAGTCGAGAAACTGCTGAGCTAAATGAGCGACACCCAAGCGCCAATCACAATAGAAATGGTGGGTTAACACACTCACTAACATGGAGCGCATGCGAAAGTTGAGGTAGCCTGTTTGAGTGACGCTGCGCATGCACGCATCGACCATGGGTAACCCAGTATTCCCGCTTTTCCACGCTTCAAGTAAACGCTTATCGTTTGGGCTTTGCTCTATCAATGCTTCATACGCATGGTTAATACACCTGTGTTCCATTTCACTCTCTGACTCAAACTTTTGTATAAAGTGGCAGTGCCAATGTAGCCGAGAGCTGAGTGCGCTGAGACTACGGCGCCAACCTGGGTTGTTCCAATGTGCAAGCAGTGCCTGATACACCTCTCGTAAAGATACATTGCCCCATGCAAGGTAGGGTGATAGGCGAGAGCAGGCGTGCTGCGCACTCAAGGGGCTGGAGAGTTTTTTAAAGTAATCTTTGCCGCGGTGATTAAAAAAGCTGCTCAGTACTTGATGAGCATATCGGCTTCCACCATGCTGAAAGGGTTCGGCCTCCCTTTGCCATGAACTAGGCAGTGTAAAAATAAACTTATCTTTACACTGGTAATTCAAAATAGGGGAGCTCGCGGTGATAGATATAGGCTCGATTGGGGCTCTCATGGTGCTATTCCACTTGGCATCCCATTTTTCTCTGTTTTTGGCACCGCGAACCACAGCTCCTTGCTGACTCTCAACCCATTTAATTTGGTGTGACTTAAACCAGTTAGCCAGCTTGATATCACGTTCGAACGTTTTTTTAAGACCAATTTCTTGATGAGAAAATACGTGATCAATACGGTAATCCATCGCGATAGATTCAAAACACGCCAGAGCTTCTCCTTGCATAATGGTAATGCGATGGCCATGTGTATTCAGTGTTTGATTGATATCTTGAAGTGACTGCCAGACGAAACGCCAATGCCTTTCAGAGTAATGCTTATCCTCCAAAAGCTCAGGTTCAAAAATGTAGAGTATCAGTGTCTTTGTTCCACTGCTTAATGCTCGATTAAGCGGCTGGTGGTCGGTTAGACGAAGATCTCTTTTGAGCCAAACTAAATTGATTCGCTCCATTTTTACTTCCAATGCAGTTAGTTACAAAAGTTTTACATACAAACAGAGGTGAGGATCGTCTTATCTAAAATATTCTTTGTCTCTGGTCTGGTATTTAGAAACCTCGCGATGCGGTAAGAGGAAGGTAGGATCTAGAGGTTAGTTCGAGAACTGACTAAATATGCTTGATTTCATATCACCCATGTATAAAATCCGCCCGAATTATTTCATTTGTGTTGATTTTTTATTAAATTTTAAGGTTTTGATATGACAAAAATCAGATTATTAGGGTTAACAGGACTAGCACTATTAGCCTTTTCTTCTCCCAGTGCGCTGGCTGACAATGATGACGGTGGTTTTTATAGGAAGTGTTACTTTAATCCAGTGACCTGTTTTTAGACTGGCATTGGCTAAGATGGCTGTTTAGCCCTAAAGGCAATAGCTTTGTGGTTTGAGCCATTTCATTAAGAGATGGCTCATGTTTTTTAACAATTGCGCTGCAATATCTTTGGAGTTACGCATTCACCCCTTTCATTCCCTCGGCGGTGTAACGCTCACCTGCGGGTTCAAATTCCTTAAGTATGGTTTCCAAATAGACCAACTCTTCAGCCGGTAAGTTTATTGATGCCGCGCCGAAGTTATCGACAAGGTGATGGAGCTTTTTGGTGCCTGGAATGGGAACAATATGGTCGCCTTGCGCGAGAAGCCATGCCAATGCCACTTGAGCAGGCGAGCAGGACTGACGACGCGCGATTTGCTCGACAGCAAACGATAAAGGACGATTTGCTTCTAGGTTATCGGCAGAGAATCTGGGCAGACCTTGGCGAGCATCGTTTTTATCAAAGTTGGCCTCTTTATCAAAGCGTCCAGTTAAAAAGCCGCGTCCGAGTGGTGAATAAGGCACAAAGCCAATACCTAATTCTTTACATGTTGGCAGAACGTCTTTTTCGACATCCCGAGTCCACAAAGAATATTCAGTTTGCACCGCGCTTACAGGATGCACTGCGTGCGCTTTTTTTAACGTGGTAGCACTGACTTCCGATAAGCCTATATTTGCGATCTTGCCTTCTTTTACAAGCTCAGAGAGAGTTTGCATGGTTGTTTCTATGCAGGCGTTTGGATCAAGACGGTGAATGTAATACAAGTCGATACATTCAATGCCAAGACGCCGAAGTGAGTGCTCACATGAGGTTCGAATATAGCTTGGGCTATTATCTATGCTTCTTTGGTACTCGCCCGGACGTCTAACAATTCCGCATTTGGTCGCAACCTTAACGGGCGCTGACGTTTGTTTGAGAAACTGTCCAATCAGCTCTTCGTTGTGATGGTTACCATAAGTATCTGCAGTATCAAGTAAGGTGCAGCCTAATTCCACGGCTTTGCGTAGGACTTGCATCGATTCTTTGTCATTGCGAGGCCCGTAAAACTCACTCATGCCCATGCAGCCTAAACCTATGGCGGATACTTCTAACTCTTTGCCTAACTTACGTGTTTTCATTTCTATCCTGCTTTGTTGGTGAAAGTCTTTCTAGTATGATTTCCAAAAATGGAGATGAATATGCTTAAAAGTGGCAATCAGATTTCCAATATCGGAAATCAGTTACATTGGGATGACGCAAGAGTGTTTTTGGCTATCGCCCGAACAGGCACATTGAGCGGAGCGTCAAAGCTGCTCGGTACTGGCATTGCCACCACTTCCCGCCGATTGGAAAGGCTGGAAAATGCCTTGCAGGTGAGGCTATTTACTCGCTCTCAACTTGGCTATCGTTTAACCGATGATGGCGCTGATCTGATCTCGCAGGCAGAAATGTTAGAGCAGGCGGGATTTGCCTTCAGTGCGGCAGCGAAAGGCAAAGATACCAGGGTTAGCGGGCATGTTAGGCTGGCAACGGCGCAGGGACTTGCCGACGAGCTTATTATTCCGGCATTGCCTGATTTTATTGACGCTCACCCTAATTTAACCCTTGAAATAGTCACCAGTGTCTCTGTGGTGAATTTGCATAAACGCGACGCCGATCTCGCGATAAGAATGGTTCGGCCAGATAATGGCAATATTAGTATTCGCCGTATTGGCCATCTTGGGTTTGGCCTTTATGCCTCAGAGCGCTATTTGCAGAGTAAGCCAAGGCGTGAAAGCTCTGGTCTATTTGATCAAGATGACTTTATTGGTTGGTCTGAAGACAATCAGCAGCTTCCGGCGGCGCAGTGGCTTGCTAGAACGTTGCGTGGCAAACCTTGCCGACTGACGACAACCAATATGTCTGCGCAAGTCAGCGCGGCTCAAGCTGGAATAGGCATGGCTATTCTTCCTCACTTTATTGGCCAGAAAAAAGGCTTAGTCTGCGTACAAAAAGACGTTGGCTGCGACCAACCTATTTGGTCAGCAGTGCATTCCGACCTTATTCACTCCACAAGAATAAGAGCCGTGACTGACTTTTTAACCGAGCTTATTCAGGCCAAGAATCAAGAATTAACTGGTGAAAGTGCTGGTGGTGCGCAGTGAGGTGAGGGTTGGCCCAAAAAACGTATTTCGAGTATATGGCAATGCATTTTAATAGGCTGAGTTTGATTTAGTTTCTTCTATGCTAGTACAGTAGTGATATCACTGATAATTCACACGCTCCTCAAGTCCTAATTAAGTGAAGTGCGAGTTGTTTTGGGTAAAAAGCAATCGGCGTGCATCGACACCAGTCCAGACAGCTTCTAAGTTAACTATTCCAAGGCCCTTAATATGGGCCGTGCTTATCAAGCCTTCTGATCACGATTGAGGCTTGAGTCCAAATTTTATCCGCAGCTCAGGTTACTGAATCTTTATTTGATGAAGTCAAAGTTTTTCTTGGTTGTTGAAGCTAGAGCTGAATTAACTGAAAAGGAAGATAGTGCTTATGGGCATTCAAAAAGATATTGGTGTTGTACCTGGTTGGCAGGGAGGCTTTGAACAGTCAAACCCTGAATTTGCGTACCCTAATCCAAACCTAACCTCATTGCCAATGCTAGACAATATGGCGAATATTGACTTGCTTCAGCGTCAGCAAGCGGTGAAATGGCCAGAGTTCAGTTGGGAAACGGAAAAAGGCAGCGAAAACCCAAAACGCTGCTTTCAGATGTTTGCCCCCGACATTTCAAGACTTGGATACACAGATAAAGGGAGAGTGTATTCGATTATCTGTCCTCAGCAAGGGGTCTACTCTCCCTCACTAGGGACCATGAATATTGAAGTCACAGTGACGGGTCAGCGAGGCTGGGTGAATGAAACCGATCGTGAGCTGGCAGCTGATATGAGTGTGGTTGGCAAAATTTGGTTTAGCCCGAGTGCATTGCAAAACCCCATTGTTAAGCTGCTATGGTCTCACTTTGAAAAGAGTAAACAACCTTTTCCTTTTAGAAAATCGAGCGCGATTGTTGTTTATACCCACAAAGTGGGGCAAGCGGATCAGCCGATATTCCCACTTCTTAAAGGCGAAAGTAGCGATTTTGATATTCCTGATTTTGCTAAGCATCCACAGGCGTGGGGTGTCGGGCATTTGGGTGTAGAAATCGGAGCGCCCTTAAGGACGGGTTACCCAGTGGTTGATGAGTTTAACAAGCTTATTATGGATGTGTTTAATTTAGGCTCAGGTAATATGCTGCAAATGGGTAATGTGCTGACTTGGAATGTCTGGTTTACTCCGCCTGAGCTCGTTAATACTGAAGAATGGAGAACCCATGCCCAAAGGTGGCGTGAATCTATCGATGTGGATCATTGCTCTCCAGATGGTGATGGAAGCGAAGCTAAATACTTTGATGGCACTCCTTTTAAACCTAATTTCGATCTTATTAAAGAGCTAGAGAAGGAAAAAATCGGCCACTTCCTCGGTCATTTGGAGGGAGAGATTAAAGAAGGTATCAGTAAGTGCCTTAAAGACATTTAAGTCTATGCCTTCACTGCCTTACATACAGGCAGTGAAGGCTTTTTCCTACCAGCACCTTATCAACTAGCCCTATAAATAAATCATTTGGTGACATAGTGACTGATTACGCAATGAAAACTTTTTAAAGAAAAAGATATCTATTGCTTCGTTATAGTGTATAGTGTTCAACAGCTCATATGGTGAGCTATTAATAGTTTATTTAGTTCAAGACTTTCTCAGTTGTCTTCCGATTTGATTCGTCATCTCTTTTCTGCGATACCTTTTTCTTCATTCCTTATTTAGTAGCTCGCTTATTTATTTAAACAATCTATCGAGATATTCATGTCAAATAAAACAACTGGCTCAGTAAAATGGTTTAATGAAACTAAAGGTTTTGGATTTATCACTCCAGACAACGGCGGTGCCGACCTATTTGTTCACTTTAGATCAATTGCCACTGATGGCTTTAAAACGCTTGCAGAAGGCCAAAAAGTGTCTTTCAATGTAGAGCAGGGCGGCAAAGGCCCACAAGCTGCTGACGTTACTGTTCTCTAAGAGCCTAAGCGAGATCTTGCTCTTTTCCTAGTGATGGCGAGATCTCCCTTTGTATGTTGAATAAGGAGTAGAATGAATCGAAGAAAAGTATATTGGTATTATGTTCTGCGTGAGCAAAAAGTACCAAAAGAGAAGAAATTAATTGTACCAAATCAGATATTATCTTTATCACAATAAAGAATCATGGTCATCGACCATAAATCAGCTCAATAGCGACGTGTTGCAACGTCATATTCTCCCCAAAGCAAATGCGAACTTCTTTAATCTGAATTTTTCATTTTGTGAGTCCGAAAATACGGGTGAAATCAAAAATTCACAGGGTATGGCCTTGGGAAATTTTACTATTTCATCGTGCAAAGGAGGTTAGACTTTGAAAAAACCAACGGGTCGTAAATTAAAAACCATCAATGTTGAAGATAACATCAACGATGATCGCAAAGAAAGTATCCATAAAATAAGAAAAAAAATCGAAGACATCCTACTGGAACGTGAACAGAAAAAGTTGTGGGATCTGTGAGGTAAATATGCGAAAACCTATGAAAAAATCAAATACAAGAATACGAAAAAATAACTTCGAAGAACGATTTTCCACTATGGTGGCGGAATATAACAAGGCGAAAGACCTTCTGGATACAATGAGTGAAGGAACTCCAGAATATGCCAAACAAAAAAAGGTTTGTGATAGGTTATTTGCTAATGCTGAAAAATTTATCAATGCCAAATAAAACGTTAATCACTCTTAAAATAAACAACATAGGTCTCTGACTAGATAGGGGCCTCCCTTCAAGAAACTCAGTGGTACTTGGAACTTAACCCTCCGAATGGAAAACTTCCAAACAAACATCTTTAAATTGCTTCTTGTAACCAAGCTTCTAATTTTGTTTCTAAACCTAAATGTGTAACTAACCGGTGATCAATGGGCTGGTCATTAATGATGCTACGAGCAAAATAGATTGCGCATGCAGCGCCAAATGGGAGATCAAAAAGCCTCTGAGGTGTGTTTTGCAATGAAATGGTATCGATCATGGTTTGGGAAAACCCCCAATAGCTCAGGAGATAAAAAGCAAGTTGATAAGAGTCGGTTTTAAAGAGGTGAGTTTCAATATGGGATTTGTCTCTGCCCTTTGTTTTTGGATCGAGCAAAGAGCGCATCAAATCAGGCGTGATCTTGAGTCGCACATATTCTCCAACTCTATGTAAAAGGCCAGCAAGATAAGTGAAGTCTTTTTCATCATCTGGGACCATTTTTGCAGCCAGCGAAGCGACTTTAGAACTGTTGGCTTGAAGTTCTTGCAGCTGTGCACTTGGAGAGTTATTGGAAATAGAATGATTTTCCATCATATCTAAAATATTTGATATGGCTTGTATACCAAGTCTCGATACTGCCTCTCTGAGGCAAACAGTGTCCTTACCACAGTGAAACATTGCATTGTTGGATATTTGTATTAATTTTGCGCTTAATGCTGGGTCATGTTTCAGGGTGTCGGCTAAATCGTCAAGGGATGGTTGATCGCATTCGAGGATTCGTTTCATTTGATAAAAGTTAGCCGGATAGGTTGGCAGAGAGTTAATACCGCTAACGGCATGTTGGATGATATTATCTGGAAATACGTCGAGTAGCATAGAGATTCGGTTGATTTCTCTTTCTAGTGTCTTGGGATCGCAAGGCTTGGTAAATGCAAGGTGGGAAAAAAAACCTCCTCTTATGGTGAGGTCACCATCAGAGTACCCTGAAAGCGACGCGCGAATCACACTTGGATACTTCTTACTCACTTTCTCAAGTAGCTGAACTCCATTCATTTGAGGCATGAGGATATCTGAGATAATTATGTCTATGTCTTGGCTTTCGAGTATTTTCAGCGCTTCTTGCCCACTGGTTGCTAAAAATATCGACCATTTATTGGCAAATAACGCCCTTTTTAGACCTCGAAGGATCATCTCTTCATCGTCAACTAACAGGATCTTCATCACGATGCTCCTTCTTTATTTGAGCTTTTGGCGCCGAAATTGGCAACTTAATCGTAAACCTTGTTCCTTCTCCAACCTTGGTTTGGGTATGAATAATGCCTTTATGGCGCTCAACAATACATGAGTATGCGAGATTCAACCCTTGCCCAGTGCCTTTCCCCACATCTTTGGTTGTGAAAAATGGGTCAAAAATTTTATCGACAATATCTTCGGGAATGCCTGTGCCGTTGTCGGCTATTTCAATAACAAGATACGTTCTTTCAGGAAAGACACTGACTTTTATTGTCCCTAATTGTCCATCTTGTCCTTTAAATTTCTCTTCAATGGCATGTGCAGCATTGATGATAAAATTGAGAATAACTTGGTTGAATTCATCTCTTCGACACGGAATTTTAGGAGTGGATGGACTAAAGTCAGTTTCTACATTGGCGACATAGCGCCATTCGCTTCTCGCGATTGTAATTGTTGATTCAATGGCTTCGGTTATATCGACTTGCTGCACTTCGCCGTGGCCAGAATGTGTGAATGATTTCATCGCGCGAACAATTTTACTGATTCTGTCGAGCCCTTCTAAAGACTGGTCGATAGCAAGTGGTATTTCTTCAGCGATAAAGTCAAAATCGTGTTTTTGTAAAACGTCTGAAAAATCTGGCACGCTTGGTTGTGGTGTTGATTGCGATTGATGGCTTTGTTTGAGTTCGTTGACGATATCTAAGACGGCTTCAAAGGAGCTTTTCAAAAAGTTGGTATTATCTGCCACATACTGTGTGGGCGTATTTATCTCATGAGCGATACCCGCCGCGAGTTGCCCCATGGATTCGAGTTTCTGGGATTGCCTAATAGCTTTCTCTTGTTCCAATCTGTCAGTGATGTCTCTGACAATACAGCTGAAGTACTTAGTCTCTTCATTGACGCCGTCTAGTTCAGATAAACTGACTTCGATTGGAAACAGCCTATGGTCTTTTCTTCGCCCTTTAAAGACAAGCCCACTCCTTAGTCTATGCTCCAATGCCGCCGTTTCTTCGACCGATTGTTTGTCAAAAGAAGGCATCAGGCTCTCAATGGGCACGCCTTTGATATCAATGCCTTCATAGCCAAACATTTTTATGCCTATTTTATTGATGCTCTCGACTCTATTTTCACCATTTATGATGATAAGGCCGTCGGCTAAGCTATTTATAATTTGTCTTTCTCTTTTGATGCTTGCTTGCACTGAAGACTCTGCCGATTGCAGTCGGCTATCTATCATAGAAGTAAAAATCGTTGCGACAAAAATAAGCACGATAAACATAGTCACAGCCAAGGCAATGAAATGTGAGTCTCCCATATTGTGTGCGGAGTGCTCGATATTGGGGTTTTGAACGTAAAACTTAACCGCTAACATAGCGGTGTAATGCATACCCGCAACAGCGATGCCCATCACCATTGATGTCATGCTGCGATTTAGAAAACCTTTGTAGGAAGACTTACTCTCGGTATGGTGCTGGGTTTTTATGAGTAATATTGCGACTAAGGCGCAACCAAACGCAACGATCAGAGAAGTAATAAATAGAGTAAAATCGTATACCATTACGGCATTGGTTTGCATTGCTTCCATACCTAGAAAGTGCATGGAGCCAATGCCGAGCGCTAAACTTAGTGCGCTCAACAGCATATTTGGTAGCGAGAACGTTCTTGATTGTAGAATGTGAAATGCGATTAGAGCACCCACAATAGGGGGAAGGAGAGAAGCGAGTGTAATCGGGAAGCTGTACTCCATTGGCATGGGGATCATGTAAGCCAGCATACCAGTAAAATGCATTGCCCAAACGCCTAGCCCATACACCACTGCGCCAAAAAATTTCCACAGAGTGGCCACTTTAAAAGAGCCTGAATACCAGATGCGTTTTAGTATAATTAAGCTGGTATACGCTGCTAGGCTCGAGACAAAAATAGATAACAAGACTAAATACACGTTAAATTGAGCACTAATCTCGGTATAGTAAGCGGGGTTGATCGACTGAAAGCGCCAAAACTCGGTCATCATGTTACTCTCTTTGCCTTGTGATTAAGTAAGAACTAACGCGGTCGTGATATTATTAAACGGCCACTAAATACGGTTTGTATTTTGTGTTTTCTCTATTTTTTCGGTTTCTAACATTGCGACTCGAACTTCGCCAGATATGGCTTTATTTTCGATACAGTGATGAATGATTTTCATCAAGGTATGGGTGACACGTTGGCCTTTTTTAGCGACCAGTTGACCGCGCTCGGTTGTGATCTCTTGTTCAATAACCATGCTGGGGTTGAGGCTGCGAACATCCACAGACATGAGTTTGTTAGTTTCAACCAGCGATGTTTTGAAGGCTTTTAGTAATTCAGGGTCGTAAAAATCAGCTTGTTCGTCTAGGGCAAGGAGTGCTTCTGAGTTGGTAAACCCGCTTTTTTCAAGGGAGCAGAAGTCACATACTATCTTTAGCATTCTTGCGCCTAGGGGAATGTCTTTTCCTTTGACGTCATCGTTTGGTATACCCTCACCATTAAAGCACTTTTGTTGGTAAAGTAGTGTTTTGGCAATAGAGTCCATTCTAGGTATTTGTTTTAATAGGTCGTATGCTAGTGAAGGATGCTGCTCGAACAATTGTTTGTCTTGTTCTGAAACTAGCTTGCCATTGTTTATATTTTTGAGTGTCGTTTCTGGAAAGAGAATGTAACCTAACTGAGATAGTTTTATGATTGGCTCGAAGCTCCAGTGTTTTTTTAGCTTGATTGCTTTGGCAAGGTTAAGCATATGAAACTGTACTCGATGAGTATTGTCAGTAATATCGGGGACAGCGATAGACATGACTTCACTCAATACATTAATTACCCCTTTCAGAGTTTTGTTTAGCAGTACTCGCTCCGCGATAAGCAAATCGTATTGCCTAAGCCCCGCGTTAATATAAATGAGTAAGTCTTCCGATGAGCAGGGTTTATTGATGAACTTAAAGACATCTGCATGGTTAACCGCATCTGCAGCGGTTTTTTGATCTGAATTACCGGTAAACATCAAGCGAACGGTTTCAGGGGAGGTTTCTTTTACGGCCATCAAAAGCTCTAGCCCACTCATTTCGGGCATTTTCATATCAGAGACAATAACGGCGTATTGTTTATTGCTGATAAGTTGCAACGCCTCTTTGCCACTGCTTGCTAGTTCGATATCGATATGGTTTCGGAGGTTGCGCTTGAACGAGTTCAAAATATTGACTTCGTCGTCAACCAACAGCACTGTTCTATTCATTTTAAGCCACCTGATGCATATTGGTTTAGTTTAGACCACATTCATCGAGCTCAAAGTGACTAGTGCGCAAAAATTCTGTGTTAGGTGATTAATCTACCGCTCGATAGACCACAATACCGGGTATGGTTTTGACATACTTTAGGAAAGGGGTATCTACAACGCGATTGTTGGCCCGTTTGGACGACGCGTTACGATAGACAGGGCCGTTATCGGTTTGAATAAAAATGCCAGTATGAGTTACATCAAGCCCTTCGATATTGGAGTAGGTACCAACATAATCGCCATCTCGCATATTTTTTATGACGTCTTCATCCACCTTGTCACTGGGTATGTAGGTGATCTCGCGCCTTTTTATGGGTAAGCCAACCAGAAACAGGTCCCCATTTTCTTTTTGGTTGAGATTTTTGGTCACTGTGTTTGAAAAGTCAGATAATTTAGCAGTGATATCAATTGCGTTATAGGCTTCTTCACTAACCCAGTCTGAGAAAAAGTGGCGTCGGGCTTTAAAGTCCACTTCATCGTTAATATATCGGGTTTGGATCAGATTGTCTTTAAAGTCATCTAGCTGCTCGGACTTTCGTAAGGCTTCTACGTAATCAAGGTAAGTAAAGCAATCGAGCTCACCTAGTTTGATCACTAACTGTTCATCGGTATTTTGATCACCAATCATCCGATTAGCAGCGTAGGGAACATCGATAAATACAGAAGAAAGCTGACGAATTTTGTCTGAAGTTGAAAGCTGTTCAGCATTGAGGATTGCCTCTAATCGGTCCTGAGCTCGGTTATAGAACAAAGCATAATCAGAAAACAGTCTTGTTTGAGTATTGTTTGCATCACTGGTAGATGACTCTGTATTCCAAGCAGATGCTGGGTTATGAGAGAGTGTGCTAACGCAAAGTACCAATAGGGTTGTTAACTGCTTCATAACAATGACCTACTTCGAATTTTAGGTGTTTAGGGGATAAATAAGCGCTCGCTTCAGTCTCGCTATTTATCCATAAAGACTTGGTATTTTAATGTTAATACTGTCATTAGTCTGTTTTGAATTTGAGACAATAACGGAATTATTTTAAGAGAAGTCGATCGCTTGCTACTACAAAGTCACAAGGTGCTCTTCTATCTCATATTTTTTTGTATAGGCTAAATTTATAGAGTTACTGAGTGTTTTGATAACTTAATGCCAAGGAGCTGGTATGGATGAGGCCTACGATAGAGACTTGATTGGCTATGGCGCTAATCCGCCTCATCCTAAGTGGCCGGGTGGTGCACGTATTGCACTGTCATTTGTGCTCAATTATGAAGAAGGAGGTGAGCGTTGCCTCTTGCATGGCGATGATGAATCCGAATCCTTTCTATCTGAAATTCCCGCTGCTATGCCCATTCAAGGGGCTCGGCATATGAGTATGGAGTCTATCTATGAATATGGCAGTCGCGCTGGTGTATGGCGTGTTTTACGTTTGTTTGAGCAATATTCATTTCCTTTGACAGTTTTTGCGGTTGCCATGGCGATAAAGCGTCACCCGGATGTGGCCAGAGCAATGGTAAAAGCAGGGCATGAACTATGTAGTCATGGCTATCGCTGGATTGACTACCAGCATATGGAAGAAGCGCTCGAACGTGAGCATATGGCCAGAGCGATACGTATTATCGAACAAGTTACGGGCACTCGTCCGCTGGGTTGGTATACTGGCAGGACCAGCCCCAATACTCGCCGCTTGGTTGCAGAAGATGGTGGGTTTTTATACGACTCTGATGCGTATGATGACGACTTACCCTATTGGCACACACAAGCAAAGCGGCCCCAATTGGTGATTCCCTATACCTTGGATGTGAACGATATGCGTTTTGCCACCTCACAAGGCTTTAATAGTGGTGAGCAATTTTTTCAATATTTAAAAGACAGCTTTGATGTTTTGTATGAGGAAGGAGCAGCAGCGCCTAAAATGATGTCCGTTGGTTTGCACTGTCGTTTGATTGGGCGCCCTGGACGAATTGCAGCGCTAAAACGCTTTTTAGACTATGTCCAAGCCCATGAAAAAGTATGGGTATGTCGGCGGATTGATATTGCTCGGCATTGGCATCAGCACCATCCATATTGCGTGAGAGAGAACTAAGATGACCCAGTTTAGTTCATGCACGCCTTCAAGCATGTCCTTGACTGAATTTGTTGATCAGTTTGGTGAGGTGTATGAGCACAGCCCTTGGATTGCGGAATCTTCTTACCGACAAGGGCTAAGCGAAAAAGACGATGACATTGAGTTCTTACACCAACGCATGGCCCAAGTACTAATTCAAGCTGATAGAAACAAGCGGCTTGGTGTTATTTGTGCCCATCCAGATTTAGCAGGACGGGCTGCAATAGAAAAGCAGTTGAGTCATTCTTCTCACAAAGAGCAAGCAGGGGCTGGACTTAGCCAATGTACTTTGGAGGAGTTTAAGTTATTTACTGAGTTAAATGATAGATACAAAAGCCGCTTTAATTTTCCCTTCATTATGGCTGTAAGGGGGGCGAATAAAGCACAAATTATCGATGGCTTTAAAACCAGAATTGATAATGAACCTGAGTTTGAATTTGCTCTAGCAGTTGAAGAAGTGAATAAAATAGCGCTATTTCGGTTACGAGAGATGTAAATGCGTCACTTTAAAGCTTTTACATAGAGGGCGCTTATGTGCCAATTGATAGGTGAGGGTACCGCCATGTCATTAGACGTTGAACATTACATTAACCTTGCTGATGAGAAGCTTGGTGCTCAGGTGATTTATGCCACGGATGACTTCTTTGCGGATAAAAGTCGTTTGATACAGAGGGCTGACCCCAAATGGCGAGAAGGCGTTTACGATGAAAATGGAAAGTGGATGGATGGCTGGGAAAGTCGCCGTAAACGTGAAGAAGGACATGACTTTTGCATCGTACGTCTTGGCTTGATAGGTAATGTTGCAGGAGTTGATATCGATACCTCTTTTTTTACCGGAAACTTTCCGCCTGCAGCATCAATTGACGCCTGCTATTGGCCTGATGGCGATCCGTGTGCGCTAACTCATTGGCAAGAAATCCTACCTAAAATGACGTTATATGGTAATAGTCACCACATAGAGAAAATCGATAGCGACGAAGTATATACTCACTTACGTCTCAACATTTATCCCGACGGTGGTGTGGCTCGTTTACGAGTTTATGGCCGCCCCAGTGTTGATTGGCAAGGCTTGGATCACAGACAAAGGGTTGATCTTGCCGCAGTTGAAAATGGTGGCCGCGCATTAGCATGCAGCGATCAACATTACGGCAATAAATCCAATATTTTGGGCGTTGGGCGAGGGGAAAATATGGGAGATGGTTGGGAAACGGCTCGCAGAAGAACGCCGGGTAACGATTGGGTGCTGGTCGAGTTGGGACACGCCGGAAATATAGAGTGTGTGGTGGTGGATACAGGGCACTTTAAGGGGAACTTTCCCGACTATTGCTCGATTCAAGCTGCTTATGTTGAAGATGAGACAAGCGAGGCGTTAATAAGCCAAAGCGCGCTTTGGTCTGAGTTATTACCACCTCAAAAGCTCAACGCCGATGATATTCATGAATTTACCGCAGAGGTAGTGGGGTTAGGGCCCGTGACTCACGTACGATTAAATATTTTTCCGGACGGAGGCATCAGCCGCTTACGCTTGTTTGGCACTAAGGCGTAAAGGTGAGAAGGCGATGGTGATTAAAACAAGACGGCTAACGGTTGAGATGCTCACACCTCAAGAGTTTGCTCCCTTTGGTGAAGTGATTGAGACCGATAATCACCATTACACGACGATAAATAGTGGCCTTGCACATCGTTACCATAAGCTTGCGATAGCGGATGTGCAGGACCAAGGTGGGGAGGCTATTATCAGTATCTTCAAAGCACGTATCCCGAACTTTCCGGTAATCATTGATTCATTGGAGCGTCATCCGCTTGGGTCACAGGCCTTTATTCCACTGTTGGGAAATCCGTTTTTAATCGTTGTTGCCCCTCAAGGTGATGCCCCTAAGTCTTCTAAAGTTAGGGCATTTGTCACCAATGGCCATCAAGGCGTGAATTATTTTAAAGGTGTTTGGCACTACCCTTTAATCGCCCTGGTGGAAAGGGACCAACTCCTAGTTATCGATCGCGATGGCGTTGGAGATAACTATGAGACTAAAGCATGTGATGGCACTAAGTTTGAGTTGCGCAAAGAGTCGATCCCTGCTTCCACTTTATTAGGATTAAGCTGGCGTTAAATAGGAGCTCACTATGGATCCTCATGTCACAGAGTGGTTGAATCTAGCAATTCGTTGGGCGCATATGGTGGTGGGTATTGCTTGGATTGGTGCCTCTTTCTATTTTGTTTGGTTGGAAAATAACTTAAATCGAATTAACCCAAAGCAAGGGTTAGCGGGTGATTTGTTGGCTATCCACGGTGGCGGAATTTACCACCTTGAAAAATATCAGCTCGCACCCGAAAAAATGCCGGATCGATTACATTGGTTTAAGTGGGAGGCGTATTTTACTTGGATAACAGGCATGCTGCTCATGTGTGTTATCTACTATTTTAATGCAGAGCTCTATCTTATGGCCACTGACTCGAAGCTTTCGGCCTCCAGCTCGGTGGCGGTCGGTATACTATCTCTTGTTGTGGGATGGTTTGTCTATGATGCAGTGTGTAACTCTGCACTTAAGCGTACTCCGATAATATTGGCATTGGTCCTGTTTGCTTTCTTTGTTGCCACCAGTTATGGCATGGTTCAGGTGTTTAGCGGGCGTGGAGCCTATATTCACATTGGCGCAATGATAGGCACCATTATGGTTGGCAACGTCTTTAGGGTTATCATGCCTGCTCAGCGTGATTTGGTTAAGGCGATACAAGAGCAGCGCCCACCTGACCCAGCATTGCCTGCCAAAGCGTTACTTCGTTCTAGGCACAACAACTACATGACGCTTCCTGTTCTATTTATCATGATCAGTAATCACTTTCCTAGTACTTATGGTGCTGACTTAAACTGGGTTATTTTGGCGGGTTTATCTGTTGTGGGTATTATGCTGCGCCATTACTTTAATACTCGTCACCGCAGTCAGAAATTTGTTTGGGCTATCCCTGCTGCAGCGTTGGGAATCATGGTATTAGCCTTTGTTTCTTCTTCATATAAAAATAACGGCTACCCCAAGCAGGAAAGTAATGGTGTGGACGCAGTGAGTGTGAATGATGTGAAAAAGGTGCTTGTCAGCTTTGAAGAAGTGAATAATGTCATTCAGCTGCGCTGCGCAGTTTGTCATTCAAAGGCTCCGACACATCAGTCATTTGCAGCTGCACCTGCTGGCGTGGTGTTTGATACTCCGCAAGATATCCAACGTAACCTTCCATCTATTATTAGTCAGTCGGTGCAAAACAAGGTGATGCCACCGGGGAATCTAACCCAAATGACAGACAAAGAACGTGCTTTATTAGGGCAGTGGGCCGCTCAAGGGGCTTCTATTAGCCAATAGAAACTAGTTTTTAGTTGTAGATAGAACTGCGAGCGGTGCATTCAGGTTTTGTATTTTACATCAGTAAGTTGAAATAAGAGATTCGAGAGTAGTGGGTAATCTTTGTCTATACTAAACGAGAACACCTATAAATGATATCAATGACGATAACATCACTTTTGAGGCTTTGTATGCGCAGCGCTGTATTTATCAGTATTTTAAGTGTTGGTTTTTTATTTGTTAATTTCGTCCATGCATTGCCACGTCCAGAGGGGGAGCCAATACTTTGGGTCTCTGGAAAGATCACCGAGTCTAACTCTCCTGACGGTGTTGAATTTGACGCTAAAATGATCAAACGATTAGAACATGGATCGATTACCACTCACAACCACGTTGTACCAGAAGCACTTGAGTATAAGGGGCCTAAATTAACCGCACTACTTGATTACGTTGGCGCCACAGGCACGTCACTTAAAGTAATCGCTTGGGATGATTATGTCGTAAGTATTCCCATTGTAGACATCAAGAAATACGATGTCTTACTGGCAACACACGAAGATGGAATTAAGATGACCATTGATGGTAAAGGGCCGTTTTTCATTGTTTTCCCATTTGCTCAGAACCCAGAGCTTGATAGGGATTTGTACTATGGACTGTCAGTGTGGCAGGTGAGAGACTTGATTGTTGAGTAGCTGATATGGGCGCAAGCTTTTGGGAACGAGGACGTCATTTTGTCACTATCATTTCAGCACTGTGCCTTATGCTTCTTTTGGTTATTATTTATGTTTTTTTCTCTGTATCAAAAATAAAAGAAGTGACGCCAGAACCCTACGTCACCATTATTAACAACAATATTACCGCCAAAACCAAGCTATTAACGGTAAAAGCAGCTGTTCTCACATATACAACTCATAGGGACAAAAAACATCTGGCACAGCTTAAGTTTAAATCGAAGGTGTTTCGGGCAAGTATATATCACGACTTACTCGCCGAGAGAACCATCGACTTACACTCAAACTATGGTGACATAGAAGAATTAAAACAGATAAGTGCCCAAATCTCAGAGGCATTTGATGAAGTTGATACGCTTACCTTAGGCGATATTGCCAAAGCACAGCAGATTATTATGGCCTTTGATAAGGCGTACATGAGATTAAACGCCTATCTGTCTGGTTTTGTAAGTAAAGTACAGAAAAGAAAAGCCGAGTTCCTTGATTTCAAAGAAACGTTTTATAACAAGCAATATGTTTATTTAGGGATCATTTTTTTATGCTCAATGCTGATGGTTGGTGTGATCTCTTGGATGTACTTGAATCAAATTAGGTTAGGGAAGGAGCTAGAAGAGAAAACTCGGGTCATGAAGGAAGCGAAACGCAATGCTGAGCAGAGTGCGAACGCTAAGGCTCGATTTTTAGCCAATATGTCCCATGAAATGCGCACCCCTCTCAATGCGATAATTGGTTTGAGTCAAAAGGAGTACTACGAATCATCTGATGAGCAGACTCGTCACTTTCTGTCCATGATTAATAGCTCTGGGGAGCACCTGCTAAAGCTAATTAATAATGTCCTTGATCTCAGCAAAATAGAAAAAGGTCGCTCGGCGATATCTTACGATGACTTCTACATCTGTGAGCTTATCGACGTGTCAAAAACTGTATTTGTTAATTTTGATAAGCAGCACGACGTAGAGGTCTTTTATTCCACAGGGATTTCAAGTAATTATAAAATTCGTTCAGATAAGACCAAGTTAGTACAAATTATTAATAATTTGGGTTACAACGCACTCAAGTTTACCGAGAAAGGGTTTGTGGATTTGTCTATTTCTATATCAATAGAGGGTGACCAAACTCAACTCAACATTCGAGTGAAAGATAGCGGTATAGGTATGACTAAGGAGCAGCTTGAGAAGGTGTTTCAAGAGTTTACCCAAGCTGACGAGTCGATCACACGAAAGTATGGCGGAACAGGGTTAGGGTTATCTATTTGTCAATCTTTGGTCTCTATGTTTGGTGGTACGATGCAAGTAACCAGTGAACTCGGACAAGGCAGCGAATTTGTGGTCAACATACCTACAGAGATAGTTGAAGAAAAACCTCTGTTGAGCCCAGTATGGGAAAGGAAATCGATACAAGTAATTGCCAGCCACCCAGATGTTCGTTCATTGATAATTCGGGAATTAGACGCTCTTGGCCTTTATGACCCGCATGGCTCTACACTATTGTATTATCTCGGCAATGGTGAACAATTAGGTGATCAACTCAACCAATTCGCTGAAACTGAGCCCGAATCTATATTGGTCTATGGCCATATGAACACGCCGATGCCTTTGTTGGACAATACGAGATTGTTGAGTAAGCCTTATGATCTATTGAACTTGATTAATTGTTTGCAGGAGGAGGTGACGCCGCCAATACCTATTTCTGATGGCGCTGAAAGCAATGTTGTATACAGAAAGATTTCAGCCATGCTGGTGGAAGATATTCGTATGAACCAAATTGTGGCGGAAAAAATGTTGTCAACATTAAGCGCAAAAACGACAACGGTCAATAATGGACAAGAGTGTCTCGATGTATTGCGTCAGCAAAACTTTGATATCATTTTTATGGATATTCAGATGCCTGTGATGGATGGTCTGGAAACATTAAAGCAGATTAAATCAGAGGGGTTGGCAGCCAACACGCCAATTATTGCTTTGACTGCCAATACATTCGACAGTGACGTTGAGCACTATTTAGAGCAAGGGTTCAATAACGTGCTTGGTAAGCCGTTTAAGCTTGAATGGCTAAAGAGCATACTTGAAAAGCATGCTCCTAAAGAGGGATGATCCATTAGCCAAGAATGTAGTTAGCGGGTTTTTACGCCCACTAACATGCCGACGCGCTGATTTTCTATGCCAAGAAGCCATTTTTTAAACGGATTTAAGTCACCAAAATAATAACAATGCGCTGAGAAAACGCTGTTAAACCCTGCCTTTATCAATTGCTCACGCCAATGAAGCTCCGAGTTAAAACACACACCTACTCCAGCAGTGTTTGCGCCGAGTCGAGAAGTCAGGGGTTTGAGTAGCTTAGAGGAAGTTAATCGATAGATTAACTTACCCGGAGCATTGGAATGCTCTTTTCCTTCATAAAAGTTTTCAAAGATAATGACTATGCCCTCAGTCCCCAACATATCATACGCTGTTTTCAAACCTTGGAGCTGCAAGGCATGAGTCTCGGCGTAAGAAGGTGCAATGAAGTGATGCAAAACCCAGTTGAACTGAATCATGTCATAGTCTTGAGTCCCCTCAAACTGTTGATAAACACCATTAATAAGAACTTTGTGCTTGTTAGGCTTATTTTTAGCGTGCATATCTGAGTCTGGTTCGACAATATCGACACAACAACCGGGGTATTGGGCGATGAGTTTGTCAGCATACAATCCATTACCTCCACCCACATCGAGAAAGTGAGCATGATAAGGATAATGGATATTCTGATCTATAACGCTGCGTACAAGTCGGAACAAAGATCTGTCGATATACTCAACATCAAAGTTGGCAACTTGTCGCGGGTCAAGTAGTCTAATATTTTCGGCCATAACTAAATCCCTCCATTATCAGGTATTTAGCATATATCGTGCCTCAATTTTTCTATACTTAACGTTATGATATTAATGAAAATTTAATGAGTGTGGATAGTTAAAATGGGACTATTCTCATTATGGTTCTTATTTTGAGATTGCGGTGGTGTAAATATATATTCTAACAGTACTGCATTTAGCCAATAAAATACGCCTTTTCCCCTAGAATGTGGGTCTCATAAACGACGCGATCGTCACCTAGTGTCATGAGTAAAAATAGTTTTTCCTCGAGAGTATTTGCTTTTTCCATCCTCAGGCTAAGTAAGGGTGTTGCATTTAAATCGAGTACGACAAAGTCCGCCTCTTTACCGACTTCAAGATTACCTATTTTATTTTCAAGATGCAGTGCACGTGCGCCACCAAGCGTAGCCAGATAGAGGGACTTCAGGGGATGTAACTTCTTCTGCTGAAGCTGCATTACTTTATACGCCTCATTCATGGTATGCAACAAAGAAAAGCTAGTACCTGCCCCCACGTCTGTTCCCATCCCTATTCGGACTTGGTAATTTTCTAATTTGGCAAGCTTAAACAAGCCAGAACCAAGGAAAAGGTTTGAAGTTGGACAAAACGCAACAGATGAATGGGTGTCTGCTAGGCGCTGACATTCATGATCCGACAGGTGAACACCATGAGCAAAGACGGAACGCTTATGTAGAAGACCATAGTGGTCATAGACATCGAGATATCCAGCACGCTCAGGAAAAAGCTCTTGAACCCAATCAATCTCCCTAAGGTTTTCAGACAAATGGGTGTGAAGGTAAACGCTAGGGAATTCTTTTAGTAGTTTGCCTGCCATTTTCAGTTGTTCTGGACTGCTGGTGGGTGCAAAACGAGGTGTGACGGCATAGAGAAGTCTATCTTTATTGTGCCACTTTTCAATTAAGGCCTTTGAGTCTTGATAGGCTGATTTGGGTGTATCTGTGAGTTCGTCAGGTGCGTTGCGATCCATGAGTACTTTCCCGGCGATCATTCTTAAATGACGTTTCTGGGCTTCTTCGAAAAAAATGTCCACAGATTGCTTGTGCACGGTACCAAAAACTAAAGCTGTGGTGGTTCCATTACTCATTAGCTGATAAAAGAATAGTCGGGCTATCTGTCTGGCATATTCTGGGTCACTAAAACGTATTTCTTCTGGAAACGTGTAGTTTTCTAACCAATCAAGTAACTGGTCCCCGTATGAAGCGATAATCTCGGTTTGAGGGTAATGAATATGGGTATCGATAAATCCAGAGGTAATGAGCTTATTCTCATACTCTTTAACAGGGATTTTGTTAGGTAAGTTTTTTAAAAGCTTTTCCGCATCACCAATATTAATGATGTGCCCATCCTCTATAACGAGAAGGCCATCTTCAAAAAATTGATAGCAGTTACCAAGACCGACGTCTTTTGGATCGGCGAGACAGTGTATGATACTGGCGCGATAAGCTTTGCGTTGACTTGCCATATAGACTTCCTTTCTTGGCTGCAGTCGATGACTAGGCGATTTTATCTTTTGCTGAACTATCGTTTTTTACACTGTGTTTAGTGCCGCTTTGATGTCCGGATACGCCTTGGTAATGCATGATGAGTTCTCCAGCGACAGACACTGCAATTTCAGCTGGATTCTTACCACAGATATTACTGTGGCCTATTGGACAAATTACCTTGCTGATCTCTTGTGGTGAGTATCCTCGCTGAGCTAGCCGCATAGTGAATCTTTTTCGCTTCGCTTCTGAGCCAATGACGCCAAGATATCGGCTATCGGCTCTATCCAATACGGCTCGTGTCAGATCAAAATCCAGCTGATGGTTATGTGTCATTATTAAGTAATAGCTTTCGATAGGTTGTTCACTGACTTCAAAGACAGGATCATCAGAGACGAGTTTGGTCACATTGTTAGGGACAAGGTCAGGGAAGATGTCACTACGCTGATCAATCCAGGTAATATGAAATGGGAGCGTTGAAACAACATGAATAAGAGCTTGAGAGACATGCCCAGCGCCAAAAATTACCAAGGTTTTCGGACTAAATCCGATAGGCTCAAAATATAAGGTCACGACACCCCCACAGCATTGGCCTAACCTAGCGCCAAGATTAAACCGCTCTGTTTTGGGTGACGCTTGTCCTAAAGAGAGCAGGTCGCGCGCGATTTGTGTTGCTAGGTGTTCAAGGTGTCCACCCCCTATGGTGGCGATTAAACGCTCATTAGTGATGAGCATTTTTGTGCCTGACTCTCTTGGTGCAGAGCCTTGTGTTTCCAATACAGTGACCATTACGCAAGGCTCTTGGTTGTGCTCTAGCTTGGCCAATTCCTGAATCCAGTTGTCGCTGTACATGATTATCTCCTTAGCTAATGAGCTCTTTTAAGGGCTCACACACTGGTATTTCTTGCATTTTGAATCGCCATCAACACACGTTCTGGTGTAGCGGGTGTATTTAACTGTGGTGCAATCCCTTTAGGTACAGCAGAAGCAATGGCATTTTTTAGTGCGCTCCATACAGAAATAGCGAGCATAAAGGGGGGCTCGCCGACCGCTTTCGAGTGGTAAACAGTGTCTTCGGAGTTGCTATGGTTTTGCAGCAATTGTGTATTAAACTCGAGAGGCATGCCGGATATGGCAGGAATCTTATAACTTGCTGGCCCGCTTGTTGTTAAACGACCTTGTTCATCCCAGCATAGTTCTTCTGTGGTAAGCCAGCCAACGCCTTGGATAAAGCCACCCTCAATTTGCCCAATGTCTATAGCAGGGTTCAGTGAGGCTCCAACATCATGCAGAATGTCCACTCGCAGTAGTTTGTATTCGCCAGTCAAGGTATCAATAATTACCTCTGAGCATGCCGCTCCATAGGCATAGTAATAGAAGGGACGACCACGCGCTTTTTCACGGTTATAGTGGATTTTAGGCGTACGATAAAAGCCTGTACTCGATAGTGAAATCTGGTTGAAGTAGGCCAATTGAACTAAGGCATCAAATGCCATCAGCTCTTTGCCAACCATGACATTACTATTGCTGAATACTATGTCTTGCTTAGGCACCTTAAAGTGGCTCGAAGCAAATTTTATTAGGCGCTGTTTTATTTTCTTTGCTGCATTTTGGGCTGCTTTTCCATTGAGATCAGTGCCTGAAGACGCAGCGGTAGGAGAAGTATTGGGAACCTTGTCGGTATTTGTGGCTGTAATTTGGATGCGTTCAATTTCAACCTGAAATTCTTCAGCGACAATTTGTGCAACCTTAGTATTGAGACCTTGTCCCATCTCAGTACCACCATGATTTAGATGAATACTGCCGTCGGAATAAATATGGATAAGAGCACCGGCTTGATTTAAAAATTTAGCGGTAAACGAAATGCCAAACTTAACGGGAGTAATAGCCATAATGCCGTTCACTTAAGGTGAGCGGCATTGTTTTTTCTGGGGTATCGGCTTGGT
>NZ_JAYQDQ010000055.1:0-27740 GCF_038138445.1 Vibrio sp.
CAATACCGAATTTAAAAGGAAATGATTAGATGGGGTTTACCGCCAGCTTACGAAAGAGTCGATTGCGGATCTTAAAATTACACCGAGCTGCCTCAACCACCCCATTTCCACACCGTATCAGTCGGAGTTTCCTCGTTAACGGCTGACGATAAAGAATTCGGTGACATTGTTAGCCGCTCTGATCTTGCCCTTTATGAAAGTAAGACGTCAGGTCGTGATAAGGTTACTGTTTTTAAGGCGACTTCTCGCTAGCAAGATCAAAAAAAGCTCCTAAAATTAGGAGCTTTTGCTAAATCAGGATGTGACTTGGATTAGTTGATATCTTGAACCTTCATCACTAGATCTTCCCAGTTACGTTGGTTTTCCATGTCATGCTCAAGACCTTGGTCATCAGCAATCTGGAAGCGCTTAACTGCCGCTGTCTTGCTTGTTGCTTGGTATAGCCAGTATGCTTCTGCTTTTAGCGCCTCATCAATTGGCTTATCAATTGACTCGTACACCATCTGTTTACATGCATTGATAGATTCAGCAGGGAACTTAGAGATTCGCTGCGCAAGTGCATCAACATATGGACCAATCTCATCTGGCTCTAACGCTTTGTTGATTGTGCCGTAAGCTTCAGCTTCATCCGCATCGAAATCGCGTGCACTTAGAACAATCTCTAACGCACGACCAAGACCAACCTGACGAGCCATGCGTGATGCACCACCACCACATGGAAGGATACCCATACCCACTTCCATCTGCATGAACTTAAACTTACCACGTGCAGCAAAACGCATATCTAGTGCCAGTGCTAGTTCATGGCCGCCCCCACGAGCGAAGCCTTCAAGTTTAGCGATTGTTGCCTGCGGAACTTTACTGATTCGCTCACATACCGCTTGTAAGTCTAAAAGTTGCGCTTCTTCACGCGAAACCGCTTCTGTAGACATATCTTTTAGTAGCTCAGTATCATAGTGACAAACCCACACTTCTGGATTTGCTGACTGGAAGACAACGACTTTTGTTTCACGGTCACGCTCTAGTCTCATTGCCAGACTATTTAAGTCTGCGAGCATTTCTTGCCCTTGAACATTTACTGTACCAAAGTCAAAGGTGACGGTAAGAATTCCGTCTTTCTGCTCAGTTGTAAATGTCTGAAAACCTGCATATTTCATAATATACTCTCCATAGAATATCTTGAGAATGAATTGTAAAGCGTGTGTTAGCGCAACCAACTGTAAACAGCATTGGCACCACAAACAATTAATAAAAAACCAAAACTGAATTAACAAAAAATAAATAATCAGTTTGCTTTTTTAAGCTATCTTAAGGGGATCGCTTGTAAGAACTCACTCCATAGTCCCATCTCTTTGTTTTGATTTTTTGAGATAAACTTACCAAGCATAAGTCTCGATCACGTTTTTCTTCGCCATCGGGTTATGATTGATGTGCTTATTAATATTTTCTAGAAATGGCTTACGCGCTTCTGGCCAGACTCCTCGCATAGTCGCAATATTATTGCCATGATCTCCCCAGTAAAAACATGGGAAGTCATCCATATTTTCAAGAAGATATTTTTCTTCTTCGAGTATCTGTAGCGGGGTGGGTAAAACGAACTCACCGCTGGCAACCTCGCGCTCTAATTGGCTACCTGGTTGAATCGCTAATGCCATTGGTGCAATCGCGTCTGGGCGCATGATATTAAGCAAACTGGTCGTATTCTCTGCGTGCTCTTTTGAGCGCTCACGGCCACCTAAACCAAAGATGAATGAAGCTAGCACCTGTATCTCTGCCTCACGTGCCATCTCCATACCTTGAATAGCATGCTCGCGAGTCATCCCCTTTTTGATGCGCTCTAAGACAATAGGATCACCAGACTCTAGGCCAGAATATGCCGTGGTTAATCCAGCAGAGCGGAGTTCTTTTAACTCTGAAATACTTTTACGGCGGAAATCATTAAAACCTGAATATAAGGCCAAGTGCTTTAGTTCTGGGAATGTCACTTTGATTCGATCAAGAATGGCGAGTAGCTTCTCTGTACGCATAGCCATGACATTGCCGTCGATCAAAAAGATAGACTCGACTTTTGGATAGTTAGCACTTACCTCGGCGATATCCTTGAAGATGTCTTCTAATTCACGTACTTTGAATCGCTTATCATCGAACATGGTGCAAAAAGTACATTGGTTATTACTACACCCTAGCGTGGTCTGGATTAGTACGCTCTCAGCTTCCATCCAAGGGCGATAAATTTTACCTTCGTAATGCATGTTAAGCTCCTCAGCCTAGCGAGATATCAATGCGGACAAGCTTAAACATAAAAGAGTTTGTTTATAATACAGCGTGAAAACAAATCAGAATTTACGGTTTGTTAATAATTCAAAGACAAAAAAAGAGCCTGGTAATACCAAGCTCTTGTTTGTATAGCGGGAGAGTATCAGGCTAATTTGCCAGCTTTTCTGATAGTAACTTATCAATGACTTCAACTAATTTATCGTTCTTCGCTTTATTCATCGCATCTGCATGTGGAGCAGAAAATCGACCTGAGTCATTATCAAAGTACTTTCCTGTAGCGTCAGCAAACTCATCAGACAAAGCCGCGCGGAAAAGAATATCGGCACCAATACTAAGATCATTGCCCTCCATGCCATACGCTTCTTTTACTAATTTGCTACCAAGGAACGATGCAGGGTTAACGGCAACAACTAATGGCCCTTTTCCTTTGAGTTTTTCAGCAAGATTCACCGACCACATAGTAATCGATAATTTTGTTTGAGCGTATACAGAGCCATCATCCGCTTTCGCATCTGAGCTGATTAGCGCAGCTAGATTAACGGGCGCTTGCGCTCTCGAAGACAAGTTAACGATACGACCAGAAGCGTCAAACATCCCCAGTAGGCGCTGAGTCAACAGATACGGAGCAATGGTATTCACGACAAATCGAACATCCAGATTGTCTTTCGTTGTCACGCTTGGCACGTTATAAACGCCCGCATTATTAATCAACACATCCAAACACTTGTGATTTTGAATGACTGCATTAGCAAAGGCTTCAACATCCGCAAGGCTCGATAAGTCAGCAACATAGCCCTCAACTATAGCGTCAGAAGATAGCTCTTTGAGCGATGTGATTACTTTCTCAAGCTTTTGTTGGTTTCGACCATGCACTAATACATGATGCCCATCCAGCACCAACTTTTTCGCAGTTTCATATCCAATACCATCTGTAGAGCCTGTCACCAAGATCGTTTTTTTCATTATTTGTTCTCCATTTATCCCGTAATCTATTAAGCATTTAGAAACACTAAGCAACCACACGCAACTATTATTAATAAAAACTTAACACTGATTCAATCTATCAACACCTTATCAATTCAGAGCCGACGTCTATACTGAGCCTATAACGAAACACGATAGAGGTTACATCCTATGAAAGCTACAGTTATTCGCGCATTTGGTGGTACAGACGTATTTGAAACAACAGAGCTACCTAAACCAGAAGCCACACCAGGACACGTTGTTGTTAAAGTAGCAGCATCAAGCGTCAATACCATCGATATGATGATCCGTGACATGGGTGAAGCGCTGCCATTCCATCCTGCTCTTCCTGGTGTTCTTGGTATGGATTTCGCGGGTACGGTTGAAGCGGTTGGCGAGGGTGTTACAGAATATTCCGTTGGTGATGAAGTGTATGGTTGTGCAGGCGGTCTTGGTGATCTTCAAGGTTCACTAGCTGAATATATGCTAGCAGACACTGACTTAATTGCTCACAAACCTGCAAACATCTCAATGCGAGAAGCGGCGGCATTACCTCTGGTTGGTATTACTGCGTATGAGGGCTTGGTTCGTGCAGGTATTACATCAGGTCAAAAAGTACTGGTTCACGGTGGTGCCGGCGGTGTTGGGCACGTAGCATTGCAACTGGCTCGTCATTTTGGTGCTGAGGTTTTTGCAACAGGCGCTGCGGGTGAACAGGCTGATCTCATCACTAAGCTTGGTGCTACAGCCATTGATTTTAAATCAGAATCCGTAGCGGACTATGTAGAGAAGTACACTTCAGGTGCTGGGTTTGATGTCATTTTTGACTCTGTAGGTGGCGCAAACCTAAACAACTCTATTGAAGCGGCAAAATTAAATGGCCAAATCGCAACGACACTGGCGATGCATGAGCAAGACCTAACAATGGTTCACATGAAAGGCTTATCACTGCACGTTGTTTTCATGCTACTTCCAATGATCTACAACATTGGCCGCGAGCAGCATGGAAAAATCCTAAAAGCAATGGCAAAAATTGTAGAAGCAGGTGAACTTCAACCTGTACTCGATGCAAGTGAATTTAACCTTGAGCAAGCGGGTCAAGCACATGACCGTTTAGCGAGTGGTCAAGCGATGGGTAAAGTTGTTGTAAGCATCTAATCACCACCCTTACCCTTGGTAGGCCCGCATACTATTGTGGGTCTTTTAATTGCCGTGTTCGATTAACTACGTCCTATCTCAAGTCCCTTCGAGGTTGCTATGTCTCTGCTATCCCCTACATTAAAGCTCATTATTGAGCGAACGCTGCCACTGACGGTGGGTATGTTTGCCATCATGCTTGTGCAATTAGTAGATTCAGTATTTATTGGCCTACTCGGACTCAATGAGTTGGCCGTTCATGGTATCACTCTCCCATTTCAGGCTGCCATTATTGGTGTACAAGTCGGGATTGGTGTCGCTGCAACCTCTATTATCTCGCAAGCTTGCGGTGCAAATAATCGCGTGCAGTCAACTTCCACTGCGACCATCAGTGTGCTGGTTGGTACGGTGTTTATATCCTTGATTTGTTTTATTCTGTGGTTACTTGAAAGCTCAATTCTAAAAGCGTTCACTGCCCCTGATATTACGGAAAAACAGTTAAACACGCTGGCTGACATTTTCTCTTTTTACTGGCCATTTTGGCTATTGAGCACCGTTTCAGTAGCCGCTCTATATTTGCTGACCTGCATCTATCGTGCTAATGACGATACCAAAACTACGGGGCGCATGTTTTTACTAGCAAGCATCATCAATTTGGTTCTTGATCCGATCCTTATTTTTGAATTGGATATGGGGATAATTGGTGCTGCGATTGCATCAACGATTGGCTACGTCTCATGTGCCTTCTATATGCTGATTAAAGCAAAAAAGAATGGCTGGTTAAACTCGGTGTCTGCCTGCTTTAAGACTTTGCAGTTTATGATTGCACTGGTGCGTATGAGCAGTGCAACTACCCTCAACCAGCTGCTTCCATCGGTGAGTGCTTTTATCTGTATGCTATTAATTTCTCGCATCAGTACCGACTCCATTGCATTTTGGAGCCTATTCGCTCGCCTAGAGAGCTTCTTGCTCGTGTTTACACTTGCGTTAACCATGTCTGTACCACCAATGATTGGTCGTTACCTTGGTGAGAAAAAGCACCGCGAGATTGAGCTGGCTCTGACCTCAGCAAGTCGCTTCCTCATCCTGTTTAACCTTGTTTTGGCTTTGGCTCTTTCTCTCAACGCTTGGTGGATCATTCCACTACTCAGCAATGAAGCGATTATCCAGAGCTGGTTTTCACTTGCGGTTTGGGTTCTCCCATTTAGCTATGCCCCTCTTGGTTTATGCATGCTCGTAGTCTCTGTATTTAACGCATTAGGAGAGCCTAAATTGGCACTTAAAGTCTCTCTAGCAAGGCTGTTTATCTTTTATGTGCCAGCGATACTCCTCGGATCGTCAACAGGAAATATCATCAATGTGGTTTACTCAGCGTTCATTGCTAATACCTTAGCTGGCGCTTATGCTTGGTATCAGCTAAGTCGCACCATAAACCTATCTACATCACCAGAAAAGCTTATTGAAGTATAAGGATTCTTTTTAATGAATATTGAGCACATAAGGTTGTTCGTGCGTATTGCCTCAACACACAATATCAGCCAAGCAGGTAAGGAATTAGGTCTATCGGCACCAGTCGCTAGTATGCACATCAATAAGCTTGAAGACAGCATTGGTGCTCGGCTTATTCATCGCACAACACGTAAGGTATCTCTCACCGAAGAGGGGGAAACCCTTCTCCCCTATGCTGAAGAAATCATTAGCAGTGTTGATGCAGCTCAAGCGACTGTAGGTACTGGGAAAGCCTGCCCAAAAGGTACATTAAGGATCACCGCACCTGCCTCATTTGGTCGTATGCACTTAATGCCTGCTTTAAAAGGCTTTTTAGAACAATATTCAGAGCTATCCGTTGATATTCGATTAACGGACTCGATGGTGGACTTGGTGGAAGGTGGCTTCGATGTGGCAATCCGTAATGCAGACTTAAAAGACTCGACCCTAATTGCAAAGAAGCTCGCTACAGACAAACGTATTATGGTGGCTTCGCCAGGCTACATTGCCACTCATGGTAAACCCGCTCACCCTTCCGAGCTAAAGAGTCACCTGTGTATTAACCAAACAGGTCTTGAGTCTTGGGCATTCGATACACTTGAGGGCGTACAACACATTAAGGTGAAAGGAAAGATCAAGGTTGACCATGGTGAAGCAGTACGTGATGCCGCTATGGATGGTATGGGCATCGCCATGTGTGCAACCTGGATTGCCTACCAACAATTACGAGATGGTCGCCTTGTCGAAGTACTTGAAGACTATACCTTGATTGATAACTCAGAGATTTGGGCTGTTTATCCAAGCTCAAGACTGCTAGCACCCAAGGTTCGTGCCTTTATTGACTATTTTTCTGAATACTATGGCACGCCACCTTACTGGGATTAATTAGATAACTTAGTCTGAGCTAATACAATTAGGAGAATACGATGCTACTTGATACACCGATTTGTAATTTTGGCTGGAAAGCCCCTGATTTCACCCTGAATGATCCTGATGGCAACGCTTACACCATGAGTGAGCACCTCGGTGATAAAGGGCTACTGGTCATGTTCATTTGTAATCACTGCCCTTATGTTAAACGTATTGCAGAGCGCTTGGCAAAAGACACAGAAGCTCTTATGGACGAGGGCATCAACGTTCTTGCCGTCATGTCAAATGACTACCACCACTATGCTTCTGACTCCCCAGAGAATATGAAGCAGTTCGCCCAGAAGCACGGTTTTAAATTCCCTTACTTGGTTGATGAAACTCAAGAAGTTGGCCGCCAGTATGACGCGATCTGCACCCCTGATTTCTTTGGCTTTAACCACAAGGGAGAGCTGCAATATCGTGGTCGTTTAGACGATGCCAAGATGAGTGATCCAGCGAATCGAACACCAGAACTACTTAACGCAATGCGCCAAATTGCGAGCACGGGGCAAGGACCAACCGAACAACAACCGAGCATGGGCTGCTCTATTAAGTGGCGTTAAACAATCAGCATATGGGGATGTATGGATCTATTTGATATCTCGACCGACAACAAGCCGCTAGCGGAACGAATGCGCCCCAAGAAGCTTGAGGAGATCATTGGCCAGGAGCATATTCTCGCAAAAGGAAAACTACTCCATCGAGCAGTACAAGCCGACAAACTTGGCTCAACAATTCTATGGGGACCACCAGGCACAGGTAAAACAACGATTGCTCAAGTTATCGCCAATCTTACCCTCGCGCACTTTGAAGAACTCAACGCAACCTATTCAGGAAAAGCTGAAATCGCAGAAGTTGTTCGCAGTGCGAAGGATCGATTAGCAATGCAGGGGAAGAGAACCATCCTGTTTATTGATGAAATCCACCGCTTCAACAAGGCGCAACAAGACACTCTGCTACCGCACGTTGAACAAGGGATCATCGTGCTTATTGGGGCGACAACAGAGAACCCGTATTATGAAATCAATGACGCCTTAATCTCTCGCTCACGGGTATTTAGACTAAATGCTATCAATGACATTCATATTCAGCAGTTGCTACAGCGAGCAATTAACCAAGATCAGGTATTGCGAGATGAAGTCATTGTCATAGAAGAAAACGCACTTGCGCACATCGCTCACGCAGCAAATGGGGATGCTAGAAATGCACTCAATGCGCTTGAACTGGCTTGTTTAACTACCGAAAAAATTGATGGAAGAATTCATATTACCCTTGAGGTAGCAGAAGAATGCATCCAGCAAAAAGCGTTAAAACACGACAAAGATGGGGATAGTCACTACGATACCATTAGTGCGTATATCTTAAGCGTTAGGGGCAGTGATGTGGATGCCGCGCTTTTCTATATGATGCAAATGTTAGAAGCAGGGGAAGATCCGAAATACATTGCTCGACGTTTGATCGTATGTGCTAGTGAAGAGGTCGGAATGGCTGACCCTCAGGCACTCGTGATTGCCTCACACGCTGCACAAGTGGTTGAATTCGTTGGCATGCCTGAATGTACTTACGCTCTAGCTGAGGCAACGATTTATGTCACCAGCGTTCCTAAAAGTGATTCAGTTTTTCAAGCGGTTCAACGAGTGAAGAAGGACATTCACAGCTACAACATGAAAGAGATACCGCTGCATATTCGTGATTTTCTCAACAGCCATACGGAGCAAACTGGTAATGGTAAGGGATACAAAAATGCCCACCACTACCATAAACATTTTGTTCAACAGCAATACCTACCCGATGAGTTGGTTGGGCGTAATTACTATCAGCCGAATCAACTAGGTAAAGAGAAGCACTTTGCTGAGTGGCTCAAGTACATAAAGGCAAGTAATTTCTAACTGGGCTGATGTACTGATTAAGTTTCACTTACATATTCTCATCAATAAAGATGTGAGGGGGCAGTGTAGAGTCGAACGCTGACAACTGTTTATTACTCATAACTCGCTTATCCATTTAAAAGTGACATTAGATAATTCATAGTATAATGAGCGAATAGCCGTAATATTGAACCTTGTTCGAAACACACATTGGGGCACAGGCTTTTCAGGAGAAAAGCCTGTAACAGCTCCTATCTCTCAGCAGTCTGTTTTCTCAGACAACCTCAGAGCGTCTTCTAGCTCAACGCCAAGGTATCGAATTGTGTTATCTAGCTTCGAATGTCCAAGTAAGAGCTGTACTGCCCTGATGTTTTTCGTTCTGGCATAGATTAAAGTGGCTTTGGTGCGGCGCATGGAATGAGTACCGTAATAGTCAGCATTCAATCCCAGTTTTGCAGCCCAGTTCCTAATAATTGAACGATAGAATGAGTAGCTGATCGGCTGGCCAGAGCGTCGGCTACTTGGGAATAGAAAACTGCTTGCCTCTAGGGATGCTGCAAAAATCCATCGGCTAATACTTTGCTGTGTTCTCGGAGTAATCTCATAGTGGACATCGGTGCCAGTTTTTTGCTGGATGCACTGAACCCTTTCATAGATTACTCCTTTTGAAGAAACATCGTAAACGTGTAGCTTTAGCAAATCACTCGCTCTTAACTTGCTATCTATAGCTAAGTTCAATAGTGCAAGCTGCATCAGATCGTTTTCAATCTCCAGCCTAGTTCTTATCCGCCAGATCTCTTCAAGCTTAAATGGCCTTTTGATACCACTGCATTTTCCAGAAGATAGCTTTCTCATGATGACCTCCTCCCTCTGTTTTTGGTCAACATGAAGTTTGGCAGTCACATTTAAGTAGGGCTCAGCATGAGCTGAAACGTTGGTGTCGAGTAGACGACACTTGTTACCAAGTGCCGCCCCTCTAAGAACCGTACGTGCAACTTTCACTGCATACGGCTCAAGCCTCCACTAAGGCATCATTGATACCCAGCAACTTACAACGCAGTCGGGACAGGCTCTTTCCAAGAGTTGCGAGCTAGCCTTTTGGGTTTTCTCTTCGCCAAGTATTCTTGGTATTGAGGGTCAAAAGGGGTCGATGCACTCCTGATTTTCACGTGTCGTTCGATGGGCACTTTGGCTATTTGGAACAGATTGAAGTGACAGTCCATGTTCATGATTTTCTGCCAACCGTGAAATTGCCATTGGCCTTTACGATTGAGAAAGTACTTATGAACAACCCAGTCTTTGGACTTGGTTGGATGACGCCTAACTGCCCAGTGCCATAACGTTTGGAATAATTTGTGGCCGACATACCCGAATACTTGTTTAGCAACACAGTGGCGATAGTAATTCGCCCATCCTCGGAGTTTCGGATTTATCAGCTTGATAAGATCGTTAACAGGGATGGTTGCGTGCTTTTTAATAAGTTCACGTAGATTTCTCAGGAATAACAGCGTGTTGGATTTGCTCGGTTTAATGAGTAATTTCCCTTTGTACTTCCTGTGATTGAAACCCAGAAAGTCAAAGCCATCATCAATATGAGTGACCTTCGTTTTCTCTTCGGAGAGGGTTAACCCTCTTTCTGCCAGAAAGTCAGCAATCAACGGTTTGATATCGTTCACTAGCACTTCCTTTGAAGAGCAGGTGACCACGAAATCGTCCGCATAACCAATGAAGTTAGCTCTGGCTCCCTTTTTGAGAGCAGTGGATTTTACACGTTGTTCTAGTCCTGCAAGGGTCATTAACATCAAGGTTGGAGAAATGATCCCGCCTTGTGGCGTACCCTCATCGGTATCGTAGAACAGCCCCTTATCCACATAGCCAGATTCCAGCCATTGCTCTAACATACGTTTATCTATAGTGATATTGTCCATAAGCCATTGATGCCCGATTTTGTCGAAGCAAGCCTTAATATCACCCTCAAGAACCCATTTCGCTGACCGCTTTAGAGCCAAACATTTAAAACACTGACTGACCGCGTCAGCCGTGCTGCGATTTGGCCTAAATCCATAGCTATTGAGGTCGGCAAGCGTTTCAGACACAGGCTCTAATGCGAGAAGGTGGAGGGCTTGTTGCGCTCTATCAATCATGCATGGAATGCCTAATGGCCTGAGCTTACCGTCCTTTTTGGGAATGTAGATACGTTTGAGTGGTTTTGCAGAGTAAGCCTTACGACTCAGTTGAGTAACTGCTTTCATACGGCGTGCATCTGTGTTCCAGATAACACCGTCTATTCCAGGCGTTTTACTGCCTTTATTCTGAGAAACTCGCTTAACCGCAAGAAGCTTGGCTGAGCGAGAATGAGTCAAGAGCCACTGTAAAGACTTCACCTTACCGTATTTCTTTTCTCTAGTTGCTTTTGCGATACGCATTTGAAGCTTTAATACGTGTGCTTCAACGGATTTCCAGTCGATGGACTGCCATTGAGTGCCGTCAGAAGATGCACTAATCTCTTTCGAGATCATCATTTGCTTTTCTCCTTGAATAAAGTTCTTCAAATTCTCTCGCAATGGGAGACCAGTCGGAAGTAGGCTCACTTTCGTGATCAGACATAGGTCTGTATCTGCATCATTACAATGCAGCTTTCGCTTTTTCCGACCTCCTATACCTGCATCACTATCGGCCACAAAGGCTTTCCCAAAGGGAGTGATACAGGCTTACCCTGTTCCGTATGTTACGTAAAATGTCAGGTTAGATGCCCACTATAGTGCGGAGAGTTCGGCGACCACGAAAAAGTACTGTCCAACCTTTTTCCAACTCTCATTGCCTTTTGGCCACAGCGTATTAACCACTTCCGCTGCTTCATCATATAACGCACCTTGAATGGATTCACATACGTTCATCATACTGACTACCTAGCACTTACCCGAATTATGGTTTTCAGGAGGAACGTCCTCTCACGATTCTTTTCCCACTTAACCAAACGGCTAAGTTTCGTTACATTGTCCGAGCCGCTGCTTTATTCAGGCTCGTAGGTTCATCTGGTGATACAGACGGTTCACTCATAAAGCGGTGAACAACGCTTCATACGACTTCAGGTCGCACGGACATAAATGAGTTTCGGCAATTAGACTTTTAGTATCTAATGAATAGACTGAAATAGAGATAAATTGCCTAACACTACGCTCAAGATTCATAGTGCAGATCAAATTACTTAAGGATGAAAAATGAAGAAGCTAAATCTATTTGATACGCTCAACGCTGCCTCACTGCTGCTCGTCTCTCCGGAATGGCCTAAAGTAAAAGCAGCTCAAAAGCGAGCGCAATCATTTGAAAACCCTGTTGTCAATATACCACTGGAAACACGCACTATCGCTGGACGAAAAATTCGCTTGGCACAAGCAGGTCCCGTTGACGCACCAACAGTTGTTCTACTCAGCCCATTTCCGGCTAGTATCCTCAATTTTGCGGGTTCTTGGGAATCACTCACTGCCAATTTCAGAGTAATCGCAATAGATTTGCCCGGTTTTGGTGGCTCTGAAGGTGATCGTCATGATATGACGCCAACCGTTCAAGGAAGTCACCTTGCTGCAATCTTTGACGCTCTTGAGCTAAACGACATCCACCTTGTCGCTCCTGATGTAGGAATGGCTTCGGCCCTTAGTTATGTGCTCGACCACGATCACAGATTAACCAGTATGGTGATAGGCCACAGTATCGGTAATCCCAACCCAGTAGAGCTTGGTTTTATGATCGATATGCTGGCCAGGTTTGGTTTCATGCGAACCACCACTTCTCTATTAGGAGCGGGGCCGCTTATCGCTTATTCTGCCAAGATTGGAGCCGTGCGACACCAAGCCAGCGCTGTTGAAATTGATGATTATAAGAAATCCTATGAAGGTAGAGCGCCTGAAGTGATACATTGGTTTAAAGATTTTCATGCAAAGTCTGAAGCGATTGCGGCACGTCTCGATGAAATTCAGATCCCAACATTAGTATTTTGGGGAGAATTAGATGTGCTATTTGATGTCAGTAATGCTGAACGTATCCATGCAGCACTACCTAATAGTAAACTGCATATTCTCCCCGAAGCAGGTCACTTTTCATGGGCGGATCAACCGAGAATGTTCGCCTCGATGATTGAGAATTGGGTTGAAAACGAGCACCAAATACTGGTTAGATAAACTTGGTCTCTTACAGAACTGGCGAGATGGTCAGTTCGTTAGGGTTGAGATGGTTTGGGGCAAAGGCGTGCCAGTGACTTTGCTGAATTCACTTAGCCACTGCAAGTTCAACAGACGACTTTATGGAGCCATTGTTCTTCATTGTCCACTGTTGTCCACGTATGGACAATAGTGGGCAATGATGGACAACAGTGAACCATGTGGTTTACTCAATTGCGCATTTTCATACCTGAGTGTGAATTTTATGCACTCAAGTAAACCATGAGCTACTAAAACGCCAAGTTTGGTCTTCAGTTTGGATTGTAGTGGCATGTTGAATTTGGCCACCTGATTAGAGGAGGTAGACCCCACCTTACTCACATTACACAGATAAGAAAAAGTAGGTCAAATCCCTCACTATGATTTGTGAGGTTGAGCGTTGCTGGCAAGGAAAGGGGCATAACTGAGCTAGACACGATAGCTAGCTCACTGTCGGGCAGCGTTCTTATATTGCATGAGGATTGACGACGTTACCCGCACTTGATAACTGGCAAGTCTTGCCATTTCGTTGTGTAACTGGGCGTTAGCATCTCACGTCGCATACCCCATTTCTGCGCTATGCCTTGTGCTCCTAGGAATAAAGTGTCAGAACCATAACGTTGGTTCAACGAATCATACACGGACATGAGTTTCGGATCGTTGGGCATGGGGTTAAACAGATCTGACTGCTCATGTTTCCCATCGGTTAAGTCCAGTAAGCCTACGCCAATCTTGTAGAATCGAATGCCTTCACAAAATAGTTCTTCTGCAAGCCAAGTGGCTGCTTTAGTGATTTGTGTTACATCAGAAGTAGGGTAGGCAAACCTATGAATCGCCCTGCGCGTTACAGCCTTTTCATCGAATGGAGAGCTATTAGCGAAGCATAACATCACTTTACACAAGCTATTTTGCTGACGCGCCTTTGACGACGCTATATTCGCATGCTTTGACAAAGCCTGGCGTAATGATTCCAAGTCGGTAATGCGCTGACCTGCGCTCCTTGTAGAGTAAATTTGTTTTTTGTCTGCTCTCGATTGATCCCAAGCTTTGCATGATTGGCCGTTGAGTTCACGGATAGTGCGCTCGACTTCGACGTTAAACTCTTTACGAGCTAATGCTGATGGATAGTCAGCGAGTTCGAGCGCTGTATTGATGCCCATAAACTTCAAACGAGCTTGTATTTTTTTACCAATGCCCCAGACGTCACTAGCACTTAACTTTGACAGTATCGATCTGCGCTCGTGTTCGTTATCGAGTACACAGACGCCGTTGTACCCCTGTATTTTCTTGGCCGCATGGTTAGCAATTTTAGCTAGTGTAAGAGTTACGCCGAAGCCAACGCAAACGGGTAAGCGACATTCTCGCCATACAGCTCGTCTCAGCTTCATTCCATGCGTTTTCAAGCATGGAATGGCAGGGTAACAGCGTTCAAATGATAGGAACGATTCATCAATACTGTAGATGTGCTGCTCTGGGGCGTACCGCCCAATTACTTGCATCATTTTAGAGGATAGGTCGGCGTATAACTCATAGTTGGATGATAAGGCGATTACGCCTTTCTGCTCACAAAGCGCTTTAACTTGGAAGAATGGTTTGAACTTCTCAATGCCCGCTTCTCTAGACTGTCGATTAGCAGCCACCACGCATCCGTCGTTGTTGGAAAGAACAACTATTGGCTTACCTCGCCAGTCGGGACGGAAGACTTGCTCTGCACTACAATAGAATGAGTTCGCATCGACTAAGGCATACATTATTTCTTGCTCAGCAGGTGGCTCGGTCTGTGACAACGTATCGATCGGATGACCACACCTTCTAAAGAGAAGGAATCACATTCGGTAATCAGTGATGGTTGATACTTATCGTTTGCAGAGAGCAATAGCTTGCGATGAATGTCAATCTGCTTACATATGAACTCACCATTGAGATTCGCGACGATAACGTCGTTCTGTTTGACATCCACATGTCGATCAACGATCAGTAAATCTTGATCAAATATGCCAAGCCCTTGCATAGAGTCACCACATGCACGCCCGATGAAGGTTGCACTGGGGTGCTCTACTAGCAGTTCGTCCAGATCTAAAGAGAGTTGAGTGTACTCCGTGGCTGGAGACTCAAATCCAGTAATGCCAGCATGTGCGTTGATTGGGATAACTTTCATAAATAATACTGTATAAATAAACAGTATTATTTTGGTGCAAAAAAGTCATTTTGGCAAGTGGGTGTGACCTGGTTGTCCAATATCCCAGCAAATTTAGTTGGCGATTTACTTAAGCTGACTATACTTGTTTGGTTAAAAGCAGCTGGCGTCAGGCTCTAATTCGTAAGAGGTCGAATCTGGCTCATGTCGCCACTCGGTGTCTTCATCGAGCTCAATTGTTAAGCTTAATTCATCTTCAGCATCATAGACTTTCTCTTGCGCCGGTTCGTATATTTCAGCGAGTTCAGTTTTGTATGCGTCCCATTTTCGCTGATGCTTAAGTTGTATCAGTAGATTGAATTCTTCATCACTTAAGCGACCAAAAAGTGCGTCCAAGAGCTTTGCGATTTCAGCAAAGAGTAGCGTTAAGTCTCTCTCGTATTTAGAGCGACAAAAACGAAGATCAGCGTAGTAGCACTCCCAATCTCGATTCTTGATTTTGTATGCGCGGTTCGGCGGGCGCTTCGCTTTGATTCGCTTGAATTGACTAGAAGTGATTTGAAGCTGAATGGTGAACTCTTTAGCGCCTTTCCATTCACCAAGCAAAGCTGCATTGTCGCGCTCAGGGTTGTAGCGTACGCGCTCTTTGAGTTGAAGATTTTTGAAGCTTAGTCTTGTTGCTTTTACTTTAGAACCCCTAATGAAAGGGCCACCATCTGCTGAGTAAGAGATGCCAATGATGTTGCCGCTGTCATCTTGGCGGCATTTTACATCAACACCGCGACGCGCCAAGGCGAACACTAGCTTTGTCATAGTGCCTGGCAACTTGCCACCATTCTCGCTTTCGATGGCTTTAAAGCGAGCTCGGATGATTGCTGCTTCATCACGTTTTTTAGCTAGCTCTCTATCGCCGTTTGCGCCTTTCATCTCCGCTTTGCTGTAGTGGTGTCCCCAATTATCTTCTGGCGATTCTAGTTCGCGTAGGCCGTATTTCTTCTCTAGCCTGCGCATGCTCTCGAAGCCCACGAAAACATCGTTATTAGTTTTTACAAGAGAGCCGTCACCTTTGACTAGACAAGCGAATATATGACAGTGCTCATTATCGCGATCACTGTGTTTGCAAATCACGTATTTGGTTGATTCGTCGTAACCAAGAGCGGGCATGAGATCTTGCTGGATGTGCTCAAGCCACTCATGATCTTCAAGAGTCTCACCAGGAGCGAGAGAAACAATGTAGTGCTTATATAGCTTTTCGCCTTTGCCGTCGTGCAGATCTGCGTGGTATTCAAATTCTTGAATCATCATTTCTAAGTCGACTTCCAGCGGCAGGCCGGTGATATCGTCGCGAATGATTGGATCTGGCGAGAAGATGTTGCCGCCAATGTGACGGATTAAATTGATTTCATGCTCGTGCTTATCGCTGCGATACATGTAAACAAGAGTTGGCTCAGCTTCAGAACGTCGGATTGTTGCTTTAAATACAGACATAGTGTTCACCATTTATAGTTATTGTTGTTTTTTGGGGCTCTAAGAGCCCCTTGGTGCTCAATTAGTGAGGGAATTGAGGCGCTGGTTGCTTGTCAGCATGCGTTCGAACTTCAGCTGAGACTTGCTGAAGAGTGAGCATTACTAGCTCTAGTTCTTTCTTGGTTTGTTCGATGTATTGAACGTCGCCAGTAGAGTGCAGAAAGGCGATAGCTTGGTTTACGTTGTTGCCAAGCTTGCTGAGCTGGAGTTGAAGGTCGTTATTGATCTGTTTGTTCACTGCGAGAGTAATTTGCTGACTCATGCTGGCTCTGCTGAGCAGGGTGAACAAGAAACGTGAAGTACTTTTAAAGCCAGCTAATTTTTGTTGTTGTTTTACCCAATTTTTTTGATCGGCAGTTAGGTAGAGTTTGATGTAGCTGTTGTGTTTGTGTTCGTCAGCTTTTGTTGGTGCGCCTAGTTTTTTATTTGAAGCGTTCATGATAGATACCTCTCTATATCGCTTTCTTATTTGTTGTATTGTGTTGGCACTTCCTTTTGTTGTTCGTTAACGCAGAGCCCACCGGGCTTGAGTATCCAGTTTTTACATCCAGTTTGAGAGTCACGAAGTGAAGAACTTAACTGGGTATGTAAAAGATAGCTGGCTATGAACATACTCCTTAAAAATTGAAACCCGCTCTTTTTTCTTTCGCTTTCACAGAGAGTGAATTTCTTGATATACATTTATTATACCAAGCAATAATAGATGCTAACCAATACTTTTTCGTTTGATAATAGAAATTAATTTGCTTGTCAATTAAAACGGACCCATTTGTGCAAGTTTCTCTTGCGTTAGTGCAACTTTCTCTTGCGCCAGTGTAAGTTGTGCCTAAATGTCTCTTTTAACTTAGAGGTTTAGTTCTTTTTTTGTTTATAAATTGAGTAGGAAAAATCTGGTTTGAATGCTAGTTAGTTTGATTTGGTTTTTATTTACATTTGCGAATAATATTAATATACTTTTCTGGGTTTAAAAGTTGGAGAGCAGCATGACTGAAAAGAAAGCAGAGACGCGAGGTAGAAAAAAGACATCTGAAATCGATAAAGCAAGAAGCCGCGCTTCGCGTGATCACAAGCTCTATCAAGAAACTCTTACTGAGGAATTCGAGCAGCTTCAGAGAGATAAAGAGCTACAGTTTGCTGAGTCAGAAAAGCGAATGGGCAGACCGCCAGTGAAGCTGGCTGTTCTTCAACGCAGAGCGTTGGACAAATACAAAGTTTCGTTAAATGCTTATCGTAAACTTGAAGCGGAAGAAGGATTAGATCCTTGGCACGAAAGCGATATTATCGGCTACAAGGTGAAAGACAAAGCTGGTCGAAAAAAGGCTGACGAAGTCGAGCGCTTGAAGAAGTACATTCGTCGTCAAGCAACGACCATTCAAAACATTGAAGTTGAAGATGAAAGCCAATTCGGCAAAGAACATGAGGGCTCAGGTCGCCCAGGAATGACTAAGTCGCAAAAAATAAGGCATTACGAAAAGCTGATCGAGAAAGCGAATCTTGAAATCACTGAGATATTAAAGACAAAAAATAAAGTTGAACAGCTTGAGTATCAGTTGAAAGATGTGCGAGTAATGAAGCGCACTTATCGCACTAAATACAAAGCTGAAAACGGCAAGTTTCCTGAGTCATCGCCGCAAGACGGAGCTATTAAATTGCTTGAGCAGCAAATCGAACTAGCTAAACAATTAGATATTCCTGAGGTTAGTTTGTATCAAGAACCGAGATCAAGGAGCTCTGAAGTTAAAGTCGTTTATAGAGATGTAAAAAAGGATAAGTTAGTGAGTAAGTAAGTAAGTCGATCTTTAGTTTCTTTTTTGAAGTTGGCCCGCTTCGCGGGAAGGGGCCAGCTTATTCTTCAATGTCATCAAGTGAATCAAAGAACTCGTCTCCATCCATCAGATCATCGTCGTCAATATTTTCAAAACGAGACTAACGAGCTCAAGCTTTTCTTCTTCTGTCATATCTAATCCAATGCAGCCCTGGCGGGGCTGCTGTTTGGTCACAATCATAAGTAGCGATTGCGAAGATGATCTTTAAAATGCGCGGGATTTAGAGTTTCGCCTGTCGCTTGTTTGACTAATTCATCTGTCGTCAGCAAGCTGCCTTTGCTCCAGATGTTATCTGACAACCAATTGAAGATTGGAGTCATGTCTCCTGAGCGAATCGCCTCATCCACATTCACAGTTTGTTTCATTGCAGCCATAAATTGCGCCGCATACATCGCACCAAGTGTATAAGAAGGGAAGTAGCCAAAACTTCCATCACACCAATGAATGTCTTGCATGCACCCATCTTTGTAGTTGTGTTTTTTCAGTCTTTTTTGTTTATTTTCAGTACCTTGAGTTTTTGTTACTATTGTTCTTTGGGGGTCTGTCCAATGGATATCTTGCATACAGCCATTGCGATAGTTACCTTCGGTTGAAAGGCCGAGATAGGTTTGCATTTTATCATTCCACAACTCAGGGACGTCTGTGTGCTTAATTTTTCCATTAATTAGGTCACGCTCAATCTCATAACGCAGTATCACATGAGCAGGGTAGGTGAGTTCATCGGCGTCTACGCGGATAAAATCTTTTTTCACCCGAGTATAAAGTTTGTAAAAGTTCTCTTGCGAGAAAAGCTCTGGGTTATGCCCATCAAAATGTTTTGCGGCATAGTTTGCTAAATGGGCGATAAAGCGGTTACTTCGACCTATTTGCATTTCAAAAAACAGTGATTGAGATTCATGAATACCCATAGAACGGGCTTCACCAGAAGGAAGACCTGATAGTGATTTGGGCAACCCTTGCTCGTAGCGGGCATGGCCAGTTTCATGAATAATCCCCATTAATGACTGAGCGAACTCGTTCTCATCATAGCGGGTGGTAATGCGAACATCTGAAGGTATGCCTCCACAAAAAGGGTGCATGCTCTCGTCCAAACGTCCGTGGTTGAAGTCAAATTGCAGCATTTTCATGACTTCCAAACCTAACGCTTTTTGTTTCGCTGATGAAAATTCTCCCTCAGGCATTAGGTATTGATCACTGGACTGTTTTTCGATCGCTTGGTTGATAAGGTCGGGCAGCCAACTTTTTACATCGGAGAAAAGATTATCAAGAGAGGCGGAGTTGGTGCCTGGCTCATAGATATCCAACATAGCGTCATAAGGTGTTGTGCCATTGGCCTCTGCTCTGATCTGCGCTTCTTCTTGAGAGAGTTGCACCACTTCTGCCCAGTTTTTTTCAAACCCAGCCCAGTCATTGTCTTTGCGCTGTGTGCGCCATGCATGTTCACACTTGGAGCCTGCTAAAGATTTGGCTTGGACTAAGGACTCTGGTAGCACGTTGGCTTGTTGCCATTCACGCTTTAGCTCGCGTAGTGTTGCTTTATCTGCTGACTCAAGAGGCTCATTTTCTGCTTGGTTAAACCATTCTTCTAGCTGAGGTAGTGTGTGCAGACTATGGATGTGGACAGATAATTCAGCCATGGCTTCGGAGCGAGCTTGATTACCGCCGCTTGGCATAACCGCCGCTTGGTCCCAGCCGCAGATAGCCGCAAGGTGATTGAAATGAGAAATCTTTTTTGAATGCTGCTTTAGTTTTTCAAATGCGCTCATTAGCGTTCTTCCTTGACTATTAATAAGGCTAAAAGTGTATCAATCTCAAACTCTGATACCAAGTGCTCCCAGTTAATAATGCGATTAATTATCTGTTATATCTCACGTTATGGAATCATATTCATTAACCCCAAATAATTATTAGTGTTTTCCAACAAGACAATTTGGTGTTAAAAAGAGCAGTTAAATATCAAAGCACTTCAGAGATCCTTGTTTAGGAGTCAGGATGATCGCTAATATCGAAGCCTTTTTACTTGCTATTACTATTTTGACTTTAACCCCAGGTCTAGACACGGCATTAGTGATACGAAACGCCTCCCGTGGTGGGGCGAAAGATGGGATAGCCGCCAGTCTTGGCATCTGCATTGGCCTATTTGTTCATGCGACCTTGTCCGCTGTGGGCATCTCGGCAATTTTAGCCCAGTCAGCACAGTTGTTTAGTATGGTTAAAATGATAGGTGCTGTTTACCTTATTTGGCTAGGGCTAAGTACACTTAAAAATATCTACAACGGAAAATCTGATGCCATCAATTGTTCAGGAACTCAAAACCAAAGCAACATAAAACGCTCGGTTAGAGAAGGCTTTTTATCGAATGTGCTTAACCCCAAAACGGCTGTGTTCTACTTGGCTTTTTTACCTCAGTTCATAAACCCTGAGGGTTCGGCAATCGTCCAAACAATGACGATGGCAAGTATTCACTTTGTAATCGCAATGATTTGGCAAAGTGGTTTAGCTGTGTCGTTAAGTTGCGCAAAAAACATGATCGGTAACACGAACTTCCTACGTAGGATGGAGGCAACGACGGGCGTTGTTTTGGTAGGGTTAGGTATCAAGTTAATGAGCGAAGACTGAACCAAGTATGATTTAGCGCCTAACTTAAGGCGCTAAAAAGGTATTTTATTGACTTAACTTGCTTTATCAAGTGTGTTTGGTAGGCCAAAACGCTGTTTTAAGTTAGTGAGGAAAATCGGGTCTTCACACATGGCTTTTTCTGGCTCATCGCTAATTTTTGCAACCGAAGAACCATTGCATTCTGTCATTTTTATCACCATAGACAGAGGTTGATAGCTATTCCTATCATTAGACCAATCGCCCATATCATTGGCGAGAAATGTACCAATTCCGAAGCTGATATTCGCTCTGTCACCAAAGTATTGGCAGATTTCCAACGCTTTTTCGAAGTTCAACCCGTCGGTAAAGATCAGAGTCTTGGATTTTGGGTCGATACCGAGCGATTGGTAATGAGCCAATATTTTATCGCCCCAATCAAATGGGCTGCCAGAATCATGGCGAACTCCCGCATAGGCTGCTGCTCTTTCATAGGTGAAGTCTTTTAAGAATGTATCAATGCCTATGGTATCGGTTAAGGCGATTCCTAGAGTGCCATTAAACGCTTGGTGCCATGTGTCTAAGGCAACTTGTTGAGAAAGCGTGGGATTACCAAACTGTTGATGGGCCATAAACCACTCGTGAGCGACTGTCCCTATTGGTTTTATGCCAAACTGTTTGGCGAGGTGATAATTACTGGTGCCAGACATCAAGTCTGGGGCTTGTTGGTTTAGGTAACGGATAAGCTCATATTGCACTTTTGAGCTGAACCGACGGCGGCTTCCCATCTCAGAAAACTGAAAATTGGTAATTTGCCTTTTGTCTAATTCAGCTCTTAGGAAAGCAATTTTCTTTTCTAGAGTTTGTGTAAATTGATGCTCCGGAATACAGCCCCAACGCGCCTTGTTGCGTACCTCAGAAATAATACTCATCACAAGGGTTTCGTAGAGAATCGTTTCGTGCCAGATACCACTTATTGAGACGCGCAACTGCCCATTAACAACACTCACTGTCGTCTGCTGCATGGGCTTGAATCTAAATTCACTGAGATAGAGAAAGAAATCTTCATCTAGATAAGTAGCTTGATTCTTGAGGTAACTAATTTCTTGATCACCAAATTGGTAGTTGGCTAGTCGATTGATTTCTCGAGTTACATCAGTTCTTAAGTCAGACAGGTCTTCTTTGGAGCGCACGATGAGCTCATAACGAACTTGAGTATTAGGGTAGTATTTACGAGCCGCAAACATCATATTGATTTTGTATACGTCAAGATCTAATGCACTTTGGATAATAGTATCGTTAAACAGTGAAGCCCTCATCAAGCCTATCCTAAATGTGTCTGTTATGTTGATTTAGGGGACTTTAATCAAACAGCACATGGTTTGTCAAATTATGTTACTAACTTATATTGTGTAGATTTGATCTAATTCATAGTAATCATTCTAATTTAACTCATATATATAGTAATGCTATTTGATGAGGTTAGTCACTATTTGTTACTTTCTTATTGACCCGCAACATTTCAATGGTAAGGTACGTGACAGTTTAAGAACTTTGGGAATCTATAATGATTGTCACAATCGACATGATATGCCTCAGACTAGGTGAGCATGGACTGGAAACCTTGTTGATTAAAAGAGCTAATCCAGAGCGTCCACAGCCAGGCCTTTGGGCTATTCCCGGTGGGTTTGTTTTTGAGCAAGATATGTCTAAAAATGGCGGGCAAAAAGCTGATGAAGATTTCGAGGCAGCGCGCAAACGCATTTGCCGCCAAAAGATTCACACATATCCAAATTACATTAGCGAACCTATGGTTGACGGTAATCCTAAGCGCGATCCAGACGGTTGGAGTGTTACCATTGCCCATTATGCGCTCGTTAATAGAGCCAATATTGAACAAATAGATAATTGTGGCTTGGGGCAAGAACATCTCAAGTGGTTCCCGTTAAATACCATCTTAGATAATCAAATGGAACTGGCTTTTGATCACGCAGAGTTAATTCAATTAGCTTGGAAAAAGCTTAGAGCAGCAGTGGAGTATACCTCGGTTGCTTTGTTTACTTTGGATAAAGAATTCTTAGTTTCAGACATCATAGCGGCTTACGCAAAGTTTGGTGTTGAAGTAAACAGAATGACAGTCAAACGACGCCTTATCGATACCGGTGTTATTGTCAGTGCAAATAAAATGGCCTCGACCAATCGAGGAAAAGGTGGAAAACCCGCTCAGGTATATAGTTTGGCTGAAAATACGGTAACGTATTTTCAAACTTGCCTGCGTTAGAGGTGCTAGGAGTAAGTAATGATTTTACAAACGGTGAAAGTAGAAAAAAGCAAAACCGCGTCAATTGATGTTGATCCTCAAAAAGGCTTTAGTGAGCTCTGTCCAAACGAGCTTCCTGTTGCTGGTGCTCTTGATATAGTGAGCGAGTTAATTGAAAACCACAGCAAGGCTGATTTTTGTTTAGTGTCGAGAGATATGCATCCATCAGGTGCTGCTTGGGAAGCGGAAAAGCCAGAAAATATGCTCGAGCCAGTAGGCCTTCCAGAGGTTGATATTAAATGGAATCCGCATTGTATCGTGGGGACCTTAGGAGCAGAACTACTTCCCGGTTTACCACAGATTCGAGACTATGATTTCCAGATCAATAAGGGCATTGACCCTGACGCCCATCCTTATGGTGCTTTTTATCATGATCAAGCGGACGTTTTGTCGACTGGTGGAATTGAGTATTTGCGAGCTAACAAAGTTGAAACCGTTATCGTGGGCGGTTTAGCGTTAGACTTTTGTGTAAAAAAATCGATAGAACAATTGTTAGACGCAGGCTTTAAGGTGATTTTAAATTTAGCCTCGACACGGGCAGTGTTCCCTGAAAATGTAGACCAATTGACTCAAGAATTTTTTGAGAAGGGAGTAAGTTTGGTCGAAGGTGCGGCTGGTATAGTCAGCGAATAAAGAGCGAAATAAACAATGCGAAGTTATTAGGCTTCGCATTGTATACGCATTATGAATTAAGCAACTGCTTTGTTTGTTACAGCCTGGTTGAACTGGCTAAAGTAAAGTTTGGTCTCTTCGACAACGATATTGCGCAGGGCAAGTAAGCCAATCAGGTTGGGGATTGCCATTAGTCCGTTAACAATGTCGGCAAGTATCCAAATCATGTCGAGGTGCAAAAAGGCACCTGATGCAACTAGAGCAACAAACACTATTTTGTATGGTAAAACAGCGTTGGTTCCTAGCAGGAATACCACGCAGCGCTCACCATAATAGTTCCAGCCTAGAATCGTCGTGAAGGCAAAAAATATAAGGCCAGTTGAAACAAGCATAGGACCGAGTGTTGCTGAATCAAGTCCAACAGCAAATGCATGAGTCGTCATTGCTGCGCCTGAGAAGTCACTTTGCCATGCTCCAGTCAGAATTAGAGCCAGACCCGTCATGGTGCATATTATGATGGTGTCAAAGAAGGTTCCTGTCATTGAAATTAGACCTTGCTTCACGCAAGAATCTGTTTTAGCTGCTGCGGCTGCCATAGGAGCGCTACCAAGGCCGGATTCATTGGAGAACACGCCTCTGGCAATGCCTGATTGAATCGCAAGCATGATACTAGCCCCTAAAAAACCACCTGTTGCAGCGCTAGAGCTAAAGGCTGAAACAAGCACCAGTTGGATGGCAGGGATCAACTGATCGGCATTAACTATGATGACGCCAACACATGCTAATACGTAAAATATTGCCATTGCAGGGACGACTTTACCTGCCACTTTAGCAATTGATTTAATGCCACCTAAAGTGACGAAAGCGACCAAAAGTGTCAGCGTAATCGCGGCGAATGAACGTGGCACACCGAAAGATATTTCACTTGCATCGAGAATCGCGTTGACCTGAGGAAACGTTCCGATACCAAAGCAGGCAACGAGTAGGGCAAAAATAGCAAATAAGGTTGCAAGAAGTTTAGAGCCCACGCCATCTTGAAGGTAATACATAGGCCCACCGATCATTTGGCCATTCGCATCGACTTTTCTGTATTTAACCGCAAGGAGACATTCCGCATATTTGGTGGCCATACCAAAAAGAGCTGCAAGCCACATCCAAAATAAAGCACCAGGACCACCTAGCTTAATGGCGGTGGCGACACCAACGATATTACCTGTACCTATAGTGGCAGAAAGAGCGGTACATAAAGCGGCGAAACTAGATACATCTCCTTGTTTGTTTGAGTCGTGCTTACTAAACAGCATGGTTAGTGCTTTTGGCAGGTATCTAAACTGAAGTAGCCCTAAACGAAACGTGAAATAAACACCAGTACCGACAAGCAGTATCAATAGTGGAGGGCCCCAGACAAAGTTGTCTATTGTGGTAAGTAAAGATTGAAGATTGTTCATGAATTCCCCATAGTGATAAATGTTACTAAGGAGAAGAGTGAAAGCGCACAGACAATGGCTTAAGCCAAGATTTTGGACAAAAAGTTTACTTTATCTGCGTTATTCTTTGCACTCCTCTGTCCTTTTGCCTGAAAGTTTCACTCACTTGTCGTGAGCTTGCTCCTTCGGCGACCGATTAAACGGCTCTCTCCAGAGGTTCCTCCAATGACAGTCCACGCTGCATGCACAGCACCTGAAAGATTTACTTCTTCGGTAGGTTATTCGGCCATTTGTGTGCAAATTGGCGAAAAACCACTCTCCTGCCATCTTCATTGGAACGATTGTTTAATTACTAAACAAAAGTAAGTCGAAAGTGTGGTCACAATCGAAGTGTGAAATTTATCATGTTTATTGTGCAATTCAATGTATTTTTTGACTAAAGATAATGAAAGTTGAGTCTTTTGGGTTTTTCTGTGTCATTTGGACTATTAATTTGGTCGTGTCATTATGACTATTTTTTGAGATGGTCTGATATAAGTGGTTGATAATATGTATTATTAAAGTTGGCAAGAGAAATGCTATGTATAAAGGAAATGAACGTAAGCACTGGAGTCATTATGTTTAATCAACCAACTCGCGATACATTTAAAACACTATTGGCTGTTTCAAATATCGGTTTAACCATCACTTTTTTAGCACTGGTTGTGAGTGTGATCATTGCGTATCCATATGCTGATGCCTTCAGTTTAGAGGCGCAGGTAGCCGCGCATATCAGTACTATTATCATTGCGGCATTTTTGAAGGTGAGTTATGTCACTCGATGTCTAGCGCAATACAACTTAGGCCTTGAAGTAAGGTGAAGAAGATAGGTAACGCCTGTGTGGCGTTACCTTTACTTGGTGCTAAAAGTAGTTTGCATCTACTAATTCGCCAACACGAACTGTTTTCACATCTTGGCGAGCCTCAAGCCAAGAAACAACTTTTGCCTGTTGCTCACTGCTAACACTTTTATATCTCTCAGCATGGCAGATAAAGCCTTCAAAAAGCTCTAGGCCACCTCCGCCGAAACTTAAGTCTAAAGCGTCAATGTAGTCAATAAACTCATCAACAAAGGTATCGTAGCTATCAAAGTCTTGTATCTTTGTATCACAGCTTACTTCAAATCCGAGCATCGCAAACTCACCAAGAAATAGTTTCTTTTGAATGCGACGCTTTTTGTTATCTAACTTGAATGGTTTCATTATCATTACACCTTGGACATAAGAACTTTATTTATACCTCATTTTTACTGTCCACCCAAATTTGTGAGCTGTGTTATGTGAAATAACTGATTGATGCACAGTAGTTTGAGACAAAGCTGATATCTTTAAATGATTATTTGGGTCAAAAGCGCGTAAAACAGACTTGGCGCTGACCGTAGAACCTCAAAAAATGGTATAACTTAAAGCAAGAAAGAGGAAAACTTGTTCGGGTGGCTAAGGAGAGTGTATGACGAGATTGATCGCTATCGTATTTTTGGCTGCATTGGCCTTTGTATTGATTCGATATCGGACCAATGAAAAATTGCAAAGATATGTCGTTATTACCATGATTTCAGGTTTTTTAATCTACACCTCGGCTTTAGTCGTGACCGAACTAATGCGTTAATTCAGTAGGAGCAAAAACAGTGAATAACGAGTCTGATGTTGAAAATGATGATGTCGTAGTTATCGAAGAAAGAGATAAACGGAGCTACCTGTACATAATCATTGCTGGTTTACTAGGAGCTGCTCTAGGTGGACTGATAGGCTCATCTTTGACTTCTTCCAAATGGCAAGAGGCATACCACGGGTTAGAAACCAAATATCAGGAACTAGTGGAAGAGAAAAAGCAGTTAACTGACGAGGTCGAAGATAAAGTGGCTCGGGTCGACGCTGAGATCCAGGCTAAGTTAACTAAGGCGATAGATGAAAAGAAACACACCTTTGATGAAACCATAAAAAGCTTAAATGATCAGGTTGCTGAATTGGAAAAAGTGAACCTTTCTTTAGAAGAGCAACTCAACGAGCAAAAACAGAGTATTGCCCAGACGACTCAAGAAAATCGTAAGCTGAATAGGCAAGCGGATATGCAAGCGACCATGTTTGAACGTTCACGCGAATTGTTTCAGCAGGAGCTTAAAGTGAAGCAGGAATTGGAAGCTTTAGAAAAAGAGCGTGATGATCTTCAGCCAAAGTTAAAACAGTTGAAAGCTGACTGTGATTTGTACTTGGAGGGAACGTCGTGGGAAGCTAAATCTGATGCATGTGACAAACAGGATGAAGCTAATTCTCGCTTAAGCCATGTGAATCAAATGATTCGTGTGCATCAAATGGACTTGAAACAGATTAAGGCGTTAGCTAGTGAGTTAGGTTTGTGAATCACTTTGATCTGCTCCAGCCAGACTGGACACTTCATTAAGCGACATTTTGCTGTTCAA
>NZ_JAYQDQ010000056.1:0-27580 GCF_038138445.1 Vibrio sp.
TGATGGGATCATTCAATTGATCTGCCGATTAATGTTTAACTGATCGGCATTAGGGTTATATCTCCCCCTTTTTAGAAACCAATACAGCACCTACTTTTGATTTATCCTTAGACCATTCAGAAACGTGTTTTGCGAGATTAATCATTCTGTCTCGCCATTTAGTTTTTGTGATCTTTTCTTCTTCGTAAAGTTCGTTGATTACATGTTCAATGTGATTGTGGAGGTGATCGTCGATTAGTTCAGGCCTACCAGTACTCTCAATTAACTTTTTCACTACTTCTAATGTAACGCGACCATCTAGGCCTTTTTTACTGGCTAACTCTAGAATATGGTATTCGTTATCTAATAGTTCGCTAAGGATTTTTACGTCCATGATTTGTTCTCCGTGCGTGTTTGGTTGCACATAAGATACATGGTTGTCATTCCCTTATTAAGCGTGTGGTTTAATGTTTGTGATCTATTTTAGCGTGGACTTTGTAAGAAAATAATACGCAATGTTCTGCCAAATAGGTTCTTTGTACATGATTTTCAGATCAAACGAGGCTGACCTTCGTGAAATAAAAATTTTTCGGTTACCTAAGTCTCCACCACCAACCTACAACAATTTGCTTCTTCTCGCTGTGACTCAAAGAGAGTGATGCGTAACACATTGATAAAAATTTGCTTTAAGTCAAAAAGTGACCGTTTAGATGAATATAAATTCGTTTCATATTTTGGTTTCAGAAATAAAAGGAGTTGACGATGGAAGAGCTTCATCGACGTATAGTACATGCCTTACACAAAGAAGATTGGCAGTTTGAGGGAGGGATTCGAGCTTCGTTACTCAAGAGTGCAAAAAGAATTAAGCCTGACGAATATGAAGTAGAGATGAAGGGTAGTTTGTTTTGCCCAATGTGTTTCACCAATCTTAACCGAGTTCCACATGATAGAGATCATACAACTTCTAATATGGAAGCTCATTTTAGACACTTACCTAAATACAAAGGTATTCCCTGTGCTTTACGTTCTGCTAGAGCAGAAGGCAAGAAATACAACAGTTCTGAATCGGTGAAGCAAGCTATTGATAATGAGGAGCTGGTTATAGTTAACGGGTTCATGAAAGACAAGCCAGAGCAACGCCCATCAGGAGAATCTAGACCATTCGATGAAGCTCAGGTTGAGGATCCTGAGGGACCAGAGGTAGACGTACCTTTAGGGGTACATGACGGAGAGTCGTTTAAAGTTCCTAGTAAAATTACTTCCTTAAGAGGAATATGTCGTAACTTTGACAAGAATTATTACCGCTACTATTTCTTGCCAGGTTATCAGCACGCAATTGCTCTTACATCGCTTATCCATGATGCTCGAATCGTAAAGGATGAAGACACAAAACCTAAGATCTATATAGTCAAACTGGAGAATTCTAGTCACTTGGGAAACCCTCCTGGTGATAACAACATTCGTATGACTTTCCTCGAGAAGTCACCAGAGGTTGAAGACTTTTGTATCAAAACTCCTCATTGGCTTCAACATGAGCATGTTATAGGAGATGATACTGAAGGGCGATATGCTTTGGTTTATGGAAAAGTTACAGAGAATGGTATTGGTTTATGTTTTGAAGATCTGGGGTGGGGTGAGCTTGCTCTTGTTCCTGAGAAATACAACTACCTGATAGAAGATGTATATGCTGCCGCTCACGCAGATGATTAGGAAAGCGTTGAGGCTAATAACTACTCTATAAGGACACCATGGCTATACCTAGTGAATACGTGGTTATTATAAGATTATGATTATTATAAACATATGATGTTTTAAAGATCAAAAACGGTGAAACCCCGATGTTGGTAGCATCGGGGTTTCGAATTTTAGAAGTCTCGGATGGTAAGGCCGATATTCTTTATGCAAAAGGCTGGATTTAATCCAACAAATTCCTTGGTAGGGAATTAGATACGGATGAAGTCCATGTGCTCAACTTTTGGCTTGAAAGCGTGACGTTGAACGTCTTGTGGCTTAACTTTCACTTCAGCGCCGTCAATCACAAGAACAACACCTTCGTAGAACTCAGGCTTATCCATTTGGTTAACGATGTCGTCGTGGTTAAGAACGATTGATACTGGCGCAGCTTCACCACCGTAAACGATAGCAGGGAATTGACCAGCGTGACGTAGGCGGCGGCTCGCACCTTTACCTAGTTCAGTACGTACTACTGCTTCAAATTTCATAGTATTTACTCTCAAATTTAAAAAATGAACTTCACACCCAGCAATGCGACCTTGCCGTGATGTGGTATATCGCTATAGAAGAAACGGATAGTAACTCTATAAGCGAGCGCGGATACTACCACTGTATTGGCTTTCAGGCAATAACAAACAGACTTAACTTGTGTAAGTTGACAGAGTCACCGTCTAAATTATATAGGTTGATTCTGAGTTATTTGACACTTGTCCCATTCGCCTTTTAGCTCTTTCTATAACATGTCACCGTATACAATGTTAAGTTGTAAGTTATTCTCAGGGCGGGGTGAAATTCCCCACCGGCGGTAAATTCAAAACAAGAAAAGCCCGCGAGCGCTCGAGTTTTCGAGGACAGCAGATCTGGTGAGACTCCAGAGCCGACGGTTAAAGTCCGGATGAGAGAGAATTGAAGCACGAAGCACATAGAGGACTTGCTGCTGTATTTTATACGGCACCTATAAGTGTGAGTGTTGTTTTATAACTCCCATTGCCCTGGTTCTGGTCTTAATAAGTTGGAGAAAACCATGAATCAGACATCTATCCTTGCCGATTTCGGTGAACCTATTACTCGCGTTGAGAAAGCGATTGCTGCTCTTCAAGAAGGGCGTGGTATTTTGCTTCTTGATGATGAGTCTCGTGAAAATGAGGGTGATTTAATATATTCAGCGCAGTATCTGACTGCTCAGCAGATGGCGTTAATGATACGAGAATGTAGCGGTATTGTTTGTTTATGCTTGACAGACTCTGATGCTAATAAGCTAGATTTACCGCCGATGGTAGAAAAAAATAGCAGTGTAAACCAAACGGCTTTTACTGTAAGTATTGAAGCGAAAGTTGGTGTGACCACTGGTGTTTCAGCCAAAGATCGAGTCACAACGGTAAAGACAGCGATAGCAGAAACCGCGACCCCAGATGACCTCGCTCGTCCGGGACATGTTTTCCCTTTGCGTGCTGGCAGTGGAGGTGTGTTTTCGAGGCGAGGGCATACAGAAGGCACAGTTGATCTAATGACATTGGCTGGCCTTCACCCTTCAGGCGTTCTGTGTGAGCTCAGCAATCCTGATGGTTCTATGGCGAAAACGCCTGAAGTTGTTTTTTTTGCCCAAAAACATAATATGCCAGTGTTGACTGTAGAAGATATTGCCTTGTATCGAACGCAATTAGAACGTCACTCAGCTTAAGGTTTACTTATTTTCGGTATTTGCTCAGGAGCCAAAAAGATAATATCTTCATGGCTCCTTGTTTGGGTTAGTTGCTTGGCTTATTTCTTTCAATAATGCTTATAGATACGGCAAGGAACAAAATATCTTTTACTAGGAAAAAGTTGGTGACTAATACACCATCCGAGACTTTCCAAGTATTAGGTGTTGTGAGCAAAAAGCTTAATGTTGTGATGAAGATAGCTGCCGCAGCGATACCAGAATAAAACGCAATTTTTGGCTTTTTAATGCCCACAATAAGCCCAATGGCGACAATAATTTCTGCCGCTCCTATGAGATTAGACACCGCTTGAACAGAAAAAAGGCCATAAAGCCAATTCATCGCGAAATGATTTTCGACTAAAGGTTGAATCAGCTTGGCTTCGGTCGGTGTAAATTTATAAACACCGATCCAAATCAGCACTAGTGCTACGCCAAAAACGCCGATAAGGTAACCAATATTGTCAGTCTTTGTATTGTTCTCTATAGCATGCATAAAATCTTTTTCCTCTTAAGTAGCATGAGAACAAAGACCTAAAGCTCAATGAAAAACTTTCATTAAAAATCCTAATCTATCAATAACAAATCTTTATCCTGGATTGCCTTAGGTATTATCGGGCTGGATGATAGAAATGTTGCTAGTTTGGGGCTTGGAGCAGTGCATTCCATGTTACTCTTACAAATTCATCGATATGTTTATCTGCGCCATTACCACTGATTTTATCTTCAAGAGGATGTTCGCCAACAATATCCGATACAAATATCCCAGGTATGATAGTGACAGAGCAGGGGCTATCATTTACTGCATTGAATATATGTGCCGTTTCTACATCGACCGTTGCTACTTTGTTCTCTTTTTGCTGTGCGAGCCAAGACTTTGTCTCAATGAGCGGTGAATCGACATTAGTATTAGAACAAGCAGTTGTATTGACGCGTGAAAATTCACTGGGTATCAGGACTTCGGTATTACTCACATTCACAGCATTACCTGCGTAAGATGAATGGTTTAGGTGGATATAATCACCTACCTGTGCATCGCCAGTAATTCGGCCACCCGCACCACACATCATGATTTTGTCAAAACCTGATTCGGCAAATGTCTTTACCGCGTCATAAGATAACTCGCCATTGGGCATTCTTAGCGCCACAATTGATACTGTCTTACCATTGTTCGTGATAGTTACTTCATCAAAAGTAAAAAGGGCCGATTTTGTGATTATATGGGTTGAGCTTTTTGTATCCTTCACCCTCATTTTCACCCGAAAGGCTAAAGACTTGGTTGGCGATCGATTCCATGACTTTCCAGCGAGCACCGATATAGAGAATTTTTTCGTCTGCTTGAATTTGAGCTAACTGAGACTTTAAACTTTTTATCGATGAAGCTTTTAGGGAGTCAATACTACCAATGGAGGTTAGCTTGGTTGCAACATCAATTCCCGAGAAGTGGAATTGAAGCACCTGATGTTCAAGGCGTGTATGAGAGCCTATTCCAGACACTACTATTTTGTTTTCATTTGTCTGGTGGTTGTTTAAAAGATAGAAGCGAGTTGAAGTGGGAGAAGACACCTTAAAGCATGTATCAAAACCTTGTCTTTTATAGTGGTTAGCTACGTCTTGATCGCTGGAGTTAAAAAGAAAAAACTCTGCACCATGTTTGCTGATAAGATCAACTAGCCCTGATGGAAGTCTATTGGCAAGGTAAGCATTGATATTGACAGTGTGCTCTGCATCCGTACTGGGTAGTTTTACAGGTTTACTGTGAAGTAAACTTGTGGCCTTCTCAGAGCCATTAAGGTTTTCTGCATGGGCAGGATGTATTTTTTGTAATCTTAATTGGTCGAGGCTGAATATCTTGCTTGTCCCAACTCGCTTTATATCATCTACAGAGAGGTATCTTGAAGGAAGGTCTGAGGAGGTAAGGGCTCGAACTATCTGAGATTTTTGAGCAGCTGCATAAGGGTTTTTATCTTCAAACCCGGCTCTAATGGCGTTCATTCGGTCTCCAACCTGACGGATCTCCATCATTAATAATGTTGGTAATTGACGTATATTCGATGGAAGGCTTGTATCATTGGATAACTGGCTTATGCGTTTTATATTTAAGGGCTGGTCGGATCTTGGTGCGTCTGGCTGCTCAAGTGGCGCAGAATTCAGAGCTATACTTGATAACTTCATTATAATTTTTCATTCTCTGGTAGGTGTAATGCTATCATCTAACATTATGACTTTATGAGATAAACTCCGTAGAATGAATGCTTCTTAATTCGTAATATCAATTTTTATCGCTTAGGGTGCTGTGAAGTTTTAAGAAGGGTGCATGGAGGCACAATGAATATTGGTATCTATATTTATGATCACGCAGAAGTATTGGATTTTTCTGGGCCATTTGAAGTGTTTAGTACAGCAAATCGCTTAGGAGCCATTGATATAAATACGTTTCTGATTTCTGAAAGCGACCATCCAGTCGTTGCTCGTGGTGGCTTTAAAGTGTTGGCAAACTATTCAACACAAAATCATCCGAAAATAGATTGGCTAGTTGTTGTTGGTGGTTTGCATCAAAAAGAAATGATCAAGGAGGATGTGATTGGCTGGCTAGCTCTGGTAGCCGATTCAGCGGAACTGGTTGCGTCTGTTTTTACAGGCGTTTTTCTTTTAGCAAAAGCAAGCTTACCAAAAGGATTAACACTTACAACTCACTGGGAAGATATTGAGGACTTACGCGTTCAATTTCCTGGTTTGAATGTTGTCGGAGATAAGCGTTGGGTAAGATCGGGAAAGTACATAACGTCAGGTGGAGTTTCTGCTGGTATTGATATGAGTTTACACTTAGTCGCTATGCAATATGGTTTATCGTTTGCCAAAAAAGTCGCTCGTCAAATGGAGTATAATTGGTCAAATACCAATAAAGTACAGCTGAAAAGTTAAAAAACCTTTATTTAGAAAGTCACGGAAGCCTCATCCTTTATTCAAAGTTTCACATTAGCAATCCTAGTTAATACACCATAAAATCTATTTCGAAGTTTTTGTATGAATTTTGTTCACGTTTGGGGGTTTTAAATACGAGATAATTAAACGAGTTCAACATAATTTAATTAGTGTATAGATTCTAATACTTATGTTTGTGGTGTTTATTTATACGAAATCACTCATTGGTCTGCAACACAGATAACAATTCACTAATGAAACTGTGAGACAGGACCACAAAGTTTTTGTTTTTCTTAGATTTTAAGATATCGTATAGCCTCATAATCTAATGCCTTTATTCAGTTTATGTCGATACTGATAATTAATGAAAACCTTATTTTAAATCTGCTGGCTGGCTCAGTAGAGGATATTACAACTGGTTATAAATCAATGCTGGGAGGTAATGAGGTTGCGATGCTCAAATACATGATTGAGCATCCAAGTGAGCCACTCGCCAAGTCCACCCTTCTTGAACAGGTATGGCATAAAAAAGGTGTCATTGTTGAAGAAAGTAGCCTTCTCCATTGTATCTCAAGTTGCCGTAAAGCTCTGCGTGACAAAGATGCGGAGATTATTAGTACTGTGCGTGGAGTGGGGTACCAATTTAATGGCGATATCAGGGATTTTGAGCCTGAGGTTATTGCTCCCGTAGTAAACCAACAGCCTAATGGTAATGGTACTGTAGATGATTCAAGTTGGTTAGTTTTAAATAAACAGCGCAGTGCTTACCTAGCGATGTTTGCATTAAGTGCATTTGCCAGTCATGGGATGGTCTCTTCTTGGGTTTCACCTTGGGTTGAAGCTGACTATACCGAAGCCTTTTATACAACATGCACTCTATCAACTGTATCTCCAATCGTTATTAATCAAGTGCGTGCATTTGAGACGGGCAACCAAGTTATTTTAATTAAGGAGGATGGAACGTCTATTAGCTATAGTCCCAAAGATGTGGAGGTGACATGTGAATAAGAAATTATGTATTGCTAGCATTATTTCGGGAATATTAGTGGGTGGTTTATCCTCCTATACAAGTTCACCGACTATGAATCGAAGCTACGAGAGTAAGACAGAGATCATTGTCCCAACCCAGCAAGGCAGTGAGCAGATAGGTCTACTAACCCAGCTCAACTTTAAGCGCTCTGGGCAGTACGAAATGTATTTTCTAACGGATGATCTTATAGGCTTTAATGTGTCTGGAAGATACGGCTTTAATTCTAATGGCTTATCTCTAATGCCCACCTCTGCTGACCGAGTTATACCTCATGGAAAGAAGCTTTCCATTATGGAAACTATGTTCAGTCAACACGGTATGCATTCTATGGAAGAGTTAAAGATAATTCGTCTTGATGATGATAACACCATATTGGTTGCGCCAAGATATTCATATTTATACTCGAGTGTTTATATATAACTCGCCCATGCTTTTTCTATAAAAATCAGTGATTTGATATTTTTTAATAATGCTTCATATTGAAACATCATCAAGCTGACAGTTCCCTAACTTTAGGGAAAAAAATCTTAGGTATAAAAAGTACTAACAGTTACTAACCTAAGAGAACTCATGCTAATCATTAACGGGGATTCGATTTTCGATCCTGAACATGGCTATATTCAAAACCTGAATAGTAACGTGCGTTACCCAATAGGAATTAATGAGATTGCGTTGCTTAACTTTATGGTTGAGCGTGCTGGTGAAACACTAACCAAAGATGAACTTATGTGCCAAGTCTGGCAAAGACGAGGTATTGTTGTAGAGATGAGTAGCTTGATGCACTGTATCTCGAGCTGCCGGCGGGCCTTTGAAGATCGTTCTGGAGAGGTGATTAAAACTGTACGTGGTGAAGGCTATAAGTTTGTAGGTACAGTGGAAAGTTACCAGCCAGGCTTTGAACCCACTGAAATCGAAGTACCTGATGAACTTATACAACTCAATGAAATTAACCATGCTCACAAACCTAATATACCAAAGCGGACATTATTGATGGCTGTAGGGTTATTTTTTTGCTCGACATTAACCAGTTACTTCATCGTAGAGAAGATGCGTTCACCTCTTTCTGATATATCGTTTGAACAAAAGCATTTTAGCGCATGTTGGTTTGCCCCAGGTACTAACGGTACCAAAGTTCGTTATCAAGACGTTAGCTTGTACGACTTTGGAGAGCTAACCTTGTTAGTTGATAAAAGCGGACGCTCTTTGAGTTTTCGACCAAAGAGTGGGGTATTGAGTTGTGAGTAAGTTAGCGGCCGTTTTCATCATTATTGCAGGGGCAATGTTAGGTGCGCTGATCGCTTATTTAAATCATAATGCTATCAATAGACATATGAGCAGTCACACTATTGCTTATGTTTCTTCGGTAGACCCAGATAACAATTTTGGTGTCACTTTACCTCTGCGAGTTGAGCTAATACTGAAAGAAGACAGCAGTTATGGTGTCTATGCTTTACTGCCAAAGAGCCAGGTGGGATATACCAGCTCGGGTTGGTATGAGCTCGATAGTGACGGAATATTTTTTGCCATGAGAAAACATAATCGTCTGGATATAGAGCCCAAAAGAAATGGTGTTATAGAGCAGCTTTTTGTCCGGCAAGGGGCCTTCGATGGACACATGAAGCTAGTAAAACTTGGTACACACAGTGCTGCACTGGTTGGGAGTAAAGTGGCTCTGCATATGAGCTATTGAGCTAACTTCATAGACAGAATGACCTTTAGCCCACCTAAAGCACTTCGACTGAGAGTTAACTTGCCTCGATAGCTGTGTGCCATTTCGCAAACAATATTGAGGCCTAAACCTGTCCCTGGCATGGTTTCATCTAAGCGAACACCACGCTTAGTGGCTGTGCCTAGCTTCTCTTCTGGGATGCCCATACCATCATCCTCTATCATAATGTCGATCGACTCAGGGCTGTCTTTATGTGATATAGAATGGACACGAATAATGCTATTAGACCATTTATATGCATTCTCAATAAGATTGCCCAACATCTCATCAAGGTCAGTCTGCTCAACAGAGACATTTATGTCGCTATCTAACTCATTGATGAGGCAAATATTGCGCTCTACGTAGACTTTATCAAATGCCATGGAAATGGCGTCAACTCGCTCTGATGGATTGGCACTTACAGACAAAATATTCTTTGCTCCAGCCATTCTTGCTCGGCCTAAATGGTAGTCAATTTGATTTTGGATTTGGTCTATTGGTGGGCGAAGTTGCTCCTGAGTAGCAGAATCCTTGGTGGATACTTCATTTTTTAACACAGAAAGTGGTGTTTTTAATGCATGCGAGAGATTGCCCGCGTGATGACGAGCTCGTTCAAGAAGCTCTTGATAATGAAAAACCAGTGCGTTTAGGTCCGAAACAACAGGTGCGACTTCTTTTGGATACTCTTGGTCTAACTGCGTTTTTTCCCCCCTACGTAATTGTGATAACTCTTTATGCATTTTATTTAACGGCCTCAAAGACCATTGCACCTGAATAGCGATTAAAGCCAAAATGCCGATATAGAGAAGTCCAAGAATGAACCACAATTGACTCATTAGTTTACGAACGGTATCCGCAATGGGCTGTTGGTCTGTGCCAATTGTGACTTCAATAGGACCAGAGTAATCCGGATAGTATAAGGTTGATTGAATATAGATAAGCTTTTCGTCGCGAGCTCCTAATAAATCGTGTTCATCTTTAGTCGTTAAGTTTTTGTCCCATAATGAACGTGAGCGAAGTAAGGCTTTGTCGGTTTTAGCTGACCAATAAAAACCGCTGTATGGGCGAGTAAATCTAGGATCAGAAAGAGGAGAAGTTAACTTGAGATTTCCTTTTTCATCGGCTTCAAGTAATGCAGCTATTTCATCCATATAAATAGCCAGTTGCTGTTTAGTATCTTCCTGCATATAAAGATAAACCTGAGAGGGCATCATGACACCCGCCGCAATTATCATCGCGGTCAACCAAACAACAGCCGCTAGAACTAATCGGCTTTTGAGGCTAAGTCGTTTGATGAGTCTTATCTTCCTAATTGGCATTGAGCTGATACCCTAAACCTCTGACGGTTTTGATAACTTTGGGTGAAATTTTTTTCCTGATACGGCCTATAAAAACTTCGATAGTGTTGGAGTCACGGTCGAAGTCCTGCTTGTAGATATGTTCGACCAGTTCTGTACGTGAGATAACTTTTTCAGGGTTGTGCATGAAATAGGCAACCACTTTGTACTCCAAAGCAGTAAGATCTATTGCTTGGCCTTGCCACATGACTTTAGAAGTTCGTGTATCTAGGCTTAGGCAACCCATTTGCATTATCGGTGATGCATTACCCGAAGCTCGGCGAAGCTGTGCACGCACACGAGCAATAAGCTCAACCATTTCAAAGGGCTTGGTTTGGTAGTCATCGGCACCAGAGTTAAGTCCTTCGACTCTTTGGGTAAGACCATCCCTTGCACTAAGGATAATAACAGGGGTGTTTATGTTTTCATCACGAATGCTTTTTAAAACAGTAAGACCATCTAATTTTGGTAAGCCAAGGTCGAGAACAATCGCATCCCATTCTTCCGATGTTGCGCGGTAAAGTGCGTCTATCCCATCTATTGAAAGCTCAGGAACCCAGCCGTTTTTTTCCAATGATTCGATTATTTGCTCACCCAGGCGAGGCTCGTCTTCCACTACAAGTATTTTCATTATGATCCCGTTTAGTTTTTTAGGGCCTGTTTGAAATTCCGACCTTCAATCAGAATCATTTCTAAAGTTTGAGCGTTGTATTCGACTTTGATGATGTTGTTATTGTAATTAAGCTTGAGTTCATAAACCCAAACATCGTCATCCTCTTCAAGTTCAACTTTGATGATACGGCCACGAAGATCTTTTTCGACCATAGTGTAAAGCTCTGAAAAGGGGCGAATATAGCCTTTATGTACGGCATCATAGACTTCGTCTTGGTCTTCTTCGAACTCGACTTCAGCTCCTGCATGATGAATATCTTGCACTAAGGCATGGCCGTCTTTATCCGATTCTGTTTTGGGGTAAGCCGAAGTACTTGCTATCACACAAAGGGCAGCAATAAGTGGCCCTACTAACTGCTTATTAAACATCATGTTATCTTGCTATAAAATTCTATGCTTGAGTATAACCAATCTTTTCTGAATACAAAGTGAATAATGGGCCATAAAACTACATCAAATTTTGTGGCGGAAAAATCATTTTAATTCGTCGTCAAATATCTTGTCGCGTATTTTCCAAAATCGCCCTGACTTTCTAGCAATGACAAACTGTGGTGGTCGAAAACGGTGCTGGTGGTTGACGATTTTACTCGGGGAGGATTCTTCAAAAGGTCGGTGTTTGTCAGCGAGGTGAGATTTGACAAAAAAGTTTTTAAAGTCCTGCTTTTGCTTTGGTGTGGATAATGACCAAAATTCATGGACTTGTGCTTGGTTATCACCAAAATAGGATACCTTTAGGCAGTTTTTACCTTTCTCGTTTTTATGCAGAGCTAAATCCATTGCCAAGCACTCAAATACAAGCGCATCTTTTAGTTTTAATGCCTCTTTAAGCTTTTTGTCAGGGTCGACTAATGTCGCGTCACATTGGTGACAAACCCTTGCTGATATATCATTGTCCGCGCCACATTCGTTGCAATATTTTGCTCTAAATCGGTAGTTACAATGTTCTCTTTCTTGAGTTGCTTTATCCTCGAAAAATCCTTGGCATTTTCGTCCATAGTGCTCGATTAGAAACCCATTACTGTCGAGCTTACCCCAAAAGTTATTGTTAAAGCCGCATGCGGGGCAGGGAATGGTGATAATTTCGCTATCAGGTGAAGGTTTAGCTTCGCCCACTTCTGGCTGATATAGGTCATAGCTATTGCCCGCATAGTCGAGCACTAAACACTCAGTTTTTCCTGAACTTAAGCGAAGACCACGACCAACAATTTGTTGATACAAGCTGATAGATTCTGTAGGGCGCAAAATAGCAATTAAATCGACATGTGGGGCATCAAACCCTGTGGTTAATACCGATACATTTACTAAAAATTTGATTTTTCGATTTTTGAAGCCATCGATGATAGAGTCGCGCTCTGATACTGAAGTATCCCCTATAACCAAAGCGGATTCATTAGATGGAAGTAATGATAAAACTTCTTGAGCATGGCGGACTGTAGAGGCAAAAACCATAGCACCTTGCCTATTATGTGCATGGTTAATGATTTGGTGAACGATTTGTGGTGTGGCTCGTTTTGCTTGGTCAATAACCATGTCCAACTCATGCTCTTTGTACCTACCAGTACTTGATGGCTTTAACTGCGAAAAATCATAGCTAAGTATGGGGGCATCCATCATGCGAGCTGGGGTCAAGAAATTCTGGTCAAGTAGGTAACGGATCGGTAGCTCAAAAATACAATCTCGAAAGAATCTCGGTTCTTTTGTACGGACTAGGCCGCGCGTATGGTACTGATAAATCCATCCCATCCCGAGACGGTAGGGAGTCGCGGTAAGACCAAGGACTTTAATGCCGGGGTTTAATTCGCGTAAATGATGAATGACCTTTTGATAGCTGGTGTTCTTGTCGTCTGCAACTCTGTGGCACTCGTCAATCACGAGAAGGGAAAACTGATTTTTGAAGTCATTTAGGTTTCGGACTACAGATTGAACTGAAGCAAACACAACTTGTTTATCGGTTTCTTTTCGGCCAAGACCAGCAGAATAAATGGCTCCTTCGAGTTGATAACCTTCGTACTTGGCATGATTTTGTTCAACCAGCTCTTTGACATGTGCCAAGACTAGTACTTTTCCTTTAGCCAATCTAGCCAGTTCAGCAATAACAAGGCTCTTACCTGCGCCAGTTGGCAGCACCAAGACTGCTGGACTTGAGTGTTTGCGAAAATAGTGGATGACGGCTTTCACTGAATCAGCTTGATAAGGTCTTAATGTGTACATAAATCGCGTGAAACTACTCAACTATTTGGGCTAGGCATTCTATAATACTTTACCCGATGTGGATGAGGTAATCATGCGTTTAGATAAATACTTATGTGATGCTTTGGGTGCAACACGTAAAGAAGCAACAAAAATAATCAAAAGTGGTGACGTTACTGTAAATGATGTCATGCAAAAAAGTGGCTCTGTCAAAGTAACGGACAACTGTGTAGTGGAGTGGCAGGGGAGAGAAATTCAAAAGCCAGGCCCTCGTTACATTATGTTGTTTAAACCTGATGGCTTTGTTTGTTCTCACGAAGATGGATTTAATCAGACAGCATTCATGTTGTTAGACGAGGTGAAGATGGAAGATCTTCACTTTGCTGGCCGTTTAGATGTGGATACGACAGGTTTAGTGCTTATCACAGATGATGGAAAATGGTCTCATCGTATTACCTCACCAAAGCATAAGTGTGAAAAGACCTACCGTGTTTGGCTTGCAGATCCTATTGGCTCTGATTATGTAGAGAAGTTTGCTCATGGAATCGAGTTACGCAACGAAAAAGCGCCAACTCTACCTGCCAAACTTGAGATCGTTGATCCTAAAGAAAATGAGCTCCTACTGACGATTACAGAAGGTAAGTATCATCAGGTCAAACGTATGTTTGCCGCGCTTGGCAATAAGGTGGAGCATCTGCATAGAGAACGCATCGGTCAGATAGAGTTAGACCAAAACTTAGAGCCCGGAGAATACCGCTTTCTTACCCAAGAAGAAATAGACTCAGTTTGGCACTAGTCAGTTAAATTGGAAATGGTTTAGTTCCAAATAGGAAGTAGTCTTTTACACTCTGTTAGCTCAATATAGTCTAGATAAATAATACACTTGTATTGATAGCTGCTTTCTATTTGTCTCTAGCCAAACGGCTAGCAGTCCCAAAATATTTATGGAGACTTATGTCTAATCACGCCCTCTCTTCACCATCTTCTCAAAAAGCTACTTATCTACTCTTTTTAGTATTAGGAGCCGTCGGCGCTTTAACGCCGCTGGCTATTGATATGTATTTGCCAGCAATGCCAAATCTTGCGCGTGATTTGGGTGTTGCAGAAGGTGCAGTGCAGATCACTTTGACAGTTTACACCGCTGGATTTGCCATAGGGCAGCTTATTCAAGGCCCATTAGCTGATAGCTATGGCCGTAGGCCCGTTCTCATAATAGGAATGGTATCGTTTGCGATTGCTTCGGTTATTAGTGCTCGAACAGAGGGGATTGATGCTCTGATATTGATACGAGGGATTCAGGGCTTTGCTGGTGCTGCCGCTGCGGTGATTATTCAGGCGATAGTGCGTGATATGTTTGATCGAGAGGACTTTTCTCGCGCCATGTCCTTTATTACCTTAGTGATTACCCTAGCGCCGTTAGTTGCGCCCATGTTAGGTGGGCACATTGCAATATGGTTTGGTTGGCGTGGCATCTTTTGGTGTTTAGCTGTGTTTTCTTTGATCGTTATAGCGCTTGTGCTGTGGAAAATTCCAGAAACCCTTACAGAGGAAAATAGGCAGCCTCTTCGTTTGGTATCAATATTGAAACATTATGCGGGCCTATGCCGTAACCCAGTTGTGGTTGGATTAATATTCTCAGGTGCTTTTTCTTTTGCTGGTATGTTCTCGTTTCTTACCGCAGGTTCTTTCGTTTACATCAATATATATCGCGTAGAGCCCAATGAGTTTGGTTATTTATTTGCTTTAAATATTGTTGCAATGATTATTATGACCATGATTAATGGTCGTTTTGTAAAGAAAGTCGGTTTGCATGCAATGCTAAAGTTGGCACTTTCGATCCAACTTTTTGCAGGAGTGGGTTTATTTGTTGGTTGGCTTCTTGACCTAGGCCTATGGGGCACTGTACCTTTCGTGGTCCTTTTTGTTGGAACAACAGCTACCATTGGAAGTAATACAATGGCTTTATTACTAAGTGGCTATCCGACAATGGCTGGCACCGTTTCATCACTGGCTGGTACACTTCGTTTTGGTACTGGGTCTGTAATGGGAGGCATTATTGCATTTATGCCTGATGGCGTTGTTTGGCCAATGATTAGTGTTATGACGGCGTGTTCGATATTGTCCACGACGTGTTACTGGATATTTGGAAGAAAGGCGTAATGTCTCTGTATACAACTGAAATTCAAAACTTAGTTAACTGCGCATTGCAGGAACTCGCGAGCGAACATAAAACAGGTAAAGTAGTGGATGCTCCTGTCTCTAATAATCACTATTTGGTGAGATGGGTAACGCGAGCGATAAAATCACAGCGTTTTCATCGCTGTGTTCAGGGAGATTTGACTCGATGGCAGAAAGAGGGGAGATCTAAAGGCAATAATGCGGCTCTAATGAATACGTTCCAACGTATTGCGAAATTTTATGTGGATTTTTTCCCAATCAACTCGACACATCGCCAGATAAAAGATCATGAAATTAACGAATTCTTGGACTCCATGGAGGAACAAGGATGGGAAGTATCAACCTCGGAGCCGCTTGTGAATTGTGGTAAGGTCCAAATCTTCACCGAAGGACCGAATTCTTTTGCGCTTTGTTCTAAACAGTGTGATGACTGTTTTGATGGGGAGGACTTAGTCAAGCCAATGAGTTGGTTTGTTCGCGGAAATCATGCCTTATTTATAGAAAAGGCAGCAAATGCTGGATTTATGCTGCACAAAATCACGGATTATAAGTCGAACGTCAAATATCATGGTGAGTACTTGGTTTACCCCGCGAACCAAGGAGAACAATTGGCTGAAATACCTATTGGGTATCCTCTCTAATCTCATACTAGTGAAGTGACTCTTTACAATACTTATCGGAAGTATATGAGCTTAGTTATGTTGCCTAAGCTGTCTGTTATGCAGCCATATTCCATGAGTTTTAGGATAGAGTCACGACATGAGATTATTAACCTTATTTGCATTGCTATGCCCAGTGTACCTATTGGCGAGTGATTTTAAGAGCATTTCCAGCTTCGGCGATAGCTTATCAGACTGCGGCAATAAATTTGCTGTTTCTCAAGAGTTCAGTATAGCGACAGAAGGTGCTCTTCTTGCTTCAACCTCTGACCCCAATTGGCAAGGCAGGGCGAGTAACGGTCGAGTATGGACAGAGTATCTGGCGCAAATGCTAAAGCTTCCACCCGTATCCCCGGCAAGGATGGAAATTAATACCGATATCCATGTAGAGAAACGAGATGAAAAAAGCTCATACTTTATTCATATGGAACCACAGATAGGGAATAACTGGTCGGTTGGAGGTGCGATGGCTTTATCGGGAAATTTCAATAACCTTAACAAAGATCAAGATGTGCTCTCGTTTAGTGGTGGGAAAGTACTTCCGAATTCAAGCTTGCAGATATCAAACCGTATTGCTGAAAAAGGTGTTTTTCAAAAGGGCACAATCGTTACTTATATGGCCGGGACGAATAACATGTGGTACAGCTTGTATGGTGAGTTAGGCCAAACCGGAGCAGACGCTGCATCTATGGTTTCAGTCGACATACGTAAACTCATCGACAATAAGGCGGAAACTATCATAGTTTCAAACATTCCAGATTTTTCTAAAGCGCCATGGTTAAAAGACAAAGCCAATGAAGCGAATAGCTTTATACGCAGTTTTAACCAGATACTTGAAAGCCAACTTAAAGATATAAAGCAAGCGAACCCAAGCGTAAACATTGTTTACGCAGACGCTTACACCTTTTATAAAAATATTAAAGAAACTGTTCTAGAAGCGGGGTTTTATGAGGATACAATGCTCAACATCAAGTTGACGAATGTGACAGAAGCATCGTTAGAAACCGAAACAGGAAAGGTCACTGGTAATCCGGAGCACTTTATGTACTGGGATGGGATTCATCCAACAACCAATATGCATAAACTTTATGCAAAATATGTTTCTGAAGTAATTAAAAAAAGCGTAAATTAGAACTTTAGGCTATTTTTCAACGCTTCTGGGCTTTATTTACAATAGCCCTAATCATGCCTTTAAATATAAATATATGTGCCGGCATCATGGCAAACCAATATAGTAGACCTCTAAGCCCTTGTGGGTGCCACCATGCAGTAACGGTTAGCTTACGCGTCTTACCTAAGTCTTTCAGTGAAAACTCCAAACGCCCCAGCCCAGGGGCTTTAAGACCAAATAATAGTGAAAGGAATTGTTGTTCCTCATAACGAATGACTTTCCATGAGTCGATATAATCCCCAACTTTAATTCCTGGGCCAGGGGGAGAGCGCCTTATAGGGCGGCCACCTCCGAATGGTAAGTCGAGCCATTCCCTGATTCGCCAAAGCACATTAGCATAAAAATAACCCTCTTCTCGGCTACCAAATTGTTGGATTGTTTGCCACAGAGCACTGACGCTGACTCGGGTTTGAATACTCGCACCTGTCTGTTTGGGGTAGTAGCCATAACCTGGTTGCCAGCGTCTAAAAGCTGCGGGGTCATATCCCCAGACTTCGCTTTCTACATAGTTACTTTCTGCTGAGATGGCTTGTTGGACCATTTCTTCATAACCAATTAAATTTTGAGGGTATCGTTTATGAATGGCTTGCCAATCTGCGATAAAGTCATACTTTAAACCTGAAAGTAGTGCCGCACCTATCGATTTAGGGACAGAGGTGACTATACCAAGCCAATATGAAGCAAATTTAGGTGTCAGTAGGTTAGTGGAAAAAATCCGAATAGGTTTACCAATTGTTTGGCTGATAATTAAAAATTGTTCTTTATAGGTAAGGGCATCAGGGCCACCGACCTCGAATAGACTATGTGTGGTCGGTGTTTCTTTCACCAGTTCGATTAAGTAATGATTCAAGTTTTCAAGCGCGATTGGGTTGGCTTTGGAATCAACCCATTTTGGAGTTATCAGCAAAGGCATGTTAAAAACGAAATCGCGCATAATTTCGAATGCAGCAGATCCGGGGCCAATAATGACACCAGCTCTAAGCTCAGTTACTGGACGGCCAGCTTGGCGTATGATATCACCTGTCATTAGCCGTGCTTTAAGATGTTCGGAATTGCCAGTTTGAGGTTGAAGGGCACTGAGATATATGACGTGTTGTACATCGCTATTTTTTAGTGCAGATTTAAAGTTAGTTGCTAGGGAAAGTTCATATTCGAGAAAGTCGTGGCCATGGGCCATTCCATGAACTAGAAAATAAATAATGTCGAATTTTGCAACCGTATTTAGTGTGGTTTGTTGATCGGCTAAGTCGAGATACATCAGGGTAAGGTTTTTGTGAGGTTGTACTCGCGCCCTAAGGTAATCAATTTGTCTCGCAGCTGCCGTGACGCGGTAACCTAAACCGCATAGCTTTGAGAGTAGTTGGGAGCCTAAGTATCCCGATGCGCCTAGCACTAATATTTTTTTCATCGTATTCCTTTTTTACATGAAAGCTTGGGCTTTCATCTTGGTGCTTTAATTAACATTTTCAGAAAGCTTTCTAGCTCTGAGAGTATTAACATCGGGTCTGTTTTTTTATTTTATGTTAATACGTTAGCTTATTTATGGATCGCGATGAAACGGTAGGCATAGTTGGAGTTTTATACTGCCGAAGGGATCACAGTCTTTGATAAAACCTAGAAGTGTTCCGAGAACTCATTGTTGAGCGAATGAAAATTAGAATATATCGTGTGAGCCAGTGTCCAAAATGCTTTCTCAAGCCAGTATTTTAGTGTAGATTCACAGTCCAATTTTAAAAATTGTGAGACTTTTGATGCTGCAACTAACAGACCTTTGTAAAGGCTATGTGGATGGTGGAGAATTTCACCCTGTACTGCAAGGTGCTGAGTTGTCATTGGATCAAGGTGAGCAAGTTGCTTTGATGGGTGAGAGTGGTTCCGGTAAGAGCACGCTACTCAATCTTATTGCAGGTTTAGATACGGTTGATTCAGGAGAAATCCTATTTCCCAACTTTTCGATGCACCAAGTGGGTGAAAACCAGCGGACCTCATATCGAAGAAACAATGTAGGACTCATATTTCAGCAGTTTAACTTAATTCCTACCTTAAATATCGCCGATAATATTCGTTTTTGCCGACAGTTAAAGGGGCTACCCGAGGACACTGCATTATGGCGTCAAATCCTCTCATCTCTCGATCTTATGCCACTTTTAGGACGATACCCTGAAGAAGCATCTGGTGGCCAGCAACAGAGAGCTGCTATAGCTCGTGCTTTGTATATGGAACCCAAGTTATTACTCGCGGATGAACCTACTGGCAGTTTAGATGAGCGTAATGCTGAAGCTGTGATGCGATTACTAACGAGCTTAACCCGAGAATTAGAATGCACATTGTTATTAGTTACTCACAGTGAGCAAGTCGCCTCTCATATGGAGGGTAGGGTTCGCCTCCAAGGAGGGCTGCTACATGTTATGGCCCGTAGTTAAGGCATTGTTGGGCCATTACAGACGCTATCCTTTTCAAATCCTTCTTGTCTGGCTTGGTCTTACTTTAGGCGTTTCTCTCCTAGTTGGAGTTACGTCAATTAACAACCATGCAAAAAGCAGTTATCAGCATGGTGAGAAGCTTTTTTCTAACCCCCTCCCTTATCGAATTCGTCCTAAGCATATTACCAATAAAATACCACAAGGCTTTTATGTGCAACTTCGTCGAGATGGGTTTAACCAATGTGCACCTTTTGATCGGCTGAGACTTAATCTTAGCAATGGCTCTGAATTGATCTTGGTCGGTCTTGATCCTGTTACTATGTGGCAATTTCAACAGAGCCTCAACCTGAAAGATTTCCTTTCTCTTCCACTAATGGCACCCTCGCATCCAGTAATGGTGAGTGCTGATCTAGCAACACACATGAATTGGCAGGATGGAGATCAAATTACGTTAAGTGATGGCAGTACGCTTGGGCCGATTATTGTGGATAAGCGTGGTTTGATTCAGGGTACACGGGTAATTGCTGATATTTCACTGACAAGAATGATTGAACGCAAAGCAGGAATTTCTTTAATTGCCTGTGGTGAAATGCCGGCCGAAAAGCTGACTCGGTTAAAAAATTATTTACCTAATGGAATGACTGTAACGCGGAATTCTCGTGCCGAACTTGAGTCGATAACACAAGCGTTTCATATGAATTTAAGTGCTATGGGAATGTTAGCTTTTCTCGTAGGCTTGTTTATTTTTTATCAGGCAATGTCTTTGTCGTTGACTCAGAGGCAGCCTCTTGTTGGCATTATGCGTCAGACAGGGGTGTCAGGAAGCCAATTAACTATAGCTTTATCTATTGAGCTACTGGTCTTGATTTTTTTCAGTTGGTTGTGCGGTAATTTTTTAGGGATGATTCTTGCTAACCAGCTAATACCCGCTGTGTCAGGAAGCTTACGCGACTTGTATGACGCTAATGTCGGGCTTGTTGTTGCGTGGGATTGGTCGTCAGCTATGTATAGCTTGGCTATGTCAATGCTTGGTGCTTGTCTGACATGTGCATGGCCAATAGTTCGTTTGCTTAGAACCCAACCAATAAGGCTCACTGCTAGGCTATCATTAGTACGTTTTGCCGGTACTGAGTTTTCATTACAAGCTGCATTCGCATGTGTACTATGTGTTGTTGCTATTGCGATTTATCAGGCTCCTCAAACACAAGTCTCGGGATTCATCATCATTGCGCTAATGTTAGTGAGTGTGGCACTGTTTACACCGTATTTTATCTGGAAACTCTTTGATAGCCTCTCATACGTTCTTAAATGGCCCAAACTGAGATGGTTTTTTGCTGATGCTGCCGCAAGTATGAGTTATAGAGGGGTTGCTACAATGGCATTCATGTTGGCAATGGCTGCAAATATTGGTGTGGAGACCATGGTTGGAAGCTTCCGTGATACTACTGATAAATGGTTGAGCCAACGGCTAGCTGCGGATCTTTATATCTACCCAAGTAGCAGCTCTGCTACACGGATGACCAGTTGGTTGTCTGAACAGCCTGAAGTCGAGTCTGTATGGTGGCGATGGGAGCAGCAAATTGACTCAGTAGATGAAACTACTCAAGTTGTAAGTACAGGTCACTCTGATGGGGAGTGGGACTCTCTGACGGTGAAAATAGGTATTCCTAATTATTGGTATCATTTACATCACTCTAAAGGAGTGATGATCAGTGAGTCAATGGCGATTAAGCGAGGTATACGTCCCGGAGACAGTATTGACTTATTCGGTCAGTTAGGAAAAAGTTGGCAGGTAGTCGGCGTTTATTATGATTATGGCAACCCGTATAATCAGATCATGTTGTCTCACCACAACTGGCTAAAAGCGTTTAAAGATAGTGGTTCGGTGACCTTAGGAGTGATACTTCAAGATGGTATTAAAGCTTCAGGCCTAAAACATCGTTTACACTCTGTTTTTCGAGTGGGTGCTGAGCGAACTTATGACAATAGTCATATCCATAAGAAAGCAATGAAGGTTTTTGATAGGACTTTTTCTATTGCAGACACCCTTGGCAATATTACACTCGTTATTGCGATATGCGGTATTTTCTTCGCGAGTCTTGCTGGAGAGGTATCCCGTCAACGACATGTTTCATTACTTAGATGTTTAGGTATAACGGGTAAAGAATTAATTCTCATGGGCAGCTTACAACTGTTTCTTTTCGGTGTAATATCAGTCCTAATTGCTTTACCTCTAGGCCTAGCTTTGGCTAACCTTATAGTTGATATCGTTATGAAACCCTCTCTTGGATGGACGCTTAACCTCCAGTTGATTTCGGGAGAGTATTTTCAAACTAGCATTATGGCAATGTGCTCACTTATGCTAGCCGGAGCTCTACCAACGATGAGAATGATTCGACATACGCCAATGAAGTTTGTACGGAACTCTCTGTAGCATGGGAAAGGCTAATAGTCGGTTACGTTTGCTGACAGTGTTTGTCTTAATAACGGCCATTACTACTTCGGCTATTGGTTTTGTCTACTTGCAGTATTTTCTACCCCAAAAAACGAACTCCGACTCACTGCCTTATATAACCAAAACTCAAAGTATATTTGAGCCCGTCTTACCTAATGTTCCGGTCAAGCTTCCTGAAGACTTCAGTCTTCATGGTCAGTATCAGCATGAATTATGGCATTATTTTGCAATGTTAGAAGATGATCGTGGAGAGAAATATAGTCTTCAGTGGACCTACATCAGGATTGCGACAGATGATCGAGAGAGTAAAGGGTGGCAAGAACCACACCTCTATATTTCATATGCTGTGATAGCGAATGAAACTGAGACATGGAGAGAGCAACGACTTGCAAGAGGTGGTATTGGGCAAGCAGGGTTTTCCCATAAGCCTTTTCATTTATGGATCGATAATTGGAATCTTACTTCATCTAGTCAAGCTCCTTTTCCAGGGCATCTTAGCCTTATTAGTGACACATTTGATTTGCAGCTTAATATAACATCGTCGGCTCCTTGTGTTTTACCTGGTGATAAAGGCTATGTAGAAAATTACCCATTGCTATCCGTTGCTTCCTATAACCTTGCTTGCCCATTCCTTAAGGTAGAGGGTGATATAAAGTTAGGAAAAAAAGGGTTAACGTATGTAGAAGGCCAAGGCTGGATAAGCAAGGAATGGGGTACAGGTTTGATTAGACCTGTGAGTAAACATATGGACTGGTTTACGTTTAACTTAGATCATGAAACGGTACTGTCTGTAACTCGCTATAGCCAGTCAACAACCTCAGCGCATTGGCGAGGAGAGTTGTATCGCATTGATGGTCAAGTGCTTAGCTTGCTTCCACAGGGTGTTTCCATACAGCCGACAGAGTTTTCTTTTCTTACTGGTGGAAAGCGAATACCCACCAAGTGGAGAGTAGTCGTAAAAGAGCTCGGTATTGATTTGGTTATTAGTGCGATTGATAACGATTTTTGGCTGCCTTTTGTTATCCCATACTGGCAAGGGCCAATCAGGGCTTCTGGTTCACATGAAGCATCTGGTTTTATGCTCTTAATGGGGTATTAAGTCGCAAAGCCACTAAACTTTTTCTGTTTATCACAAGAGTTGTTGTTTATATTGGTAATTCTCTGAATTTACCTATAATTAAGACAGGAATAAACGTGGTGTTACTCTGTATTTATCGAAAATACCGAAGTATAACCTCCAAACAAGCGATTTTTCCTTAAGGATATCTATGCGTAAACTCAGTTCTATTGTTTGTTCATCGTTTATTAACATAATAATTAAAGGGACGATATCATGAATGATATTATTCGCCATTTTTTCAAAATGGAGTCATCTGGGGGCATTCTTCTCGTTATTGCAGCAGTGATTGCAATGACTATCGCCAATACACCGCTTAATGAAATTTACCAATCTGTTCTTCACTCTTATGTGCTAGGTTTGTCTGTTTCACATTGGATAAATGATGGCTTAATGGCGATCTTCTTCCTTATCATAGGCCTCGAGGTTAAACGAGAGCTATTAGAAGGGGCTCTCAAGTCGTGGGAAACCGCGATTTTCCCGGCAATCGCCGCTGTTGGTGGTATGCTGGCTCCCGCACTTATCTATGTAGCTTTTAATAGTAGTGATCCAGAAGCGATTCGGGGTTGGGCTATCCCTGCAGCTACAGATATAGCTTTTGCGCTAGGTATAATGGCTCTTCTTGGCAACCGTGTGCCAGTCAGCCTAAAAGTCTTCTTGTTGGCGCTGGCAATTATTGATGACTTGGGTGTTGTGGTGATCATTGCTCTATTCTATACGGGAGAGCTATCGACAACGGCGTTGGGTGTTGGTTTTGCAATGACCGCAGCGCTATTTATTCTAAATGCTAAGAAGGTAACAAGGTTGACCCCATATATGATAGTTGGGGCAATACTCTGGTTTGCAGTGCTTAAATCGGGTGTTCATGCAACTTTGGCAGGTGTGGTTATTGGTTTTGCCATACCTCTGAAAGGAAAGAAAGACGAGGAATCGCCACTTAAACGTATGGAGCATGGACTTCACCCTTATGTCGCTTTTGGGATACTTCCTTTGTTTGCTTTCGCTAATGCGGGTATTTCCCTCGCGGGTGTTTCGATTGATGGTTTAACATCTATGCTTCCATTGGGAATTGCACTTGGGTTATTGATTGGTAAGCCTCTTGGCATATACAGTTTTAGCTGGATCGCAGTAAAGGCTGGAATTGCTAAATTACCTGAGGGCATTAATTTTGTTCATATATTTGCAGTTTCAGTACTGTGCGGTATTGGTTTTACAATGTCTATCTTTATATCATCCTTGGCATTTGGTCAGGTCAATCCAGAGTACGATACCTATGCAAGACTAGGGATTCTCATGGGCTCGACGACTGCGGCAATCATTGGTTATATTCTGCTGAGTATATCTTTACCAAAAAAGACTAAGCTGGCTGATAAGCCAGCGTAAGATACAACGTAAAATTAAAAAACGCTCCATATACGAGGAGCGTTTTTCCATTTATCGATGAGCTATTTCTCTATAATGCTAAATATGCTCCACTCTTCAACAACTTTTTCATTTAGACCTACAACACTAGCGGTTACTCTTCGGTTAGCTGCATGTGCGACTTCATCATCACCTTCATCTTCCAACCTACTTTCTCCAAACCCCACTATGGTAACTCGCTCGGGAGCTATACCGTAATACAACAGCTCTTCTTCTACTGCGTTTGCTCTTTGTTCTGACAAATTATAATTGTATGCTTCAGGGCCGACTTTACTCGTATGTCCTTGTATCTGAATTGATGCTGATGTGTACTTCTCTAAGAAGTCAGCCATCATTTGTATCTGCTCTGCAAAAGCAGGATTAATTTCGTAAGAATCGTGAGCAAAGAGAACCCTCATAGCTAGCTCTTCTTGTTCTTTGACTAACTCCGCGCAGCCATCATTGTTGATTTTTGCACCTTCTGGGGTGTCTGGACAAATATCTCTTGCATTGATGACCCCGTCCCTGTCATCATCTAGTAGGTCTGCTATTTGAATGGCTTTCGGAGTGTCGATATAACTGTATTCATCTTCTTCATTAGCCTGAGACGTAAAAGATAAGGCAATACTAATGCTAGTAAGTGTAAATATACTTACGCTTTTCACGATCAATACTCCACTTGTTCCGCCCATTCAGATGGGACATCGACTAATAGGGAATCTAGTAAGTTGCCAGTGGCATTCATCACTCGATACTTTGCATATTGTTCTGCATAATGGGCATCAAGGTAATCTTTTCGTGCTTCAAATAACTCGTTTTCGGTATTGAGAAGGTCAAGAAGAGTTCTTTGTCCAATTTGATATTGCTTCTCGTACGCAATGACTGTCTCTGATGCTGAATCCACATGATCTGCAAGGAAGTTTTTCTGCTGCAAGGTGAGATCCAACGCACTCCATGATAATCTTAAGCTCTCTTCCACTTGACGATAAGCATCATCACGTAAGTCTTTTGCTCTGTTTAATTGGTATGCAGCACGTTCGGAAAGGTCTTTATCAGATCCTCCATTGAAAAGGTTATAGCTCAACCTGAGCATGGCTAGTGATTCATCACTGCTACCAACATTTCCTCCCGAATCATCCCTCCATGTTTGACTAGCTTCAACCGAGATCGTAGGGTAATAGCTACCTTTGGATTGTTTGTATTGATAACGAGCTGAATCGACATTAGCCTGAGAAATCCTAATTACTGGGTGATTATTAAAAGCAGTATCTAAGGCGTTTTCAAGCGTGATTGGTAGCTTAGACTCGTCAGCTCTAGGATAGATCAAACCCAATGGGCTCTGTCCAACTAACCTTTTGAACTGAGTGTGAGTGTCGATTAGGTTATTTTGCGCGGCAAGTAGATTACCATGAGCTTTAGCAATACGAGCTTCCACTTGGGTAACATCGGCAGTAGAGCCAATGCCTGAGTCTGCACGCTTTTTGATATCACGATATATCTCTTTGTGCACAGCAAGGTTACTTTCAGAAAGAGCGAGAACTTCATTTGATTTGACAGCATTAAGGTAAACTTCAGTGACCTCTAAAGCTAGGTCGGAAGCATCTGCCAATACTTGTAACCTAGATGATTCAGCTTGCGCTGAGGTCCTGTCTATGTCATTCAGAGTGGCATTACCGTCCCATAAAAGTTGGGTTAGTATGATGGATGCTTCTTTTCTGGTTAAGTCAGTATCAGATCTACCAGTAGACCTTGCTGGGCTGATACCTTCTCTACCTAACCCTGCGTCCAAATCCACATTGGGTAAGTAAGCTCCAGCAGAGGCATCTGCTTCTTTTAGCGCACTTTTATATAAATTAAACGTGCTCTTTATCTCTGGACTAGTTGCTAAAGTTATCGATACAGCTTGCTCAAGAGTTTGGCCGTTGCTGGTAAAACCAACGAAAGCGAGACTATTGGCAAGAATCGCTTGTTTCCAATTCAAGGGAGACTCCTTTCAAATTAATCTACTGAAAATAAGATAAAAGTCTTATAAATTAATCTTATTCACCTAAGTGCAATTCATTGAATAATATAGTACAACTGACTGAAAAAATGGAAACTTTTTACCAAAAATGCAAATTAAGTATCGAAAAGATGTAAAGCTTTACTAAACGTTTATTTACAGGTTGGCGCAATACGCATACAAGGACTAAAGTTAATATTATCCATAGCTGTGCTTATAGCAAAGGTGGGCGTTATTCATGTCAGTCGTTATTGATGCAAATGGTCAACTAAGAGAGCTTACTCCGGGAGAAGCACCGAGGGCAGGAGAAGTTATCGTTGAATTTGGACAAGGCGCTCCTGCAGCAACAGATCTGGATGCTCGATTAGTTACTGATGATGGCGAAACATTTGACATAGATCTAGATAGCGAAATAGCATCGATCTTCGATCAGATAGAACAGGGTATTGACCCAACCCAAAACGAAGAGTTTGCGACAGCCGCAGGGGGGCAAAATGGTTCGAGTCCTACCGGCACAGGTGATATCGACAGAACTGCTTTGCAAACAACAGTAAGAACTGATTTTGATACCACAGGTCTAGAGTCTCAGGGATTATCTGAAACTCAAAGCTTAGCATTATTGGACATAGTGACCGAAACAGTAATTGCAACTGAAGTGGATGCGGCCCCTGCAGATGACAACGCGCCAGAGTTTAATCAGGCGAGCTACGCCTTTAGCTACAATGAAAACCGCTCAGACAGCGATGTGCTTGGCACCGTAACCGCCAGTGACGCCGATGGCGAAAATGTCACCTACAGCATCACCACCAATGTCAGCAGCGGCGGGAACGATCTGTTTGAAATCAACGCCACCTCAGGGGAAATCAGTCTCACGGCGGCAGGGGTCAGCGCCTTTGCTAA
>NZ_JAYQDQ010000057.1:0-26889 GCF_038138445.1 Vibrio sp.
TACCTTAACTTGATGATTTTTATCTAAATTATCAGGGGATTCCTCAGTGCTGAGTAAGGAATGTCTTCTGTCCAGTTACACTCGAGGCTCATAGCAAAGGTGGTTCCGATAGGTATGTTTTGAGACACTTCAATGTCTACTTCAAAGAAAAATAAACGTTTCAATCTATATACCAGTTAGCTTTATGAACTGGTTTTAATTATAGTGCCTTAGTCATAGATTTACATTTCAGGTGGGTTATGCCCACTAGCTAAGTAGTCTAGAGCTTAGGATAAGCCTATTAGTGTAATTGTAATGAGGAATCCCAGTTTGAGAGACAATCATTAGAACATATTTTAACCAGAAGAAGTCAATGCTCAATCTTAATCAAACTCAACCCGTGAGAGCTTAATTATGTCCAAACCTTTATACGTTTTTGATATGGATGAAACACTGATTAATGGCGACTGTTCAATGATATGGAACGCGTTTTTGGTCCAGAAAGGTATTGTGAATCAGTCTAACTTTTTAAGTGAAGATAGGCGTTTAATGGATTTATACATTCAGGGCAAAATGAATATGCAAGAGTATTTGGATTTTGCCATGGCACCTTTGTTAAAACTTTCTACTGATGAAGTTGATAACCTGGCTGAAGAGTGTGTAAAGAGCGAGATACTTGGCCGGCAATTTATTCAATCAAAATCACTAATAGAGTCATTGTCAAAAGACAACATTGATATGTTGATGATTTCCGCTAGTGTTACTTTTCTTGTTGCCGCTGTCGGTAAGAAAATTGGGATAACTCATGCTCTTGGCGTTGATTTACAGATCGAAAACAACTGCTACACATCCAGTATTAAGGGTATTCCGAGTTATCGAGAGGGTAAAGTGACGCGCTTGGAGCAATGGTTGGCTTCTAAGGCTGACCCGTTTACGGATGTTCACTTTTATACCGATTCTATTAATGACCTCCCGCTTTGCGAGTTTGCCGATCACGCTTATCTTGTTAATCCATGTCCACAATTAGCTGAGCAGGGGGAACGTTATAATTGGTCTAAGTTGAGCTGGGGGTAATTGTTTGTTTTTGATGTATGGCTTGTTGGAAGTCTGGGTTGATTTTTTAAATTGAAGCTTTCCTCAACGCTATCATAAAGCTGCAAGTTACCTTAAGATATCTCTCCTAAATATTTAGGCTCATTGAACACAATCTATTAGCCATTACTAAAATGGATGATTCAATATGGAAATGACAGTTGGTGAAGTTGCCAAAAGAGCAGGTGTAAAAGTGTCGACATTGCACTTTTATGAGCAAAAAGGTCTGATTACCAGTTGGCGGAATCAAGGTAACCAGCGTCGCTATCACCGGGATGTTCTTCGCAGGTTGGCCGTGATTAAGGCCGCGCAAGAAGTGGGGCTTACTTTAGAAGAAATCAATCAGTCCCTGTCTTTCCTACCCAAACATCATGCACCGTCAAGAGAACAATGGAATCAAATGGCCACAAATTGGCATGATTTGCTAGCACATCGTATTCGCCAGCTTGAAGCGCTTCAAGAGGACTTGGGAAGTTGTATTGGTTGTGGCTGCTTATCGATGAAGTCGTGCGCCATATATAACCCTAAAGACATCAGAGCAGAATCTTTCGAAGGTAAGACCATGCTGACGCATCCCGAGCAATGGTCTGAAACTCAATGTAACAATGAATAATGACCAAGCCTTTTAATAAATAGCAGGTTGAAGATCTAATTTCTTAACATTTGGCGTTTTGTTGCAATCCTACACCCATCGTTACTTTTCCATCATTAATTGTCAGCCTTATCACTATTAGCAGCGCTATTTGGTAATTTTCTGACCTGCTCTAGAGGTGTATGTGTGAGGTGGATTGTATTTTAATTTCTCATCCCCCCATTCTACGCCTTTTTAGCTTCTAGCTAAGGAGGAGAGTATTCACTTTATCAAAATTATAACGTGAGCTTGAAGGTATCTCATTGGGTCGACTGGGGTATCAAATCAATAACGGGAATAATCAGTGGAAAAGTGAATGAAAATAAAGCTAACCAAACTTAATGTATTGACAGCTGCATTTGGATTACTGGCCGGCTATGGCAGTGCACTACAAGCTCAAGCGATCGAAACACATTTGGGCACCAATACTATGCATGCTAATGACAGTTATTTGGTGTCTAACGCGTTATATCGAGAGGCTATTATTTACTATAAACGTGATGACAATAGTTATGACGAGTGGGGGCTACACCTATGGAACAGCAGTTCTTGTGATTCTATCTCTGATGCATTGATTTCTGATATCAACTGGAGTCGTCCATTACTCCCCCAAGATATTGACTCAAACAATGGCGCTCGATTTGTCGTACCACTGAAATCTGATCACAACTCATGCATGAACTTTATTCTTCATAAAGGAGAGGATAAAGCGCTCGGTAATCAAGATTTACAACTTGAGTTTGATAAAGGCAATACGCTTTATACTCAGCATGGAAGTCCAATACTTAACTATTCCCCAGATAATCAGTCAGTGGTCAAACTCGATGGCGCTGCTGCTCATTGGCTTGACCTGAATTCCATTGCTTGGTTCGACCACAGTAAAGCGGTGAGTTATCAGATTTGGAGTAACGAATCTGGATTGAGTGATATTAGTCATCCACAAGATTTCACTAAGTACGACATGGTGGTTGGAGAACTTATTGATAAACCGAAATTTCCCCACCTTAAGGGGCGCACAGGTTTTGAGCTTACTGTCAGTCCAGAGAGTGCCAAAGCGCTACTCAAAACCCAATTGATTGCGGTTGCGCTTGATAAACAAGATAAAGTCATCGCGGCTACGCGGATACAAACTCCGGGTGTGATTGATGACTTATATACCTCGGGCGAAAATGATGCTGACGAGGCAAGATTGGGCAGTTGGATGGATGAAAATGGCGCCAACTTTGCGTTGTGGGCGCCAACGGCTCAGAAAGTCGAATTGCACCTGTACGATAAAGCTAAGGCGCCTTTATCGGGTTCGCCCTATACTTTGCAACTTGATACTTCGACGGGCATTTGGCATTTTCAAGGCGAAGCTTCACTGAGAAATGTGTTTTACCGCTACCAAGTAACCGCCATTCACCCTCAAACAGACCAGGTTGAGTCTATGATGGTGACAGACCCATATTCACTGTCACTAAGCACTTCCAGCCGCTATTCCCAGCTTGTTGACTTAAATGATGCAGAAACCAAACCTGATGATTGGGACAGTCATAGTGCGCCAGAGCTTGCCAACCCAGAAGATAATATTGTTTACGAACTTCATGTTCGTGATTTTAGCGCGAGCGATAAGCAAGGAGAAAAAATCAATAATGGCAAGTATCTCGCGTTTCTTGAAGATGAGCGAGAGAGTGTTAAGCATCTGATGTCGCTCAAAAATGCAGGTCTGACGACGGTTCACCTCTTGCCCACTTATGATCTTGCCTCAATACCTGAAGAGCCAGAAAAGACATTAAGCCTGACCGATTCCGTTGAAAAGCTCTGTGGTATTAATCCTCAAGCAAACTTATGTGCCACCAATACTCCTCGTCATTTATCGATTTTGTCGTTATTGGAAAAAACTGATCCTAACAGTGGTGAAGCGCAGGCATTGCTAGCGGATATTCGCCCTATAGATGGCTTCAACTGGGGCTATGATCCTTTTCATTACAGTGTTCCAGAAGGCAGTTATGCGGTCGCCAGTGATGGCATTTCGCGTATTCGAGAGTATCGTCAAATGATACAAAAACTTCATCAGATGGGCTTTAGAGTCGTTCAAGATGTGGTGTATAACCACACTTATGCCTCTGGAGTGTCTGATCATTCTGTACTCGATAAAGTGGTGCCTGGATATTATCATCGCCTCAATCCGATTACCGGTGCGGTTGAGAATTCAACCTGCTGCGACAATACGGCCTCAGAGCAACGTATGTTTGAGAAGTTAGTCGCTGACAGTGTTGAAATGTGGGCGAAACACTACAAAGTAGACGGGTTTAGGTTTGACTTGATGGGGCACTTGATGAAGTCGAGTATCCTAAATGTCTACGAGCAAACCAAGCAGGTTGACCACGATACTTGGTTTTATGGAGAAGGGTGGAATTTTGGTGAAGTTGCCAATGGTCAACGAGGAGAAAACGCCACGCAGTGGCCAATGGCGGGCACAGGCATTGGCACCTATAACGATCGCTTGCGTGATGGTGTGCGTGGTGGAGGCCCTTTTGATAGTGGGGATGCGCTTCTTCAAACTCCGGGTTTTGCAAATGCAGGCAATCGATTTAGTGATGAATTAAAGTCGAAGACAGATTTGATTCGTTACGGCATGGCGGGTAATTTGCAAAATTATCCATTAGAAACATTCAGCGGTGCTATGGTGAATGGGCGGGACTTTCTTTATGGCGGCCAAGGGGCAGCCTATACGCTCGACCCTCAAGAGTCGATTAACTACGTCTCAAAGCATGATAACCAAACCTTGTGGGATTTCAATCAATACAAAGCCGATGCATGGGTAAGTTCTGCGGAGCGAGCACGCATGCAAATTGTTGGCTTATCCACAGTTATACTTGGTCAAGGTATCCCATTTATCCATATGGGTTCTGAACTGCTGCGTTCTAAGTCGATGGAGCGTGACAGCTACGACAGTGGTGATTGGTACAATAAAGTTGATTTTACAAAACAAACCAATAACTGGAATGTGGGCTTGCCTCGTGCTGATAAAGATATCGCAAATTGGGATGCCATCCGCTCTGTCATATCTAATCCCAATACCTTTGCTCAGCCACAAGATATCATTTGGACTGACCAAATCTTTAAAGAATTGCTTCAGATCCGCTCAGACTCACCTTTGCTGCGCTTAGTCAATGAAGAACAAGTTTTACAACGCGTGCAATTTCACAATACTGGGCCTGATGCGCTTGCTGGCATGATTGTTATGTCGGTCAATGATGGGATAAGTGCAGGAGAAGATATAGATAGCAATGTCGATGCTTTGGTTGTTGCGATTAATGCCAATACTTCTGAGCAAACCATTTCGATTCAGGGTGCCAAGGATTTTCAACTTCACCCTGTTCTCGTCAATTCTTATGACTTATCGGTCAGACAAGCCAAGTTTGAGGGCAGCTCTTTCACCATTCTACCTCTTAGCGCTGCGGTATTTGTTCAGGTACAAAAAGGTGCTCAAGGACTAGGTTTGGTCGTGGACTCAAGTTCTGAACCTGCTCCTTTTGGTAACACCAAAGTGTTTTTGAGAGGTTCGATGAACGATTGGCAAGCCAATAGCGAGCTCATCTATCAAGGTGATGGTGTTTATGATGTTGAAGCCTATCTAACACCAGGTGTCTACGAATTTAAGTTTGCTTCATCAGACTGGGAGCAAGTCGACCTCGGTTTTGATGAGCTAACGAATTTGCATGATTCTATTGGATTTGTAAGAGGCGAAAATGGCAACATCAAAGTCATCATAAACAACCAAGGAGTGCATAAGTTTAGGCTTGATGCATCTCGGCAAAATACACTTACAGCCTCTGTTCAGTACACTAACCTTGATTACGCCTGCTATCAAGATGATAACCAAGCTTGTAATCTGAGGATCTACCAAGTCATGGTGGAGTCTTTTGTCGATGGTGATCCGCAACATGGTTATGGTGTTGGTTATGGCAACTCACATCATAATGGTGATCTGCAAGGTGTGATTGATAGCTTAGATTATATCGCCAATCTCAATGTGAATGCCTTATGGTTAACGCCTGTATTTGATTCTTGTGCTGGACAAGCAGGGGACGATCGATTGGATGCAACGGGTTACTTCCCTTGTGACTATTTTAATGTCGACCCTAAATTTGGTACCAATGATAAGTTAAGAGAGCTTATCGACAAAGCGCATGCAAGAGGTTTATATGTTTTCTTGGATGGTGTCTTTGGTCATTCTAACCTAACGGGTGTGAAACCTTCTCCCACTGGAAAATTACCGCATTTAAAACTCGAACAAGGATACCCTGGTCACTATGTTATCTATCCAGATATGGCAAGTCAGGACTTTTTTACTGAAGTTGCAACGTATTGGATAAAAGAATACGGCATCGATGGCTGGAGGCTCGACCAATCCTATCAACTTCCGTTAGACACTTGGCGTGATATCCGCTTGGCAGTTGAGCAAGCATCGATGGAGAATCAACAAGCGGGCAAGCAATGGGGAACCTTAGGTTATATGGTGGGTGAAGTCTGGAGCGGTGCCGAAGATATCACGGCAACCACTTATGACAGTGATGCCGAGCCAGGACTGTCATCGGCATTTAACTTTCCTTTGCGTTATGGACTTGTTCAAGCGCTCGCGGTTGAGGAGTCGGGCCAAAAGGGCAGTGCAAGAGCCTTAGATGCGATATGGAATAGTCGAGCTAAATCTCCTTACCATGCGATGCCTAATCTTATGTTAGGCAACCATGATTTGGTTCGCTTTGGTGATCTTATCCAGCGAGGAAATCTGGGGGGGTATACAAAACGGCACAAAGCAGCATTGAGTTTTCTTGCTGCGTATTCGGGGCCAATCACGATTTATTATGGTGACGAAATTGGCGATGAAGTAACAGGCTTTGCCAAACAAATTGTTCAGGACTGTGCCTCGCAAGGTCTTTGTGATGACCATGTATCACGCTCTAGTGCCAAGATTGAAGGTGTGACAGACTCAGAGCTAACACCTGAGCAACAAGAAATAAAACAGTATGTTACCGAGCTAATGCGCCTGCGCAGCCAGCATCCTGCCTTATATGCTGGAAAGCGTCGAAACCTTTGGCTAGATGATAATATTTATGCGGATCTTAAAGTTTATGGTGACGAGCAAATACTATATGTGATGAATACGTCTACCTCTGATCAAACCTTGTCATTGGATGTCAGTCACTTTAAACCCACCCATGCTCTTAGAGATCTTATCGATGATGAGCTACTTACTGTAACAGAGGGTAGTGCTCAAGTTGGGATACCAGCGTTAAGTGGTCGTTTTTTAGTGGTAGAGTAGGGACTATTCAACGAATCTAAGACTAGATTTTCTCTATCTAACTCGGAATTTATCGCATGTTGCATTTGCACTATGCGATTTTTTTGCGATTTGCAATGGCCTATATGCATTCAATGGTATCTTTTGGCTGAAGTTACTGATTTTAGTATCAACATGGGCGTATTTCTTTTGGCACGTATCTTGTAAATTGTCATTGGTGTTCTGGAGTGGCTCTTATGAGAGCAAGTGGTATGTGATGCACTTCTCTCTTCCCAAACGCACAAAAAAAATGGCTTAAAAGTGCGTACGACGGACCGAGCAACCAGCATGTAGTAGAACAACGATAAGCCGAACATGTTTGTGATCATCCAAGGAGTGGAGGCGACATGAATTTGATAGAGTTCGTCTATGTCAGCAAAGCGGGGAAACGGCTCAACCAAGATGAATTGGAAGGCATACTTTCAAAAGCCCGCAAAAACAATACAGATACCGACATCACAGGCCTGCGACTTTACGATGGCTATGGCACTTTCATTCAAGTATTAGAAGGCCCTGAGCCAGCGGTTGAAAACCTGTTCGAAAAAGTCCAACTAGACTCCCGCCATACTAATATCAACCGAATCGGGTTTCACCACTTTAAGAAAAGAAGTTTTCCAGATTGGAAAATGGGTTTTCGCGTACTCGACCAAGATCTCGAATCATCACTCTCCGGCTACAGCGATTTTATGAATCACAGAGGTGAGGTGCAGTACCTTGTCGAGCACTCAAGTTTCGCCATGCAGATGATCCACTATTTTGTGAAAAAAGATTAGGAGAACTCCCATGCTTTCACATTTTAAAATTGCTCACAAAGTCTACTTATTGGGGTTCTTTCTTCTAGGGGCGATCCTTGTAATGGGCGGTTTTGCACTGAATCAAATGAACAAGATTGGTAATGAGCTCATCGATATCGCTGAAAGAGACATACCGCTTACTAAATCGCTCACATTACTCACTGAGCATCAGCTAGAGCAAGCCATTTACTTTGAGCGAGCCTTGATCAAGGCGATTCGAGTTGAACAAGGGCTTGCGCCAAAAAATACATATGAGGAGGCGAGAGGTAAGGTTGAAAAGCTCACCCTAAAAGTTGAAAAAGAAATTGTAGAGGTTGAAAACTTTATTGCTAATTCCATTCCCAAGCTTCATGATCCAAAGGCCAAAGCCAAATTCGAGGCTAAGTTAGCAGAACTAAAAAAAGTCGAAGATTCCTACCATTCGCTGGTCGATGAAGTGAAAAAGACTATGCTGCTGGGCTATCAAGGCAAGATTGATGAAATGCTCGAGTTTTCAAAGAAAGTTGAGAAGCATGAGGACGAAATAGACACCTCCTTAATCAAAATTCTCGACGATGTTCAGAGTTTTACGTTAGCGAGTGCATTGAAGGCGGAAGAAGATGAGAAATTTGCCATCAAATGGATGACAGTGATCGCTATTGTATCGATTGTGTTTGGGATTGGGATGCCCATTTGGATTGCGAGAGCGATAAGAAACCCGATCGTTGCATTAATTGGAAGGTTGCAGCAAGTAGCCAATGGTGACGGCGACTTAACGATTAGGCTTGATTCCAGCGCTAAAGATGAGACAGGGTCGGTGGCAAGCGCCTTTAATACATTTCTGGGTGTGCTTACAGGAACGATTCATGTCATGACCTCAAAGGCAGAAGATTTAGGCAAATCGTCAGAGTCTGCATTAGGCGCGATGCAAAGAACTCTAGCCAATGTCGAAAAGCAGCACAGAGACATTGAGCAGGTTGCAACCGCAATCAACGAAATGAATGCGACAACACAAGAAGTGGCCAATAGCACGGCCAATGCTTCGGCGGTAACCGATGCGGTTAAAAAGCATGTAATAGAGGGCCAGAGAGAATCTCAAGAAATTCAGAAGATCATAGAAGAGCTGACCAACGAAGTGACAACGTCATCCGGTGTTATCGAAAATCTCGTCTCGGAGACCAACAACATTGGGACGGTTCTTGAGTCTATTCAGGGTATCGCGGAGCAAACTAACTTACTGGCACTCAATGCGGCGATAGAAGCGGCGCGAGCGGGGGATACTGGTCGAGGCTTTGCTGTGGTTGCTGATGAAGTTCGCTCATTAGCACAACGCACTCAAGATGCGACGGTTGATATTCAGCAGTTGGTTGAAACCTTGCAGTCTGAGGCGAAAAATGCTGTTACCAGTATGCAAAAAGGAACCAGCACGGCTCAGCTTTGTCTAGAGAAAAGTACTCAATCAGTCAACACATTCCAGTTGGCGGCAGAGTCCGTTAACGAAATCGCTGGATTAAATGTTCAGATAGCAACGGCTGCTGAAGAACAAGCGGTTGTGGTTAGAGACTTAGATGCCAACTTAACCAACATTAAATCTTTGTCTGAAGAAACGGCTGAAGACTCAAGGAGTACAGCGACAGCAAGCGAATCCATTGCTAAGAACGTGATTGAACTCCACCAAAACTTGAATAAATTCCAAGTGTAGGTAGCGACGTGGCAACAACCCTAGGGTTCGACTTTGTACTTATGAAGTAGTGACAAAGGAAGATGGCAGTAATCGTGGGGATAATTGGTGAGGCGATCCTGATGTTCAGGATCGCTTTTTACGTAATTGGTCAAAGGTAAAACCTCAACAGCAATAGTGTGACTCTTGGGGTGCTGGTCAATAAAGAGTTTGGCTTTTTCTAGATGCTGATTGCTTTGGCTGTAGATACCTGTGCGGTATTTTAATCCTATATCTTGCCCTTGCTGATTAATGCTGTATGGGTCAATGATCTCGAAAAACTGCGTCATAAGTCGTTCTATATTGGTTACCTCTGGATCAAATTGAGTCCTGACACATTCTGCGTAGCCATCATAGTCTCCTTTAGTATCCTTGCGAACACCATTTGCTCGCCCAGCTTCAGTCGACACAACGCCGGGTAAATGGCGAATAAATTCTTGAACACCCCATAGGCAGCCGCCAGCAAAGTAAATTTCTTCTATAGAGGGTTGTTTCATGATTATCGGTTTTAGATTAGATCAAGGAGATGCTATTTATACCAGATTTATTTTCCTATGCCATACCCAACGCGACTTTAATCGCAAAGGATAGAAGCCCGAGCAGGGCCACACTGGATATCCAAATAAAAATAAACCATGTCAGTTTTTTCATTAGTGGTAATGCTCCCCATGTTTCATCTTACCTCTGAAGACCCAGTAGGTATAGGCGCTGTATGCCATGATGAGAGGAAGGAGAAAAACAGTCCCAGCAAGCAAAAACTTCAGGCTTTCATCCGGCGCGGCGGCTTGGCTGTAGGTAAGACTAAAGGGAATGAGGTAGGGGAAAGTGCTTACCCCGAAGCCTGTTGCCGCCAGCACGAACAGAGCAATACCACAGAGGTAGGCTTTGAGGGCTTTGTGATTTTGTAAAGAGACATAGAGCTGCTTGATAAACCAAGCAGAAAGCGCTGGGATGCATAGCAGGACAAGCGTATTTGGGAAACTGAACCAACGATCGAAGATCAAGCCATTTTGCAGAGGCAACCAAATGCTGACGATGGCGATGCAAGCGACCATTCCAACGCCTGCACGCTTCGCAATCATTTCATAACGCTCTGTAAGATCATTGGGTAGCTTCATCATAAGCCAGCATGACCCAAGTAAAACGTAGGCAAACACAAGGGCGAGAGAACAAAATAAACTAAATGGGCTTAACCAATCAAACCAATCGCCTGAGTACGCTCTACCTTCCATTTCAATGCCTTGCAATAGGGCGCCAAGCATAATGCCTTGCATTAACGTTGCAGTCAGGGAGCCGACAAAAAAAGCAGTGTCCCATAGAAACTTGCCTTTTTTGGTTTTAAACCGATATTCAAAAGAGACGCCACGAAGAATCAACCCCAGCAACATGAGAATCAGTGGTGCATATAAGGCTGGCATGACGACCGAGTATGCAAGTGGAAACACGGCAAACAGACCGCCTCCACCGAGCACCAACCATGTCTCGTTACCATCCCACACAGGAGCAATGCTGTTCATCATCATGTCTCGCTCAATCTCACTATGAGCACTGGGAAACAGAATACCAATACCTAGATCAAATCCGTCAAGGATAACGTAGATGAGGACAGCGAGCCCAATCAATGCATACCAAACAAGCGCATAATCCATAGTGCTATCCTCGTGTTACATGGTTGGAATGGGTGGCTGGAGGCACCTCGGTCCCGTCGGGTAGACGGCTATCGAGAGCCTGTTCGTAACGAGTAGGCGATTTTCGCATTAATCTCAGCAAATAGAATATTCCAGCGCCGAAAACTAGGAAGTACACGACGATGAAAGCGGTTAAGGATACACTAATCGCGGTTGCGTCAATCGGCGACGCCGACTCTGCTGTTGTCAGTAGCCCATACACGGTAAAGGGCTGACGACCTACTTCTGTGGTTATCCAACCTGCTAGAACAGCAACAAAGCCGGCAGGTCCAAACACTATGCATAATTTGTGGAACCAAGGTGTTTCATAAAGCTTGCTCTTGTACCTCAAGTAGAGGCTACAGGCTCCAATGAACAACATGCCAAAGCCAATCCCAACCATGGTTCTGAAACTCCAAAAAACAATACTTACCGGGGGATGCTCATTGTCAGGAAAAGCGTCGAGACCTTTAACTTCGCCATTCCATTCATGAGTAAGAATTAAGCTACCTAGATGAGGGATTTCGAGTTTGTAGTCGACGGTTTTTGTCTCGTCATTGGGTAGACCAAATAAAATGAGTGGGGCACTTTTGTGACTTTCATAATGTCCCTCCATTGCCGCGACTTTTGCTGGTTGATGCTCCAATGTGTTTAGGCCATGCATGTCTCCTGCGATAATTTGTAGTGGTGTTACGATCGCTGCCATCCACATTGCCATGGAAAACATGGTGCGTGCCAGTGGATTGTGTGGTGCTGACAAAAGGTGATAAGCACCGACAGCGGCCACGACAAAAGCGGTAGTAAGATACGCTGCTAGTAGCATGTGTACCAACCGATAAGGAAACGATGGATTGAAAACAATCTCGAACCAGTTTTCGGGAACAAACTGTCCTGCTTCGTTAATGGAGAAGCCTGCTGGTGTTTGCATCCAACTGTTGACGGATAATATCCAAAATGCAGACAAAAAAGTGCCAAAGGCAACAATGCAAGTTGACATAAAGTGCAGCTTTTTACCCACTCGCTCCATACCAAACAGCATCACCCCCAGAAAACCCGCTTCAAGGAAAAATGCGGTGAATACCTCATAACCCATCAAAGGTCCAAGAATAGGGCCAGTCTTATCGGCAAAGACACTCCAGTTAGTACCAAATTGGTAGCTGAGAACAATCCCGCTAACTACTCCCATACCAAAGCTTACTGCAAATATCTTGATCCAGTATTTGTACAGTTGGATATACTTCTCTTTACCCGTTTTAAGCCAAAGGCCTTCGAGTACAGCTAAATAACTTGCTAGCCCGATAGTGAATGCTGGGAATATGATGTGAAAGGAAACAGTGAAAGCGAACTGAAATCGCGCTAAGTCTACGGCTAATGTGTCCATGATCATTTCCTGCTTATGATTCACTCATTAATACGATGCTCTTATAGTGAATGGTCAACCCTGAGTAAAATTTTTATTGCTCTTATTACCCGTTCGAATCGTAACAAACTATATCTGGTTGATAGGAAGTACGAATATGAGCTTGAAATCCAAAGTTGAGGCCGTGGCTCCGACGTTTGAGCCAGGCGGGAAATATGAGAAGTTTTATCCAATATATGAGGCTGTTGCCACTATTCTATATACCCCCGGAATGGTGAACAAAGGTGCGACACATGTAAGAGACAGTATTGATCTCAAACGTATTATGATTTTTGTTTGGTTAGCTACTTTCCCCACCATGTTCTGGGGGATGTACAATATCGGCAACCAATCTGTCTTGGCGATGATGAGCCAATATTCGCCTCAACAACTCGAATCAGTCGTCTCAGAGAGCTGGCGTTTAGCTACAGTGTTCGGCAGCTATCAGGGGTTAATAGAAGCCGGTTGGGGCAGTAAAATGTTGCTGGGGGCCCTATATTTCTTACCCATTTATGCGACTGTGTTTGTGGTAGGAGGGTTTTGGGAAATATTGTTCGCGGTTGTGCGTAAACATGAGATTAATGAAGGCTTTTTTGTTAGCTCAGTATTATTTGCGCTGATTCTCCCGCCTACCATTCCATTGTGGCAGGCCGCTTTAGGTATTACTTTCGGTATTGTGGTTGCCAAAGAGATTTTTGGCGGCACAGGGCGTAACTTCTTGAATCCAGCGTTAGCTGGCCGTGCCTTTTTGTACTTTGCCTATCCTGCCAATATGTCTGGTGGAGGAGTTTGGGTTGCTGCGGATGGCTACTCTGGCGCAACACCATTAAGTCAGTGGTATGAAGGAGGCTCGAGTAATCTCATCAATAATATGACGGGTGAAGCCATTAGCTGGAACGATGCGTTTTTAGGGAATTTACCAGGTTCGATGGGGGAAGGGTCCACGCTTCTTATCATGCTTGGGGGCCTACTCTTGATAGGGATGCGTATCGCGTCGTGGAGAATTGTTGGCGGTGTGATTATTGGACTTGCGGTCGGTTCCACATTACTCAATATGATAGGCTCTGACACAAACCCCATGTTCTCTATGCCGTTTTACTGGCATTTCGTCTTGGGCGGGGTAGCTTTCGGCACCTTCTTTATGGCGACTGATCCTGTCTCTGCTGCCTACACCAATTCAGGTAAATGGGCATACGGAATTTTGATTGGGCTGATGGCAATAGCAATTCGTGTGTTGAATCCAGCCTACCCAGAGGGGATTATGCTTGCCATCTTGTTTGCTAATTTGTTTGCTCCTTTGTTCGATTTTATCTCCAAAGAAGCGAATGCTAAGAGAAGACGCCGGAGGGTTGGTCGTCTCGGATAATTTACCGCCTGATCACCAAGGCAGCGTTTGTCCATCGTAGGATAAAAAGCTGCCAGTGATTTCAGGGTCAGCCTTTTCGACAATGTGTAAAATATCTGATGCGACTTTATCTGGTGTAAACAGTTTACCGTCAGGAACGTTGGCCTGAAAAGGCTTTGATAATGGCGTGTCGGTAGTACCCGGGTGAATAGATAAAATGCAAGCTTTTGGCATACGTCTTGACCATTCAATACTGATATTTTTGATGAGCATATTGAGTGCTGCTTTTGATGAACGATAGCTGTACCAACCTCCTAATCTGTTGTCTTCTATACTTCCTACTTTAGCGGATATGGTGACGAAACGTGGGTGGCTACTTGCTTTTAAACATGCTGAAAAGTGTTTTGCGATTAATAGGGTTGGCAATGTATTGACTTTGATATTTTCTAAGAAAAACTCCGATTGGCAAGATTGAATGTTTTTCTCTGGGCCATTGCTCGTTGTATGCAAAAGACCAATCGCATTGATTATCCAGTCAATCGATGATAACTGAGCGGCCAGCTCACTAATTTCATCTTCAGAAGTGATGTCAACATTATGCCATATGATGTCATCAGAAAGATCGTTGCGTTTGTGTGCACGATAGGTTGCGTGAAGCTCGATTTCTGGGCTGTGGTTTAGTAACTGCTTACATAGTGAATGGCCAATACCGCCATTACCACCAAAAATAAGTACTCTCATAGGTTTTCTTATGTCGCTGTATTTTCGAAAGAACAGCATAAAAACATAGTGAATTCTTGTCTGTGATGATGTTCGTGTTGTTTTGTGTGATTCGATTCACGCAAACAAGAATCCGTTATACAGAAATCTATAAAAACGAACCTTGTCACCAAAGATCCTCGATCCATACACTAGGGTTATATGAATGTTTTTGATATTAACCTAATGGAGTCAATCTATGTCATTGATTCGGAGAAGTTATGTGGCGGTGCTGCTCTGTCTTGTGATAACTGGAGCCGCCATTTGGGGCGTCAATCAGCACAATATGCAAAGCAATATTGAAGTTCCCGAAGTGAAGATCGCTGTATCTTTAACGCCATTAGCATCTCCTTTCTTGATCGCGGAGCAACTTGGTCTATTTGAAAAGCAAGGACTTAACGTGTCGCTTTTTCCATGTGCAAGTAGTATGGCTTGTACTCAACTTATGTTAAATCGTGATGTTGAATACGCAACGGCTTCTGACTCTGTTGTCATGTTCCAAAGCTTTAAGCAGAGTAGTTTAACATTGCTAGTAAGTTTTGTTGAATCAGATAATGACTTAAAACTCTTGGCGCTTAGTCCTTCTAACATCAGCGAAGTAAGCCAATTAGAGGGTAAGAGAGTTGGGGTAGTTAAAGGAAGTGCGAGTGAATTTTATTTCGACTCTGTGCTTATTGCTAATAACCACAAAGCGTTAGATGTCGAGAAAGTATATTTGCAACCTCATGAACTTGTTCCTGCGCTCTTGTCGTTTCGTATTGACGCCATTTCAGCCTGGGAGCCGATGGGATACAAAGCGGATCTACAGTCAACCTCAACCGTCAAGAACCTTGGTACATTGGGTATATACCAGCATTCGTTTAATTTGCTCTCTACTACACCTTACTTAGAGTTTGCAGGTCAAGAGCCTGTGTACCTACTTAAAGCTCTTGATGAGGCAGTGGAGTGGATCAATGCGTATCCCGATGAAGCATCAAGGTTAATAGCAAAAAGACTTAATATCCCACTAAATCAGGTTAAATGGTCTTGGGAAGACTATGTTTTTCGCTTGTCTTTGGGGAATTCATTACTTTCAAACCTCCAGCTTCAGGCCAGATGGGCGCAAGCAGAAGGTTTAGTAGGAGATGAGCAACCTGACTTTAGGGGACTCCTTTTTACACAACCATACCAACAAATTGTTGCTTTGAGAGACTAAGCTATGTTGAATTCTCTGTATAAAAAGCTATTTGTCTTGTCAACAACTACGTTAATGCTGACCTTGTTTATTATTGTCTCTTTTACCCGCGTAGCTGCTGAGCAAAAAGAAACTAAAGTAGAGCTTGATCAAATAATTGATCTTCAGCTTTCTGTAGATTTACTTAGAAGTCAGTTATGGTTTTATCTCCAATTTGGTGACGAGATGAGCTTGAATCAGGTTGAATTAGCTCAAACAGATCTTGCTACTAAGCTGGAAAAATACAGAAAAGACAATGATTATCTGGGTAACATACAAAGGATGAACCATAGCCTGAGCTCACTCCTTACCAAAGAAATAAGAAGCTATACTATCGAGTCGGATAGGTTAGACGAGCAGGTTTCAGAGAGTGTCAATTCTAGAGGTTTTTTCCACTCTAGATACAATATGATAGTGCAGAATATGACGGAAGAGCTGGCGTATGTCCATCAGTCGGTATTGAATCGTAATGCCGATAATGTTCACAATGTCATGATTTATGCCGCTGCGTGGCTAATCGTTTGTTCAATTCTGGTCAGTATGACAGCTTGGCTAATTTCCTTTCGTTTCAGGTCGGGTGTTGAAGCGATGAAAAGAGCCATTATGGACTTAGCTGATGGAAATCTAAGCTCTAAAGTTGAAATGGTGAGTATGGATGCTGAGTTTCGAAGAATGGCCAGCTTTTTTAACGAAATGACAGTAACTCTCCGTGACACTACAGTGACCAAGCAAGAGTTAGAAGATGAAGTGAAGCGTCAGACCAAGCAATTGATGCATAAACAAGAGCAATTGATCTTTCTTTCTGAACACGATCCACTAACTAATTTAATGAACCGTCGAGCATTCGATAAAGCATTAGAAAGTGCTATCGTCAAAGCAAACCGAAGTAACTGCAAGCTGGCGCTGTTTTTCATCGATCTCGATGAATTTAAGTCAGTAAATGATACTTACGGTCATGATGCTGGTGATGCTATTTTAGTCGAAGTGTCTAAGCGTATTCTTACCGCCATTAGAGAGTCTGATTTTGCGTGCCGTCTTGGCGGAGACGAATTTGTTGTATGTTTAGACTTACTTCATGACTTTGATATTGTGTCAGAAAAGTCAAAGCAGTTGCTAGAAGCTATTAGCCTTCCGCTTGAGTTTAACGGTCATAAATTAAAGGTTGGCGCGAGTATTGGGGTAAGTTACTTCCCTGATCATACAAGAAACAAGGAAGTATTAGTCAATTTGGCAGATGAGGCTATGTACCGTGCTAAGCAAATCGTTGGGTCTGCTTGTTATGATGGCCAAGAATCAGAGACTAAAAGGTTACCTCGCCAATACGGTTAACCTCGATGATGTAAGGGAGTGGCATTGTTTAATGCGTTATTAAACCGCTCTATTTCATTATCATCTATGCTGTAGCCATTTCGAGTACAGGCATGAAGTGTTGCAACGTAACTGATTTTATTATACGCGAAAAATTCACTAAAAAATGCCCGAAATACCGGACACATTCTGCGATTTCCTGAGCTAGAAACCACAAACCCTCGTTTTGTTTTGAACACTTGATGCTGACTCTTCAATTTAGGTGATTCACTAAGTTCTGTCATACGATCAATTAGGTTTTTCATTGGTGCAGTCACGGCATACCAATATACCGGAGAAGCAAAGACGATATTGTCAGCGTCACTGATTCTGTTAAGTAAGTTGTAAAAGTCGTCATTGGGGTACTGGTTATCATATCGGTAGGGGGTGATGTCTAACTCATCGATATGGATCACTTCGCATTGGTGTTCGGCATGAATTTTGTCGACAGTTTTTGCTGTATTACCATCTTTGTTCGCGCTTGAGAATAGAATGATAGTCTTCATTTTTTTCCTTAATGTGTACTGGGGAAACCACTCTAAAAGCTCAACCATACTTTAGGTCAATGCTAAATTTCTAATTGCTGTGTGTATTAGTAAATGACTTTGGCGGATTGGGTAAGTAATCGCGAGTTTGATGCTCGACGCTGCATTATAACTTATGATTTTACTGAACTTTTTGCGTCATAACTTTCATATTTGCTAGCTATGTCATTAAAAAACATAGCAAATATCCATATGTAAAATTATTCATATACTATTGTTGTCGAAATTGTATTTTGTGCGTATAAAAATTATTCTCTATGTTATAAAAAGGATTGTATATGAGAGTTAAGCTGTTACGTTGGTATCTGCCCATTATGATATTGTCAGGGGCATATGGAGGTTATGTTGCACTCTCTTCTGGAAATGCAGAAGTGTTAGAAACAGAACCCGCCAAAGTACCAGTCACTGTGAAGGTTTCTCATCTACGTTCCGGAGATCATAATGTAGTCATCACTAGTCATGGTGAGGTATTACCTGTTGAAGTGACTCAGCTTTCTGCGCAAGTATCGGGTGAAGTTATAAGCTGGCACACAAACTTTGTCGCAGGGGGAGTGGTTAAAAAAGGTGAGGTATTGTTTTCTATCGAGAGTGAAAACTACTACGCTGCTGTTTTGCAGGCAGAAGCTGACCTCGCTACGGCTCAAGCGGCTTTGATAGAAGAAAAAGCCAAAGCTGAAGTTGCAAAGCGTCAAGCTAAAAATGTTCCTTCTAATCAAGTTACCGATCTCTATTTGCGTAAACCCCAAGTTCTTAGTGCGCAAGCTCAGGTAAAGTCGGCTTTAGCCTCGCTCAAAAGAGCAAAGAGAGATCTTGATAATTGTCGAGTGCTTGCACCCTATGACGCGCTAGTGGTAGAGCGCGATATAGGCGTAGGACAGTATATTACAGCTGGTACCCGTGTCGCGCTCATAAATAATATTGAATCAGCGGAAATTCATATTCCGATCGCTGGCTTTGATAGCGTATTTTTGCCCGAAGATTACTCGGGGGTTATTGCTAAAGTGATTCAGAAAGGGGTGGTCAATATTGAGCGTGAGGGAATCATTAAGAGAGATTTGGGTGTCATTGATAGCGCGACGCGTATGACCAGTTTGGTGATCAATGTGGATGACCCTTACGCATTATCTCCCAATGTGCCGTCTCTTAAATTTGGTTCTTATGTTGAAGTAACTTTTATCGGTAAGACTTTAAAACACATTTATCGCCTACCTCAAGAATTAGTAAATAACCGCCAGGTGTGGATTGTTAATGAGAATGACGAGCTCGAGCCTAGGACTGTTAATGTATTAAGGGCAGAACAGGAGTTTATGTTAATAAATGAAGGCTTGAAAGATAATGATCGTCTTGTTCTGACCGTGCCAGAATATCCACAAAAGGGAACTCGTGTACAGCTAAGTACCCTTGATAACCAGTCAAAAGATTAAGGCATGTAGGTATGGATGATTTAAAACCTAAAGGCATAATAACATATTTTGCACACAACCCAGTGGCCGCTAACTTGCTGATGATGTTTGTTTTAATTGTGGGTACAGTGAGTTTTATCTTTATTCAAAGACAAATGTTTCCCAATCTTGAAGTCAACTACATTAATGTGCAAGTTCAGTACCCTGGAGCCTCACCTCAGGAAATTGAAGAAAGTATTTTAATAAAAATAGAAGAGTCTTTAAAAAACGTATCTGGCATCAAACAAGCGATAACGACAGTTTATCGTGGTAGCGGCTCTATAGAACTCGAAATCGATGTGGACCAGAAAATAGAGGATGTTCTAGATAAGGTGCAACAAAAAGTCGATTCGATCTCTAGTTTTCCAGTTGGTATGGAGCCGATTCAAGTTTATCAATATGAATTTCAACAGGATGTTATTCAGATCGTTCTGGCTGGTGATAGGTCACTTTTAGAACTCAAACCCATAGCTAAACAGATTGAAGATGAACTATTGCAACTCAACAATGTATCTTTGGTTGAGCTCAGTGCACCAGAATATGAAATTGGTATCGAAGTCGAACCTGAGATGTTGCGTAAGTATAATTTAACGCTGATGGATATTAGTACCGCTATTCAACAATACTCAGCGAATTATTCAGCAGGTGAAGTCAGAACTGATGGTGGATTCATCTCTGTCAGGATTGAAAACCAATACTACAGTGGTGATGAATTTCGAGATATTCCAGTTAAGATAGGAACTAATGGTGGAAAAGTCTTGCTTCAAGACGTCGCTATGATTAAGGATGGATTTACAGAAGACGAGCGTTACTTTAAGTACTCGGGAGAAAATGCAATTTACCTTTCTGTGAATGCCACAAAAGATCAAAATATGGTGACAGTTGCGGAAACAGTTAAAGCTTATATAGATCAAAAAAATCCCCAACTTCCAGCCGATATCAAAATAAAAACACTAGTTGATATGACGTACTATTTAAATGCGCGTCTGGATATGATGTTAAAGAATCTACTTCAGGGTGCAGTACTTGTTGCTCTGATGCTTAGGTTGTTCCTTCGTGTCAAACTTGCAATGTGGGTCATGATCGGTTTGCCTGTTTGCTTCTTAGGCGCGGTTATGCTGATGCCAGTGGTGGGTGTCAGTATCAATATTGTTTCTTTGTTTGCCTTTATAATGGTACTTGGCATTGTGGTCGATGATGCTATTGTCATAGGTGAAAGTGCATATACTGAGATAGAGAAACAAGGGAGCGGTATTGATAGCGTGGTACGCGGCACATTGAGGGTTGCGACACCGGCAACATTTGGAGTTCTGACAACGATTGCAGTTTTTGCACCTTTCCTTATGTCAAAAGGTATTGAAAGTGCGTTCTTTTTTGGTATTGCCGCCATTGTTATTCTTTGCTTGATTTTTAGTTTGATTGAATCAAAGTTAATCCTGCCAGCACATTTAGCTCACTCAACGTTTAAACCAATTGAAAAAGGTAGTTGGCGCTACAGGTTTAACCAAGGATTTTTTAATTTTGTTAATGGCCCATATCGCCGTTTGGTTGTCTATTGTACTTATTGGCGTTGGAGTGTACTGGCAAGCTTTATTGCTCTATTGGCAGTGAGTATTGCGTTAGTGATGGGTAATTATGTCCGAATTATTCCATCTCCCAAAGTTCCTCATGACTTTCCTACTATCAAACTTATCATGAATGATAATGTGTCAAGTGAGCAGACGATTCAAGCACTCAAAGTTATTGAAACTACGGTACTTAACATAGATCAAAAAATTGAGCAGCAAACAGGGCAAAAAATGATTCGCGATATACTCACATTTAATCAGGGGCGAAAAGAAGGTCTATTGGTTATTGCTCTCGTTGATGAAGAAAAGCGCCCTTTTAATACTTTTGAACTAGCTCGTCGCTGGCGTGAAGCAATACCCAATATACCGGGTAAGAAAACGCTCACGGTATCTGATAATGTTAATGATAGTGATAAAGGAGATGAATTTGGCTTCTTGTTGTATGGTTCTGATATAGAGACACTTAATGCAGCCGGACGCTCCTTGATTTTGGCACTAAACCAGCAAGATGGTCTATTCGATATTTCTTCATCGATGGACACTGGAAGTAAAGAAATACTGCTTTCACTTAAGCCTATTGCTTATGATTTGGGTATTAATTTATCAGATATTGGCACTCAGGTAGGCGTGAGTTTCTATGGTGGAGAAGCACAGCGCATGATCAGAGAAGGTGAAGAAGTCAAAGTAATGGTTCGTTATCCTCAACTGACACGAAAGGCGTTCGCGTCACTGCGCTACGCACTGATCACGACCCCCGATGGACAAAAGGTAATGTTAGGAGATGTGGTTGACATAGTTCAGCAGCCTGGAGTGAGTAGCATTCGTCGTGAAGGTGGTTTTCGTAGTGTATATGTCTATGGTTCGATTGATGAAGAGCTTGTTGAACCCGATGAGGTTGTCGATAGAGTCAATGAATCAATTCTACCCAACATTTTGTCACAATATAGTGGCGTCAAAAGCCAGCTTGGTGGCTCAATCGAAGAGCAGCAAGCGCAGCAGGACGAGCAAATTATTTTCTTTGTCGCGGGTATGATCATTGTTTATATCCTACTTGCTGTCCCGCTCAAGAGTTTTTTGTCTAGCTTGCTTGTTTTATGTAGAGAGCACTAAGTACCAACTTTTATTTTATAGAGGAAAACTATGGCAGAAAGTAATATTCGCCGCCTCAATCAGCTTTTAAAGGCTTATAAGTGCCATAATACTTATAATGTGCTGGTTGAAGATTTGGCTGTGGCATTAGCTTCTTCGAGGCGTAATGTCGCATTGATTATAAAGCGTTTAGTCGCTTTAGGCTGGATTGAGTGGAAACCAGCGGTTGGCCGCGGTCAGACCAGCGTACTGAGGATTCAAACATCAATCGATGAGGCACTATACCAGACCATGGTGGAGCAACTTCAGGATGACCGCTTTGATCTTATTTCCAAATTAATTGAGCAACATCGTGAAGTGGCTGTGAGAGCATTGACTCGTGCAATGGGGCTTGAATGTGTGTAGGACCTGAAGGGTTAGAACCAGCGCCTAGCATATTCACCGTTAAGCTGCATCACCGTATCAAAAACGGGTGTGTGACGGATAAATTGTGTGTAAAGCTGTTCTCTATATTCAAGTTGGTCTTTATCATTGAGCTGGCTGTAGTGCAAAAGAGCGCTCTCAGCGGCTTGGCAATCAGGTGCGAAAGTTTCACTGAGTGCTGCAATAACCGCTTTTGCTTGGTTCGACTCCAGTGCAAACGAAATCTCCTTTGCTTTCTTGATTAATGCTTGTGCAACCGCATGCTTCTCTGCCTGCTCAACTTTGAACTTTAGCTCATCCTTGTCATAAGTCAGTCCAATTTGGTCAAGTTTTTCGGTTAGTTCTTTATACATAACATTGCCTGAATAAAAATATAATATTAGGACTGGAATCAACCAGTATTATTGAGAGCTATTTAGTCCTCAGACGAATAGCTTTGAGTGAGCTTTTCCAACAGAGCATCAGAGACCTGGATATGTAACACTTGATACTCTTTGGTGGTTTTTAAGGCTTGAATCAGCCCCCAAGATTGATTGGCATAGATCGCTGACAGCATTGCTCCTATATTATTATCATGTCCTGGGCACATAATAGCGGCTACCATACAGGCGATTACGTTGTCATCGGTTACGTTAAATTCGAGTAACTTTGCGCAGCGAATTACTTCTTCAATGCGTGTAATCATACCTTCTAGCTCTCCTTTACCAACTCATGGTCATCCACAGAAATGATGTAAGGTAAAGATACACTCACAAATATTCTGTAAATAAGCACAAACTATATTTTCTAAGGGTACAAGAATTAATTATTTTAAATAATGAAATAAATCTATGTGTATTTTCATTATTTTCTGGTTTTTTTTAAGGTTATTTCAAGGCGTATACTGGAGTATGGCTTTCCTTCTAGAGGCCCTACTTTAATAAGAATTAGTCTAATTGAAGTAGTATCTTGTTTATGATCTACAGGATCACAAAAGTTCAGATAGGTTTATTACCTGTAATGGTCTGTTTTTTGGCATTATTCGCCCCCCAATATTCCATGCTCGTTTTTTAAGATACCGTGTTGTTGCATTTAGAGCATCTGACATATTTTAGCTAGCGAGTTGTAAGTAGGAGTGCCCATGATTACTTTTGAACTGAATGACATTAACGCAATGTTATCCTTGTTAGGCGATATGTGTCGTACTAATGAGGTAAGTTTAAGATATGAAAATCGCCTTTTTCCTGTCGAAGTGGCTCAAACTGTGGTGACTGATTTTGAGCAATCCGGTCAACTTCAATCAATTGAGACACATTATCATGTCTTACTGCGCTCGGGTATTACCTTGGTCTTCCCCTTGTCCTCAGGCAAACCGGTGACGACAGCTCATGTAATAGAAACACTAGACTCTATTGCTCCAATGCCTACCTACTTGTAGGAGAGAAAGGGAACTCATTGAAGGTTACATGAACTTGATGAGTTTCGTTTACACCCCTGTATTAATATTTTAAAAATTTACTTGTATTGTATTTGTGGCAAAAGCTTTTGCATAACTTAATACATACCAAGTAAATACATCCTTGTTCTACACATATGGTAAATAATAATGAAAAAAACACTGACTTCATTGAGCATTGTCTGTGCCTTGTTTTCAAGCACATTATTGGCAAATGACAATTATGATCTTGACACTGAACTTTCCTCTGTGGGTTTTGCTACCATCAAAAAACAGTTTGTTGTCGAGTCGGCAACGATAGATACACTTTCGGGTACACTAGCCTCTGATGGAAAATTTGATATATCTATTGACCTTAAAGGCATTGATACAGGGGTCCAGATTCGCAACACTCGTTTGAATGAAGTCTTTTTTGAGTCGTCTAAATTCCCTAATGTGACTGTTTCCGGTAATGTAAACTGGTCTGAGTTAGAGGAAGGCTCTCATAAAATGACGATGCCAGCAGAGGTGACATTATTTGGCAATACTAAGACCATCAACTTTCCTATTATTGTGTTGAAAACTGATGATATTGTGATGGTAAGTTCTAGTGCTCCAGTGATTATTAGTGCGAGTGATTTCGGTATCCCTAGCGACAACCTAACTAAATTGGCTGCATTGGTCGGCGGTATTAAAATTTCCGATAAAGTGCCATTGACATTGAACCTAACGTTCAAAAAGTAATAATGTGAGGCTTGGTAATTCTCCCCACTAACCATTCTATTCTTGGATCATTATTCCGCGTTTTATGCCAATACAGTTTCACTTGATAGTTAGGTACTTCAAATGGGAGTGGGGATATTTTTATCGATAACTGCTGAGCAATATGGTCAGCGTATTTTTTGGGTATTGCTAGCAAATATTGACTATCAATCACAAACATCGGTGCGGATAGTACGCTGGGTGTTTTGATTGCGACTTTTCTCTTCTTTCTGAGCTTGGATAAGGTGATATCAAGGATCCCTTTTGCTTCGTTCCAAGGCGTTACCACAACGTGGCAATAGCTGAGAAATTTTTCCACACTTAGTTCGTTTTGATATGGGTGCTCTTGGTGATGTAAACACACATAGTGGTCGTCGAACCATACTTGATTATTGATACTTTCAAAGCTTTCAATTTCATGTGCAAACCCGCACACTAAATCAAACTGACTTTCTCGTAAAGCAATCTCTGGCAGCCTTTCTTCAAGATTAAGCAATTCAATTTTGATGTTTGGGTAATCATGACTGAGTTTTGAGATAAAATCGCGCATACACCAACTAGTGTAGTCTGTAACCGCTATCTTAAATGTATGTTCGGCGTTTGGGTCGAAGGTCGAGTAGGAGGTAATGCCTTCTTCAATTAAGCTTACCCCTTGCATGAGTCTGTCTGCTATTGCTTTAGCGTATTCGGTCGGCTGCATTGTGTTTCCAATACGTACAAACAAATCATCGTTCAATCGTTCGCGCAATCTTTGTAGTGCATGACTGCATGCAGATTGGCTCAAATTTAGGGTGTCGGCGGTCTCTCTCACTGACTGTGTTTTATATAAAACAACAAAGAGATGGATGAGATTCAAGTCGATAGAGGATAGTGAAGTCATGTCTGCTATGCATCAGCCTTGTGCAAAAAGTGCATTTCTTTCATGTATAAAGAGAGGTTACACTAGTTCTAATGCCTGTCAATGTAATCACGATCACAAAAGGCGGGTGTTATCTAGTTATATGTAAAAAGGACGCAAATGAAAACTATCACAATTAGAGAAGCGTGCATCGAAGACGCCCCATTGATTCTTCAGTTCATCATTGATTTGGCCATTTATGAAAAAGCTCAGCATGAGGTAAAAACATCGCTTGCAGAATTAGAAGAGAGCTTATTTTCAAAGGACTCCACGGCTCATGCACTGATTTGTTTAGTCGATGAAAAACCCGTAGGCTTTGCTGTTTATTTCTACAATTTCTCAACATGGTTGGGGAAAAATGGCCTTTATTTAGAGGATTTATATGTCTCATCTGATCATCGTAATCTGGGAGCGGGGAAGGCAATTCTAAAACATTTGGCAAACTTGGCTTTGGAAAAAAACTGTGAGCGATTTGAGTGGTCAGTGCTTGATTGGAATCAGCCTGCAATCGATTTCTATCATTCTGTTGGTGCGAAAGCTCAAGATGAATGGATAAAATATCGACTCAGTGGAGACAGGCTAAAAGAGTTTGCAATAAGCTAGTATAATTTGATTTGTTAGCCCAAGCTTTATGTCATTCGCTTGGGCTCGTTGGCAACTGAGTCTTTAACCATTGAGTAAAGGCGGCGTTTTTAGGCCTGTGTTGCTGTCCATTTAAACAGATCAAATCATAACTTAGCTCAGCGTTAACGTGGTTAAACGGTGTGACTAATTCCCCTTTGTCCAAACTAGACTTGATGAGGGATAACCGCCCCATACCCAATCCCATGCCATTCTTTGCGGCGATCATTGCCATATCTGCATGGTTAAATAGGTAGAAGCAAACCGAGATCATATGCCTCAGCTTATCTAAATACCTATTACGAAAAAGGTCCTTGTAATCAAGGACCTTTTATTATTATCTATTGTAATTAACCTTCCGAGATATTACTGAGCCTAAGACTTATTGGGGTAAGAAAAAACGTCATTATTGTTTTGTGAATTGCCGGTCTGAGTTTCTACTACGTCCCAGTGTTCGACAATCAGTCCATCACTATTAAAACGGAAGATATCAATATACCCCGTACCTAAATCGTCTTTTTTATTCAAGTCTATTTGTTTTGAATGGACCAAGACCATATCGCCCATGGCAATAGTTTTTGCTATTTGTGTACTGTATTTAGCGTCATTTTTATGCAGGTAATCAAGATAGCCAAGTAGTGCGTCTTTCCCGTCGGGTACTTCTGGGTTGTGCTGTATATAGGTTTCATTAGAGATATACTTTTTGACCGCAATTTTATTGGCCGGACTATCAAAGCTTTTAAGGATTGAGATCGCTCTTTTCCTATTACGCTCAATATCTTGAGTGCTATCGTATATATTCGCGTCAGGGCCTTGGTACATAGTCCTGAGGGATCCCCTCATAAATCCGCCAGTGCATAGCCATCTTTTAAGAGC
>NZ_JAYQDQ010000058.1:0-26733 GCF_038138445.1 Vibrio sp.
TTTTTAGTCGGTGCCAGCTTTCAGTTAAATGGGGCTCACCGCCAGCTTACATTGTGAATAACAACAATTGTGATATATCAAAGTTTAAGTAAATACAATAAAGGCCACTCACTGTGGCCTCTGGATAGCTTCAATGAACTGGATAGGGTTATTTAACGCGGCCTACGTATTCACCTGAGCGAGTATCTACTTTAATCACTTCACCAATAGAAATAAACAGAGGAACTCGAACTACAGCGCCTGTAGACAAAGTAGCAGGTTTACCACCAGTACCTTGAGTATCACCCTTTAGACCAGGATCGGTATCTGTCACTTCAAGTTCAACAAAGTTTGGTGGAGTAACGACAATCGGGTTGCTGTTCCAAAGAGTTAGCATACAAGTGTCATTCTCAACCAGCCATTTCGCATTATCGCCGACCGCTTTTTTATCTGCGGCTAGCTGTTCGAATGTTTCGTTGTTCATAAAGTGGTAGAATTCACCATCGTTGTACAAGTAATCTAGATCAATATCCATGACATCAGCGACTTCAACAGTGTCGCCAGATTTAAATGTTTTCTCTAGAACTTTACCTGAAAGCAGTTTACGGATTTTAACACGGTTAAATGCTTGACCTTTACCTGGTTTGACATACTCGTTTTCGAGAATGACACAAGGCTCATTATCAAGCATAATTTTAAGACCGCCTTTGAATTCATTTGTGCTAACAGTAGCCATTTTTTCCTCTTACCATTCTTCGAGTTAAATTTAATGTCGCACATCATAACCCGAAAACTTGATTCTGTTGAGCAAAACTGGATCAAACAACTAGCGAATGGGATCTCAGATCCCGAAAAGCTGCTAAAGATTCTTGAGATTGATCCCTCTCCATGGCAGAAAGGTTTTGCCGCTCGAAAGCTCTTTGCGCAGCGGGTACCGCAAAGCTTTGTTGATAGAATGGAAAAAGGAAACCCCTTTGATCCTCTTCTGCGCCAAGTTTTACCCTTAGAGGAAGAATTTGAAATTCACTCAGGTTACTCAAATGATCCGCTTGAAGAGCAAGATAACGCCGTACCTGGGCTATTGCACAAATATCGTAATCGGGTTCTGATGATCCTCAAAGGAGGCTGCGCGATTAACTGCCGTTACTGTTTTCGGCGCCATTTTCCCTATGATGAAAACAAAGGCAGTAAATCAGTTTGGATGCAAAGCCTGGCCTATATTCATGCTCATCCAGAGCTAAACGAGGTGATCCTATCTGGCGGCGATCCTCTGATGGCAAAAGACCAAGAGCTAGATTGGCTGATTGAAAATATTAGCGCTATTTCGCACATAAAACGACTACGTATCCATACTCGTTTACCTGTTGTGATCCCAGAGCGAATAACTCTTGCGCTGAAAGAAATGCTCTCAGCGACACGCTTACAGGTTATTTTGGTCACCCATATTAATCATCCTAATGAAATTAATCAGGACTTAAAATTAGCACTCAATGACCTGCGCAGTGCTGGCGTGACTTTGCTCAATCAAGGCGTGATGCTCAAGGGGGTCAATGATGACATTGAAACCCAAGTGTCATTAAGCGAAACCCTTTTCGATGCGGGCGTACTGCCATACTACATGCATGTACTGGACAAAGTTCAAGGGGCTGCACACTTCTATATCGCCGATGATAAAGCAAGAGCTATCATGTCCGGCGTAATTGAAAGAGTATCTGGCTACTTGGTACCCAAGTTAACCAGAGAAGTTGGCGGAAGAACCAGTAAAATACCTCTTGACCTCCACCTTGAATAGATGATCTTAAGGTGAGTTTTTAACCACTATTTTGATTCGAAACAAAGAAAAGAGTATTGACACCTTGCTGAGTCTGACAAAGGTGTCAATTCACTTTTTTGAGTCAAAAATTTTGATTAGCATTGAAGAAAATTTCAACAACCCATTAGGAATGATTATGTTTTACGTGCACATGATCCTGTTGTTAACCATTATCTTCATTGGTATCCGCCACGGAGGAATTGCCTTTGGTCTACTCGGTGGACTTGGCGTTTCAATACTCGCATTTGTGTTTGGTATTGCTCCTGGTACACCGCCAATTAGTGTAATGTTAATCATACTAGCCGTCGTTGCTGCATCGGCCACGCTTGAGGCGACAGGTGGACTACAGCTACTAGTCAGATTTGCCGAACGCTTACTTAGAAAACACCCCAACCAAATTGTCTTCTTGGGCCCACTCTGCACCTACTCGCTAACGGTTTTGGTTGGAACAGGACATTCCGTTTATCCCCTTCTTCCTGTCATCTATGATGTCGCATATAAAAAGGGCATTCGTCCCGAGCGCCCTATGGCTATGGCTTCCGTTGCGTCACAAATGGGCATTACGGCTAGCCCTATTGCAGCAGCTGCCGCCGTTGTCATGGCTACCGCCGCAGATAATCACCTAGCAATCAGCCTTGGTCATGTCCTTGCAGTCACGATTCCCGCCACTCTTATTGGTGTATTAGCAGGTTGTTCATGGAGTCTAAAACGCGGTAAAGAACTCGACCAAGATCGCGAGTTTATCCAGCGCTGCTGCGATCCTGAGTTTAAAGCGCAACTTATCGATGGCGATCAACAAGACAATCAAAGCGAAATTGGCAAACAAGCGAAAAAAGGGCTGACGATTTTCTTAGCCGGTATTGTGGTGGTTGTCTTTGTGGCCATGTTTGGTCATGACCTTTCCCTGCTGCCTGAAGGCGTGAAAATGTCAGTTGCTATCCAATTTTTAATGCTGTCAATTGGCGGTATCATTTTGCTGGCAACCAAAGTTGAGCCAAAAAAAATTGTCCACTGCAATGTGTTTATCGCTGGCATGACGGCTGTGGTGATAATTTTTGGCATCGCTTGGATGAGTGATACCATCATTAGTTTCCACAAACCTTATCTAATTAGCTTAGTCAGTGAAATAGTCGCAGCGCACCCTTGGACCTTTGCAATTGCCATGTTTGTGGTGTCCATATTTTTAAAAAGTCAGGCCGCGGTGCTGACCATAATGCTGCCTTTAGGGTTTTCGATGGGTATTCCCACCCCTGTCCTCATTGGTGTATTACCCGCATGTTATGCGTACTTCTTCTTCCCTTTTTACCCCAGCGATTTAGCCGCGATTAGCTTTGATCGCTCAGGCACCACTCGAATAGGTAAGTACGTTTTAAACCATAGCTTCCTCTTACCTGGCTTTATCAGTGTGAGCACAGCGACAACAGCGGCCTATATTCTCTCAACCACGATTGTGAATTAGGCGTAATAAAAAAGGCCAGTGACTAACACTGGCCTTTATAAACACTTATCAAAACTTAGAATAACTCTTCAGCAACCTGATAAAGGTCTTCACGAACTGGACGCTTCATATTTTCAATTGCGTCAATGATATCATGATGAACAAGCTGCTCTTTTTGGATACCAACGCAACGTCCACCCTGTCCTTCCATCAATAAGTGCACAGCATAGTTACCCATACGTGACGCTAAAACGCGATCAAAGGCTGTTGGGCGACCACCACGTTGAATGTGACCAAGAACAGTCGCTCTAGTCTCTCGTCCTGTGGCTTGCTCAATCTCTTTAGCTAACTCATTTGCGTCCATCATAAGCTCAGTCAAGGCAATAATTGCGTGCTTCTTACCTTTCTTGATGCCATCTTGAATGTTGTTGATGAGCTTTTCTTTATCTAAGCCCGTTTCTGGTGTAATGATGTATTCGCACCCACCAGCAATAGCAGACATTAGAGTCAGATCACCACAGTGGCGTCCCATGATTTCAACAATCGAAATACGTTGGTGTGATGAAGATGTATCACGCAGACGATCAATAGCATCAATAACAGTATTGAGTGCGGTTAGATAACCGATAGTGTAATCCGTTCCCGCAATATCATTGTCGATTGTGCCAGGTAAGCCAACACATGGGTATCCCATTTCGGTAAGCTTTTTAGCGCCCATGTAAGAGCCATCACCACCAACAACCACTAGAGCTTCTATACCGTGTTTTTGCAGGTTTTCAATGGCTTTCTCTCGAACAGCGACTTCTTTAAACTCAGGGAAACGAGCAGAACCGAGGAAAGTTCCACCTTTATTGATCACATCAGAGACACTAGAACGATCAAGCTTCTCAATTCTGTTCTCATACAGACCAAGATAACCGTCTTGAACACCATAGACCTCTAAACCTTCCGATAGCGCTGTGCGCACCACACCACGAACTGCTGCGTTCATGCCCGGTGCATCACCGCCGCTTGTCAAAACACCGATCTTTTTAATCATGCTCACCCTCAATTTTTTGGGAATCTTATTTCAACTTTTACGTCAGCAATTTTCATTAGTATTACTGACAAGACCCGTTTATTTGCGCAATATGTTACCTTGAAGCCCAAGGAATACTACTTTTATTTGCACTAAAATATGTAAGTTTTCTACTTATGTAAAAGTATTACAGTTTGACTCGAACAAAGATTTGATACATATCAGGATAGCTGCAATTTATCTCCACGCTGAAAAGATAATCAGCATGTTAAATTAGCTGCATCTATTCAAGAAGCAACTGTTACCAATCACGTACTTTTTGCTCTTTCTCAGGCCCCAGTACCACAGAATATGGATCTTGATGGATCAACACATCGGCATGAGGAAAACACTCCAACAACTTGTGTTCAACCATATCTGAGATTCTATGCGCTTCAATCAAGGGGATTTGGTCCTCAAGTTCAAGGTGAAGCTGGATAAATCTCGTAGGGCCAGACATACGAGTTCGCAGTTGATGTACACCTAAAACGCCCTCCACAGAGAGGCACTGGTGCTTTATCTCTTCAAGCTCATCATCCGGTAACTTGCGATCTAACAAAGTTTGAGTCGCTTCTCGCACCATCTGCACTGCGCTATATAAAATGTATAAACCGATTCCAATTGCAAACACAGCGTCTGCCTGAGTAACACCAAACCAACTCAAAGTTAGGGCTAACATGATCGCTGCATTCATGTATAAATCGGATTGATAGTGGAGCGAGTCTGCGGCTATAGCTTGACTGCCTGTTTTGTTAACCACATGTTTCTGGAAAAGAACCAATGCAAACGTCACCACAATTGCAAATAAGCTCACATAAACGCCATATTCTGGAGACTGGAGAGCATGAGGCCTGAAAAAGCGATCGACACCATTGAGGATAAGAAACACTGCAGATCCTGAAATAAACATGGATTGGGCAAGCGCAGCCAGGGATTCTGCCTTACCATGGCCGAAAGTATGCTCTCGGTCCGCGGGTTGAAGTGAATACCTCACCACCACCAAATTAACTAAAGAAGCCGCTATATCAAGCATGGAATCAATCAAAGAAGCCAATAAACTTACCGACCCCGTTACCCACCATGCCGCCAGCTTGACAATAAGTAACAGAGTCGCAACGATTGTTGCCGTCCAAGCAGCCAGGGTCACTAAACGTGCATATTCGTGTTTCATAACGTAAAGGTTCGAAAAAACATTGTCTTAAGTATAACGCGTCATGAGTTGAATAAAAATGAAACAAAAAAGACGGCCAATGGCCGCCGATGTGAGTACTCAATATAAAAATCAGGATCAATTTTTCGTTAAGCGCTCCTGACGTTTTTGAGCACGCATGTCATCACGCTCTTTTGACAGCTCTGCGTATTTGGCTTTTTGCTCTGGCGTCAAAACACTTAACATTTGATGCTGTTTTTCCAGCATGTTCACTTTATGCTCGGTCTGCTGCTCAATCATGGCTCTGGCCAATTCATTGGCAGCGGCTTTATCAAATGATTCTGCCAGTACCAGAGCTTGCATTTTTTCTCTATTGGCTTGTCTTTCGGCCTGATGTTCAGCAAAATCTTCCTGATATTTACCTTTTAAGTCCTTTTTCATTGTTTCACGCAATTGCTTAAGCTGAGTCTGCTGCTCTTGGGTTAAATCCAGCTTACGTATCAAGCTTCGATCAAGTAGCGACGCTTTGTGCTCTTGTTTGCCATGCTCTTTACCGCCGCTGGCAAAAACACTGGCCGAGCTTAGGGTTAATGGCAGCACAATCGTGGCTAAAACTATCTTTGTTACTTTTTTCATATTCAAACCTTTCCGACTAAAGAAGTAAACTCTGCTGTCTGACAGCGCTAAATCTAGCATAGAAAGCACAACGTAAAGTGACGTCTAGATAAAGTAAAAAATCGTAAAGAGGCAAGATTAAACTAAATCTCAACTCAATTAATCAGTACTATTAAGGAAAGGGGATAAATGAGGCTGGTTGCATGACACATATTTTGTTGATTGACGATGACACTGAGCTTACTGGCTTACTAAAAGAGGTCTTAACACTAGAAGGCTATCACGTATCTGAAGCTAATGATGGTGAAGAAGGGCTAGAGGCCATCGACAAAGGTGTGGATTTGGTGCTTTTGGATGTGATGATGCCAAAGCTCAATGGCGTCGATACACTTAAGCGCCTACGCGAACATTGGGAAACGCCAGTGTTAATGCTGACCGCTAAAGGAGATGAGATAGACAGAGTGATAGGTCTTGAACTTGGTGCCGACGACTATCTACCAAAACCGTTTAGTGATCGCGAACTTCTCGCGCGCATACGCGCTATTTTGCGTCGCACCCAATCAAAATCCAGTACCAAAAACATTGACTGCATTGAGTATCAAGATATCAAAGTATTTCCCGGAAAACAGGAAGCCTATTGCCAAGAAATCTACCTTGAGCTCACCACCACCGAATTTGCTCTTCTCAGTCACTTTATTCAGCACCCAGGGGAAACACTCACCAAAGAAACGCTGAGTTTAGATGTACTTGGAAAACGTCTCGCAGCTTTTGATCGTGCTATCGATATGCATGTATCCAACCTACGTAAAAAGCTTCCCGAAAAGCCAAATGGGAAACAGCGCATCAAAACGTTGCGAGGACGTGGTTATCTCTTTGTTGAGGAAGACTGATGCGTTTACCTAGGATCACTAGTCTTTACGGACGTATTTTCGCTATCTTCTGGTTCACCATGTTTTTGGTGCTCGTGGCTGTGCTCTCTCTGCCTCACTTAGATCCTAGGCGTTCAAGAGATATCCCAGCGGCGCATTATGCAAAGCTCATCGAAGCGAAACAAAAAATTGAACAGCGCTTTGCTAATGAGAGAGATCTTAGGCAAATTATTTTTCAACTAGAAAGACCGCGCCGCTCTAATAGAGAGCCTAGACCGCGTTTCGTGCTCACCGATCTTGAAGGCAATATTTTAACCACTCAAAATCGTAAAGATTTTAAGCTCAAAGCAGTACAGAATTTCATTACCAGTATTGAAGATCCGGAACAGCCCAAGCAACGGCTATATGGCCATTATATGGTCGCAGGGCCTCTGCCCATTACACTGGCTCAAAATGATCTCCTACTTTATGTCGGCGTCAAATGGAATCAACCGCCACCCTTTATGCTGAGGCTGTTCGACAAACCCTTCCAATTATTGTTTGCCGTCATGCTCGTCAGCACACCTTTGCTACTTTGGTTAGCATGGGCGCTCAGTCAACCTGCCCGAAAGCTTGAACGCGCGGCAAAACGCGTTGCCAAAGGTGAATTTTGTGTCGAACCCGAACTTGAGAAAGGTACAACTGAGTTTCGGCAAGCGGGCAAAAGCTTCAACCAAATGGTTGAAGCGGTGAATCAAATGGTTTCGGGGCAGCAGAGACTGCTGTCTGATATCTCTCATGAATTACGCTCTCCTCTCACACGTCTTAGAATGGCAAGCGCTTTAGTGTCGCGAAAACAAGGGGATAGCCCTGAGCTTAATCGCATTGATACTGAAGCTCAGCGGCTCGAACAAATGATAGGCGAACTATTGGATCTATCACGCATGCAGCTAGATAGTCATGTGGCGCGAGAGGTTCAACCTCTTAGCAGCTTATGGGAGGCTATTCTCTCAGATGCTCAGTTTGAAGCAGAACAAATGAACAAATCTCTTACTTACACTCACATTCCTGAAAGGCATATCTCGGGTAACCCTAAACTTTTAATGAGTGCTCTCGATAACATAGTGCGAAATGCCATTCACTACAGTCAGGATCTGATACAAGTGGCCTTCAAACTCGACAATGACCGACTGACGATTATTGTCGATGACAATGGAGAAGGCGTTGCTGAACATGAGTTAGAAGCCATATTCCGCCCCTTTTATCGTGTCTCTACTGCTCGAGATCGTCATAGTGGCGGTACAGGGCTTGGTCTTGCGATTACAGAGAGTGCCATTCGCCAGCACAGCGGTAGCATATCGGCAAAGCGTAGTAGTCTTGGTGGGTTGTGTATGGAAATCATTCTGCCGCTCGAGGGGAAATAACCTTACAAAATCACAGGTGATAATAGATCTCATTATCATTTAGTCTATGAGCTCCCAATTAAGGAGAATTGACTATGTCCCACACTTTTCCAGAACTTCCCTACCCTTATGATTCGCTCGAACCATACATAGACGCCAAAACCATGGAAGTGCATTATAGCAAGCATCACAGAACATATTTCGACAAGTTTGTTACCGCGGTAACGGGGACTGAATTGGAGTCAACAAGATTGGATGATATCTTTGCTAATATCTCCCAGCATTCTCCAGCAGTTCGTAATAATGGTGGCGGCTACTACAACCACATCTTATATTGGAATTGCATGGCGCCAAACGGTGGTGGAAAGCCTAGCGGTAAACTGGCCGATGACATCAACTCAACCTTTGATAGCTTTGAAAACTTCCAGCAATTGTTTGCGCAAGCCGCTATCAATACTTTTGGGTCAGGGTTTGCATGGTTGATCGTAAAAGATGGACAACTGAAGATCACATCAACGAGTAATCAAGATAACCCTCTAATGGATGTTGCTGTGGAACAAGGCGAGCCTATTTTAGCACTCGATGTGTGGGAGCATGCCTACTACATCAGTTACCAAAACCGCCGACCAGAGTACATTGATGCATGGTGGAATGTCGTCAATTGGAATGCTGTTAGCGAGAATTACACTCAGGCTCTTGCCGAGAATAAATAGTAAAACTCTCTTTGCGCACTTGGCGGCGATGATAAGCCGCCTTATAATTTCTCGCCTCAGTCACCAAAAGCAAAACCAAGAACATGTTTGACATCGCTCTCTATGAACCAGAAATTGCTCCAAATACTGGTAACATCATCCGCTTATGTGCCAATTGTGGTGCTAACCTTCATCTTATTGAGCCGCTTGGTTTTGATTTGGACGAAAAAAAAGTACGTCGCGCCGGCTTGGACTACCACGACCTTGCACGTGTGACTCGGCATAAAGATTATCAAGCATTCGTTGATTATCTTGAAACAACACGTGACACCTACCGTATTTTTGCCTGCACAACAAAAACAACGGGTCACCATGTTGATGCGCAATTTACCAAAGGCGATGTGCTGTTATTTGGCCCTGAGACTCGGGGCTTACCTGCACAACTCATCGAAAGCATGCCAATGGAACAGAGAATACGCATTCCCATGATGCCAGATGCTCGTAGCTTAAACTTATCCAACGCGGTTGCTATCATAGCCTTTGAAGCATGGCGTCAAATGGACTTTGCAGGCGCCCAATAAACTTCACATCACCAGAATAAAAAACGGACTCATAAGAGTCCGCTTTCAAATTGAGTTTTACCTCATCCTATTATGGACGAGCCACAAAACCGACAGCTTGATAAACCTTACTCAAGGTTTGCGCCGCACGAGCCGAAGCCTTTTCAGCTCCTTGCTTCATCACACTGTCCATATAAGCACGGTCTTCACGAATGCGTCGGTATTCAGCCTGAATAGGCTCAAGCATAGCGACAATGGCTTCACCGACATCTTTCTTGAACGGACCATACATTTCAACGCCTTTATATTGCGCTTCAATTTCTTCAAAGCTCATACCCGTTGCCGCTGAGTAAAGCCCCATTAGGTTAGAGATACCCGCTTTGTTATCCCAGTTATGCACAATACGTGGCGGCGTTTCAGTATCGGTTTGAGCCTTATTTATCTTTTTGAGGATCGATTTAGGCTCTTCTAATAGAGTGATGACATTTTTGCGATTATCGTCTGATTTAGACATTTTCTTGGTGGCATCTTGCAAACTCATAACTCGCGCATTCACTGTGGGAATATAAGGCTCAGGCACAGTGAAAATAGGCGCATCTGGCGCATAAATGTTATTAAAGCGAGTCGCTATATCACGGGCCAACTCTAGGTGCTGCTTCTGATCGTTACCCACAGGTACTTGGTGAGCACCATACAGTAAAATGTCCGCCGCCATCAGAACAGGATAACCAAATAAACCCGCGTTAACATCATTAGCATATCGAGCAGATTTGTCTTTAAACTGAGTCATTCGACTCAGCTCTCCCATCTGGGTGTAACAATTAAGAAGCCAGCCCAATTGCGCATGCTCTGGTACATGAGATTGAACAAATAGCGTGCTCTTTTGTGGATCAACACCAACGGCCAGACAAATCGCCAATGCATCTAGCGTCGCTTCATGCAGTGCTTTAGGGTCCTGGCGAACCGTAATTGCATGAAGGTCAACCACACAGTATTGGCAATCATAATCGTCTTGCATCTGTTGCCACTGACGTAGAGCACCCAAGTAGTTACCGATACTTAGTTCACCTGAGGGTTGAACACCACTCAATACAATGGGCTTGCTCATGAGAATGATTCCTTGACTTCTTAATCTAAAAAATGAAAAAACCGCATAGCTTGTCTACCACGCGGCGTACTCAGTGTACTCATTAACGAGTATTTTGGAAGATCTTTTGTTACAACTGCGGACAAACCTGAGCAACACCGAGCAAATCAGCAATGCAATCAGATACAAAGTCTGGCTTTGAATCCGAGATTGGCTCGCCATGATTGTAACCATAGGTAAGTCCAAATGATAAGCAGCCAGCATTTTTTGCAGCTAAAATATCATTTTTTGAATCTCCAACCATCAACATCTGCTCTGGCTGTAACTCATACTTCTCAAGTAACCAGTTAAGAGCCATGGGATTGGGCTTCTTATCTGGGAAAGTGTCACCACCAATGATCTCAGCAAAAAACATATCAATTTGATGCTTCTTAAGCACCTCAGGAACAAACTTAGACGGCTTATTGGTCACCAAAGCCATTACAAACCCTGCTTGATGAAGCTGCTCGAGGGTTTGGCTAACTTTTGCGTACAAGTGACTCAGTTGATGTCCAGTTTTCTCATAATAATCATCAAATAGCTGACGAGCCTTAGCTTGGAGATCAGGATCTAAATCGGGGTTAACTTCAATACTAGCGCTCAAGGCTCTCGCGATAAGCACATCGGCACCATTACCAACGTAGTCACGCACCTGCTCTTCGGTAACACGAGGAAAATCAAGGGCTTGCACTGTCTGATCGGCTGCTACAGCGAGATCTGGCACACTATCAAGTAAAGTGCCATCAAGATCAAACGCGATCAATTTTATATTACTCATCTAACTATCTTACCTTTGCTAACTCTTCACGCATTTGATCAATCACTTGCTTATAATCTGGTTGATTAAAAATCGCCGAACCTGCAACAAACATGTCCGCGCCTGCTTGAGCAATTTCTTTGATATTTTCGACCTTAACCCCACCATCAATTTCTAACCGAATATCGCGTCCAGACTGATCAATTAGTCGGCGCACCGCTTTTAGTTTATCAAGCGTTTTCGGGATAAATGATTGCCCACCAAAACCAGGATTAACTGACATAAGCAAAATCATATCCAGTTTATCCATAATGTATTCAAGATGAGATAAAGGTGTGGCTGGGTTCAATACAACCCCTGCTTTACAGCCGTGTTCTTTGATGAGCTGTAAGGTGCGATCAACATGCTCAGAAGCTTCGATATGAAAGGTAATCATAGAAGCGCCCGCTTTGGCAAAATCTGGAATAATGCGGTCAACAGGCTTTACCATCAAATGCACATCGATGGGCGCAGTAATACCGTAATCACGCAATGCTTGGCAAATAGGGGCTCCAAAAGTTAGGTTAGGTACGTAATGATTATCCATCACATCAAAGTGAACCACATCTGCCCCTGCAGCGAGGACTTTGTCAACGTCCTCACCAAGACGAGCCATATCAGCAGATAAAATGGATGGAGCAATAAGAAAATCTTTCATACCAGACCTCTGTTTGAATGTAGGTAAACCCAAAAGACCATTTGAGCACATTCTACCCAAGCAAAGACAGATAAGATAGCTTAGATGAGAGAAATATCGCCAGAGTAAGTGGGCCTAGTCATCATGACTGGGATTGAACAAGGCCAGTAGCTCATCGACTTTATTGCGTCCTGCGCCATTGCGGCTAATGGTGCGCTTTACTTTGACGACATTGAGCTCTGCCTCATGATAAAGACGACGAGTTAGGGTTGTATCGTGATTGGAAATTAACACTGGAATATGGCGCTCTTTGGCTGCTTTTTCGGCAACATCAGCTAAAGCAGCTTGGTCATCCAGAGTGAATCCATTTCCAGCATAAGAAGTGAAGTTTGCTGTGGTCGATAGCGGCGCGTAAGGTGGATCACAATAAACTACACTTCCCTTACGGGCACGCCTAAATGTCTCTGGATAGCTTTCACAAACGAAGGTGGCTTTTTTCGATTTACTAGCAAAAAACTCCAATTCCGCTTCGGGAAAATATGGTTTTTTATACGAGCCAAACGGGACATTAAAACCGCCTTTTTTGTTGTAGCGGCACAAACCATTAAAACCGAATCGATTCATGTATAAAAAAGCCAAGGAACGATACATAACATCATCTGTACCATTAAACTCAGCTCGTATCGACAGATACGCATCTTTGCGATTGTTTTCAGCCACGAACCAGCGCTTAGCTTCAGAGATATACTCTTGTGGCCTCTCTTTCAACAAGTTGTAAAGGTTAATCAGATCTGGATTGATATCGGCAAGAAAATAGTGGTCATAGTCAGTGTTAAGAAACACTGACCCTGCTCCAACAAAAGGTTCCACTAGCTTACGACCTTCTGGTAAGTACCGCTGGATATCTTCAACTAAACCGTATTTTCCACCAGCCCATTTGAGAAAGGCGCGCTGCTTCTTCATCTAATGCTCTAAATCAATCAAACAAAAATTAAGGCTGCGAAATGTAACATATTTTCCATCTCGGCTCAGCGTTATTTCACTCGATCGATTTCTCTATGTACCTGACTAAGTGACTTAGCCCAAGGATCTAGCTGCTGTATATCGGCAGGCAAGGACTCCACGGCATCTCTAGCAACTTGAATTGTTGGGTAGTTTTGGTAAGTGATGATGTACCAATCCGCGCCGTTTCGCACTGTTGGATAGATATATACGCTCCCTGCCAGCTTATGTTTATCCAGAAACTCTTGTACTTCTTCTAAAGACTGAACAGCGGCTAGTTGCAGTGTATAGCTGCGCACAGAAAAATTCTTTAGCTCATCCTTAGTAAATGAAAAGGAAACCACAGGTTTAACGGGCTTTTCTGGTTCAGATACGATAGCAACAGGAGCATTTTCTGTTTTGGCTGGCAAAATACGAATACCGGATTTACTCACCACATTTTGATTTTCAGCTGTGCTGGCCTTTTCAGGTTTACCTTCTATCAGAGCATCAACCACATCTGATGTGATCACAACACGCTGTTGCCCATCTTGACCACTACCGACACTAGAGGTTTGCTCTGTCACTTTAGGCGGTAGCGCCTGAGAGTCATCCTCTGCAGAAATTACTACGCTGTCCATGTCACTGCTCTTATCGGTATCAAGATTAGACAATGATGTAGCAACTTCAGTATCAACAGGCGAGGCTGGAAGTACTGTCTTATCCTGAGTGTCCTCAACTTGATGCATCTTATCTTCGGGCGAAGGCTGTACCATAAGCCACCAATATCCTCCTCCAATAAGAAGAAGTAGAGTGATGACTAACAGAGCGATATTCATTGGTGAGCCAATGATTGAACGGATAATAATCCTTTTTTCCACTTTATGGTCCCCTAAAGCCATAATGTCGCCCGGCCGAAGGGCAACAGTCCGATATGCGTTACGTACACGCTTTTCTCTTTCATCTTCGACAAAACGAATCACAAGGTGTTCAAAAAAGCGGTCGGCTTCATCCTGAGTCAATGGATCTATTTCTAAATCTATGGGCTTGTGGTCTTGGCCATAACTCAAACGCGTCAACAGTACGTCAAGCGAATTAGATTGAGCAAACAATACCACATTGATTGTCCAACTGGGTTTGTCCTGCGCTTCAAGAACCAGCATCCATAACTCTGATACAAACGACTCTTTCAACTGCTGAGCATCATCGATAACGATGACAATATCACAGCCATCCTCACCTACTTGGCGAGAAAAGCTGTCAGTTAAAGGATCGGTAGGATCAAACATTGGCTCAGAAAAAAGCTGGGTCAAAACCATGGTCCTGCGCTGCTGATCATCCTGATTAGGATGACACATCAACAAAGATTGGTTTTTGTCCGATGCCCAAGCTTCCAGATATCGTTGGGCTAGCCATGATTTACCTGCACCAGGCGCACCACCAACGGTAACTAAATTAGAGCCAAAATTGGTCAACAATTGCATGCGCTCAAGCAGTTCAACTTGAGTATCTAACTCCAACACACGGGATTCATGCGTCAAACTCATTCAAACCATCCTAATGACAGCCTACTGTCTAAAGCAAACAACTCAAATATCGCGACAAAAATCGATCGCTTGTCGAATAATCGATTCAGGCACACCTTTCACAACTTCGGCGCTACCAATTCCAGTAGGTAACACTAAACGCAGTTCACCAGAAAGAACTTTCTTGTCACGCATCATGTGTTTCATGAAGTCGTCAAAAGTCATGGTATCTGGTGTATGCACAGGCAATTGTGCTTTTTTTAGTATAGAGAGAATTCGCTCCACTTGCTGTGGTGTAATAAGCCCTTGCAGCTCAGCTGTTTTCGCCGCCATCAAGGTACCGGTAGAAACCGCCTCACCATGCAGCCACTGACCGTAACCTAACTCGGCCTCAATCGCATGGCCAAATGTATGGCCAAGATTAAGCAAGGCTCGAATGCCAGACTCTTTTTCGTCCTTGGCAACCACCTCAGCTTTGATTTGGCAACAACGTGAAATCGCATAGGTCAAAGCTTGCTCATCTAACGCATATAAATCGTCAAGGTTATCTTCCAACCAGACAAAAAATGCCTCGTCGTAGATAATTCCGTACTTGATCACTTCAGCAATACCTGCTGCAAACTCTCTCGCTGGTAAGGTCTTCAGGCAATCAGTATCAATAATAACGGATTTAGGCTGATAGAAAGCTCCTATCATATTTTTGCCTAACTTGTGATTGACTGCCGTTTTGCCGCCAACAGAGGAATCGACTTGGGATAACAAAGTGGTCGGGATTTGAATAAAATCAACGCCACGTTGATAACAAGCTGCCGAAAATCCAACAAGATCACCAATAACACCGCCTCCAAGAGCAATCACCACTACATCACGAGCATAATTACCTTCAAGCAAATAGCTCATGACAGTATTGAAGGTATCCAGTGATTTATATTGCTCACCATCAGGCAATTCAAGCACTGATGCCTCACAGCCAATGTGTTCAAGAAGAGTTAGTATTTTATCAGCATATAATGGAGCAACCGTGACATTAGTAATCACAACCACTTTTTGTTTGGCAGATAAAAATGAAAGGTGGGCCGGATCATCAAATAATCCGGCACCAATTGAAATTGGATAGCTACGCTCACCTAAACTGACCGTAATCCTTTCCATGGGTATTCTCCAGTTGCTAATATTTAACGTATTAACGTTCTTCTAGCATTTTTACAATCTGGTTGGCTACCACTTTTGCACTTTGATCGTCAGTTCGCACTGTGTAGTCCGCAATTTCCTCATAAAGGGGATTGCGTTCACCAGCTAGCGACTCAAGCACATCTCGTGGGTTATCCGTCTGTAATAAAGGACGTTTTTTGTCACGATTAGTGCGTGCAAGTTGCTTTTCTATTGTTGTTTCTAGATAAACAACAATTCCGCGCGCAGAAAGACGATTGCGGTTTTCTTTGCTATTGATAGAACCACCGCCTGTCGCCAGAACAATACCTTGCTCTTCAGTCAGATCGTTGATCACCCTTTCTTCACGCACACGAAAGCCGTCTTCGCCTTCAACATCAAATACCCAAGCGATATCTGCACCTGTGCGTTCTTCAATTACGGTATCCGAATCAACAAACTCCATATGAAGCTGTTGAGCGAGATGTCTACCAATTGTACTTTTGCCAGCACCCATAGGTCCAACAAGAAAAATATTGCGTTTTTCAGCCATGTTTAGCAGTAATTTACAACGTTAATTCAATGACATCGCCACAAGAAAGCTAGATAAATCCAGCCCAAGATATGCTTGTGGCACCAATTCCTCACAGATAATTCGTGATAAGACCCGAAATTATCTAGGTAAGGTGACACTATTGCAAATTTATTTTCATCTGATTTTTGATTCATTAAAGGCTAATTGATTTTTATGTTTAAGTTTCATGCAATTAAGACCCTATTAATTTGCTATATTGTCATGCGAAGTAATCAAGGTAGGTGTAACAAAAATAAGCAGTTCACTTTTACCCATTTGCTGATAACTCCGACGAAAAAGCCCTCCTAATAATGGTATGTCGCCCAAAAGTGGCACTTTATCTACAGCATCTGACACACTGTGTTGATAAATACCTCCTAGCACTATCGTCTCGCCATCATTGACCAGAACCTGAGTACCAATACGTTGAGTATCTATGGCGACAGCTTCACCCGTACCTGTTTTCACAACTTGGCCAGGCCTATCCTGCGTAACCTTCAAATCAAGGATTAAGCGATCATCAGCGGTTATCTGAGGCGTCACTTTAAGGCTTAATACTGCTTTTTTAAAATTAACGCTCGTCGCGCCGCTAGATGCTGCTTCCAAATATGGAATTTCCGTACCTTGTTCTATATAGGCAGCTTGCTTGTTGGTAGTAATCAAACGTGGGCTGGAAATCACTTCAGCTCTTGATTCTCTTTGCAGCGCTGATAACTCAAGATCAAGCAAGACTCCACTACTCAATTTAGCGACTTGAAAAGCAATTGTCGAGGCGGTGTTAGATGCAACTGAAAGATCAACATTAAGAAAGTCATCAATACTGGATTCACCCTCTGAATATAAGCTTATGTTTGATAAATTACTTTCTATCGAACCACCAAGAGCATAATTCCCCTTTATCGTATTGAGCCCCCAACGGACACCCAGTTCTTGAACATCACCTTCACTCAGGCTCACGATACGCGCTTCTATTTGTACTTGTTTTACAGCAACATCAAGTGCCGAAATAACCGATTTCATCGCCTCAAGGTGAGCAGTTTGATCACGAATTAATAGTGCATTGGTTCTGGTATCTACAGAGATAGCACCATGCTCTGACAACATAGAGGTTGCTGCATCATTTCCTACTATTGCGGCAATCTCTGTGGCATTGGCAAAGCGCATGGCAATAATCTCAGACTGTAATGATTGATTCTCAGACACTAAAGCATCATCAATGAAGTTTGCATCCGACTTTTTAAACACCAACAAACTATCGCCAATTTGACGTTTATCGAGACCTTTAGCCAACAAAATCATATCGAGAAGCTGCGGCCAATCAACATCATTAAGTCTTAACGTTACCGAGCCAGAGACCGAATCAGACACTAGGATATTAAAATCATTGTAATCGGCTATTTGTTGCAACACGCTCCGCACAGGAATGTCTTCAAAATTAACCGACAGCCTGTTATCACTGGTATTAATTTGTTGACTATTCGTTTGGTAAGAAGTGGTATGCTCGCCAGCATAAACAGATTGTATGACGAAAGACACGCTAACCAACAAGAGCAGACTTTTCCAAATAATGTTTTCCCGCATTTTTCTAATCCTAACGTGAAATTGTTAATCTAATATCCGCTTTCAGTCGACACTGCCCATACTCCATAGCCCATCGCCCGATTGTAACCATATCTGAACTAATATTGGTTATCATGTCTTGGTTAAGGCCAATTTCCTGCCCAATAACTCCTTTTATTAGCGCCCCGTTAGGAAGCTCAATTAAAGCGATATAGTCTGTTCTGCGATGGACAACGCCCGCTAATCTCAAATCGTCCAATGGGAAATTAATTGGAGTATGAGTAGGAGCATTATCTGATTGTTGGCATTGATTACTTATTTGAGTTGTTTCAGGAATAGAAAAGGGATCGCGTCTTAATTCACTCGATATATCAAAATCATATCGAGAAGAGTGGCTAGACTGTTGAGAAAAATCACTTGTGGACTCTGACAAAGCCAGTGATATATGGGCACTTTCTAATGACAAAGGGTCTTGATTAGCTTTGCAGCTAGATAAAAAGCCACACAACAAGATAATCACTTTAGCTTTTTTCATCGCTATCTAAGCTCCCCATATTAAAACTAAGCCTCCCTTGCATATGCAGTTCATCGTCACCTCCCCTGCGTCGGCTCCAATCAAGATTTTCAAACTGAACAAAATAGGGGGCATTAGATAAAAAATGGAAAAAAACGACTAAATTTCGATACCGACCATAAAGCTCAACTTCAAGCTCTGGTATAGGCATATCACCAGCCTTTGCTGTGTCGATTTGAACTATGCTCGATAACTGTAAGGAATTTTGCTCGGCTAGTGTGCTTAAATCTCTAACCACTTGAGGTAAATTGACAGGCTTGGATAGCTGACCCTTCAACTGATTTTCAATTTTTTGCAACGTTTCTAGCTCACGTTCTAGTTTCTCCAAAGGCAATATAGAGGCGCTAGTTGAACTCAGCGTTTGCCTTAATTGGCTTTCTTTAAGTCGCAACGATTCAAGCAAGGTTATTTGTGGCTGCATATAAAACAAAAAAGCAGCCATTAGGAGAAATGCTAGATACCCGCCGAGCAAATAGAATTGAACAGCACCGCTCAACTTAGCAATATAAAATGGGACAAAATAACGAGATTCAGTCATAGGAAGATTCGACCAAGGAAAATTGCAGCGAAAATGATTGATAGCCAGGCTGAAAACCTTGCTGATGGGAACGCAGCTCTGACATCAATACAGAGTGCGTTTGAGAAGAATTACTAAGATTTGTAATAAGCGCATCCATGTCTTTCGCCGTTGCGGCCACACCTTGAACATCAACTCGCGTACCCCTAAAACTGATATGATTGAAATAAACCCCTTCTGGTATCAGTTCAGCTAATGTGTACATCAAAATAAGAGGATAAGAGCGTATCGCATCTAGTCTCACCAAGTGGGTATGATTCGCCCTAACTTTGTCTATTTCCTGACGCAATGCATTTGCTCGCTTGTTTCTTTGCTCAATCCATTGAATGTGTTCATTCAGTTTAGACACCCTATCCTGCTGAATAGCGACTTGTGAAGCAAGATAACTTGTCAGATAGCAACTTATTAAAATACCCATTAGGGTAACCAAACACAGACGAAGGATAAGCCGACGCACTTGAGCGCTATGATGCTTTTCTCTCCAAGGAACAAGATTGATGTTATATGCCATCAAGACTCTCCAACCATTGATTCCCACTAAGGCTCGCCCCCAAAGCCCGAGAAAACTCACCGACTAGTAGGGTTTGTTTGTTGAGATCAGAGTCCACCAATTTCAACAAAGGTAGAAGAATGCAGATGCTCTCCCACTCTGGAATTGACTCAATGACTTGCTCAGGACTCAAGAAAGATTCACCTGTAAGCCATACGCCTTCAGGCTTTATCTTAAGTAACTGTATATGTGAATATAAGCTTTTTAGGCTTTGGCTAAGCGCTACTTTTGTGGCGCCAACCTCAACTTCGTGATAGACACAACCGTGCAGCTCAGATTCAAAGTAAAGTGCCAGTTGGCAACTATTTAGCTCAATAAGCAACCAATCATATTTTTGATAATAAGCAGTAGCACGTCGCCAAATTTGCACCAAGTTGAATGAATAGGGATTAATAAGCAAAGGCGTCAGTTTTGCTTGAGAACAAGCAGACATTAGACCATCAATATCATGTTTACGAGCGGCGTAAACTTGATAAGTACTGTTAGGAGTTTTGCTATGGCTAGGTAAAATGACAAAATCAAAGTAGAGTTGGTCAGGTTGTATAACTGAATGTTTAGAGAAGGCCTGCTTGATAGCAAATTGGGACTCATCCTGATTTAATCGGCTATCTAACTGTAATTGCTTAGTTATTACCATATTGTCTGGGATGCTCAGACAAACTTTACGACTAAATAGTGGTAAAGCCTTTCTTAGTTCTTTGAGTTTCTTTACAATTTCCTGATAATTTAACCTGTGATTATCAGTAAGAATGTCCGCCTCAACTGACACTTGATAACAACCAACAAGTTTGCAAGTGTTTTTTCTGGGCTTTAAAACCACAGCTTTAATATGCTTGTGGCCGATGTCAACGCCTGTGATGAATGATTGACTCATGCAGCTCAGCTCCGTCAGGTTAGCGTCACCCACGAATTTAAATCATTGATTTTGTGGGAACATAAATACATATGAGCTACGTTTTTAGCTTAAACTGTAAGAGTTTGCATAACGTCAGCGTAATTAATCAGGGATTCTCCGGTGAAGTTCATAAAGCGATTGTTTATTTTCGTATTGGTTTGCACACTGCTTGGGATTGGAACCATTTTTGGTTTCTATCTTTATGTCAAACCTGAGTTGCCCGATGTTGCAACATTAAGAGACGTCAAACTGCAAACTCCTATGCAGATATTTAGTCAAGACGGAAAACTCATCTCTCAGTTTGGGGAAAAGCGACGCATACCTGTCACCTATGATGAAATTCCACCTCACCTAGTTGAAGCACTGATAGCAACTGAAGACAGTCGATTCTACGAGCACCCAGGAATTGACCCAATTGGTATTACTCGCGCAGCTCTTGTTGTCGCCGTTTCCGGCTCGGCAAAGCAAGGGGCAAGTACCATTACTCAGCAGCTCGCACGTAATTTCTTCCTCTCAAACGAGAAGAAGATCATGCGCAAGATTAAAGAGATTTTTATTGCCATTCACATTGAGCAATTGCTGAGCAAGCAAGAGATTATGGAGTTGTATGTTAATAAAATCTTCTTGGGATACCGTTCTTATGGGTTTGGCGCGGCAGCACAAACTTACTTTGGCAAAGATCTTAAAGATCTCACCCTAAGTGAAGTTGCAACTCTCGCGGGGATGCCTAAAGCTCCTTCGACCATGAACCCTATCTACTCCATTGAGCGTGCAACCAATCGTCGAAATGTCGTTCTCCAGCGCATGTTGAATGAAGAATACATTACTCAAGCAGAATACGATCAAGCACGAAATGAGGTCATTATTTCACGCTATCACGGCGCAGAAATAGAGCTTAACGCGCCTTATGTTGCCGAACTCGCACGAGCTTGGATGGTGTCTCGATATGGAGAAGACGCATACACCTCAGGCATGAATGTCTATACCACGGTAGATTCTAAGCTTCAGTCAGCTGCGAATCAGGCCAGTATCAACAACTTAATTGCCTACGATGAAAGACATGGCTATCGAGGCGCAGAAAAAGTTCTTTGGCAAGAAGGCAAAGCGCCACTGAACAGCCAAGAAATGGACGAAATACTATCCAAAGTACCCACATATGGCGAGCTTACTCCTGCTGTGGTGACGAGCGTCACGGCTCAGCAGGCTAAAGTTTGGGTAAAAAATCAAGGCGCTCAAACCCTAGATTGGGATGGTATCAAATGGGCTCGTAAATTTTTGACTGATGAGCGGCAAGGGCCTGCGCCCAGTTCAGCCACTGAAGTGCTTACTGCAGGAGAACAAATTTGGGTACGCCCAATAGAGACACTTGCTGACGATCAAGCGCAAAGTACAATTTGGCACCTGAGCCAAGTACCCAATGCGAATACTGCATTTGTCGCAATGAACCCTGAAAATGGCGCTGTTCTTTCTCTTATTGGTGGCTTCAACTTTGTCCACAATAAGTTTAATCGTGCCACTCAATCAGTAAGACAAGTTGGCTCAAGCATTAAACCTTTTATTTACTCCGCAGCCATAGATAAAGGCTTAACTCTCGCAACCTTAGTTAACGATGCGCCTATCAATCAATGGGATAAAAGCCAAGGTACTGCTTGGCGTCCGAAAAACTCTCCGCCAACTTACATAGGGCCGACCCGCTTACGAATTGGCCTTGCTCAATCAAAAAATGTCATGGCTGTTCGAGTGCTACGCGAAGTGGGACTCGATGAAACACGCCAGTATTTGACTCGCTTTGGCTTCGATATTGATCAGCTACCTCGTTCTGAAACCATAGCACTCGGCGCAGGCAGCTTAACGCCGATGAAAATGGCACAAGGATACTCAGTATTTGCCAATGGAGGCTACTATGTAGAGCCTTATTACATCAGTAAAGTTGAAGGTCCTTTTGGTGATTTGGAGTTTGAGGCGAAGCCCAAAATCATCTGTCGTGACTCCTGCCTTGCTCAAGACTCAGATGAACCAAATAACGAGTTTTTAGAGCAAGATATTGATCCTATTGATGTTGAGCAGAGCATCCAATATGCCCCCCAAGTCATTTCAGAGCAAACCGCATTTTTGGTACGCGAAATGATGTATAGCAATATTTGGGGAGGAGGCAACTGGAGCGAAGGTACGGGCTGGAACGGTACTGGATGGAGAGCGCAAGCGCTTAAACGCCGTGATATTGGTGGAAAAACCGGCACAACCAACGATTCCAAAGACACTTGGTATAATGGCTATGGCCCCGGAATGGTGGCAATTTCTTGGGTAGGCTTTGACGATCATACTCGTAAGCTAGGCCGAACTGTACCCAATAGTAACCTTGGTAAAGAGCAAAATTCTGGCGTAGAAGCGGGGGCCAGAACAGCCCAACCGGCATGGGTAGATTTTATGAAAACCGCTTTGGCTGGCGTTCCGTTACAGGAAAAAGAAATTCCCGCAAATATTGTTAGGGTACGAATCGATCGTAACTCTGGCCTGTTGACCAATAAGTTTGATTCAAGTTCTATGTTTGAATACTTCCTTGAAGGTACAGAGCCAAAAGACTTTGTCAGCGACGAGGTGACAGACAGTATTTATACCTCCGCAGAAAACGAAGAACTATTCTAAGTGATATCTCCCGATATAGAAGTATCGGGAGTATTCCTACAAGGGGCGTAGAATAGGTTTGTACCTTTTCACACCTAGGCTATTTTTTCTCTAACTGCTGCTTTATAGCATCAGCTAATTGCTCAAAACGAGCTCGTAGAGGAGAGCCAGGGCGATAAGCGACAACAATGCTTCGAGAAGGTACTGGGTTTGTCGCTTTCACATAACACACCCCATCTTTATACTTTTCTTTGGGTAAAGATAATTCAGGTAACAAGGTAATCCCTGCACCTGCTGCAACCATATTGCGCAATGTTTCAAGACTGGTCGCTTTAAAACGCTCATCGTCTTTTGCGCCAGCAGCAAAACAAAAGCCTAGTGCTTGATCTCTAAGACAATGCCCATCACCTAAGGCTAATACCGTTTTACCATTCAACTCCAACATATCGACTTTATCTAGCTTTGCCCACGGATGATCACAAGGAACAGCAATGCTCAGCGGCTCTTCATAAACTTCAATTTCTTTAAAAGGCTCAGTTTCGGCTACAGAGGCCAAGACTAAGCAATCTAGCTTACCATCTTCTAACTGCCTAACCAGTTGATTGGTCTGAGCTTCATGCAAAAACAGTTCAAGCTCTGGAAATTGCTCTTTTAGTACAGGAACAATTTTAGGCAGTAGGTAAGGGCCAACGGTTGGGATAAAACCAATATGCATAGGGCCTGTCATGGCTTTTCCTTGGCCACTCGCCATGTCACGAAAGGTTTTTACCTCAGATAAAATTCGCTTGGCTTGTCCGACTAACTGAAGACCTGCATCAGTAAATAAAACACGCCGACTGCTTCGTTCTAGCAAAGCTGTGCCTATCTCATCCTCTAATTTACGAATTTGACCACTCAAGGTCGGTTGGCTGACAAAGCACGCTTCTGCCGCTTTACGAAAGTGATTATGTTCTGCTAGAGCCACCAAATACTCGAAATCACGGATATTCATTTTTTCAATTACCCATAAAAATAGAAAAAACCTATCGATACCATAGCATCTAACGATTGGAGCTATCAAAGTAAATTTCAAATAATAGCCTTATCGACATCACGCACATGAGCTGCTGATACAATTTTTAATCTTTTCAAAGGAATCGGTAATGTTTACATCTAAAGAAGGCCACGAAGTACCACAAGTTACATTCCCAACTCGTCAAGGCGATGCATGGGTAAACGTCACCAGTGACGATATTTTTAAAGATAAGACTGTGATTGTATTCAGTCTACCTGGAGCCTTCACTCCAACTTGCTCTTCAAGCCATCTGCCACGCTACAACGAATTATTCCCTGTGTTCAAGGAACATGGCGTAGATGAAATCTTGTGTGTTTCTGTCAATGACACCTTTGTTATGAACGCTTGGAAAGCCGATCAAGAAGCGGCCAACATCACCTTCCTACCTGATGGTAACGGTGAGTTCACTGATGGCATGGGAATGCTTGTTGATAAGAATGATCTCGGTTTTGGCAAACGCTCATGGCGTTATAGCATGCTAGTCAAAAATGGCGTGGTTGAAAAAATGTTCATTGAACCGAATGAGCCTGGCGACCCATTCAAAGTCTCTGATGCAGATACTATGCTTGGCTATATTGCCCCTGATCACAAGACTCAGGAATCCATTACTGTCTTCAGTAAACCCGGCTGCCCATTCTGTGCCAAGGCAAAACAGAGTTTGATCGACCATAATCTTCAATACGAAGAAGTTATCTTAGGCAAAGATGCTACTACGGTCAGCTTGCGCGCTATTTCAGGCCGCGCAACCGTACCACAAGTTTTCATTGGTGGAAAACATATCGGTGGCAGTGAAGAGCTTGAATCTTACTTAGGTTAATAATCTATTGGGGTTATGCCTCACTACTGTTGCGCTCTGAGATCCAGTGCAAAGCGCGGTACTCAATATCATCACCGAAGCAATAAATTGCTTCGGTGATTTATCTGACAGGAATAGAAAATGAAACAGCTTAATGTTGATGTTGCAGTGATTGGCGGTGGAACGGCTGGGTTAGGTGCCTATCGTGCTGCTAAAGCGCATACCTCAAGCGTGGTTATGATTGAAGGCGGTCCATATGGTACCACTTGTGCTAGAGTCGGTTGTATGCCATCGAAACTGCTGATAGCAGCAGCGGAAAGTGTGCACCAAATTGAAAAAGCACCGAAGTTTGGGGTTCATCCACAAGGCGATATAACCATCAATGGCCGTGAAGTAATGGATCGGGTCAAAAGAGAACGCGATCGTTTCGTTGGCTTTGTCCTTGAAGGGGTCGATGAAATACCCGCTCAAGACAAAATTGTTGGTTATGCTCAGTTTATTGATAACAACACACTGAATATCGATGGACACACTCAAGTAACCGCCAAGCGCATCGTAATTGCTACGGGCTCTCGACCTGCTTATCCAAATGTTTGGAATGAACTGGGAGATCGCCTAATCATTAACGATGATGTTTTTGACTGGGATGACTTACCAAAATCAGTGGCTGTATTTGGTCCTGGTGTTATTGGATTGGAGCTTGGCCAAGCTTTACACCGTCTCGGTGTTGAGATTAAGTTGTTTGGTCTTGGTGGCCAAGTTGGTCCACTAACTGACCCAGAAGTGATGAGCTATGCTGATAAAGCATTTAAACAAGAGTTTTATTTGGATGCCAACGTCAAAGTGGAGCAAATGAAGCGTATTTCAGCTTCTGATGGTTCGAACCAAGATAAAGTTGAAATCCAATTTATCAATCATGATGGCGAACTCGAGACCTTTATCGTTGATTACGTTCTTGCCGCAACAGGTCGTCGGCCTAATGTGGATAAGCTTGGACTAGAAAATACATCCGTTGAACTTGATGAACGTGGAGTGCCTACGGCTGATCACTACACGCTACAAACCTCGGCAGACAATATATTTATTGCAGGTGATGCAAGCAACCAAATCCCTTTGTTACATGAAGCCGCCGACCAAGGACGCATAGCAGGAGATAACGCTGGACGCTATCCAGACATACGCGCAGGACTTCGCCGTTCATCCATTTCAGCTGTGTTCTCCGATCCACAAATTGCTATGGTAGGAGAAAGTTTCAAACAGCTTGAAACTCGGCTTGGAAACTGTGGCTGCTTTGCAACGGGTGAAGTATCTTTTGAAAACCAAGGCCGCTCGAGAGTCATGCTTCGCAATAAAGGCATATTACATGTTTATGGTGAGCAAGGGACGGGACGCTTCCTTGGAGCAGAAATGATTGGACCAAACGCCGAACATTTAGCCCACCTACTCGCATGGGCGCACCAAAACAAAATGACGATATCCGAAATGCTAGATATGCCCTTTTACCACCCCGTGATAGAAGAAGGTGTTAGAACTGCGCTACGCGATCTCAATGCGAAACTGCACCTAGGGCCAGAAATGATTAAGCACTGCCTTGACTGTGGACCTGGTTGTTAAAACTCATATAGTAAGTACTTTTTAGCGAGCCAAATGGCTCGCTTTATTTTTATCTTATACAGGCAAGAATTTACTCAAGAGTTCGTTTCAACGTATGCGCCCCATGAACCCACGGGGCGGTGTTGTTAATGTTTGAAGTTCCAA
>NZ_JAYQDQ010000059.1:0-26381 GCF_038138445.1 Vibrio sp.
AAGCTATAAAGATTCTTTGTCTTTTTGGCACTTGGCGCTTATTCCTTTGGCATTAGAGCCTAACGCTCGCTTTTGACTGTCTGTTTTATCGTTTAAAGCAGCTCGACCGACTGCTTGGCGATCACGTATTCTTCATTGGTTGGGATCACCATGGCCACGGCGCCAAGTAACTCGGATTTGGCGATAATACCAGATTGGCCAAAGCGAGCAGCTTGGTTTGCTACTGCGTCTTCCACAAAACCAAGCAGTTTAAGGTTTTTAATGATTTCACTGCGAATCGGCAGTGCATTTTCACCGATGCCGCCGGTAAAGACTATTGCATCCAGCTTATCGAGCGGCACAAGGTAGGCGGCGATGTATTTTGCTACTCGGTAAGTAAAGACATCAAAGGCCAATTTCGCGCCTTTGTGTCCTTCTTCCATGGCTTCAAGTATGCCTCTGGCATCTGAAGTTAGCCCAGAAACCCCGAGAAAACCCGATTTTTTATTTAGGGTTTCAAACACGCTTTCTTGGCTCCAACCTTTTTTGATTAGAAATTCGATGATCCCTGAATCTAAATCCCCGCAGCGCGTGCCCATCATAAGTCCAGCCAATGGCGTAAAGCCCATAGAGGTGTCAACAGAGCGGCCTGCCCTCACGGCGCACACCGAGGCGCCATTACCTAAGTGCACCGATATAATATTTGACTCTTCAACCGTCTGACCAAGCATTTTCGCCGCTTCACGGCTGACATAATAATGGCTAGTACCGTGAAAACCATAACGGCGAATGCCATGCTCTTTGTATAACTGCTGTGGAATGCCGTAAGTAAAGGCTTTATCTGGCATACTCTGGTGAAACGCGGTATCAAAAACGGCAAATTGCGGCAAACTTGGAAATGCAGTTAACGCTGCCTTAATTCCCTTGACTCCCGCAGGATTGTGCAGCGGAGCAAGGGAAGATAAAGCGTCAATTTCAGCCAGTACCTTATCATCGATACGAACCGTAGAAGTAAACTTTTCACCGCCGTGGACAATTCGGTGCCCTACTGCAACCAATTGTTTTGAAAGCCCTAAGGATTCTATCAGGGTAACAATTTGCTCAATCGCGTACTCATGATGGTTATCTTTCGCCTTGATCTCATGTTGCGTTTTGGTGCCTTGGTGTTTCCAGCTAATAACGGCTTCCGCTAGGCCGAAGCACTCACCCAAGCCAGAAATAACTTCTTCGCCTGTCGAGGAATCAATAACGGCAAACTTAAGGGAAGAACTCCCTGAATTAATCACTAAAACAAACGATTTGGGCATGAGCGATATCCTGTAACAGAGCATAAATGGGAGCAACTTCTCCCTCGTCTACCATAATCTTACTCAATATTTTTTTAATGCTTCAACTTTTTAAAGCTCTTAGAAGTAAGCAAACCCATTTTCGTTGATCAAGCACAAGCTCGCCTTTATTTTGTTAGCGAAATTTATTCTGTCAGTAGCCAGACAAAGCAAGCAAAGGGACTTGAGGTACAAAAAAAGATCCGTCATAGTCACCTTGTGAGTGAACACGCAAAGAGGTGAGCATGAATATAGGAGCGGTATCCAAACTTACTGGCTTATCAAGCAAGTCGATTCGCCTTTACGAGGAAAAAGGGGTGATCAGCCCGCCCAGTCGCAGTGATGCGGGCTATCGCGAGTATCATGACCAACACATACAAGAACTGAATTTGGTCTCTCGCGCTAAAAATGCGGGCTTCTCGCTTCAAGAATGTAAAGAGTTTGTCCAACTGGCCCAAAACCCGAAACGCACCAGCCGCGCAGTCAAACAAAAAGCTCAGCAAAAGCTTAATGAAGTGGAAGTGAAAATTAGCCAATTGCAAGAGATACAACAGCAGCTTGCTTCGTGGATCAATGCATGCCCAGGCGATGAAGGAAGCCAGTGCCCTATTATTGAGGATCTCACCAAGTAGTTTGCTACCCACAGTATTTTTCTGTGAGTTTTTAGGCGCCTACCATGAAGTCCCTCATAAGATCATGTAACATGTAAAATAACACAGTTACACCGGACACCTTCATGGAAGCAGAATTACTGGATATAAAGAATTTCCTGTCTCAACACCCACCGTTTGATGAGCTCGACGACGACGTGCTTAACTTCGTCGCGAGTAATGTTGAGATTTCTTATTTTCGTGAAGATACGCCGGTTATCCATTTTGGTGATGAAATCCATGATCTTTACATGGTGCGCAGCGGTGTGGTCGAAGTCTATCGGCGCAAAGGCGAGCTGTATAACCGTTTGGATGAAGGTGCCCTATTTGGCCAAATGGGGCTGTTAACCAATAATAAAGTGCGCTTTCCAGCCAAAGCCATTAAAGATACCCTGCTCTACTGCATACCTGAATCTGCTTTTCAGGAACTCTACGATAACCATGAAACTTTCGCCGATTTTGTAGAGGTAGAAGATACGGCTCGTCTGCGCCAAGCCGTCTCCAGCAGTAATGAGCAAAACGATCTCACCACTTCTAAGGTTCGCACCCTGTTAAAAGGCGAAACACCTTTTCTTGAAAAAGATGAAACCATTCAAAATGCGGCGATAAAAATGGCCGATGAGAATGTGTCCTCCTTACTGGTTATCGACCCGAATATTCTTGAAGATAACGAAGAAGACCAATCTCCTTTGGTCGGAATTATCACCGACCGAGACTTATGTACTCGCGTGTTGGCTGAAGGTTTGGACCCAAACGACCCCGTTTCTAACGTGATGACCACGGAAGTCATCTCACTTGACCACAATGCCTATGTGTACGAAGCCATGCTTACTATGCTTAGGTACAATGTGCATCATTTGCCAGTACTAAAAGATAAAAAGCCGATAGGCATTGTCGAAACGACCGATATCGTCCGCTATGAGTCGCAAAACTCTTTACTCTTGGTGAGCAGTATTTATCAGCAGCAGTCCATCGAAGAGCTGGCTTCACTGGCCGAGCAAGTCAAAGACAGCTTTGTAAGACTGGTTAATGAAGATGCTAACTCACATATGGTTGGCAGCGCCATGTCGGTGATTGGTAAAAGCTTTAAGCAAAGAATCATAGAGCTGGCAGAAGAAGAGCTTGGAGAGCCGCCAATTCCCTATTGTTTTCTGGCCCTTGGCTCTATGGGGCGCGATGAACAAATACTGGTCACAGACCAAGACAACGCCATCATCCTTGATAATAGCTACGACAGTGAACAGCACGGCCAGTATTTTGCCGACTTGGCCAAGAGAATCTGCGACGGTTTGGATCGCTGCGGCTATACCTATTGCACGGGTGATATCATGGCAACCAATCCGGTTTGGCGCATGACGCGCAGCGAATGGGAAGAATGCTTCTCTGACTGGATCGATGATCCCAACCCTAAAGCTCTGCTCAATGCTTCTATCTTCTTTGATCTTGTGGGTGTCTATGGCCGGCTAAAATGGGCAGAGCAACTCAATGGATTTATTATCCGACGAGCGCGCAAAAATAACCGCTTTCTTGCCTGTCTCGCACGCAACGCCATGAACCGCACTCCTCCTCTTGGCTTCTTTAAAGCCTTTGTGATGGAGCAAGATGGCCAGCATAAGAATTCGATCAACCTCAAGCGCAGAGGTACAGCTCCCCTTGCCGATCTGATTCGAGTCCATGCCCTTGCGGTAGGTTCGCGATCAACGAACTCATTCGAGCGCTTAGATGATATTCATGAAGCCGGCATTTTACCCAAAGGCAAGGCGCGAGATCTCAAAGACGCGCTTGAGTTTATTTCCATGGTACGGATACGCCACCAAGCCTACGACGTCGAAAACGAGGTAGAGCCAGATAACAACATAGAACCGGAAAACTTGTCTGACTTTGAGCGTCGTAACCTTAAAGATGCCTTCCAAATTTTGAGTAACGCGCAAAACTTTCTCAAGTATCGTTACCAAGCCAGTAACAACTTTAAGTAGGTGCAAATGATCAATAATCTCATCAATGCTTCTCATATCAACTGGCAAAAAACATTTGATATCAAACATAAGCAAAGCAAAGATTCAGCGCTAAAAGAGTATTACGCGGCCAGTGTACCTAGCTCAATGACTCCTGTTGAGGAGACGACTTTTTTGGCGATGGACTTTGAAACCACAGGATTAGATTCTAACCATGATGACATCATCACCATAGGGACAGTCCCTTTTAATCTTAATCGCATTTTTCTTAATCAAGCTCGTCATTGGACGGTAAGACCTCGCCAACAACTTGCAGAAGAATCTGTGGTTATTCATGGCATTACCCATAGTGACATACTCGATGCACCCGATTTAATTGAGATTTATGGACAAGTGTTAGAGCAAATGGCAGGCAAAGTCATGGTCGTGCATTATCAGAGAATCGAGAGGGAGTTTTTTGACCGAGCGCTGACCGATCGCATCAACGAAGGTATTGAGTTTCCGGTTATTGATACCATGCACCTAGAAACTCTCTATCAGCAGCAAGCCAATGGCAGCTTTTTAAAGCGATTGATAGGCAAAAAGCCTGAATCCGTTCGCCTTGGGGCCAGTAGAACCCGCTATGGCCTTCCCAACTACACGCCACATCACGCACTGACTGATGCCGTCGCAACCGCAGAACTGCTGCAAGCTCAAATAGCGCACCACTATAAGCGCACCACAAAACTTGGGGAAGTCTGGATATAAAAAAGGGCGATTACTCGCCCTTGTTCATAGTTAGCAGATCTTTACTTAACGCTGATATTTTTCAGTGCGCATACCCATAAGTAGGCTCACACACATAAGTAGCAGGATAAAGGTAAAGGGTAACGCGGTAGAGATAGCGCCAGCTTGTAAGCCTTGAACGGCTTCAGTGCCACCGATCCAAAGTAAAGCAACAGCGATGGCCCCTTCCATAAACGCCCAGAAAACGCGCTGTAAAACGGGTGCGTCCACTTTACCACCAGCCGTAATGCTATCGATAACCAAAGAACCAGAGTCTGATGAGGTAATAAAGAATACCAGAACCAACACGACTGCAATCACTGATAGCACAGTGCCAAATGGTAGTACGTCAAACATCTGGAACATAGCTAAAGAGACATCTGTAAGACCGTTTGCGCCCAACTCACCTACGTTATTCACCACTTGATCGATAGCCATGCCACCAAAGACTGACATCCAAAGTAGCGTAACAATCGAAGGAACAATCAGCACTGCTGTCATGAATTCTCTCACGGTTCTACCTTTGGAAACACGAGCGATAAACATACCAACAAATGGCGACCATGAAATCCACCACGCCCAATAGAAAACAGTCCAACCTTGGAACCATGCTTCATCTTCACGGCCGTGAGGGTTACTTAGCGGGATAATATTTTCAATATAGGCCATTAAGGTCGTACCTATATTGCCAAAGGCTACGGCGTAACCAATCAATGCCACCATAATAAGCAGCAAGAAAGCGACGATCATGTTGATGTTACTAATGACCTTAACACCACCATCAATACCACGAATGACAGATACCACCGCAAGCAGAGTCACAATCGTAATAACGGCCACTTGTAACCCCATGTTGGCTTCAAAGCCAAATACATGATGAATACCACTGGCAGCTTGCTGCGCTCCTAACCCTAATGAGGTCGCCAAACCAAATAGTGTCGCTAATACTGCAAGAATATCGACGATATGGCCCGCCCAACCCCAAGCTCTATCACCGAGTATTGGATAGAAAATAGAACGGATTGATAGTGGAAGGCCTTTGTTATAAGCAAAGAAGGCTAGAGACAAAGCAACCACTCCATAAATCGCCCATGGGTGAAGACCCCAATGGTACATAGTGGCACCCATGGCCAGTTTTGCTGCCTCTGCTGTATTGGCTTCGACGCCTAATGGCGTTTTATACCAACCAGTAAAGTAAGCGACAGGTTCTGCAACACTCCAGAACATTAGGCCGATGCCCATTCCAGCAGCAAACAACATAGAGAGCCAAGAGACATAGGAGTAATCCGCCGTCGCATCTTGCCCGCCCAAACGAATTTTGCCTAGCGGCGTAACAATGAGAGCGATACAAAACAGGACAAATATATTGCCTGACCAGATGAACAACCAATCAAAGCTGCCAATAATCTTCCACTTGACGCCATCGAGTAGTGCTTTTGCAGACTCAGCATCCATTAATGCGGTCATGATTAAGAACAAACCAATCAGGCCTGCGCTAATTCCAAATACAGGGTTATGAACATCAAAACCCCATTTTTGGACATTATCTTGCCCGACCGTGTAGTCGGTACTATCGATACTGTACTTATCTATACCTTTAGTCATTATTCCTCTCTTGTTGGTTTTCTTCCCTGACCAAACCTTCAGATAGAAAAATCGTTAGTGATAAAAACAATTATCTCTATATCAAGACTCAATCAATTCGATATCATTGTACGTGTAGATACGGATCATTCCAGTACTTTAGGGTTATTTGTCGATTTTTTAAACGAAAATAACATCAACAGTAGATAGTTTAATCAATAAAGAGAAACCTAGAAGGCAAAATTAAGTTTGACTTCTAAACATTTGACTACATCACATTTACAGCTAAAATCCCTAAGTGATATTTCATAAACACCTTGTTATCCACTCGGATGATAGGTAAGTTCGATATTTATCATTTGCTAGGCTTCAATTCCTGCAAAATTTAATGTATTTTTTCGCCTCCATCGCTTTACTAATATAAGGAACAAGATTGGAAAAGCACGAAGAAGTTCTTATCTCAATTCGACAGATCATCCGTGCGATTGATCTGCACTCGAAAAGACTAAGTAAAGAATCTGGTCTTACTGGGCCACAATTGATTTTAATGCGCTCAATTAGAGAGCTCGGTGAAGTCACTATTCGTGAACTTTCAAACCATACCAACATGAGTCAAGCAACTGCGACGACTATATTAGATCGACTCGAACGTCATGAGCTTGTTAAACGTGTTCGTAGTATACAAGATAAACGCAAAGTTCATGCTCATTTGACTGACAAAGGCAGACTGGTCTTAGAACAAGCTCCTACACCGCTTCAGCAGAATTTTATTAATAAATTTCATAGACTTGAAGAGTGGGAACAGTCATTGCTCTTATCTTCTGTTCAACGAATCTCGTCAATGATGAACGCCGAAGATATCGATGTTGCCCCTGTTTTAGAGATAGGAAGTATCACGACTCCTGAATAACTCTGCCTACAAAATTGATTTAGCACTACTTAGCAGTTACGTTTTATACAGGGCCAAACGTAAACTCCTAAGGTATTATGAGCAAAAAACACAAGCTTCAGGCTGATCATACCGACGCTATTCTCGACATACGTCGGCAGAAACAAGTACTGAAGTTTGTTGCCGCAACAACATTAATATTCTTTGTACCCATTGGGATTAACAATATCCTGATTGGTGAACTAATGCTGGGCGCTATTCTGCTTACCTTTGAAATCACGCTGCTGCTTGAAGTAACCGCCATTGTATACCAGCGTAAAGGCTTTTTTGGTCATACCCTCCCCCTTGTCTTGCTGGTTACGTCCATTATTATGGCTATTCACATTTTCGGTACCTTAGCCACTTATTGGGTATTTCCTATTATCATCAGCGTGGTTTTTCTGTTGCCGACAAAACTTGCCTTAAGCGCTAATGTTGTGCTTTTGGTAGGATGTACATTAGCAGCGTTTCCTCATCAACATCTAGCTACCACTTCCAGATATGCTTTTTCCTTGCTTGCAACAGCGGTCATTGCTCATGTGATTGTTCAAGCAATTCAGAGACTACAAAAAGAACTTCGTTATCTTTCAGAGCGTGATAGTTTAACCGGAGCGCTCAATCGACACGAGCTTCAAGCACATTTGGAAAACGTCTGTGCCACTTATCCAATATCATCCGTAGCATTAATTGATATTGATAACTTCAAAAAAATCAATGATCAATACGGCCATGATGTGGGTGATAAAATCATTAAACAAGTCGTTGGGGTCCTATACCGTCATATGGAAGAGTCCGATCTACTTTTTCGATTAGGCGGTGATGAATTTCTACTGCTACTGCCTGAGAGAGATCAGTTTGCAGCAAAAAATACCATGACATACATAGGCCAGCACGTAGAGGAAACGAAAGTTACGATTAGCTCTGGTGTCGCACAGTTTGTTGACAACGAGAGCATAGAAGACTGGGTAAAACGTGCCGACATAGCCCTTTATCAATCAAAGCATAATGGCAGAAATAAAGTATCACTCTACAGTGGCCCTCTCCCATCAAACAAAGAAAAAGAAACTTCAAACATTACTATATAATCAACAGGTTATGGGAAATACTCATCTCAGCCAAGGCTCACACTAAAGCTCTCAAAAACATAAATTTCCAATAATGATTGCAGTTTTATCTGTAATATATAGCATTGACCCACACTTAAAAGACTGTACACAGGCATAGGGAGCACAATTTGAAAACGCCCTGCATAGCAGCATGCAAAAATAATGGTGGTATCTGCAGCGGATGCCACAGAACAATGGATGAGGTCATAGGATGGAAAGCATTATCAGATTCAAACAGAGATGAAATCATCGACGAATTATCAGGTGACACTTCTGACCATATTTGCCCTTCTTGCAACGGGTCAGCTAGTTGTGATTTGGCTCAAGGAAAGAAGACATGTTGGTGCTTCTCACTTGAGAAACGCATTCTTCCTACCGAGTTTTCTTCCAACTTATGCTTATGTAGAAAATGTCTGAGCAAACTTGAAATCGCCTAGATAGTTGATTAGATTTTCTAATCCAACCTATAGAATTTTATCTTGCTTAAAATCACATTTTTGGTTGCAAAACCATCACTCTAACTCTAACATCTTTCACATTAAAAGCTCAAAGTCCCTATTTTATATGACTTTAGCTTAAATAGACTAATTATATCATTTACTTATAAACCTTTTGTTAATTGAAATGAATGCATCATATAAAGTTATTAAACTCACATTGTTTATTGCGCTTTTAGCCGCAGTTGGCCAAATGACGCAAACAATGTATGTGCCTTCAATTGGCTACATGGCTAGTGAGTTTCTTGTCTCACCAACTAAGTTACAAGCAGTGATGGCCTGCTATCTCATTCCATATGGCTTATCACAGTTTGCTTACGGTCCCCTCTCTGATCGCTTTGGGCGCAAACCAATTATCATTTTTGGCCTTGGCATATATATTATCGGCAGTGTAGTGGCATTGTACGCTGAAAGTTTCGAAGCATTTTTAGCTGGTGGCTTTATTCAAGGGCTAGGTATAGGGAGTGGCGGCGCAATGTGTCGTACACTCTCACGAGATGTATTCTCTGGAAACGACCTTCATAAGGTAAATAGCTTAATCAGCATGTGTATTATCTTTTGCCCTCTTCTAGCCCCTGTACTAGGAGGTTACTTAACCGAAACCTTTGGCTGGCGAGCAAGCTATCTATTTTTATCTCTGTTTAGTCTTGTGGTCGTTATCGCTATAATGACTCGGTTCGATGAAACACTACCACCATCTAGACGTCGCAGCGAAGCAGTGATCCATAGCTATCGTTATGTTCTGTCTAATAGAAAGTTTCAAGGTTATTTACTCTGCTTAGTCGCCACTTTTTCCGGAGTCGCTGTTTTTGAAGCTGCAGCGGGCGTGCTTCTCGGAGGTGTATTAGAACTCCCTGCAACCATAGTAAGCATACTATTTGTTATACCCATTCCTGGTTACCTGATAGGGGCTGCTTTATCTAGCATGATCGCAACAAGGAAGGACGAGAAGTCTGCACTGCAAGTTGGATTAGTCGCTATTACTGTGGGTTCATTGGTGGTCTTTATTCCGGGTCTAATGGGACTAACTGATACTCTCACACTGGTAGGTGGCGCGACTATCTATTTTCTTGGAGCCGGTATTTTGTTCCCAGCAGCAACAACAGGTGCACTCTCCCCTTTCCCTTATCATGCAGGAACAGGCGGTGCGCTTTTAGGAGGCATCCAAAATTTAGGGGCTGGAATGGCAACTCTGCTTGCCTCTATGATACCGTCGCCCAACCAGATGCCACTTGGGTGCCTGATGCTTTTGATGTCAATCCTTGCCGTCGTTGGGTTAACAAGAGGGTATCGTAACCAAGATCCTCTCAAAGAGAACTCAGCGACAGTCTAGGTTTACCACTTTTTCATCACCCGTCCCATCCAATTGGGGTGATATGCCCAACAATGATCAAACAGAGACATAAGTTCGGGGTTGCCATACTTGGATAAACTAATAGCATGGAAGCGATTGTGTTGTTTTTTTAAATTCGTAACTTGCTGCTGTAGCTCTTGCGACTGCTTGGGCGCAATAAAATCTGAAATGACAACCAAATCAGCATTTTTATATCTTTCCCCTTTCATTAAGTCAATTGACTTGACAAGAACAGGCTCCAAGTCAGTACCGCCGTGAAAGCTATAGGTTAAAAAGTCACTCGCATCTCTTAAACCATCTTGCCGAGTCAACTGATAGGTGATTTGTTCAGTCGAAAATAAAATCACAAAACAGTCTCTATCCTCAGCGAGCGCAATCTGCATCAGGGCATAAGCGATCGCTTTAGCACATTGTTCAGGAAAGCCGCTCATAGAACCAGAGGAGTCAACACATACGATGAATGGCCCTTTTTCCACATCTGCTTGCATGTTTTCAGGCCTATGAGTTTTGACCTTGCGTAAGGTTCGCGATTTCCCCTGCATTCTATAATTCATTAATCGCTTGTCGACCAAGTGCTTGTAGAAGACAACCTCTAACTCAGGGTAAGCCAAAAACATGGTTTCATTTGGCAGGAGCTTATTTAAATCATCACTTTCATGAATACCGACAATATCATCTGTCGCTTCATCTGACTTTTCCTCCACCATCTGAATATCTTCTGTCGGTGCTCGGTTCAGTTCAGGATCGTCCACGTCATTTGCCATACGGCCTAGTTGTTGAGCGATGTCTTGCAATCCTTGATTCTTTTTCAAGAACTCTGCATGGCGCTTCATCGCTGAAAGGTCTGTTTTACTTAATTTGGCCGCTGCCATATCCCATAGCCGACCGAGGCTACTTTCATCTCCTTCTTGAGTCACCCCTTCCATATTTTTCATCGTTTCCATACGTTGATATAAATCTTGGAGGAGTTTCTCTTTGCTCGCTTCGAGTTCCGAAACTTGAGCCTGACGAATTGCATCAGACAAGCTTTGATACCACTGGTCGCAAAAGTAATGCGGAAACATAGGGTTATAAAGCCCTTTATTCTTTTCAATCAGCCTACGAGCTTTTAGGTAAAAAGCGGAGTGCCATTCAAGCTTTTTAACGACCTCAGGAATATTGTCGAAAAAAGTTTGTTCATCCCAATGGATAACATCCTGATACAAGGCAAGTTCTTGCTGGAATCGCTCAGTTTCACAAACATTGGTGATGCGCTTTTTAACCGTCCCTCGCCATTTAAGAAGGTGATTTTTTACTTTTGCTCTCACCCCCCTATTTTCAGTCAAAGACATCACTTGAGAGCGGGCCATCAAGTCGTTTACCGCCGAATCTATGATCCCTGAATCAGCGATCATTAAAGCCAAGTTTAAACCATCAGCGCCCAACATCTACATCACCTCTCATGCAAAGAACTGATTTAACTGCCGAAAACGCAATACCGTGCGCTCACATTCGGTCTTTGTTGACTCCAGCGTTTGCTGAAGTGTTTGCAAACTCGATTCCATGATTCTGGGAAGATCTTGGTCAACAAAGATGTGTGGTAAAGCGCCATGAAAATCGGAACGAACTTTAAGTAGGTGATGCTCTGCTTGATTAAGTTGCTCAAATGCTTGCTCAGACTTACTTAGCCAAGCTTGGTATAAGCTCTTATCCAAACCCGCTTTTGTCACTACAGATACCAGCACGGAACGATTTGCAATATCTTTAATCACCAAATTACTCTCTGCATCAATATCAAATCGTATACGGCACAAGTTGGTATTTTTATTTACATAGCCGTAAACATCACCATGGCCTTCTTTAATAACCTTTTCTAGGTCAACCTTGGGTACATATACCCAACGGCTGTCACCTTTTTCAGATTCTGAAACCGACAAGTTACTTTGCAGTAGAACCAACTTAACCAAGTCTTTCGCACTACCCACCTCATAGAGATTTGCATCTGATATGTTGTAACTGTGGATCTGCTTTTTCCTAAGACCTGTTGTTGACTCCGTTGACAACAGCATCCCAAACTCAGATTCAAGTTCCGTCTGCACCTCAGCCAACTCATCTCGGCATAAAACAATTTGCTGCTCGACATCTTGCTGATCAAAAGCACAGGTTAGGGCAAACTGCTTGATGACACTCTGAACCATTTCACGAGATTCTGGGCTATTCCACAGACAATCTTGGAGCAATAACAAATCGAGTGGATTAACCTCGTCGCGACCATTAAAGTAAGCACTGGCTTTAAGCAATTTAACCGATTTTTTCCAACGTCGGTCAGAAATGTACATCTCTGACTCATCGATTTCACTACCTTGAACTGCTGCATCCTCTAACATCTGCTTGAGCACATACAACTTTTCAAAAGTAGCGTCGCTCAATTCCAATTGCTCAAGCTCAGATTGCCATTGATGATACTCTTGCTCTGTGATCGCTAACCCTTGAGGTATCACTGCTTCCTGTTTTGTCCCCACCATCAACATCGATTTGAAGTTTTGTTTGTTCTGAATTCGGTTAACAAAAATTCGAACAAGCATCCTATCGTATAAGGCTTCTAAACCACTGTCTTCATCGGGTAATTCATTGGATGCTGAAACCAGCAAGCGCATGGGAACTTTAGCTATATCGCTACCATTTTTAAAAGTTTTCTCATTCACCACGGTCAGCAAGGTATTCAAAATAGCGGGACCCGCTTTCCAAATTTCATCAAGAAACACAACCTCTGCGGTTGGCAAGTAGCCTTCGGTCAAACGCACATAGCGGCCGTTATCCTTAAGTTCTTGAATACTGAGTGGTCCGAACACTTCTTCAGGGGTTGAAAATCGTGTCATTAAGTATTCAAAATATGAAGAGTTGTCGAATGCTTGAATAAGCCTCTTGGCAATCAGACTTTTAGCGATTCCGGGAGGGCCAAGTAAAAATACACTTTCACCAGCTAAGGCAGCAAGCAAACACATTTTTATCGTATCTTCTCGTTCATAAACACCGTCAGATAAGGCTTGAGCGAGTTTATTGATTCGTTCAGAGAGCAACGCCTTTTGCGCATGGGACACTCTAGTAGGGCTAATCATAGTGTGTTCCTCTGAATATTAACTAGCATGTGTAATCTGCATAGCTTTATACATTTGTTATAACCCTGTTACAAGTGGATTTTTTCGTTTTGATCAGCCTTTATATCAGAAGCGCTTTTTACGTAACATATTGAAAACTATGATTTCAAAATTGTGATCTAAATCACTGTAACAGTGTCTAAGGTTTGAGACATAATGTCTAATAACCTTTTTTAAATCGATGATGACTTGCATTATCTCATCATCAAATAATAACTAAATTATAGATAATATGGACTCACCTTTGAAAATTCTCCACACTTGGAAAGGAATTTCCCTCCAAGAGCTAAAAACCACGCTACCTAACGGTAGAGTAATAACCCATACTACGATCTCTCACCCTGGTGCTGCGGTGGTACTTCCAATACTTCCTAACGGCGACATACTACTAGTCAATCAATATCGGCCATCATTAAAGAAATGGCTGCTCGAATTGCCCGCTGGTACGATCGAAAATAATGAACCTTCCGAACTATGTGCTGTAAGAGAATTATCAGAAGAAACTGGCTACCACGCTGAAGCTATGATATCTCTTGGGAAAGTGACGCCTTTGCCTGGCTTTTGTGACGAGATTCAGTATCTATACGTCGCTAAAGGTTTATCAAAAGCTCACAAACTTATATGCGATGATGATGAGGTCATAGAAGTGATTTCTTTACCTTTCTCTGAAATAGAACAAAAAATCATCGAGGGTGAAATCACGGATGCTAAAACCATCGCATGTATCAGCAAAGCAAAATTATGTGGATACTTATAGGAGATAAAACATGGACTTCCGCTCGGATACAGTCACTCAACCCACCCAAGCAATGCGACAAGCTATGGCAGAAGCCCCTGTAGGGGATGACGTCTATGGTGACGACCCGACCGTAAATGAACTGGAAGCATGGGCAGCAGAAAGGCATGGTTTTGAAGCTGCTCTTTTTACAACTTCAGGAACACAGGCTAATTTACTCGGCTTAATGGCTCATTGTGAGCGAGGGGATGAATATTTATGTGGCCAGCAAGCACACAACTACAAGTACGAAGCTGGTGGTGCTGCGGTATTAGGCTCAATTCAGCCACAACCAATAGAAAATAACCCAGATGGCACGCTTGATTTTGGTAAACTTAGAGCGGCTATTAAGCCTGATGACAGTCACTTCGCTCGTACAAAATTACTAAGCCTTGAAAACACTATAAATGGAAAAGTGTTACCACTTTCCTATATGGCTGAAGCTCGTGAATTTTGTGACCAGCATAAGCTTGGGCTCCACTTAGATGGTGCAAGAGCTTACAATGCTGCGGTTGCTCTTAATGTTGATATTAAGGAAATTGCTCAGTATTTTGACTCTATGACGGTGTGTCTGTCTAAAGGGCTTGCCGCACCAATAGGCTCACTACTTATGGGAAGCAAGAGTTTCATCGCAAAAGCGCGCCGCTTACGTAAAATGGTTGGTGGTGGAATGAGACAAGCAGGGATTCTAGCAGCCGCTGGTAAGCTCGCACTCACCGAACAAGTCAGTCAGATTGAAACTGACCATGTAAATGCGAAAACACTTGCAATCAAACTGAGTCAGTTGCCAGGCTTTCATGTCAACCCAGACTTTGTTCAAACGAATCTCGTTTTTGCTAAACTGGATTCCAACATTGACATACATAATATAGCAGAAAAGTTAAGTCGTGATGGCATTCTTATTAGCCCTGGTAACCCGGTCAGATTCGTTACTCACAAAGACGTATCTGAGAATGACATAAACCATCTAGTAGAAAAATTAAAAACCCACCTATCCTAAAAAATAATATTTTGGCCTTCAACTATTGATAGGCCAAATTTTCAATAACTACGATTATCGACATGCTAAATTATTATCATTCAATCATTTTTCATTCATAATTTCATCATATCGCCCTGATTCTACTAATTTAGAAAATCCTATATTAAACTGTTCAACAAAATATTTACTATGCATACTATTTTTAGAAATTAACACACTCCAATGTTGAACATCTATGAACTTATCATTGTGAGTTATCATACTCACTTCGTTCTCTGGTAACTCTGAATTAATAAGCGCATACCCTACTTTATAAGTGGCAATGACCAAGTCGATACGTTTCGCAATTAGCTTTTTGAAGTTATTACTTTCCTCTGCTATTCGACGTACTTTTATAATACCTTGTGCTTCAGCTTCCTGAAATTCTTTGGAATAATGGTACCCCACCGTTGCGCCTATTTCATACTGACTCAAATCTTGCATCGTTTCCCATTCGATGCTTCTGCTAGTAAGATGAAAGAGTACACGCTTTTCTTCTAGTACTGGCACTGTATATAAAAATGATTGCTTTCGTTCCTCATTGACAGACCAAATCACAGTACCATCATACTTTCCCTCTTGTGCCAGTATGTATGAACGCGCCCAAGGGTACCAGCCCCAAACCACCTCTATACCTTGAAGCCGAAATGATTCAACAATAACTCTAGACGAAGGTCCCCCACCAGATAGGGATTTCGACAGATAAGGAGGCCACTCTCCATTGGTAAGCTTGATCACACTTGGTACCGCTGACCAAGATAAATGTGAAAAAAGCAGTATATTTAGAACAAATAAGCGTAACATTTTCGGTTAAGAATCATGGTTAGCATCAATCAGGATTAATCATAGCTTAATTATAGACTATCATTTCCTTAGGTTATGTTTTCGAATGCAAAATAGATATATTATAAATAAAAAGAAAATAGGAGTAAGGATTATATTTTTATTTTCACTAAAAATAGATAATGAATTACGAATAAATCATTAACATACAATATATTTAAGACCAGAATTATAATAATATTTAACATTGTCATTATTGTTATTATCTAGATGGTGAAATTTTGGCGATGTTAACGTGATTTTACGTTTATACTCTAATAATACAAATCATAAAAATCATTATAAGCCCTCAAAAAAATAATGAAAATTACTCTAATATATATATCAATCGCACAAACAAATCTTACCTTTTCTCATTAATTAAAATAAAAGCTAAATTTTAATCGCCTGCCAATCGGAAGTATTCATATGTATTTATTTGTAGGCCGCTTTATAGGTTTTAAAAAAGGAAGAAGCAATGGATATTAGATTTAAATGTCAGCGTCAGTTGAACAATCGAAGAACTCGTCTATCGAGTCTTATCGCCCTAAGCCTTGGGACAGCCTGCCTAAGTGTGCAAGCAGCACCTTCCCAGCCACAGCTTGACTGGAATATGACGAGTGTTAAAAACCAGTCTTTCGTAGAAATAAATGGTGAGCCTGGAAGGCAATCTTATAAAAAAACGGTTGTCAGACACGATAGTGTTTCCTTTCCTGTTGATTGGGATGTTTGGTACAACAGCGGTACTCCAGCGACAAAGTGGCAAGTTAGGTTAGACGATAAAGTCGTTTACACTGAAGCCATTAACGGACCTCAGGGTTCTGCTTTCTCAGGTACCGCGACCGTTCAAATTGATAAAGCTGGCCAATACGATATGACGGTTAATGTCTGTGATGCTAATAACGATTGCTCTTCATCAGCAGTACATCAAATTACAGTGACTGACACAGATGGCAGTGGTATGGCCCCACTAGCCATGAACGTTGACAGTAACAATCACTCTTTTCCACCTCAACCCGAAGGTACAGTGGTAGGTAGCTACTTTGTCGAGTGGAGTCAGTACGAGCGAAACTTTACCGTAGACAATATTCCAGCGGACAATCTCACTCACATTATCTATGGATTTATTCCAATGTGTGGTCCGAACGCATCACTTACTGATCAAAACTCGCAAGCAGCACTGAAACTAGCCTGTGGTGATTCAAAAGATTATGAGGTTGTGGTTCATGATCAATGGGGGGCGCTCGGATCAAGCCTACCTGGGACCAACAATTCCTCTATTAAAGGCACCTACGGTCAGATGATGGCACTCAAACAGCGTTATCCTGATCTTAAAATTTTACCTTCTATCGGTGGATGGACACTATCCGACCCATTCTATGGATTCACTGAAAAAGCAAACCGAGACACCTTTGTTGCTTCAGTTAAAGAATTTCTTCTCACATGGAAGTTCTATGATGGTGTCGATATAGATTGGGAGTTCCCTGGAGGCGATGGTGCAAACCCTCACTTAGGTAACCCAGAGTTGGATGGTCAGGCCTATATAGATCTGATGAAAGAATTGCGTGATATGCTGGATCAGTTATCAGCTCAAACAGGGAAAACTTATGAGCTAACTTCAGCTATTGGTGCTGGCTGGGACAAAATTCAGGATGTCGATTATTCAAATGCTCAGCAGTACATGGACTACATATTTGTTATGTCGTACGACTTCTATGGCGCATGGGATAATAACTTGGGCCATCAAGCTGCTCTTGACTGTGGCTCTCATATTTCACAAGGGCAATGTGATGGAACAGATGCTGCAGTAGAAGGCCCTGAGTACACTACGCACAATGCTGCAACTCAACTGCTTGAACAAGGTGTTTCATCAAACAAACTTGTTTTAGGTGCAGCTATGTACGGACGTGGCTGGAAGGGTGTCACACGTGAGAGCATGACCGACTCCAATAATCCAATGACAGGGACTGGTAACGGCGCTATTAATGGTAGCTGGGAAGCAGGCGTCATTGATTATAAAGACATCGTTTCTGATTATATAGGACAGCCCGGAGTAGAAACTTTCTATGACGTTCAAGCGCAAGCTCCATATTTGTACAAAGAATCAACTGGAGAGGTAATTAGCTACGACAACGCAGAATCTGTCGAAGCCAAAGCAGCTTATGCCCGCTCAAATGGATTTGCCGGATTATTTTCATGGGAAATTGATGGAGATAATGGTGATATTCTAAACGCCATGCAAAATGGACTTCTAAATGGCGGAGAAGGGGTAAATCGTCCACCAGTCGCTAATGCTGGTGACGACATACTTGTCTCGACCGCAGGTGCAGTGACCTTGGATGGTTCACAGTCTCATGACGCTGAAGGTGAAGTATCTTATCTCTGGGAACAAATAGGAGAGCCTACAATAGCGATTAGTAATGCCAACAGTGCACTAGCAACGATCACAATTGAAGATGATGGTTCAAATAATGTATACAGTTTCAAACTCACTGTAACTGATGAGGATGGTGCAAAGGCCTACGATACTGTAAAGGTTACTACTCAGTTTGGCCCCCTACCGGAAAATAGACCACCGCATGCTGTCATTTCTGGTCCTTCAGAGGCTGAGGCTGGAGAGCAAATCACACTAGATGCCTCTGGTAGTTCAGACCCTGACGGTGATAGTTTAGAGTACGCTTGGTCATCTGACGATGTCGCGGTAAACGCTAACGAAAGTTCAGCAAACTTCATTGCGCCTGAGTTTTCTCAAGATACCCATATATCTGTATCTGTGACAGTTTCAGATGGTTCAGCATCCGATACAGAAAGCTTTACTATTTTAGTCAAAGCAAAAGAAGACGGTGGCAACCCAGGTGATTACCCTCAATACGTTGAAGGGACACCATATCAAGCCGGAGATAAAGTCAAAAATGCTGGTGGTGTTTATGAGTGTAAACCACACCCGTATACTGGCTGGTGCTCAGGAGCTGCATGGGCTTATGCACCTGGCACAGGAACGTACTGGGACCAAGCTTGGACGAAAATCTAACTTTTCTCGTAAAGGAAAAACCCCGCTAGGCGGGGTTTTTTATGTCAGCATTTCTCTTGTGAGACAAAGTAATTATGTTCTGTACAATACTTTAACCACATGCCACCCAAACTTGGTCTTAACTAAATGGGGAACCAGTGTTTCTCCCTGAAAGCAAACTTTATCGAACTGTGGTACCATCTGGCCGCGACGAAATTCACCTAGGTCTCCCCCCTTTTTTCCTGAAGGGCAACTGGAATACTTTCTTGCTAAAGTCTGAAACTTTGCTCCCTTCTTAAGCTGTTTAATTATATCTTCAGCCTGTTCTTTATGCTTTACCAAGATATGTAAAGCTGCGGCGGAATTAGCCATATACTGCTCTCGCTAAATCTTCAATGTGAATACGCTGATATTGTAATGAAATAGAGTAAAAACGCCACCGAGATAGCTCAAAAAACAACCAAAAAAATCAATTTGTCAGCTAAACGCCACATTGTCGATTGATAAGATTTATAAATGATATAACATCGCTATGGGCAAATAGAGAATACGAGTACTTCTGAATATGGCAAAGACAATCAGTAAAGCAAATCAATCACAAGGTATGTTGATGTTTACGCTCACCCATAACCAACAACTTTTTGCTATAGGAACGTTAAAAGTCCGTGAAATTGTACCTTATCAGCCAACAACCCAAATTCCTTATTCGCACCACCATGTTATAGGTACAGTTACCATTCGTAATAATACTATTCCAGTCATTAATATGCCGGCTGCGATTGGACTCAGACCTATTCAACCGGAAGAGTATTCTTCATGCTATCTGATTGTCACTGATTGTCTGAGAACCGTTGTCGCTTTTATGGTTCGTTCTATTGAAAAGATTATCGAATGCGATTGGAAATCTATTGAGTCTTCACCCCAAGCGACTGGTAAGAACGTATTCGTTACTGGTATTACACGATTTGAAGAACAAATTGTACAGATGTTGGATGTCGAACTTCTATTGTCGAAGATTTACCCTCAATACGAATCTAACGCCATCCCTATGCTCACTGACATAGAAAGAGAAAAATTAAAAGCATTGAAGATTCTTTTGGTAGACGATTCTTCAATTGCGCGCAAGCAATTAGCTGACGCCCTAGACAACATTAATATAGGTTACCAAATTTGTAACAATGGTATTGAAGCCCTTAGTCTAATGCGTGACCAAGCGGAAAGAGAACAACCTATTCAACTGTTAGTAAGTGATATTGAGATGCCTGGCTTAGATGGTTATGAACTCGCCTTTGAAGTCCAAAATGATCACAGGCTAAACAAAGCCTATATTATCTTGCATACTTCGCTATCTAGCGAAATTTGTGTGGATAGAGCCCAGCAAGTTGGTGCGCACGAAGCGCTCGAAAAGTTTAACGCTGGAGACTTAATCAACGCAATGCTCCGTGGGGCAGAGCTTTTAGAAAGTAAAGATAAGGGTCTAACAACTGAATTACTGATTTAGTGTAGATAAAAGCGAACTACTAACTCGTTAATATCAAAGCAACATCAATTTTTTATACATATTAACCCAAGCAGCTCTGGCCGAGATCCGCTAATCTTAAGCTATTGGGTAGTTAACGAAGAATTTTAATTAGAATATGCTAGACTACGATTTCAAAAAATCGACCGCTAACTTAAAAAAAGCTGTCCCGCTAATGATGCAAAACCATGTTGCTGCCACACCGGCTAACTACGCATTATGGTACACCTATGTCGATAACGCTATTCCAGAAATGAATCAAGAGCTGGACACCATTATAGAGAATTATGGTCTATGCCCACCAGCCGCCGGCAAACAACTCTACGATAGTTTTGTGGCAAGCCGTTCAGAAACTGATATGAAGGAGTTAAAAGCCAATGTCGAAGTATTGGTCAATCAAGTGGCCTCGTCTATGACGGATACTCTTTCAGATACCTCTCACTTTTCTCAGGTAATAGATAAAGGTTTTGAAAACCTTGAACGTTTTGAAGACCAAGCCATGTCTATCGAAGATGTCACTAAGGTTGTTCGTCAATTGATCTCTGAGTCTAAAGAGATCAGAAATTCAACTAGCTTTTTAAATACTCAACTCGAAACAGCAGCAAGTGAAATCCAACGGCTTAAAGCCCAACTCGCTGAAGTCCAACAGGATGCCTTATTTGATGGACTGACAAGCTTATACAACAGACGTTCGTTCGATAATGACATCAGTGCCCTGTGTGAGGCTGAACAGACTATGTGCCTAGTTCTCGCTGACGTAGACCACTTTAAAAGCTTAAATGACAATTATGGACACTTGTTTGGAGATGCGGTACTCAAAGGGATTGCAAAGCGATTTCAACTTAGTAGTAGAGACGGTATTCACGCTTACCGGTACGGTGGAGAAGAGTTTGCGTTAATTGTACCGAATAAACAGTTGCGGGTTGCCAGGCAATTTGCAGATAGTTTAAGGCGCTCCATAGAAAAGCTATCCGTTAAAGATAGACGCTCGGGTGAATCAATCAGCAGCATAACAGCTTCATTTGGTGTAGCCGAACTACAACCTGGTGAAACTCCTGAGTCTCTGATAGAAAGAGTTGATAAACTTCTTTATGAAGCCAAACAGCTCGGACGCAACCGCGTAATGCCTATTTAGGAAAGAACCACAGATATCGATAGCAATACCCCTACGAGTTTTCTTCAATGGGGTTATTTGCCTATTCGTGCTTCGAGAAATTCTCCCCAATCATACCAAACCCTGCCATTCCCAAGGCCGACTGGTCTATCTTTAGCATTTGAAAAAACTATGCGTCACAAATTAGGAAAACAAATCTAACACATTGCATTAACAAAAAAACAATGTATTAGTATTCAGTAGTTAACGTTATATGTGCGTAGTTATGAATTTATTGAATATATATCCGAATAATGCAAATACAAGTGCTCCGATTAGCCACTGTTCGTTTACTGATGAAAAATCAAGCGAAGTTAAACTAGCCGATAGCATTAGCCGTATCGAACAAGATGTAGATGATAAGCGACTGAGCACACTTAACACCAAGCGAGATCTTTTTTCCTGTTTAGGAATGAAAACATCACCCCAAATAGCATTGGCCCCCCCGGCTAACAGGCTTCAAAATGTTCAAAGCCAACCACAACAAAGCAATATAAATAACCAGGCTAATATTCAATGTTACCCATCAGATACCAATATTTCGTTTGCTTCTGCAAGACTAGACCAACGTGCACAGCGATCCAAGATACATAGCTTGGGTACGGTTATTGGTCGTATACTTGCTCATGCCGCATTAGATAGTATCTGTGAGGGCAAATTAAATATCACAGGCATCGACAATCAGCAGCTAAAACCACTCGTTGAGTACTTAGTATGGGGAAATATAAGTCTGACGCACAAAGGCAAAGACCAATTTTATCGTTCTTTAAGCAAAGAAAAGCGTTTTGTTTATCGAAAAGCATATCAAATCGTGAAAATAAGCATCAGCCAGTCAGCTAATCCTAATGAACCCGTAAAAGGCTGGATGTCAAAACGTCTACACAAGTTAACTGCCGGAATAAAACACTCGATGTTGGATCAGCCCGAATTACAAAATGGTCACTTTAGAGACCAGTTGAGTTCTATCATAAACAAACAGGCAGATACTTACGTTGCTGATTCTAGTGCGCACATAGACAAAAGCTATGCGAATTCAAGAAGGCAAAAGCTCGGTTACGCTATCACTTCTGGGTTTATTTCGGTCGTACGAGAACGAGCTCCAGGCACGGTTCAGCGTATCAATCTAATCAATTTTTTATTCGATACCCGTGATGCCATGATTAACACAAAAAACATGGTTACGACTTCTAAATTCAATGACGTATTTACTACTTACTTTGGTAAAAAGGTAAATGGCATAACCAAAAATGTGAACGATACCAAAAAAGCTATCAGACACGCATCAAATGATGTATCCCTTAATAAACTATTGATCGCTTTTAAAAATTACTGGTTTGGCAACCAGAAAAGTCAACAGATGAGTGAAACCGAATGACCGTTTAAAGCTTATCCGTCTGAGGTAATAGCATTGATAAGATCTTGTAGCACCTGCTCAGCCTTATCATTCTCAATTTGGCATGTGCCCGCAGCTTTGTGGCCACCTCCTCCATACTTAAGCATTAACTCGCCGACATTTGTTTTGGAGCTTCTATCAAATATAGATTTTCCAGTTGCAAATACTGTATTTTGCTTCTGAAACCCCCACAACTTATGGATAGATATATTGCACTGCGGATATAGTGCATAAATCATGAAACGGTTCCCTGCATAAATCGTATCTTCCCCCGTAAGATCCAATACAACTAAATTGCTGTGGACAGTGGCACACCTTTGTATCTGCTGCTTGAATAAGTTCTCGTGTTCTTTGTAAAGCTCGATACGTTCTGCAACATCAGGGTGCTCAAGTATTTCCTCAATAGTGTGCGTTGTACAGTAATCAATCAAATCCATCATCAAGTTGTAGTTAGAGATTCTAAAATCTCTAAAGCGTCCGAGTCCTGTTCTTGCGTCCATCAGGAAGTTAAGCAGATTCCATCCAGTCGAATCCAATACTTCATCCCGTGTAAACTGCGCTGAATCACCTTTATCAACCGCTTCCATCATACTCAACCATGCTTGAGGGAATACTTTCTCACCACCATAATGCTCCCACACTACTCTCGCAGCTGAAGGTGCATTAGGATCAATAATATGGTTTGGTCTTTCACCTGGGTTTCGAATAGTTTCTGAAAGGTGGTGATCAAAAACAAGATGAGCCTGCTTAACGTATGGTAGGTTAGTAACAATATCAAGCGAAGTGATCTTAACCAATCCGTCTTGCATGTCTTTAGGATGGACAAACTTTATATCGTCAATGAGACCAAGTTGCTTAAGCAAAACCGCGCATACTAAGCCATCAAAGTCACTACGCGTTACTAAACGATGTTTCTTTTCCGACATCTGTAAATCCTTATCTTCCACTGTTTAACCTAACTATTCGGTATCACCAGCTTTAGAATACTACTGATAGAACGATTATTTAATCCTACCTTTAGTTTAGACACCTTCGATCGTTTAACAAACTTACACTTCACTTTTCCTCTCCTTTGATCCAACACGAAAATCATCTAGTCATAAAAAACCTCGCAATTGAACACCGTTTCATTCTTGACATTATCATGACAAATTACAGTAAAATGACTATAAAATGTGACTTGAATCGCAATTTATTACTGGTAAACTAGTTGTTACTATGAAAAATAAGCAATCCACTTTTCACGAACAACATATAGATGCACAAGGTGGCATTTTAGAGAGTTCAAAAAAGACCCTATACAGAGCATCTCTTAATGCTCTAGTGATACTCGCGATCGGGCTTTTGGTAAACCTGGCTATTCGTATAGACTTTTCCATATTAAAGCATGGCCTTGGAGAGACCTCTATCACTGAAGCACTTCAACTACTTATGCTGCTACTCTCCACCAGCTCCTTTTTCCTTGTTATCCGAGAGCGCAAAGATCTTAGTCATGCAGCAGCGTTGATTTTTGGCTTTTTATCAGTGCTGACAATCAGAGAAATGGATGCGTGGTTTGATATGCTCTTCCACGGAGCATGGGTTTTCCCCGCTCTATTGGTCACAATAGCAACCTGTGCGTATGCGTTTCGGGGACACAAGGGCACTATTAATCAAATGGCAACAATTTTGGACGTTCGTCACATGAATACCTTAATTGGTGGGGTCGTCCTCTTAGTAGTGTTTTCGCGTTTGTATGGTATGGGAAGTTTCTGACATAGCGTTATGCATGAGTACTACATACGTGAAGTCAAAAACGTATCTGAAGAAGCAATGGAACTTTTATGTTACTGCCTGATTGCTCTAGGCGCGGTAAAAACACGTCTAACTCTGAAACATAAACCAGTTTAAAACGAGGGCACTTGTTGTGCCCTTATCTTTTTCGCTTCTCAATTATTGCCTGCCCTTTTCATAATTCCTGTACAAAGTCCCTGTTTATCTATAGTGTCACCAAAGTTACCAAATTGTTAACTATATTTAACGAGAGTCTGGATAGCAGACCATTTAAACAGGAAGTACATATATGCTGTCGATTTTTGATATTTTTAAAATCGGAGTTGGACCATCAAGTTCTCATACCAATGGGCCTATGGTAGCAGGCTACCATTTCGCTCATCTACTTGGCGAATCTGTGTCCAAAGTGAATAGAATTCAGGTTGATTTGTATGGTTCTTTATCCCTAACAGGTAAAGGCCACCATACGGATCGTGCAATCATACTTGGTTTGATGGGTAACAAACCTGACACAATAAAAATGACCAGTGCGAAGCAAGCACTACAAGATACCTTTGAAAACGGTTCTTTGTTGTTAGCAAATAAGCATAACCTCAACTTTGAGTATAAAAGGGATATTATTTTTCATACCACAAACCTCCCTCTGCACGAGAACGGTATGACTGTGACGGCCTATGATTCCTCTGGCACCCAACTAAAAGTGGAGACCTACTACTCCATAGGTGGTGGGTTTATCCTAACTGCAGATGAACTGGAAAATGGCAGCTCAGACAAACCAGTAGACGTGCCTTTCCCATTCACTTCCGCTGAGCAAATGCTTGAAATGGCAGAGAAAAAGGGCCTTAGTCTAGGTGGCATGATACTGAAAAATGAAGTTTGCTTTTTCGACAAAAAAGAGATTGATCAGAAGGCAGAGCAAATCTGGAAAGTGATGTCTTTGTGTATGGAAAGGGGGTTCGAAACCGAGGGGATACTTGAGGGCGGCCTAGAGGTTACCCGAAGAGCGCCTAACTTACTCAAGAAACTTGAGGCCAATCAAGCCGTTGAAAATGATCCTATGGAAGTAATGGACTGGATAAACCTTTTCGCTTTCGCGGTCAGTGAAGAAAATGCTGCTGGAGGGCAAGTCGTAACCTCCCCTACCAATGGAGCTGCTGGTGTGATCCCCGCAGTACTAATGTATTACCATCGTTTTGTTAAAGCCCTAGATACCAAACAAATCAAAGACTTTTTAGCCGTTGCTGGTGCCATTGGTATTTTATACAAAACTAATGCATCAATCTCAGGTGCTGAAGTCGGTTGCCAAGGGGAAATTGGTGTTTCTTCTTCAATGGCTGCGGCTGGTCTTACCGCACTACGCGGTGGAAGCAACGAGCAAATCTGTATTGCAGCAGAAATAGCAATGGAGCATTCATTAGGAATGACCTGCGACCCAATTGGTGGCTTGGTGCAAGTGCCTTGTATCGAGCGTAATGCAATGGGCGCAATGAAGGCCATCAATGCATCAAGAATGGCGCTAAAAAGGACCAGTAAGTGTCTAATATCTTTAGATAAGGTTATCGCCACCATGTACCAAACAGGCAAAGATATGAATAAAAAGTACCGTGAAACGTCACTGGGTGGATTGGCTGTAAT
>NZ_JAYQDQ010000060.1:0-26086 GCF_038138445.1 Vibrio sp.
CTGATGGGATCATTCAATTGATCTGCCGATTAATGTTTAACTGATCGGCATTAGCAGTGCTGCTCCTTTTTTATTTGGTCAGAAGATGACTGAATACATGCTAGTCTGAACGTCCTCGACCAGCAATATTCCATCTGTCTACTACCTGTCCATTTTTCACGACATGCAGATAGTCAAAGTTGTTTAAAGTGGTGTCGCAATGACTCGGGGTAAGTATTAAGGTTTGACCTATATCTAGTGTTTTTTCTGAGCTGATGTGCAGTATGCCATGTTCGTCGCCACCACATTGATAGGTGATATCTTGTCTAGTATCGACCGTGGGCATCCCTAGGTCGATTGAAAGTGACTTCATTCCAGCGTCAATCACGGCACGGTTTGATTCAGGGTGGCTGATCACTGTGCTAAGTACTTTTAGAGCGGGTACAAACTGTCGGTTAGCATCCTGATGTTCCTCGTCTCCAATATTGGAGTATGAAGCATCCATAAATAGATATGATCCAGCTTGTATCTCAGTGTAATGTAAACCTTGATAGGCTTGATAAGTACCAGTCCCCCCTCCACTAATAATTTGGGGTGTTAATTTACGTGGCTTGAGTTCAGTTTCTATGTAGTCAAACAGCTCGGTAACGGCACTGCGTGCTTGCTTCTGCCTTTCCTCGAAGCCTTTAATTAGTTGCAAGTGACCACTGTATGCTTGTATGCCCGAGTAATTTACTCCTTGGGTATCGACGATTTTTTCAATGAGAGCTAATAAGTCTTGACCAACCGCGACACCACATCTTTGTTGGCCACTTTCCACCTCGATTAAAAGGTTGACTTCTACTTGAGCCTTTAAGGCTAACTGAGCAATAGCTTCAATATGTAAAGGATGGTCGATAACTTGGTATAGCTTAGCTTCAGGGTATTGATTGTGGAGCTTAATCAGACGCTGGACTTTGGCATCGCCCGCAATAGGCGTGGTGATCAGAATGTCTCGAATACCACCTTCGAGCATTATCTCGGCTTCACCAAGCTTAGAAGTGCATATCCCCTTTGCACCCAAATCAATCTGTTTTTGCGCCAGTTGAGGAATTTTATGTGCCTTAGTATGAGGTCTGAGTGTCAAGCCAAGGTGGTCAATTCTGCGTTGCATTTCTATCAGGTTATTTTCGACAGTGTCTATGTCAATGAACAAAGCAGGTGTATCTAGGTTTTCTAATTTCATAGTCTGATACTTCTTATTTTATTGCGTTTTGGTGAACATAAGATTTGTCGTAATGACATGGTTTTGCCTAATATTAAACTATCGCCCTTTATTGCCGTTAATATATTAGTAACCTTGTTTTGTTTTGCGACTCATTTTGAAAGCGAGGTTGTGTTCATAATGCCACAATAGCTATCTGTTTGAACAGTAATAGCTTTTTAAGATTTACGACGGGTTGATTTATGGCACACCGCTTGCGTTATTGAGTTCATTGGATGCATTTAGAATCACAGGAGGCGGTTATGGCTCATTCCCTTAATCCTCATGCGAGTCATCGTAGTGTCAATATCTCTAGTCTACGAATGTTTGCCGATAGTAGGTCAGATCACTCAGAAGCAGAGAGGTATGACTCGAAACTTGATGATTTTTCTAACAGCAGCGACTTTCCATTGTTGGTTGACTCGGGTGTGTTTGAGCTTCCCGAACAAGCCGGTCCTTTCTCTTCATTTGACATAGATAGCGTGATGGCAGGCAAGGATACTTTAGGCTCATTGATCGTAGACCATAACGGTCGCTGGTGTTATTCAGTGTACAATATCAAGCTGCAATTTCTAAAACTCGGTGAGAAAAAAATGGAGCAATTCTCCCTGTGCACTGAGCAAGGTCAGCTATTAACCGTTTTCTTGACTCTGATCGGTAGTCAAGGCGGTGCGACAGTAAAAAAAGTAACCACAGAAACTTCTGGCTTTTAGGTTTTTGGCCTAGTTAGGTGGCATTAAGCTGTGCCGCCAACTCACGGCCATTTCCACGAAACTGATCTATCGTAAATGCAAAGTCCGCTGGTATTTGAAGTAGCCTAGAATCTGGGTGTTCATTAATATACCTTAGCTTAGACTCTTCGGTTACTAGTTCATCCCAATCTCTATTTATAGTGCGCGCCAAGTGAATGGTGGTGGCCATTTGAGGTGATAACTCTGCATCTCTTGGCTCATGGAAGTTTGCAATAGCATCAACCATGGGAGCTGGGAAGTTCCACGTTTTTGCCAATTTGGCGCCTAAGGCTGGAGCGCTGATATTCAGCAACTCTTCTTGAACAGAGATGGCATCTTCTCCATTTTGTGCTCTTGTGGTGATTTCTACAGCCGCTTCCGGTACTAAAGTATGAATCATGAGTTCGCCGATATTATGGAGTATACCTGTTGTAAAAACTTCATGAGGGTCTACCTTCATTTGCTCAGCAATTTTGCTAGCGATGACAGACACTTCAAAAGTGTCTATCCAGTATTGATTGAGGTCTAATGTTTTGACCTTAGGAAAGGCGCTCGATAGGACAGAGGCGACAACCAATGTTCTTACTGGTCCTGTCCCTACACGCAACACTGCTTGATGAACGGAAGATACGGATGTATTTCCTCCAAAATGTGCGGAGTTAGCCATGCGTAGGAGCCTTGCACTCAGCACCTGATCAGTAGATATTGTTTTTGAAAGCTGCTCGAAGTCCACTTCATCTTCATTCACCATGTTAAGCAAATCTTGCAGTACTTTCTGGATACGAGGTAGTTCATTGATACGAGATAACAGAGCTTCTTGCGCCATTGGTAAACCTCTCATGCCCATTATAGCCATTAATAAAGAATAGCATGTTCGTTTGAGGCTGGACGACTATGTCGTCCCAATAAAGATTAGGGTGTTAGAGAGTTTGATTTCTTGCTAGGATTGAGCTCAGATAGTCGGGGAGCTTAAATGAGTTGTTACCTTATAAGCTGAGATCGCATTGCGGGACCCGCAGAACCTGATTCAGTTAATACTGGCGTAGGGAACTATTTGCTTGGGTGTGCAAACGATTTGTGCTCTCATTTTGCTCACTTACATTGAGTTAAGTGGCTGTTGATTGGCAAAGGGTTTCTTTACTTCCAGTACAAGGAGCTAATATGCCAACTCAAGACTCTATTCCTCCCGTTGTATTAACCATTGCTGGCTCTGACAGTAGTGGAGGGGCTGGCATTCAAGCCGATATTAAAGCTTTATCAGCAACTGGCAGCTATTCATGCTCTGTTATCACAGCAATTACTGCTCAAAATACTCTAGGTGTTTCTACTATTCATCCTGTACCACTTAAATACATTGAAAGTCAGTTAGATGCAGTATTTAGTGATCTTGATGTTGCTGCCGTTAAAGTAGGAATGCTGGTTGATTCAAGCGTGATTAAGCTAGTCGCAAATAAACTTAAGCAATATCAACCCCAATACTTGGTCATTGATCCTGTGATGGTTTCAACCAGCGGACAATTACTCATAGAAGATTCAGCAATTGGTACATTAAGAGAGGAATTGCTGCCGATGGCAGACTTAATTACCCCTAACTTGCCAGAGGGAGCTGCCTTAACTGAAAGAGGCGAACCCAAGGATATATACCAAATTGAGGGCATTATCGAGCCATTGCGCCAACTTGAGTGTAAGGCTGTACTTTTAAAAGGTGGACATATGGAATTTTCATCAAATAGTTCCGATTTGCTGATCTTACCTGACAGTGTTGAGTGGTTACATTCGCGCCGTCATTTAACCCGCAATACTCATGGTACAGGGTGCACCCTCTCTTCTGCTCTGGCATCGTATTTGGCCCAAGGGTATAGGCTGCATAAGGCTGTATATCTGGCAAAACAGTATATATCGCAAGCTATCGCTCATGCTGATCAGCTTAAGGTTGGTCAGGGACGGGGGCCTGTTCATCATTTCTTTGATGGTCATGCTAATGTGCGTTGATAAGCTGACGAGTCCTGGTCTCTGGCTCTAAGCTGTCTATGTATTAGTGATTGGTCTTAACCTATTGAATGATATAGTTCTACTGTGTGATGACTTTAACATGTTAGCGCGAACTTTCACTGATTTGACATTGATCTGATAAATTGTCCCTAATGCTTCGATTAATATTTTGCCTCTTCAAGATTTCGATGCGGAGTATAGGTAGTGAAGCATTCTTTATCTAGCAATCAATATGGTGTGACACTTCTAATCTTATTTTTTCTAGGACTAATGGCTTTAAGTGTCTTTGTTTATGATATTGATTTACTCAGCTCGGTGTCAGCGCCCATGGGCTTTAGCCTCACAGCCTTAACATTCTCTGCGGGTCCCAAAGGGTTTGTAATTTCGCTCATCGTTTTGTTGGCTACTTCTTGGAAACTTATTCCCAAGCGTTCCGAATGGGTGAAAAAAATGTGTCACCTAGGATTGATACTTGTTTTGGGTTTTATTTGCAAGACGACCCTTAAACAGATGACGGAAAGTCCTAGACCATATACTGAAGCTTTGACGCAACATCTTTTGATCCCCCAGCCCTCTCATTTCTATAACTTAAGTTCGCTGCAAAAGAGTCAAGTGATAGCAGAGATGGACAATATTGTGAGTGTTTGGAGAACGGACCAGTGGCAGGGAGAACGAGATTATTCATTTCCATCAGGCCATACGATTTTTGCTGCTATTTGTTTAGCGTTTTTTGGCAATTTATTTCTGCTAAATGGTCGTTACTTGCTTACACTGGCAATAAGCGCTTGGGCGATGGGAGTGGCATACAGTCGGTTATGGTTTGGAATGCACAGGCCAATAGATCTTTTGGGTTCTGTGGTGTTTGTGTTGTTAATCTATCTCTTTGCTGCCAAATTAGAGAAATTGAGCGATCAAATTTTGAGTCGGTGTCTTAAAACAAGATTGGGGTAGCGATATTAGAGAAATAAACTGTCAGGAAAATACGACTCTTCCCAACAGTTAAGTGTTGTTTTATAGGTCACGCATAAGTGTCTCATATTCTTCATTAGCCTTGGAGATGAGGTGGTGCAACTCTATTGCATCCTTGTCATCAAGATCGAGTTGCCACTGGTGCTGTGCTTCCTTACCTTTTAAGCGTGTCTTACCTGTTAGCTTTTCAAAGCTTACGTTGCAAAGCTCTGTTTGGTGGTGTTCTTTTTTCTCAATAATATCAACATCTAATAGCCCAGTAGGATTGACCTCTATATGAGCATGAAAGTGATCTTTATCTTGTAGTTCGTAGTCTCTGAATGTTGAAATCATCGTTAATTCCCCCTAGCAATTTATTGATAAGTTTTTCAATTGTAGGACACTACTTCGGGTGTGATCACAAATAATTTTGAAGCTTGATCTCGGTTAAGTAGATGTTCAAAATTCCGTCACGGATTTCAGTCTTTTTTCGATTGTGTTGATCGCATGAACGACAGAAGCTGGTGGAGATTTTGAATATGGATGAAGTGCATAAACGTTGTTGATTGCCAGATAATGATCCTTAAAACATGGTTCTATATCTGGATATTGAGCGAGCAAGAAATCTGGCAATAAACCAATCCCCATGTTGTGTTGAATCAGGCTAGCGACTTGATTGACGCTGTTTGCTCTGTGGTGGGATGTGTAATTAAGTTCTGTAGTCGATGCACTTAGTCTGTCATTTAGGATATGAACTATTTCTTTAGGTTGCCAATGGTTTGCAATGTAATTTGCGTCAGCGGGCGACTTGAGGCTGTGCTTTGATTGGCAGAGTATGTCTTGAAAGCGGCCAATTCTTTTTTGCTTAATGTTGCTGTCTGGAGACTCTCCAACTCGAATGGCAATATCGATATCATGCTGAAGCAAATCTAATTGTCTATCATCGGCAATCAAATGTACTGATACCTTTGGATATAGGGTAAATGCATCACTTAAAGCTGGAATGACTATGTTATCCATCAGGGCGACAGGTGCGGTTACTGATACTTTCCCTTGCGGTTCATGTTGGAGTTGATGAATATCCTCCCATGCTCGCGACATCACATCATTTAATGCGACGCAGTGCTGATAGAATTGTTCTCCAGCCAAAGTCAGTGATTGTCTTCGCGTTGTTCTCTTTAGTAAATCGACATTGAGCTCATTCTCTAGGTGCTTAAGGTGATTACTGAGTACAGATTTTGATAGCTCAAGCCTCTCTGCTGCCTTCGAAATAGAGCCTGAGTCTACAATCGTTTTGAAGATCAACATTTGCTTATGTTTATTCATTATTGTTCTCTTTTTATAAACAGTATTTTCTAATTTATTTGTTTTTACATGTTAACACTAGGGATACACTGCTCTCATCAAACTAGCAAGGAGAATTACAATGAAACCATCAACTTTGACATTATGTAACTTGGGTAGTGAAGCGTGGAAAATGGCATTTAATCAAAAAGATGCCAAGGGATGTGCTGAGCAATATACTCAAGATGCGGTTATGGTCGCTAAGCCTTTTGGAACCTTTGAAGGTCGTGAGCAGATACTTAAATTTTGGCAGGACATTATAGATCAAGGTTTTTCTGATGTGGCTTACAGTGACATTCAATGGGAGCAAGTCGATGATAAAAGCTTTGCATTGTCTTCACGTTGGACTATGAATAAAGCCTATGGCGTTGTACATAAGGAAGTATGGACCATATGTGAGGATGGAGCTGCGCGTTTGTCTTTTGATGAATTTGAAGTGTTAGGGGAAAGATAGTAACGCTAACGGGGTTTATCCCCGTTACAATATCCAAAAGCAACGATTTTGGTTAACTAGAGCCAATGCTTGCTCACTTGAACATTATAAAGTCAATTTCATTCGCAGAGCATGTCGCTTCCATCCAATCTTTCGGAGTCATCCCAATTGCATTTTTGGTTTTCATTTGAACTGAATTGGTAGTTTGAAGTAATGCCTTAGAAAAAACCAACTTGTTCACTCTTTTTATACTATTTTTTTCGTCGTTCTTTAACGCCCAATGAAGGGCAAACGCGTTAAATACATTTCTTTCTTCGATAGATTCTGCCATTGACTTTATATGGTTTTGGTTACCTAATTCTGCAGCAATGTGAAGAGGGGTAAAGCCTCGGTTATCACGCAGTGAGCCATGTGCTGGCGAAAATTTATTTAAGTCCAGATTGTTATGAAAAGCACCGAAATGACATGGTAGTTGGCCTAGTAGGTTTTTTTGGCTGATTAGACTTGGGAATCTTTTGGCGATTGAACTGGAAAGAGGAGAATTAATCATTAAGGAGTAATGCAGAATATTATTGTCTATTGAATCTAGAACATTAACAATTTTGCTATTATCTATCATATCAACAAATAGGTCGGACTCTTGATTGTCTAGGTTTTTAATCGGATTAAAAAATAAGTTAAACAGAGTCACAGAGCCTTTGTCTTGCTGGCATTTTTCGATTAATTCGTTCATTCCATTGTCACGGTAATTTTTTTATCTGGGAGAAATTCACCAATGAAGTCCCTGCAAGCTTTGATGCTTTTGAATGTCGCAATATCGTTACGTTTGGTGACAAATACAAAATGTTGATCTTTTAGTTTTCCTCTAAAGAATATGATTCTGTCGGAGATCACCATCTCTATATCATCCATGTAACTTCTGGTTAGAGCGTCCATATCATAAGCGCTAATTCTTATCATTTTTTAATTCAACTTGAAATGTATAAATACCTAGTTTTTTTAATGCTTTTGAGCATGAATCTAAGCTTTTAAAACTTTTTTTCATGCCGTGGGAGTCAGACAAATAAGCCGATTTCTCATCTGGGGTTAAAAAGTGAACACTAAATCCAAGCTTTTCTTCTATCACAGTTGTAAAGGATATAAACCCGAGCGATACCATAATTTGAGCTTTTCCTAGTGAAATCAATATCTCATCGCTCATTCAATCGCCCAATCATTTGTCTAAAGCGTACCAAGAAATTATCCATTTTTCTTTTTGCTATATCAATACAAAAAAAAACAATAATTAATTATTGAAATAAATAATTCAATATTGCATTATTGTTTTGTTCTTTAAGAATGAGTTGTATTTTAAATAGTCAATAAATATTGTTGACTACCCTATTGATTAGGTGGTGATCATGACTTAAAGAATTGACATATCGAGCTTGTGCTTATCTGGGGCTGACTTTATTAATGATAAATGTTGTCTTTGAAATAAACCCAAGTTCAGATACAAGTATGAAATAGACCTTTATAATCTTGAATGCATGAGGCTATTGATAAAGACTGCAGAGAAAGCTGCGTTCTCGAGAAGAGCTTTTGGTTGACAGGGCTAAAAGCTTATTAGAAGGACTTTGGGTTATAAGCGCTAGTTCATTTTATGCTGCAATACTTTGAGCCATGATCATTTTTTTAAAATACTTAAAGGGCAGGCAAGAAATCACATAATGGTATTAGTTCTCTTTAATTGCCGGGGAGCGATGCCTGCTTTAGCTGCATGTGAATATTATCAAGAGATTCTGGGGTTGCACTGCCTTGTTGTTTGGACAAGCTTAGTGCCCACTTTCCAAGTGAAGAGTAAACATCGCTGAGCATGCCGTCGTCATCTTTTAAGGCATCTAAGTGTTTACTGATCGTTTCTGAATCCCCTCGCGCTATAGGACCGGTTAAAGCGGATACGGTTCCTAAGGTGAATACATTGGTGATGGTGCCACGTACAATCGGTTGCATTACTTTGAGAGCGCTCTCTCTATCGAGACCAGAATCAACATACATTGAGGTCGCGGCTTCTATTAGTGCAACAAGATTATTGCATGCCATTACGGTTGCACCGTGATAAAGAGCTTTTTTATCGGTATCGATTCTAAAGCTTTGTCCTCCGATGGTGCGCAAACATTTCTCAAGTATGTCTAGTGCCTTCTCATCTCCTTCAATTGCGCAAAAGGTGCCGTCAAAATCTAACACTGCGATAGTAGGATCGGCAAAGCTTTTGACCGGATGCACACTAGCGATATAGCACCCATGCTCTTGGGCTCGTTTAAAAAGATTTGATGGAGCAACACCACTGCAATGAAAAATCACGCTACCCTGTTTAAAGTTGTGAACATCCAACATGCGATCGCAAACTTCACCAAGAGCCCCGTCCGCCGTTGTTATCATATATAGGTCGGCTTGCTCCATGTCACTTAAGTTGGCAATTGGAGTTCCTGCGCCAATAAATAAAGCAGACCTTTCAGCGTTTAACTTGGTCCGGTTATAAATGGAGCCAACCTGCACAACTTTGGTATCGACAAGCAGTTTTCCAAGAGTTTGGCCAACACGACCTGCACCCACAATATTTATTTTCATACTGGTTTCCATACGCTAATTACTTTCTCGATGGCTCGTGCCCTTCATACATTGGCAGGGTTGTTTCTAGCTCTTCCCAATTTCCTTTTGACGTGATGAAGTTATGAGAGATTGGCCTTTCGATAATGTCAGTGTCGATAGCCCCTAAACGGATTCTTACTTTGTCTGGCTTGTCTGAATTTGAGCTGTAAATGGGTGCACCACATGCTAAACAAAAATACTTCCTCTTACCTAGGCTACTTTCATAGTAGGTGAGAGTGCCTTTTTCATCATTAAGCTGAAGATCGGATTTATTCACATAGCCATTGGTTGCAAATGCGCTACCACTTGCTTTTCGACATAGTGAGCAATGACAATAAATAGGATCTGTGATTCCACCATGCAGCTCGAAATGGATTGAGCCACATAAACAGCTTCCTTTGTACATTAGGCCTCCGTGGTGAGTTAAAAAGGTATTTGTCTAACTATTTTTCGCTCCAATTGTGCAGCTTCTCTATTGAAAATTCAATTCATAATCAATAGGTTAATAACGCTGGTCAAACTTTGGTGGCAAAAGCATGTTAACCAATCTGTCTAACACGCTAAATCAGATATGTGCTCAATATAGGAAAAGGCTGAGAATACAGCAGAGGTTAGTCTTCTGTTGCTTCATGGATCGCTTGCTTGGTGTCTTCCCATACTTTAGATGAGTCATCTTTTACTCCCTGCCACGTATTTGAGCAGCCAGCAATTAGCAATATCAGGGTGATCAATGCAATTCTCATGTTTTTTCCTCAGTTAGATTGCTTGTTGTTGACTGTATCAAAAATGACGGGGTTCAGCAGGTTTTTGCTCTTGCTTTGTGCTGTAGAACGAGTCATATGCATCAAGAAAGTGAATAATCTAGCTGTGTTAATTGAAATCGGTTTATACTTCGACTGTTGTAGAAATGCTTGTGTTTAGGAGCAATGAATGAAACTTGAGGAAGTGGCAAAGGCGCTCAAAGAGCTTGGACATCCTACTCGTTTATCAATTTATAAATGTGTTGTTAAAGCTGGTAAAAAAGGCGTATCTGTCGGTACTATTCAGGAAATGCTAGAAATTCCAGGCTCGACTCTTTCTCATCATATTTCGAGTCTAGCTTCTGCAAAACTTATTACTCAGCGCAGAGAGGGGCGAATATTGTATTGTGTGGCTGAGTACCAAAATCTTTCAGAGGTGATTTGTTTTCTTCAGGCTGAATGTTGCATCAATGAATCCTGTTAACAAATCCTTTTACTTAGGAGAAATGCATGATTTCAGCTTTGTATGCTTCGATATTAGCTGGATTAATGATCTGGCTTTCGTTTCAAGTTATTAAACAGCGTCGCAGCGCTAAAGTCGCATATGCAGATGGTGGGGTCAGTGCGCTGCAAGTGGCTCGGAGTGCACACAGTAATGCGGTAGACTACATTCCAATCACATTAATTCTATTAGTTTTGATTGAGTATAATGGTGCGAGTCCGTGGATGATTCATGTCATCGGTATCTTGTTTTTTTTGGGCCGACTAATACACGCTAGAGGCATTTTGGCAGAAAATTTAAAAGGTCGAATTCAAGGAATGAAACTCACTTTTCTGTCGATGGTGCTACTTATGGTGCTTAACATGGCCTACTTGCCATACAGTCAGTTATGGTAGAGGTTCTGGGCGAACACAGCTTGGTTCCGGCTTTGGTTTTTTGTTAAACCTTTAATTATCGTACTTTACCTGTTTTATGTTTTGAGACGCTTAACGTTTTTATAACAAAAAAACTATTTCCCTCACTTTATGTGGGATCATTCGGTGTGCTGTCTGAGCCTGATGAGGAAATATTATAATGAATCGAAACGATAACGTCCCTTTGCCCACCAATACCAGTGAGTGGTTGTTTAACCGTAACAGCCTCATTGTCCTCGCTGATGTGGCCTTATTTGTCATTCTATACTTCACTTTGCCTTTTGAACCTCAAGTCGTATTAGGTCTTAGTATGCTCGCGTTTATAGGTATTCTTTGGTTGACCGAAGCGCTGCACGTGACTGTTACGGCAATTCTTGTACCTGTTATGGCTGTCTTACTTGGTATTTTTGATACTCAGACAGCGCTGAATAATTTTTCAAACTCGATTATCTTTTTGTTTCTGGGGGGCTTTGCTCTTGCTGCTGCGATGCATCGCCAAGGATTAGATAAGGTGATTGCAGAGAAAGTTTTGCTTGTTGCCCGAGGTAAAATGAGCACAGCTGTTTTTATGCTTTTTGGTGTTACGGCAGGTTTGTCTATGTGGATCAGTAACACTGCAACGACAGCAATGATGTTGCCGCTAGTTTTAGGCGTGCTGAGTAAAGTTAACTCTGAAAGTGGTCATAAAACATACGTATTTGTTTTGTTGGGAATGGCATACAGCGCCAGTATCGGTGGTATAGCCACTGTAGTCGGTAGTCCGCCAAACGCTATAGCAGCGGCAGAAGTCGGCTTGAGTTTTACCGATTGGATGAGTTTTGGTTTACCAACTTCGCTGTTACTTTTACCGATTGCGATTGCAGTGCTGTTTTATGTATTAAAGCCTAATTTGTCCGGTCAGTTTGAATTAGACCATGCGCCTGTCGACTGGGATAAAGGTAAGATGGTCACCTTGGCAATTTTTGCATTGACGGTATGCTTGTGGATCTTTAGTAAGCCAATTAATGCCATGATCGGAGGTTACGCTAAGTTCGATACTATTGTGGCCTTAGGTGCGGTTATTGCGGTTAACTTTGCTCGTGTTGTCCATTGGAAAGATATCGAGAAAACAGCAGACTGGGGCGTCTTACTGTTGTTTGGTGGTGGTATTTGTTTGAGTAACGTGCTCAAAGCTACAGGAACCAGTGTCTTTCTTGCCAATGAACTGAGCCACCTGATTTCACAATTGGGTATTATTGTCGTTGTGGCTATCATTGCGGCTTTTGTGGTTTTTCTTACTGAGTTTGCAAGTAATACTGCGAGTGCTGCTTTGCTCATTCCCATTTTTGCCAGTGTGGCCGAAGCATTTGGCTTATCACCGATTGTGCTGTCGGTATTGATAGCAGTCGCGGCTTCGTGTGCATTTATGCTTCCAGTGGCGACACCGCCCAATGCAATTGTGTTTGGCTCTGGTCATATTAAACAGAGTGAGATGATGCGGGTTGGGTTCATTCTCAATTTGATTTGTGTGTTCGTACTCACATTGGTTGCGACCATTTTTTGGATTTAATCTATCCATTTACTAAAGAGTCTAGGATGAAACTTATCAAAGTATGGGTATCATAAAAATCATACTAAAATCATAATTTTAGTTCTCGTGTCTTGAGTTTCCCCCCTTAAATGCAAGTATGGGTGTCTTGTTTTATATGCGTTCGGAGATAAAAATGAGTCACAGGAAATGCACACTAGTACTTGATGAATTGATATGTGAAAAAGTCACGGGTGAGCCAGGGCACGACGAGATTTACTTTAAGATATGGATAGATGGGACCTATAAAGGGACTTACCCTGAAAATGCGGATGAAAGTAATACTTTTGATATGAATGATGGTGATGATAAGTATCGCAAGGTCGCTTTAAATTATTCTCTTGAGTATGGTGATAATGTCAAAATTGAAGTTCGTGAACAAGATAAAGCAAAAAATCCAGATAGTGACGAGGTGATTGGTGACTTTACTATCCATACCTCTGATATCGCGTATGGAGATACTAATATTCACTCCAATACGGTTTCTGGTTGTAAAGCGAGATATAAAATTACTTGGCGGTTGATTTCGCAGAAGGTACCGACATTACGTATTTTAGGTATTGGCTGTGAGCAAAGTTCTGCTAATTGTAACAAAGAAGTCATTGACGCTGTTGCTGCTGTTGCAAGTGATGTGCTGAGTGCGACATCACAAGCTATTGGGAAAGTGAAGACACCTAAGGCGGAAGTTATGAGTGAAGCATTTGGCTTAGCAAGTGATCTCATCCAGGGTGTAGCTAAAATAGGTGAGTGGATAGCAAATGCTGCCGAAGGTGACGACGATGTGTACCTTCAGCAAACCTATGTAAATGATCAATCTCATGACGGTGCAGGATTTTGTCCTCCAAATGGCGGCGTGATTGAAATGGACAAAGGTGATAGCAACTGCTTTATACAGGAATATGGCCGTTACTTCCGTTTTCCTCTAGACAAAGGGCCTATTGTTATTGAAGTACGAGAAAAGGACGTGGCAGCTCATGATGTTAGCCTAGGGAGTTTAACGGTTGATATGAGTGACTTCGAAGACAATCGAGATAATGGGGCAATGGTTGCTGTTTTACGTAATTTCCTTGACCATTCAGGAGGGCAGGGAGCGATTTATAAACTTTGCTATAGCTTCGCGATTGAAGACTGGTCTTTAACTCCTAATCAAGATGCTTAAAGTAGGATGCTTTCCGGATTAGATTAATTCTTTTATCAGCTCTGGGCTTTGAGTTGTCCACCCCGATCTTAGTTCTCAGGCGTCCTGATACTAAGTTTACTTGCTTTTGATTTGGGTCAAGGTTTGGTATGGCGAAAGCAATAGATGCTATGCATACTAAAATGGTGAGTATAAGGAGATTGTATGATGAAAAATGAGCTTGATGTTACTAAGGTGCTGCATGCTTATGAAATGGTCATAGCAAAAGGCTCACCCACAGAGCATGGTAAAATGTACGAGGGTGTGGAGGCTTTTTCAGACTACGATGGTTATAGTGTGTACCTGCGCGGGAATGGAGTAGAGCTTAAGGTGGGCTTTCATAACACATACCATCTTGACTACGATCAGGAACATCTACGCGACAGCTTTCTAAAGAAGGTATCTATGTTGGCTAAATAGCGGAAAGCCCCTCGTGTGAAGGGGCTTTCTATATCAACTCAATCTTCTTCTACTAAGGTTCCATCATTTGAGTAATCTTCCACAGTTTCAGGTTTGCTACGACCATTCAATGTATGGAAACGTTTTCTACCTCGAGCAAGCTGAACATACTTTAGCCATACACGTTCGAGTTTAGACTTGGCTTTCGAGGGGCTTTCTAACACTTTGATGAAGTGTTTTTCCTCTGCATTATCAGGTTCTATTAACCCCGTCTCTAATCCCTGCATAGTATCGCCATAAAGAGTTAGGATTTCTTCCTCAGCCAGCGTAAAATCGCCAGATTTTGCAAAGCCACGTGGAAACTTTTCATTGTCAAAAAAACGTTTTTTGCCGTGACGAAATAGAGTGTCAGACATATCAGGTCGCCTCTGTTAACATACTTAGTTGAACTAAAACGAAAAGTAGGCCTAAATTTCATAAAAGAAAAACAAAACCTTTTTATCGTATCCATTAAACACTTTTATTAAGGGTGTGAATCGGTTTATCTTGTAGAAATTACATTGAACCAGCAAAGATGGTTGGTCCGAATCGAGGTCTTTCATGGATGTTAAAGTTTTCAAGACATTTTTAGAATTGGCTAATGTGCGTCACTTTGGTCGTGCTGCAGAGAACCTGTACATTACTCAAGCGGCCGTCAGTGCACGTATCAAACAACTCGAAAATTACTTTGATACACAGCTTTTTATTCGAAACAGAAACAATATCAAATTGACGTCTTCTGGTGAGCGCTTGGTGAGTTATGCTGAGGTTATGGTTGCGACGCTTCAGCAGGCCAAATTGGAGCTATCTCTAGAGAGTGGTAAAGCGCTGCAGTTAACCATGGGTGGTACGCCTAATGTGTGGGATGCATACTTGCAAAACTGTTTGAGTGTAGTGACGGATTCATTCGGGGGGTATGGCTTTATGGCTGAAGTCATGAGTCGAGAATCCCTTAATCGTAGTTTGCAAGAGCGAACCTTGGACATGGCTTTTGCATTCGACCAAATTAAGGCTGATGAACTGTATTGCAAGCGTGTTGCAGACATTGTATTGGTGCTGGTAACTACTGATGAGCATCACATGGGCAGTGTTTTTGAGGACAAATACGTGTATGTCGATTGGGGAACAAAATTCGCCTCAGAACATGCAGGTAGGCACCCTAAGATACCAGCGCCTTACTTAAGAACATCAACGGCCCGTATTGCGCTTGATTTTATCTTGGAGAAAGGGGGTAGTGCTTATTTACCTGCGTCACTTGTTGAACCTTTCATTACCAGTGGGCAACTTTTTAAAGTCACTGGTGTTGACGATTGGAACCGACCCATTTATTTAAGTTATCGTAAAGCAAGTTCTTCTATTGAGGCTATTGAGCAAGTTGAAGAATTAGTGAAAGACATAGACCCCACTACGGCCTATTCATTACAGCAAATGGCTGATTTGCCTTTAGATGAGTAGGCTAGTGCGCACTATTTACTTTGACAGAAGAGTTTGTATTGAAGCAAGCTCTTCCTGTCCTGTTAATGCACACCAGTTAAAAATCAGTAACCCATTAACTGCAATAAGTTTTCAGCAGTAGTAATGGCTTCTTTGCGATTAGCAATCGCAAGTTTTTGATAAAGGTTACGGATATGAGTTTTGATTGTTGTCCCCGCGACATCGAGCTCTTGAGCGATTTGCTCATTGCTAAATCCTGAATAGATTAAACCAAGCACTTGCCATTCGCGCTGAGTCAGTGGGCTGGTACGCACTAATTCAGGCACACTAGGATGGTGGATTAACTTATCAACAAACTCTTCATCGAAATGTACAGAACGACTTCGCTGACTGTTGGATATCTCCTTGAGCAACTGCTGAGCGCGATGGCGCTCAAGATCGCTGAGCTCATTATTATTGACTAAATTACTTAAAACCGGTCCAATACGTACTCCTTCAATAAGGAAGTTACCAAGAATGCCAGTCTGGTTAGTGAGCTCCAAAGCTTGTTTCAGCAATAACTTTGCTCTTGTCTCATCGTTTTGAGCGGTTGCAAGAACCGTTTCGACAATTAAGTTACGGTTGTTATCAGTGACCAAATGATTGGTATTTGCTTCCTGCTGTAAAAAATTTAGGGTTTCTGATGCTTTATCTAGCATGCCTAAATTTATTTGGGCTCGAGCAATGTTTCTCCACTGAAGCTGGGTGAAATGATTACAAGCTTGTTCTGGCTGTGATGTTGTGTCTAGCCAGTGCTGCATAGACTCCATATCATCTCGTGCTTGCCAAAACAAAATCAGTGATAACGATGCGTTAGCCATCCAGTCGACATGATAAGTCGACTGTTGGAGTAAATGAAGGATGTTATCAATGAACTTGTTGGCTTTATCGAGTTCACCCCGAGCTATTGAGATTCGAGCAAGCATTGAATAGCAATGCAGATGTTTGCTTGGACTTGCGTCGCCTAGAACCTTAAGGCCTTTATGTGAACACTCTTCGGCTTCATCGAGTCTATTCCAGCACCAGAAGACTTGTGCTCGAAGGCGGAGAAGAAACTCGTGCATAGGTACCTGTTGTAATTGGTGCTCTTCTACCAATCTAAACGCACTCTCTTGTACTTCGAATGCGGCTTGCACATATCCCTGCGCAATGAGTATTTCGCTTTGTTGAAGCATTGCCCAAAGTGCTTGATGGTAGACTTGGTATTGCCGAGCCAGCTTTTCTGTTTGTTGCATCATAGGCAGTGCTCGGCTTAGATGTCCTAACACATGGTTAACTTCACCTATGACAGAAGTAGCCACTATTCGGCTGCGATATTCGTTGTTGTCCAGTTGCCCAAGAGACAGCTCTGCGAGTTCCAACGCTTTTTCTGGCTCATTTTGGTTGATGGCAACTTGGGCTCGTAAGGCATTCAGCTCTCCCATCTGTTTTGTGCTTAAAGAGATATTAAGTGCTTTCATCTGATCATCAGCGAGGGACAACAAATGGCCGACGTCATTATATCTATGCTGACTCTGGGCTAGCCAAGCTTGGAGCATACATAGCTTAGGTTCGCTATATAACTGTTTGTTAGAGAGAGTATTCATCGCTTTTTCTAATGTCTGGAGCTCTCCGCAATTAAACATGTCCCAGCCATACTTACACAGGATCTCAGCTGTGAGCTCTAGATTACCCGCTTTTTGAATGTGATAGAGTGCCTGATGAGGTGATGATAGTTTTAACCATGCCTGCGCTGCTGTTTGATGCAGATCTTCAACTTGGTGAGGTATACGTGCTGCCCGTTCATGGGAAAGAAATTCAGCGAATAAATTATGAAAGCGGAACCAGTTTTGCTCACCTTCTAGTGGGTGTATAAACAAACCATAGCGATTTAGAGATTCGATAATATTTAAGGCGTCTTTTCTTTGTGTAAGCTCGCTTGCTAAAACATCATTAAAATGATCGAAAACGGAGCATTGTAACAAAAATTGGCGAGTGTCTGCGTCAAGTTGCTCAAACACTTCCTCAACTAAATAATCCCACAGATGGCTATGATTAAATTGTGAGTAGGACTCAAGTGACTGAGCTAGACTTTTGTGCTGATTTTGTGATTGAAGGGCAATGAGCTGTAATGCTGATGGCCAACCCTCTACATAATCACGTAAATGACTCACAACGACATTATCGATACTCCCTGATATTCGAGCACTGAAAAAGCGGTTGGTTTCCTCATAGTCAAAAGCGAGAAACTCATGACCAATCTCTATCATCAAATCGCGAACTCTCAAATTTGCCGTGCCAATAGGTGGCGTTGACCTGCTGGTCACAACCAAAGTAAGGTTGTCGGGCATGTGCTTGATCAAAAATCGCAATGCTGCGTGGATTTCAGTGTTAGAAATGAGATGAAAATCATCAAGAACGAGATAGCATTCTTGGCTGCAATGGACAAGTTCAGAGCAGACTTGGCTAAATAGCGAATCAAGAGAAGAAAACTGCCTCTTCTCGGCGAGTTTTTGTGAGACAGAGCAAGCATTATGAGTCGCTTTGTTTAACGCTTTTAGTAGGTAATTGACGAATCGAAAAGCGTCGTTGTCGCTTTCATCAATGTTATACCAGCCGACATTTGACTTATCGATTAACCACTGCGAGGCCATTGTCGTCTTTCCGTACCCTGCAGGAGAGCGAAATAGTACCAACTTGTAGCAAGGGGCATTTTGCAATAAGTCGAGAACACGTGGTCGAATAATGGCATGGTGTAAACGACCTGGGCGGGTTAGCTTAGAAGGAATCCACATCTTTTTCCCCTGTGCTCCGATAATCATAACAAGTATGTATCTTTGGAGTTCATCTGATAATGATACCGATGTTACTTGAGAACTTAAGGAGCAGTTATTGATCAGCCATCAGATTTTTGCACATTTCACATTTTGAACTTTCCTACGCCCTAAAAATGAGATCTAGATCGCCACTAGGGGGCTCTGTAGCAATCTGCAACGCCAAGCATTGCACCTATTGCGATGAGAATTACGTGATAACTGGTTATATTTTGTGATCAGATATGCATATTAATTAATTTACTAAAATTTTGTCGCCTGCCACCATCAAACAAAGATTATGGTTAAACACGTTGTGTGATGTGATCTTTATCACCGCCAATTAGTTTAAGCCTACAGGATTTGGGAGTTAGATCACCGAGGTGAAGCGCGAGAAGACTCTACGCCCTGTCTCCTCCTCCCAAAAGGTTTTTGAGTTGGGAGGATGTTGCCGTTATTGCGTCATTGCACGATATTGCTGAAATGGATAAACCCGACAGATGAGAGTTCTCCAATGAAATCTACTCAACAGAAAAACTTTGATACGGCAGCATTTAAGCAGAGCGTTAAAAAGCACTTAACTTCAACTTATGCCACGACTGAAGAAAGAGCCAGTAGCCGTTCTTGGTATTTAGCCATGGGAAGCGCACTAGCTGAGCTGACCACGTTTGATATGCTTCAAACAGAGCAAGATAGCAAAATTAACAATGCGAAAAGTGTTAATTATTTGTCTCTTGAGTTTTTGATTGGCCGCTTAACGGGTAACAACTTAATCAGCCTTGGCCTTTATGAACAAGTTAGCCAAGTAATGACAGAGCTAGGACAGAACTTGACAGATCTTCTAGAAGAAGAGCGAGATCCGTCATTAGGGAATGGAGGGCTGGGACGGTTGGCCGCTTGCTTTATGGATTCATTGGCAGCGCAAGAGTATCCAACTGTTGGCTATGGTCTCCACTACGAATATGGTTTGTTTAAGCAATCTTTTGTTGATGGTCATCAGCAAGAAGCTCCAGATGCGTGGCGATGTGTTGAAGGTTACCCATGGGAGATTGCTCGTCCTGATCTTGCCCAAGAAATTGGTTTTTATGGTCACGTTGAGGTTTATCGAGAAGAAGGCAAAGAAAAGCGGCGTTGGGTCCCTGGCATGTCTGTAAAAGCCATGCCTTGGGACTTGCCAATTGTCGGTTACCAGTCGAACACGGTTTATCCTTTGCGTTTGTGGGAATGTCGAGCTATTGCGCCTTTCTCATTGGCAAGTTTTAACAATGGTGATTATTTTGAAGCCCAGCATGCTTTGATTGACGCGGGTAACATTACCAAAGTCTTGTACCCAAATGATAATCATGAAAAAGGTAAAACTTTGCGTCTAATGCAGCAATACTTCCATTCTGCCGCATCCGTAAGAGATATTTTGCGTCGTCATGAAGAAGCAGGCCATACGCTAGCTTCTTTACCTAAGTACGAAACCATTCAATTAAACGATACACACCCAACCATTGCTATTCCAGAGTTGATGCGTATTCTCATTGACGAGAAAGGCATAGGCTGGGATGAAGCTTGGGCCATTAGCTCTGAGACATTTGCTTATACTAACCACACTTTGCTCCCTGAAGCTTTGGAAACTTGGAGTGAGTCATTAATTGAGCGACTGCTTCCACGCCATATGGAAATTATTTACCACATTAACCATCTATTTTTACAAGAGGTGCGCCGAAAATGGCCCGGTGATGTAGCGAAGCAACAAAAGCTATCCATCATTGAAGAAGGCTTTCATCGCATGGTGAGAATGGCTAACTTAAGTGTTATTGGTTCTTACGCCGTAAATGGAGTTGCTGCTCTTCATTCCCAGTTGGTTAAGCGTGATTTGTTTCCTGAATTTGATGACTTGTATCCATCTAAGCTACAGAATGTGACTAATGGTATTACTCCACGTCGCTGGTTGAAGTTTTGTAATCCAGACTTGTCTGAACTTATCTCAAGTAGAATTGGCAATGAATGGCCAGCACACCTAGAGCAGCTTGAGCAAATCGCTCAGTATGCCGATGATGCCGAGTTCCAACAGCAGTTTATGGCAGTTAAGAAGCGTAATAAGCAGCGTCTTGCTGATTGGGTAAAAGAGCATCTGGATGTTGAACTCGACACCAAGGCTATTTTTGATGTGCAGATAAAGCGTTTACATGAGTACAAGCGTCAGCATTTAAATATGCTGCATATTTTGTCGCTATATCACAGATTACTCAATGATCCTGATTTTGATATGGTGCCTCGTGTTGTCTTCTTTGCGGCCAAAGCGGCGCCTGGATATCATCTGGCAAAGGACATCATATTCGCTATCAATAAGATTGCCGCGAAGATAAATCATGATCCGAGAATTGGTAATAAGCTAAAGGTTGTATTTATTCCTGACTATCGAGTGAGTATTGCTGAGATTATCATCCCAGCAGCTGATGTATCCGAACAAATCTCAACAGCAGGCAAGGAGGCATCTGGTACCGGCAACATGAAGATGGCGCTTAACGGTGCATTGACGATTGGTACTATGGATGGCGCGAACGTCGAGATTCGTGAAGAAGTAGGCGATGACAATATCTATATTTTTGGTCTCGATGTGAATGAAGTCGCCTCACTAAGAAGCGATGGATACAATCCATTCGATTATTACCATGCTGACCCCTTACTCAAAGCATCATTGGATCTTCTACTGGGAGACGAGTTTACACCAGGTGAGCCTGACAGATTGCGCGCGACTTATGACAGTTTACTTGATGGTGGTGACCCGTATTTGTGTCTTGCTGATTTTGCATCTTATGTACAGGCGCATCAGGATATGGATAGGCAATACAGAGACCAAACCGGTTGGGCGAGAAAAGCGATACTCAATACCGCGTTAGTCGGTAAGTTTAGTTCAGATCGCTCAATTCGAGATTACGTTAATAATATCTGGAAATTGGAAGCTATTAAGCGCTAGCAATACTCATCAAGCCAAGTCATTTATGGGCTTGGCTTTTACTTATCAACACTCAATACATGGAAGGTAGAGAGTCTTTTCGGAGTTAGCGATGACACAAATAAACGCATTAAAACATGTCGCTGAAATGGCAAATATTGCCACTAGCTACGTCAGTGCATGGGACCAACACACACAAGTTGAAGAGCAGACCATTCCAGATTTACTCGCATCTTTGGGTTATGACATAACCTCAGATGAAAAGTTAATTAATTCGGCACTTAAAAAGCACAAGCAAGAGGTTTTAAACCCAGTATTGGTCGTTCGTGATGGCGATCCTGTGTATGTGAACATGTACTTGGGATCGAGTGCTCGTGAAAGTGAGTTTAGTTGGCGTCTGGATACCGAACAAGGTGCTGCCTTAGAGGGATATCTACAATCACAGATTGTACGTGATGAGCGAAGCTCAGGAGGCCCCCTGATCTTTGAATTACCCGGTGATCTAAAATGGGGCTATCACAAGCTCACTATAACTCGTAAACGCCGTAAATCACCGTATACCATGACCTTGATTATTACGCCTAGGTCTTGTTACAAGCAAGGAGATATTGAAAACGGCAAAAAGATGTGGGGGCCGAGTGTGCAGCTGTATACTCTTCGTTCTCAGCACAACTGGGGGATGGGAGATTTTGGGGACCTAAAACAGTTGGTATCCGATATTGCTTCAAGGGGAGGAGATTTTGTCGGCTTGAATCCTATTCATGCTCTGTTTCCTGCTAATCCAGAAGCCGCGAGTCCGTACAGCCCATCTTCACGACGTTGGCTAAATATTATGTATATAGATGTCAGCTCAGTGGCTGAGTTCTCGCTCTGTGTTGAGGCTCAGCAAAAAGTGGGTAGTGCAGACTTTCAACAGCGCTTGCACAAAGTACGAGATGCGCATTGGGTAAATTACACAGAGGTAGCGAATCTAAAACTCAGTGTGCTTCCTTTACTATACCGAGAGTTTAAAAAACGCCACCTTAATAAATGCACCAGCAGGGCGGATGCCTTTTTAGCATTTGTTGAGCAGGGTGGGGAAAGTTTGTTACACCAAGCTGCTTTTGATGCATTGCATGCTGCTTTGCAAAATGAAAATGGTCAAATTTGGGGCTGGACAGCCTTTTCGCAAGATCTCCAACATTTTGATAGCAAGGCGGTTGAAAACTTTATTGCTGAAAATATCGACCAAGTACATGTGTATATGTATCTACAGTGGGTTGCAGACATCCAAATTCAAGAGGCTCAGGCATTAGCCGAAGAAAAAGGAATGTCGATCGGTTTATATCGAGACTTGGCTGTTGGTGTTGCCGGGGCTGGCGCTGAAACTTGGGCTGACAATGGCAACTTGGTTATGGATGTTAGTATCGGTGCTCCGCCAGATGTATTAGGGCCTTTGGGTCAGAACTGGGGATTGCCTCCCCTTAACCCACAGACTTTGCAAGCCACCGGCTATGATGCTTACATTAAGCTTTTACAAGCTAACATGAAGCATTGCGGCGCATTACGTATTGACCATGTGCTTGGGTTGCTGCGTTTGTGGTGGATCCCAACCGGAAAAAATGCCACTCAAGGCGCCTATATGTATTATCCCGTTGAGGATATGTTATCTATTCTTGCGTTGGAGTCGCACCGCCACCAATGCAGTGTTATAGGTGAGGACTTAGGTACTGTACCTGATGAGATTGTTGAACTTTTAAGTGAAGCTGGTGTTCATTCCTACAAAGTCTTTTTCTTTGAAACATCAGAGGAAGATGGTGGTTATATTTCACCCAAACACTATACACATCAGTCGATGGCTACACTATGTACCCATGATATGCCAACCCTACGGGGCTTTTGGCATTGCGATGATCTCAAAATGGGCCAAGAGCTGGGTTTATACCCCGATAAAAATCAGTTGGATGGTTTATTTACTAACCGATTAAAAAGTAAGCAAGGAATTCTTGATTCTGTGGCATGGCATGGTTATTTACCTAATGGAGTGGGTCGTGACGCTCAATATGTTCCTATGGATTCTTATCTCGCCGAAGGTCTTCAGCAACATGTTGCGGCGGGGTCTTCAGCACTGCTAAGTGTGCAGCTTGAAGACTGGTTAGAGATGGATAATCCAGTCAATATTCCAGGGACCACTGATGAGTACCCGAACTGGCGGCGCAAGCTCTCTATGAATCTTGATGAAATCTTTGCCAAAGAAGGGGTTAATCGTATAGCCAGTAAGTTAACTAAAGAGCGCAGTAAAGCAGATTAGTTTATCTGGGATTAGGTTTTATATAACAAGCTATTGGTGATTTAAAAAGCCCGCACTTTAGAGCGGGCTTACGTGCATCTATTAGGGTATAGAGTCCGTTAAGCGCGTATTCATAATAGGATGCTCTTGGCCAGAAGAACTTGCGTTAATCGATATGTTGAATGGGTCAATTGCCGACTAATTTAGGCTAGGGAGAGAATCGTTTGAAAACGATAATACACGACAAAAACAATGCAATGCATGATCAGCTATCGAGCGCATCTTGCGCCGATCCATTTTCATTTTTGGGACCCTATCAAGCATCAAAACGTTGTGCGCTACGAGTTTGGATGCCAGGTGCAGATAAAGTTGAGTTAATTATTGAGGGCGAAAAGCGTCTAGCCCTAGAACGAGAAGGCGACTCAGGGTTTGTGCTGCGCGAGCGCCGCGATTTAAGTCAAATTCATTATAAACTTGCTGTGACTTGGCAAGATGATGAACACATTCTTGATGACCCTTACCAATATCACGAGATATACGCTGACTATGAGGACTTACATACGCCCAAACGTATGTATCATCAAATGGGTGCTCAATTTGTTACTCTACAACGTGCTGGTAGGCGTATCCAAGGTGTACGCTTTCTTGTTTATGCGCCTCATGCATCAGCGTGTAGTTTAGTCGGAGAGTTTAATCAATGGGATGGCCGCCGTACCCCAATGCAAAGGTTAGACTATGGTATGTGGGGCATTTTTATTCCTGGCTTAGAAGAAAACGAAAAATACAAATTTGAACTTAAAGGTCCAGATGGTACAGGTTTACCGCACAAAGCTGATCCTTGGGGGGCTTATGCGGAGCAATACCCATCATTTGCCTCATTAACATACGATCACAGAAGATATAATTGGCAAGATGCACAGTGGCAGAACCGCCCCGTCACTGAAAAAACCACACAAGCTCTGTCTTTTTATGAGCTTCACTTGGGATCTTGGCGTCGAAAAGAAAACGGTGACTTTCTTACCTATCGTGAACTCGCCGAGCAGCTTATTCCTTACGTAAAAGATATGGGTTATAGCCATATAGAGTTAATGCCAGTATCTGAGCATCCATTTTATGGCTCTTGGGGCTATCAACCTGTGGGCTTGTTTGCTCCTACCAGCCGATTTGGTTCACCAGATGACTTTAAACATTTTGTCGATCAGTGTCATCTAGCGGGAATTGGTGTTGTGATTGATTGGGTTCCCGCGCATTTCCCCTCCGATGATCATGGTTTGGCAAACTTTGATGGTACTCCACTGTTTCATGATCCTGATCCTCGCCGTGGTTGGCACCAAGATTGGAATTCTTACATTTATGATTTAGGTCGTGAACATGTGCGTCGCTTTCTCGTTGCTAACGCTTTGTATTGGTTTGAACAATTTCATATCGATGGAATTAGAGTCGATGCCGTAGCATCAATGTTGTATTTGGATTACTCCCGCAGTCACGATGAGTGGATTCCCAACATCGATGGAGGAAATGAAAACTACGACGCTATTGCAACGTTAAAGTGGATGAATGAAGAGGTTTATCTTCATTTTCCCAATGCAATGACGATAGCTGAAGAGTCAACGGCGTTCCCTGGAGTATCGGCCCCAACGTTTCTTGGTGGGCTGGGTTTTGGATTTAAGTGGAATATGGGTTGGATGCATGACTCACTATCCTATATCAAAGAGGATCCTGTCCATCGTAAATATCATCATGACACCATTACTTTCCCTATGGTTTATGCACACAGTGAGAACTATGTATTGTCTTTATCTCATGACGAAGTTGTGTATGGTAAAGGAGCAATCCATAGCAAAATGCCGGGAGATGAATGGCAGCAGACGGCAAATTTGAGAGCTTATTTAGGTTATATGTACGCACAGCCGGGTAAAAAGCTTAATTTTATGGGCACAGAAATTGGCCAGACAGCGGAGTGGAACCATGAAGATCAACTGCAGTGGTTTTTACTTAAGTTTGAGCGTCATCAAGGTGTGCAATCTTTAGTCCGCGACTTAAATAAACTCTATTCTTCTCAGCCCGCTCTGTATGAGCTTGATTGTGAACCCAGTGGTTTTGAATGGCGTTTACAAGATGCAGCACAAGCTTCTATTTTGGCGCATGAAAGGTTAAGTTCTCGTGGAGAGCGCATTTTGGTAGTCACCAACTTTACGCCAGTGCCACATGATAACTTCCGGCTTGGTGTCCCATTGTCTGGAGAATATCAGTTGTTACTCAGTACAGACGATACTCGATATGCGGGGAGCGGTTATTTAGTTCCTCACTCTATATCGACAGAGCCAGTTGAAAGCGAAGGTCATTCTCAGTCAGTAAGAATGAAAATTCCGCCACTGGCAAGTGTGTTTTATAAGCTAAAGTAGATTGTTTTATCGTAAGCTGGCGGTAAACCCCATCTAATCATTTCCTTTTAAATTCGGTATTG
>NZ_JAYQDQ010000061.1:0-16630 GCF_038138445.1 Vibrio sp.
ACAATACCGAATTTAAAAGGAAATGATTAGATGGGGTTTACCGCCAGCTTACGTTATACATAATGTCAGCATAGGTAAGTGTCTTACTATAATCATCACTTTTATAAGATGATGACGTTGTGATTGATTTTCCATCTTTTGCTACATACAAATCATAAGCAGCTTTAGGTAGTTCTCCTTCGGGTGTCTGCTTAGCGCCTATTTTGAAGTGTTCGGTCTCTCCATCAATAAATTCCTTCACATTCACCGGCGGTTCTGATTTCTGACCTACTTTAACGAAGTTTTTATAGTTGGTTTCGAAGGTACCCGCTGTGCTTTTGGCGGGCCTCTTTTCTAGAATACTATCTGTCAATCGTGTCCAGTTTCTATCACCTTTTGCATACATTTCTGCAAACCATGCGTCATTTTCATCAAGTCTATTAAAGGTTTTTGCTAAGCTAAATCTTGTTTTTTTCGGTAATCCTTGACTCGATAATGGAGGCAGTCGGTTCGGTATTGAAGGTGGCCGAGGTACTGGCGGCGGCACAGGTAACCCCCCAACAGGTGGAGGAGGCGGTACAGGCGCGCCTCCTACTGGAGGCATAACCTCATCAGGCAACCTCGGCGGATTGGGGTTACCTAAGAAATAACCAAACTTGCCGTTAACCCAGCCCGTTTTTCCACCAGTTTTAAATTTAAAGAATACAGACACTTTTGCAATGGCTGGCCTTGTCGGTAAAGGAAGAGGGACCAAAGCTTCATACAAAGCAGCGGCCATAATAACCGCACTTTTCTGAGAGCTCGCCAATACTTTAGCACTCATTCCTCGAGCCACATATCTAAGCAAGCGTCCGCCTGTTAAGCCTTTTGCCATTCCAGATATAAGTGCTCGCATACCTTGCTTACTCAGTGTGGCGGTCAATTGGCCAACTTTACCTGCGGCGCCAAACAACGGCATGATGGACAATAGATCGAGTAAAATCGTTCCACTGTCAGCCGTGTATCTTCTGTCTGTAGTTCTGTTATAAATGGTTTCATAAAAAGGCACTATCGCCTTGATAAATTTGTGGAATCCATGGGTATCATCAAAGGCTGCCTGAAAATCAATCGCTAATGTATCGAGCGCTTCTTTTATACCGCATGGCAATGTATCTAGCGCACTAGAACCTATTTCTATTGGTTTAGCATGTGTATCTTTTACCAGAGTATAAAAAGGATGTACTGCATGCTTAAATGGATTGGTATCACCATCATAAAGCAGTGAAACAAAGTTTTTTGCCGCCCAATCACAAAACAGCCCCGTGTATCTTTTGAAGTGCCTTGGTGCCTCTTCTGGCATCAACCATGCCTTTTCAAACGATGATAGTCCCGATTTTTCTATCGAACCCATAAATCGAGATAACTCCTCTTCTTCTACCACTTTCGATTTAGGCTCACCAAAAAAATTCGAGAATAAAAGATATCGTCCAGAAGACAACTGCATAACAAGGCATCTTCCCGGGATATATTGACAAGGATTGGATTCTGGTCGAATTGTCCCCCCTCGACCATCACCATATTCACTTAATGACCGTCCCATAATAACAAATGACTTCAGCGTCTTTGGCAATTCTACTATTTCTTCAATGCTCAAACCGTTATTTGCTAATACTAATGCTGATATTTGGCTCGCATCATATTCACTACTGCCATGTTCTTGGTAGTCATAGAACTGATTATTGTACTCTTCTCTGCTGGTCGACTGGCTGTATTTTATAAAGTCTGAAAATGTTCTGTATGCTTCTGGTTTTGGCTGATTTACCAGATCTCGAAAAGGATTATGACTTTCTCTATCTGTGTAAAACACATCAAACATTTTCTCTAAACTAAAATGCGTTAAACCTTTATTTATCAATAGGTGATAGATAAGTGGCTCAAGAAGGCGAATCTCTTCATCTTGGCTAGATAGAGTCTCAGCAAGCTCACTAGTAAAGACAATATCTTTATAATTATTAGTGGTTTTGTACTCTTTTATCTGATCTATGGTTTCTGATGAGTTTAACAGTCTTAGGCAAGAAACTAGATCGTGATAATCTTGCTCCACATAGCCAATGAGCTCTATTTCATTCGGCCACAGAGAAGGAGGACACTCTACTGTTAACTCGTCTAACTTTTTCTGAATGTTTGCCATTCCATCCACTGATAGAGGTATTGGAAAATCACTAATTCCGGATACTGACAACTCAAAAACTCTAACCATTACCCGTGTTTTGGCCTGAATTAATCCCTCATAAAGTTCAGCATTAATACCCGTATTGTTATTACACAAAACTGATAGCATGATGTTAACTTGGCATAAAAAGTCAGCAACTCCAGGAAACGTTTGATTGTTACCTAGACGATTTACCTCGACTTTAATCAAGCGCTCCACTTTATTAGGCAAATCATCTACCTGGATAACATCATATAGAAGGTAGTCTTGATATACCTTATTGTCTGTAATGTAGAGGCGACCTGCATACTCCCTTTTAACCTTGCCAATAGAAGTTGAGATGCGTTTAGCCCCTTCATCCGACTTTAGCCAAGCCAACACTTGTGATTCAAGCTGAGTTTCATCAAGACCACGGATAAATGGTAAAGGTCGAGCATTAACTAATTTTTCAAACTCTAGTTCAGACATGCCCACAAGTGGCGTCAAATTAGACTCTATCCATTTAAAATATTCATACAAGGCATATTGGCGAACACGAAGTGTATTCATTCCTATATTAGGTGACACTCCACGCTCAATTTTTCTCTCCTCAACCGCTAGGCGTCGAAAGGTACTTCTAAATCCATTTTCCTTTACTACTCGTTGGATTCGAAGCATCGCTTTGGCGTATATAGAAGCTAGAGTCTTATGTTTTTGTTTCTCTCTTAGCTGCCGGCTTACTAACCTTTTTCTTTCTCTCAATCTCTCTAGTCGTGTTCGTTCCTGTGTCGATAAGCTGCCTTTTTCACTGCGTTTGGCTTTGAGCTTGTTAATTTTCTTTAATTGGCGAGAAAGTTTACGTTTAAATTCTCTCACTTGATCCCCATACTGCTTGCGCAGTGTTACTCTATCCGTCTCTATTGCTGATTTGAAGACCGTTTGGTTGATCGATGTAAAGGCATCTTTAGCAGGTAGAATTAGATCACTTGTCAAGCTAGGGCGAGACACTTGGATACTCGCAATTAAATCCTGAGAGTCAGTTAGTTCAATCAGCTTATCCGCAACAACTGTACTTACTTTTTTCAGTTGCCAAAGCTCATCACCTTCGACCTCTTGATTACTGGAACAAAGCGCAGTTAATATGGCATAGAGTTGACACAAATACTCGCCACTACTTGAAAATGTCTTTTCATTTTCCATTCGAGAAACTTCAAAACCAATAACCTGCTCAACTCTTTGATAATATCGATTTAGGGCCAGTTCATTTCGATAAAAATTGTCCCTAAACTCTCCCTCTTGCATTGCGTATTTTTCGATATGAATGGAGGTTGCAAACTTCAGCTCAGGCGCATCAATTGCTGCCGAAAACTCTTGCTCAGAAAGCCCTATGATGCGGCCTGAAAATTTGCTGGTATCTCGGCGTACTCGTTGAGTAGATAGTAGAACGTCATTTTTGCTTTCGCCGTTTGAATAGATAGATAAAGACAGTGATTCGAGATCTTGTGCCACCTCATTATCATTACGGCCCTCCTCAACAGAAGAAAGGCCTAAGCCTGAAAACACCAGTGGAGTTGCATCAGAAGAATAAGGCGTCCCTAAAAATGGGTGGGACGAAAGTGTTTGGGGTTCGTTGGGCACTATAGTTATCCTTATTAGTATCATTATTTAGATACACACAAGATAACCAATTAAACCTACGATGGAGCGTACAAAACAAACATTCAAAGCAAATAGGCAATTGAGTGATTAACTTTGATAAAATGACTCAATGGTCAAGTAATGCTTAAAGCTATACCATTGAGCTAATGCCTTTGAATCTTAAAGACACTATAACTAAGTCACGCAATGCAGAAGGGGCTTCTGGGTGTTGCCCATTTAAATAATGAATTACTCGCTAAACATTCACACAGCGACCGGTTGGAATATGCTCTAAACGATCACCTAACACGCGTTTCAAAATTGTATAAGCTTTCATACCAGTGCAGTGGCCAGTATAAAACCGATCGATAGGGTATTCAGCTAGAGATCTTGCTACCGCTTCGATATCATGTTTAGTGCCCCCGATACTATTGAATACCGGTAAGCCTACGAGATGAAAGCCACCCACAACCGCTTTAATTTTCTGCTTCGGAAATAAATTCACGACTGTTTCAATCATATTGAGCACACCACTATGGGCGCACCCCGTGAAGACAACCAGTCCATCCACTTCCTCAATAACAAGGATCAGTTCGTGATCAAAGGTATCGCGCTCAATGCCTTGCTTTGAATGCGTATAAAGATACTGATTTCCGGCAGGTTGGGGATATTTTCTCTCAATTTGTGTAATGAGATGAACATTGGGAGCTATCTCGGTAGTATTTTTAATCAACTCCATCCTATGGGCATTGCGCTCCAATATCGTTTTATTCAGGCCGACGTTAGTCTTATAGCCATATGCCTGAAAGAAGTACTCTTTATCCTCGCACTCTCTCATATAGACTTTGGCTTTTTGATTTATATTCACGAAATGAGCAATACCGTTGCAGTGGTCATGATGTCGATGAGATAACACCGCCAAGTCTACCTCGGCAATATTAATATCCAGTAAAAGAGCATTGTCACAAAATGTTCGGCCATTGCCTGCATCAAATAAGAGTTGAGTACTGGCCGTTTCGATATGAAGCGATAAACCTCGTTCAACAGCCAGATCTTTGCTGCTGTCCAAACGTGAATTATCCACAAGGGTAGTGATTTTCATGCGTGCTGTTTATTACTCCAATAACTCTTCTGCTATCGAATAATCATCTATTCACTTTTGTATTGGTAAACACTAACACACTTATCTTGAAGACCTTAACTGGGACTTATACAACATAAAGTTAATTCTGATATTTGAAACAAAAACCACAGCCTTTACGAAGAGGTACATACGCTGATAAAAGATGTAAAACTTTACACCATACCCGTATTCAATCTAAGCAGCGACTTGGTATATACTCGCAACATCAACATTCAATCATTGTTTTATAGAAGATGAACAAAAGCTTACTGACTAATTTACTCGCACTGGCTTTGTTAGCGGGCGGCTACCAAACAGGCAATTCGATTGCTTACTATGCAGGACTATTCGCTTTCTCCGGCGCTATTACCAACTGGCTAGCCATCCACATGCTGTTTGAAAAAGTCCCAGGCCTTTATGGCTCAGGCGTTATTCCAGCCAGATTCGAGGAATTTAAAGCCGCAATCAAACATCTCATGATGGAGCAGTTTTTTACCGAACAAAACATCGATCGTTTTCTTAATAAAGAAATGTCGGGAGGCAAAAGCCTAAAGCTAGAGCCGATTCTGGAAAAAGTCGACTTTAACCCAACCTTTGATTCTTTAGTTAGCGTAATTGCCAATTCTTCGTTTGGCGGTGCCTTGGCCATGTTCGGCGGCACTGAAGCACTCCAGCCACTAAAAGCACCATTTGTCGAAAAAATGCAGCAAGCTGTGGTTGAGATAAGCCAAAGTGATGCCGTAAAAGAAGCGCTCAAAGATCAGTTAGAATCGCCTGCAATGATGGAAGAAATTCAAGCCAACATTGAAAATATCATTGATCAAAGACTTAATGAACTAACACCAAAATTGGTTAAAGAAATCGTGCAGAAAATGATTAAGCAACATCTCGGATGGCTTGTGGTGTGGGGCGGTGTTTTTGGCGGCTTGATTGGCATCGTGTCTTCGTTTATTGCCTAATATTAAGCAATTCACAAGGGAAACTTAGTTTCCCTTTTTTATAACGTCATGATCAAATCAGCGTTGATACCGAAGCTGGTTTTATGCTCTTCAATTACCACTTCGCTACGGGTTTGGATCACGCCAGGTAGAGAGCCAAGCTTGCTCGACATAAAATCCTGATACGCTTTCATATCTTTGACACGAACTTTAATCATGGTATCGAAATCACCAGACAGAGAATAACATTCTTCTATTTCTGGCATGTCTTCCACCGCTTTGGCAAACTTATCAAAAATCGAAAAGCTCGTCTGATCAAGGCGAATATGAATAAACACCTGAACATCTAACCCGAGTTTCTCCGGGTTCAGCTCTGCGTGATAGCCTTTTATATAACCTTCTTTTTCTAGTCGTTTTACACGGTCTGAGCAAGGGGAAGTCGTCAAATTAACTGACTTAGCCAGCTCCACAACAGGAAGTCGCCCCTTGAGGTTTAAGATACGCAAGATCTCTCGATCGATTCTATCTAAGCTCATTTACTGCCTTTAGGTAAAAGATCATGGCAAAGATAATAATCTATATAACTATACCGAGCCTATGAAAATTGGCGATTATTGTTACACACGGCACTAAATGTTTTAATGAAATGAGCTATTCACATCGTGTTCCATAAACAAAATTATGGGCTGGACAAAGCTTGACTACTTGGAGCCCCAACTAAATGGTCCACACCAAGCAGTCAACTCTATTATGAATTACAATGCTGCTTTTTTAGCCTCTGAAATCCATGCATCAAATTGTGAGCGATTGGCCTTTATCCAACCATTAACATGGGATTCAATATCGGCTGAACTATTTTTCCCTTGACTCATCATCATGTTTTGAGCACTGACATCATTAATATCTAACTTAATGATTTCAAAAAGCTTAGCGGCTGCAGGGTTCTTATCTGTGAAAGTCTTATTGGCCACAATACGCATCGAGTTCATTTCAAACCCATAGTTCTTACCATTCGGCAATGTGGTATCAACATTTTCACGCTCACCGGGCAATGCAGAAAACGGGACTTCAAGCCAAACAACATCTTTTCTTGGCACAAGAACGCCACTCACCCAGTATGGAGTCCAGGTGTAATACAGAACAGGATCGCCTTTTTTATAGCGGGATATAGTGTCGGCAATAATCGCCGCATAGTTACCTTGGTTGTGCGTAACTGTATCTTTCAGTCCGAATGCAGCGATCTGCTTTTCAATAACCATTTCACAACCCCAACCAGGATTACAACCAGTTAGATCAGCTTTACCATCACCGTTAGCATCAAAAAGGCTCGCTAATTTAGGATCCTTCAGTTGACCAATATTAGTAATGCCGTATTTTTCTGCCGTCTTTTTATCGATCAAATACCCTTGTGCGGCACCACTGATGTAGTTACCTTGTCGATAAAACTTTTCGTCGCCACCTGCCATTGTGTATTTATCAGCATGAAGTGGAAACCAACCAACAGCAAGAAACGTCGCATCACCCTTCGCGATAGAGGTATAACCGACGTTATAATCCACTTCCTTAGTTTCTTTGACTTGGTACCCAAGCTCTTCAAGAGCACGATTCACAATTAAAGTCTGGAAGGTTTCTTCAGCCACCGTAGATTGCAAGGGTTGGACTGTCACTCCCTCACCAGGAAGGCTATCCGCCGACGCACAAACAGGAAGTAACACTGTAAATAAAGTACTTGCTGTCAATAACTTCTTCCATGAAAGATTCATTTGTAGTTCTCCTCTAGAGATGCTCTGGTAGTTTTTGTTTGTTTAACAAAGCGTAAGACAATAGAAATAGGGCCAGATTGGTACCAGCGGGTTTTAGTGTCTCCCGCATTGTTTCCTAACTCTTGGGTTATTCGGTCTAATAAGATCGCAAGTATTACAATGCCTAGCCCTCCGACGGCAGCCAGTCCCATATCTAATCGCCCAATTCCTCTTAAGACCATTTGCCCCAAACCACCAACTGCAATCATTGAAGCTATGACTACCATGGAGAGTGAGAGCATTAACGTCTGATTTACCCCAGCCATAATGGTCGGCAGAGCGAGAGGTAATTGGATGCGATATAACATCTGCTTCTTGCTCGCACCAAATGAATGTCCTGCCTCAATGAGCTCTTCTGGCACCTGTTGTATGCCCAAAATGGTTAATCTAATCACAGGAGGAAGGGCAAAAATGATCGTCACAACAACTCCGGGGACATTGCCAATGCCGAATAGCATGACAATAGGAACAAGGTAAACAAACGCTGGCGTCGTTTGCATAGCATCCAATATCGGCCTAACGAATTTAGCCGCAGTATCACTCCTAGCAAGCCAGATACCGACAGGCAAACCTATCAATAAACAGAAAAATACAGAGGTCATAACCAAGGCTAGCGTTGTCATCGACTGAGACCAAACACCAATCAAGCCTATAAATATAAATGAGATAAATGTCATTATGCCAAGTCGAAGATTGGAAAACTGCCAAGCAAGCAATGAAAAAATTAATAACATTATCGGCGCAGGTGTAGAAACAAGTGCAGCTTCGAATGAAGTTAAAATAAAGTCGATGGGCACACGAATCGCTTGAAATATAGGTCTGCCATGGGCTACCAGCCAGTCCAAACCTGACTCAACCCAATTATCTAGGGGTAAAAAAGCATGTTCAAAAGGATTCAATAGATCAAAACTTTTCTCTTCAACAACGTCTGTATTTAGCCATTCATTAGACTTTTCAGATTGACTTGCACCCCATGGATCCGTGGTGTTCTGCGTGGATGACATAGTTCTACTCCTTGTCTAATACTTGCAGTAATCGAGACTTACTAATCACACCATAGTAATTACCGCTATCGTCAACGACAGGGACTGCGTAAGGAACGCCAGCCACGGACCCCAGAATACTATTTATGGGTTGTTCTGGAGTAAGGGTAACTGAATCATCAAGTTCGGCACTCGCCAGAGAGCGATTTTCTTTGTTTGCCAGTTGGAGTGAATCTAATGAAACAATACCAGAATAGTGATTTCCCTTATCAACAATAATCCCAAACTCCCTGTCACTATCAACGAGTAATTGCAACGCTGAAGCTGGGCCATCATGTTCTGACTTTTTGAACACAGCTGCAGGTGCTTTTTTAGCAATATCTCTAGCGGTTAGCGCAGACGCTAAGTTAACACCTCTAAAAAACGCGGCTACATAATCATTCGCGGGTTTTTGCAGAATTTCATCCGGTGTTCCGACTTGAACAACCCCTCCATCCTGCATAATCGCGATACGATCTCCAATACGCATCGCTTCATCAAGATCATGAGAAATGAAGACAACTGTGCGTTTATCATCATTTTGCAGACGTATCAGCTCATCTTGCATTTCAGATCTTATTAATGGATCAAGGGCAGAAAAGGCTTCATCCATCAGCAGAATATTCGGGTCACAGGCTAATGCACGTGCTAATCCCACACGCTGTTTCATACCTCCGGACAGTTCATCAGGAAATGACTCACAATAGGCTTCCAAACCAACCCTTTCTAATGCCTCGAACGCGAGCTTCTTTCTAGCATCAAGTCCGACACCAGCAAGCTCTAAACCAAATGCCGCGTTTTCAAGGGTCGTCATGTGAGGCATGAGTGCAAAGCTTTGAAAAACCATGGAGATATTTTTTCGGCGCACGGCTCTGAGCGCTTGTTCAGAGATATGTGAAATATCATTACCTTTGAAATACACACTTCCTTTCGTCGGCTCAATCAGGCGGTTTAGTAAACGAACCAAAGTAGACTTGCCAGAGCCAGAAAGCCCCATAATTACAAAGATCTCACCTTGATTAATTGACAGAGATACATCATTTACTCCAATCGTGAGCCCCGTCCTTTCAAAGACTTGCTCCTTATCCAAACCGTCATTCAGCATGGTAAATGCGCGTTCAGTATCATCTCCAAATACTTTATAGAGTCCCTTAACTTCCAGTATGGGAGTCATATGATTTATCCTTTGCTAGGTGCACAAGCGCACAAACACTTTGTACTCTAAACAAATAAATACGTATTTTCAAATCTCAACTAGTTATAATCGTTAATATGAAAATAAAGCCATCATGTTTACAGTCCGTAAAAACAAAAAGGGGAAACACACAAGGTGCTGAATTTAAAGATGAAAAATGAACTTAGCTAATGATTTCACATATAGATTATTGATATATCCAACATAGCATACACGACAATGACTATATATGTGTCTTCAATGATATATATCTATTAAGATTAACCATTTATACGCTAAACATTAGATGTCAAATTTTATTTCAATATTGTGACAGATAAGAAAATGATATTTAGGTCTCAATATAAGAAATTTTTCAGTAAAATCTGTAATGTTGCATGATTTTTCAATAAAACTACGCAGAAGTTTTATTTAGAGTACAAACTAAGAAGTGTTTTGGCTTTGGGTTTGACATTTTGCTCGTATGAGATACAAATTTATCTGTATAATAAAAACTTATCAAAATCGAATTTGTTGATAATTTTTGGTTTCTATCATGCTTAATCCCGTTTGGCTAAACACCTTTAAAACCCTGATTGAAGTGGGTCATTTTACCAGAACGGCTGAAACGCTTCATATGACTCAGCCTGGTGTCACTCAGCATATCAACAAACTAGAAAATGCCTGCGGATATCCGCTAATAAAGCGCTTTAATAAGCAGTTTGAGCTAACTCTGTACGGACAAAAAGTTTACCATTACGCACTGGATTATTTCGCCAATGAAGCGAAACTTTTACAAAATTTGGGTCATGATGAAGCTTTTAAAGGACGGTGCAGTATCGGCTGCTCAGGCACTTTGGCTTGGCTGCTCTATTCTCCTTTACTGGACTTGCAAGCGCGCTATCCCAATTTATCGATTGAACTAGAAGCCACGCCAAACGAGCGCATTTTTGAGCAAGTAAAGCAAGGCACTATCGACATTGGCTTAGTGACAAAAAAGCCTGATCCTAAGTATTTCTCTAGCCAAAAGATCGGCGCAGAGCATCTTGCTTTAGTCGTGCCCGCATGTACAGAGATGGATTCATCGTTAAACTCTCTGCTCAAGGATTTAGGTGTTATTCAACACCCAGATCTCGCACATTATTTCCAAACCTTTATTGCACAGTGCGCGCATAACCAACTCAGTCAACTCGATCTCGAAGACATAAAAAACCAAAGCTATATCAATCAAATACACCAGATTTTAGAGCCTATCACAAGAGGCATTGGCTTTACTGTCGTACCTAGCTGGTGCGTAGAACTATTCTACGGCAAAGATAAACTCAAAGTGCTCGAAACAAAAAAAGACGTTTTAGAACCCGTTTATCTGGTTAGCAAACTCAATACTTCGCTTGGCAAGCGCTATCACCAAGTGATCTCAGTCATCGAGAAAACATTAAATACCAGTAAGTAACATGCCAAAGCCAGCTTTGTTATCGGCAGTTAGTTTATTTTCGCGCCGATCAAACCTCTCAATCTATTGATTGAGTTACTCGTAATCCGATGCATAAGTTTCTTCATAAGAGTGAGAATAAAGCTCAAACAAATTACCAAAAGGGTCCTCTAGATAAACCATTTTTGCTGGCTTAGTGTCATCTTCAGGATGGTATCGCATCACATCCATACGAACTTTACCACCAAGAGATTCCACCTTTGCCATCACACCTTCAAAGTCATCCGTTTGCAAACAAAAGTGAAAAATACCCAAGCGAGAAAAATCAACATGATGCCGCTCTTGACGCTGCTTCATTTCAAATAACTCCACACCAATGCCATCGGTTGTAACGAGATGCGCGATATTAAACCCCGCAAACCCTTCCCCAAACACAGCAATGCACATACGCCCGATCGCAGATTCTCGCTCTTCGATAACTTTGGTGTTGTTCATCACAACTCGAAGACCCAGCGCCTGAGTATAAAACTCCACCGCTTTCGTCATATCACCGACCATAATACCAAGGTGATTCATTTTCATAACAAGCTCCTATTCGCTCATAGAGTGCGTATTTTGTTTCAGTAGGAGCAGTATAAGAACCTTACTTGATAAAATATAATTATCAATTTTAATTGTTATGATAATTTTTTATTTAAAATTCTGCGACTCGATCTGCGCTTCAAGCCAAGATTTAAACATCAGCTGAGAGTATGTTTCTGGTTTAGAGTCTAAACGGGTGAGCCAATACCCTCCCTTGTGAAGAAAGACATCAAATGGCTGCATGATTTTCTTCTCTTTTAGTTTGCTTGCAAACATCAAAGGAGAAGCCAACGCAACACCAAAACCTTGCGCCGCGGCGTCCACCATAAGGGCGGTAGAATCAAAGGTAATACTATTGGAATAATGAACCTTAGCCTTTACGCCAGCCTTAACTAGCCATTGATCCCATTCTTGAATATCGTAAGATCTAAGCAAGGTATACTTTAGAATATCTTGAGGATTTCTCAGCTGACTAGCAATGGATGGATGGCACAAAACGGTAAAGGGGGTATCAAATAAAAGCTTGGCAACACTACCATGCCAATGACCTCGGCCAAATCGTATGATGTAGTCCAAACCTTCAGAAAACGCATCTGCAACATTGTTATTGGTTGAAATCCTTAACTCAATTTCAGGGTGCTGGCGATAAAAGCTATCAAGCTTTGGCAGTAACCAATGAAGAGCAAAGGTTCCTACAACCCCCAAATTTAGCGGCTCTCGACTGACGCCAAGGCATAGGTTTCCTAGGCTAACCGTAAGCTCTGAAAATACTTTCTCCACCACGGGGAAAAGTCGTAAGCCCTCGACTGTGAGAGCGATTCCCCTTGGCATTCGATTGAACAGCGTGGTTCCCAACCGACTCTCCAGCCCTTTAACTTGCTGACTCACTGCAGTTTGTGTCACACACAGCTCATCTGCTGCTCTGGTAAAGCTTTGATGCTTGGCTGATACGTAAAAGGCGCGTAACGAGTTTAGCGGTAGCTGACTCAAGTTCATAACGGTCTTAAGGTAATGGAAAGGCCAAGGATTCTAACGGGTTTAGCTTTGTCAGCTCAAGGACAAACTCCAATTTTAGGCCAAGAATTTCTTGGGTCTAAGCTCAGAATTCGTGTGTTGTCGCTCTCGAGTGACAAGCTTAGTATTCTTCCTTCCTATTACAGTGAAAAGACAATAATGAAAAAACATATTCTATGCTCCTTACTAGCCTTAGTATCAGTCCATTGCGTATCAGCCAGTCTTGAACAATCACTCTCGAAAATAGAGCAAGAGATCAAAGGGCAAGTCGGTGTCGCCGTCATCGACACTCAGTCGCTTAACCAATGGAGCTATAACGGCAACCAAAGATTTCCTATGATGAGTTCGTTTAAAACATTAGCTTGTGCAAAGGTGCTCTATGATGTGGAGCAGAAAAAGCTCACCCTCAGCCAAAAGATTGATGTACCAGAGTCTGGATTAGTCAACTGGAATCCAATTACCGAAAACTTTGTTGGTAGTAAAATGTCTTTGCAAAGCATTTGCACCGCTACCATGTTGATGAGTGATAACTACGCCGCTAACTTAGCCCTTCAGCAAATTGGTGGGCCGAGTGGCTTAACGGCGTTTTTAAGGGAAATCGGCGATCAAAAAACGCGTTTGGATCGCTATGAACCAGAATTAAACTACGTTAAAAAAGGAGCAGAAAACGATACCACCACTCCTGTCGCCATCACTCAAACCATCAAACGATTACTGACAGGTGATGTCCTTAGCACTGACAGTAAAACACAATTACAGTTTTGGATGACTAATAATATGATCTCTGACTCTCTGGCTCGCGCTGTTTTACCTCAAAGGTGGTTGATAGCTGACAGATCAGGTGGCGGGGTTAACGGTTCAAGAGCTCTTACCGCGATGATATGGAAGTCAGACCGAAAGCCGTTGTTTATCGGAATTTTTATTGCTAACTCATCGCTCTCCACCTTGCCAGAAATTAATCAAGTTGTCGCAGATATCAGTCAGCTTATTTTTGCGCAATATGGTATTGAATAGACTCACTTAACCACGAATAAGATTTAAGGCTGGCCATGAAACCTACCGCACTTCTGTTACTATTTTTATCGTTGAATGCATTTTCTAGCGAGCAATCAGAAACCATTCCGGAAAAAATAGACCAGAACGGATATGTTGAGCCCTTTAAAATGTTTGACGATTTATACTACGTGGGTGATAAGTGGGTTTCATCTTATCCCTACTTCCGAGGGGCTTGTTATAATTGATACGCTTGACAGTCCTTATGGGCGCTGGATCCCAAACAATATAGAGAAACTTGGCTTCAATCCCAAACATCTTCGCTACATCATAATTACTCATGGTCATTCAGATCACGTCGGCGGCTCCGAATATATCCAAAGACATTTTGATGCAGAGGTTATTATGTCGAGCATTGATTTTCGCTTAACTAAATTCACCGCCAAAAACTCCAGAGGAGAAAATCGCTTCCTAGCACCGAAAGTACAGACATTTGCTAATGATGGCGACACCTTAGTCGTTGGTAATAAACACTTTAGATTCTATTCAACGCCCGGACACACTAGAGGTGCTTTATCGATTGAATTTAACGTTACTCATCAAGGTGAAACTCATAAGGCATTTATTGTTGGCGGCAATGGGACCAATTTCACCGGATTGGAACTGGCGCAGCAGTATGTAAATAGCGTAAAAAAGATTCGAGCCTTATCTAAAACTGAGCCTCAAGTGGAAGTTAACCTCGCCAGTCACCCGCATTTGGCACAGATTTTTGAGCGCTACGCCAAAGGATCACAGCAAAACAACCCCTTTGTCGACCCACAAGGCTTCCAAGCCTTTTTGGATGTATTAGAAGAACGTGGAAGCAAAAAACTAGCCCAAGAGCAAACCCACTAATGAATATGGAGAGAGGATGTTCATACCGGTAGCCAGATAGAAAAAAGCCCCGATATTTCGGGGCTTATATAGTTAATTAGTCCAACTCAACCAGTTGTTTCTTGAACTTCTCATGCTGAGCTTTCACTGATTCTTCTGGCTCTGCGGTCATTAGGCTAACCACAACAATGGCAATCGCTGATAAGATGATCCCAGGAACAATTTCGTAAACATCAAACCAACCACCTGATAGTTGTTTCCACACTACGATAGTCACGCCACCGATAACGATACCAGCCAGTGCACCATTGCGATTCATGCGCGGCCAGTAAAGGCTCAGAATAAGCGCAGGACCAAAAGCAGCACCAAAACCAGCCCAAGCATAAGATACTAAACCTAGTACTGAGCTGTCTGGCGTTAGAGCTAAAATAAGAGCAACAATTGAGATTGCTACCACCGCAATGCGGCCTACCATTACAATCTCTTCTGAACTTGCATCTTTCTTAATTAGTTGCTTATAGAAGTCCTCTGCTAATGCTGAAGAAGACACCAATAATTGCGAATCGGCTGTACTCATGATTGCTGCAAGTATTGCTGCTAACAGCACACCAGCAACGACAGGATGGAAGATGGAGTTAACCAACAACATGAAGATTTTCTCTCCATCATCTATCGATACCCCAGAATTAGTCACATAGATAAGACCAACTAGACCGACCAACATAGCACCAACCATAGAAAGCGCTGTCCACACAACCGCGATGCGACGTGCTGTCGTTAGGTCCTTATTACTGCGCGCTGCTTTAAAGCGAGCAAGAATGTGCGGCTGGCCAAAGTAGCCTAAGCCCCATGCAACCAAAGAGATGATCGCAATAGCAGATAGTGGCTCACCCTTGGTATCATTCCACAGCGTCAGCAGCTCAGGATTGATGTTCGACAAATCGCTACTTAGCTGACCAAGACCACCTTCCATCGCCGCAATAGGCACAATCAACAGTGCCGCAGACATCAGAAGCCCCTGGACTAAGTCGGTCCAAGATACCGCTAAAAATCCACCGAACAGTGTATATGACACAACACATACAGTACCAATAATAACAGCAGTGCTATAGTTCAACCCAAATACGGTTTCGAACAGCTTTCCGCCAGCTACTAAACCTGAGCTGGTGTAGAAAAGGAAGAATAGCAAGATAAAGAATGCAGAGATAACTTGGATAAGTTTAGATGTATCGTTAAAACGACGAGAAAGGAATTCTGGTAAGGTTAAAGCATCTGTCGTGATGCTGTAAGTACGCAGTCTTTTAGCACTGATAAGCCAGTTTAGCCAAGTACCCGCAAGCAGACCACCAGCGAGCCATAATGCTTCAATACCAGCGGCATACGCGTAACCTGGTAGACCGAGCAAAAGCCAACCACTCATATCCGACGCACCCGCAGAAAGTGCAGCAGGCCAAGGGCCAAGAGAGCGACCGCCTAAAAAGTAATCCGTTGAGTTTTTCGTTCGTAGGTATGCAATGACGCCTATTGCCATCATCAAAATTAGATACGCAATAAACGTGGTCGTAATAGCAAAGCTATTTTCCATGTGTTTGTCCTCATAAAAAAATCGCCTTCCATGAACGCCCTCACGCACACTGAGTGAGGGCTCTCGGAGAAAGGGTTAGTGGGTTTCGCTCCCAAGTTCCAACAAGGTTGCGTTACCACCCACAGCAGTTATATTTATTGTTCTCGTACGCTCTGTGATAAAACGCAGCGATAAATGTGGATCGTGAGCGACTGGAATCAACTCAACATCCGTTTCTGAAACTAGGCCTACAATAGCACCTGTGCGTTTCGCTAATTGGCGGTTGATATTTCGCTCAACCTCTTGATTGCCTATGTACCCAACAC
>NZ_JAYQDQ010000061.1:16640-25613 GCF_038138445.1 Vibrio sp.
ACCCAACACTTCTCACATCAGATTCAAGTAACTGATGGTAAGCGTCAAGAGAGGCGAATTGTAATAGATTTATTGGTAAAGACGCACTTTTTGCTGTCGTTTCTAGGGCTTTGATCAAATCAATATCATCACTGCACACAATAACACTATTACCAGCAAGAAGCGCACAAGTAAGTTGAGCGATCGCTGCCTGCTGCGCTGATTGAGATAGGTGATCCTGAATGATCAGAGCAACACCTCGGCCAGCGGTATACAACTCATTCGTCTCACCTGTTGGGCCAGGCATTTCATGGACTTGGGACAGCAGCTGCGCTGAATGTTGGTAATGGTAGTCAATAACAGCAGCCAAAGCAGGCTCAACACCCTGCAATGCTTGCTTAAACCCAAGTACATACTCACTTCTTATCTCAAAGCTGGTGAGATTCCAATTTTCCCATGCTGCATAAGCATCGGAAAAACGAGTAACTTGATGAACCATAATTTTTCTCCTTGCTTACCGATTAAGAAAATGATGTCTGAGTGAATCGGAATAAATAGTGTGGTCCTCCAGCTTTTGGACCTGTACCTGACAGACCTTGACCACCAAACGGTTGAACACCAACGACAGCACCAACTTGATCACGGTTGATATAACAGTTCCCCACTCGGGCATGCTTTTCAATCCAGCGATACGTGGTCTCATTACGACTGTGAATTCCCATCGTGAGGCCAAAACCAGTGCCATTAATTCGCTCAACCACTTGGTGTAGTTGACTCGCTTTAAAACGGACAATATGCAAAATTGGGCCGAACTGCTCTTCATCGAGACAAGCAATATCATCAATTTCAAACGCGCAAGGTGCAACGAAATCGCCATGTTGGTGCAATTCATTAAGCTCCAGTCCAGCGACTTTTTGCTGAGTCGCCGTCATACGCTCGATGTGTTTGAGCAGTTTATTCTTGGCGTTATCGTCAATCACAGGTCCAACATCGGTTGAATGCTCGAAAGGTAAGCCTATTTTTAACTCTTGCATCGCACCTTGAATCAATGAAATGATTCTGTCTGCAATGTCTTCCTGAACATACAACACCCTAAGTGCACTACAACGCTGCCCAGCAGAAGCAAACGCTGAACGAATCACATCACGTACCACTTGCTCAGGAAGCGCTGTACTGTCGACGATCATGGCATTCTGGCCACCTGTTTCAGCAATAAATGGTACTGGCGCAGTATCACGTTGTGCAAGTGTGCGATTGATGCGCTGAGCCGTTAAGGTTGAACCTGTAAAGGCAACACCAGCAATAGCAAGGTGAGAGGTCAATGCAGCCCCAATATCAGCTCCGCGCCCCGGTAACAGCTGAATAGTGCCGTTAGGAAAGCCTGCTTCAATCATAAGTTCGACAGCGCGAGCTGCAATCAAGCTAGTTTGCTCAGCAGGTTTTGCCACTACTGTATTGCCTGCAACCAGTGCTGCTGTAATTTGACCCAAGAATATCGCTAGCGGGAAATTCCAAGGACTAATACACACAAAGACACCGCGTCCGTCACGCACGACTTTACGCGTCTTGGCATCAAAGCCTTGAATCTCAACTTGGCCCAAGTTATCTATTTGTTTGGCGTAGTAACGACAGAAGTCAACCGCTTCACGTACTTCATCAATACTGTCATGTATTGTTTTACCAGCTTCTTGATGACACAAAGCAACCAACTCAGCAAGGTGAGTTTCAAGCAAATCTGCTAATTTTTCTAAAGCTTGAGCTCTTTGAGCTGGCGCAGTTGCTTGCCAATCGTTAAAGGCCGCTTGTGCGCCTTCAATTGCTGCGGAAACATGATCAAGGTTAGAGAAAGCCACCTGACCGACTTCAATGCGCCTGTCATAAGGTGCTGTCACTTTCTCAACACTGACATCGTCCTTGATCATTCTTTCAGTGAATACTTGACCGTTAATTATCGGTCCTGCTAACCATTGTTTGTCTAGAAAGCTCTCTACTTGCTGCTCGAAAGGCTTGGCCTCAGAGTCAATATCAATATTTACACCATAAGAATTTGAGCGCTCAGAGAATATCTTTGGCGGCAGTGGAATATTGGTATTATTCAGTGTCTCAAATGCCCCCAGCATATCGACCGGATGCTGAGTAAGAGTTTCAACTGGACAACGCGCATCCACTAGACGATGGACAAACGAGCTGTTCGCCCCATTCTCAAGCAGACGACGAACCAAATATGGCAATAAATCCTTATGGCTACCCACAGGTGCGTATATGCGCACTGGCTGTTGGTGTGTTTCCATTACATGGTGATAAAGAGAATCGCCCATCCCATGTAAACGCTGGAACTCATAGTTTTTGTGCTCTGCCATCACAGCGATAGAAGTAACCGTTTGAGCGTTATGGCTGGCAAACTGCGGGAAAATATTGCCTCGTACATTGTCAGACAACAAGAAACGAGCGCAAGCCAAGTAGGCGACATCTGTGGCTTCTTTGCGCGTATAGACAGGATAGTTATCGTAACCCGATTGTTGCGACCATTTGATCTCACTATCCCAATACGCACCTTTAACAAGACGCAGTGGAATAAGATCTCCCTGCTCTCGAGCTAAACCGTTGATCCAGACCAATACAGGAAGAGCACGTTTTGAGTAGGCTTGAATCACAAGGCCAAATTTACCCCAGCCTTTCACAACATCACTTCGATACACTTTTTCAAACAGCTTTAACGAAAGTTCCAAGCGATCCGCTTCTTCTGCATCAATCGTGATAGCCACATCCAATTCAACAGCCTTACGCAGCAATTGCATGAGTGTGTCGGCAAGTTCGGTCAGCACTCGCTCTTCATTGGCAACTTCGTAGCGCGGATGCAAAGCAGACAGTTTAATTGAAACGGACGGAGCTGGGCTTGTCTCTATGCCATATCTATCACGACCTACCGCTTCGATTGCCATTAAATAGTCATTAAAATATTTATCCGCATCCGCTGTAGTCAGTGCTGCCTCACCTAACATGTCATAAGAGTAGGTGAACCCTTTATCACGCATGCTACGGCCATTTTTTTGCGCTTCAGCGATAGAACGGCCAAGAACAAACTGATGACCCATAACCTTCATCGCTTGGTGCATGGCTTTACGAATAACAGGCTCAGACATTTTATTAACAAGGCGATTCACCGCCGACGCTGGGCTGCGCGCTTCAGATTCAGACAAACCAACAACTTTGCCTGTCAACATAAGGCCCCATGTCGAAGCATTGACAAAAACTGAATCTGAACTTTTTAAATGAGACTTCCAGTCTGCGACACTGAGTTTGTCACGGATTAACGCATCAGCAGTGGCTGCATCAGGGATACGCATTAGAGCTTCAGCGAGGCACATTAGCAATATGCCTTCTTGGGTATCCAAACTGTATTCCAGCAGCAAAGCATCGATCATTTGAATCGACTTTTTATCTGCACGGATAGCTTCAATGAGCTCAGTCGTTTTGGTCGACATCTGCGCTTTTTCGTCCACTGTCGGAGTCGCGAGCGGCAACAGTTGTTCAAGCCATTGGGATTCGTCCACCATGTAAAGTGGCGAGATCAGCGACCAAAGTTTATTTAGCGGCTGCTCAACAAACTCGGCATTCAACACATCAGTTGCAGTAAACATGCGTTTTCCTCAATCTCAAGCCTGATAAATTCATCAGAGTTATTACAATGGTTTGCAGTGTATTTTGAGCGGGAGAGGATTACTTGTCAAAAACTCCGAGTTTTTTGCTGAAAACTCCGCCTATTAACAAAACAAAAACAGAATCACATCTAAATTGACAAAATAATATACGTCTGCTGTTGCTTATTTAACTAAATTGTTTCTTATATTGGGATGGAGATACGCCTTGTAAACGAAAAAAGGTATGGCTGAATGTGCTTTGACTGGAAAAACCCGTTAAGTCCGCCACCTGACCTAAAGTCAAGTTACCTCTTTTGATCAAAGACTTTGCCATGTCAACTCGTTTACCTAATACGTACTGGTGAGGTGTTATGCCGATTTGCGCCTTGAACAAACTATGAAACTGACTTTCCCCTAAAAAAACACTACCTGCTAGCTGAGCGACTGAGATTTTCTGGCTTAAGTGTTGTTCGATATAACGATCAATGGCATCAAGGTCGAAACGAGACTCTTTGTAAGGTGTTGAAAATTTTGCCATATGCCTTTGCAATAAGGCGATTAGGGTGTCATTACAAGCTCGACTGAGAAGAAGATCCTCTGGCCTAGATTGCATTTCGGCCACTAACATGTGGATGAGCTTCTGGATTTGACTATCAAGCTGGAAGTAGGTGTCACCTTGATTTAGTTCATTGAGTTTTTGCAACATGAGTGGGTCTTCAGCGCTAGGAAATGGCATGTTAAGCACTAAGATATCGGACTGTTCAACCACTCCACCAAATGCATGACCTGAACCAGAGGTCACCACGCACCCCTGCCCCGGGCCAACCATGTTACCAAAGCCACTGACCTCAAATTCAGCTTGTCCTTTTAAACCAATCACAATTTGCGTATAGCTGTGATCATGACAGTCCATATGAGATGGTAAGGTAACAAGCTCTGCAGGTTTAGGAGACGCAGGTTTATTTAGATCGCCAATAATAGGCCGAGATTTGAAACAGCTCATGAGACAGTTTTGACCTCAGATTGCATTAGCATGGCATGTTATAACAAAATCAACTTAATTCGAAATTTATCGCTCTATTTTGTACTACATCCAATCCGTATAAGGCACCTAAAAGCGATGGGGAACCTCCTTCGGAAGAATGATCAAGTGCACATAAATTACGGTTTATGTCACTTCTAGCAACTTTCTTTTTACAGATACTCAATCTTCACTTGCATATTTCCCCAATCAACTCAAAATGATAGATAGCATCCAAGTTTTATATACGTTAAATTAGGGTAATCTGCATAAAGCTGGTTAATCTTTTTACAAGAGAAAGATGCAGGGTTGAAGTAAACTTGGAAGAGGCAGGAACACAAGGACTGTCATGAGTTTGTCTTTTTTTGGATTTTTACGTTGGTCAATAAACGTTAATTGTTGCAGGGAAATATGATAATACGTCGCATCCCAGCGCTTTTAATTGCGCTAAGCCCACTATGGGCATCAACTTCGATTTTTGCGGAAATGGTGGACTCTGCCGATCCTGTCGCAACTATCGATAGTAAATTGGAAAACAAACAAAGTGAGTTACAGGAGCTTGGTTCTGAATTCGAGGCTGAGTCATCACGGTTGCAAACCCTTAGGGCAGAGCTAAGTAAGTTTCAACGTGAAGAGCATGAACTCAACGCTAAGCGAAACCGCGCCAAATCAGCACTGGACAAACAGTATAACCGCCTTCTAGACGATCCAGATGTTGACTTACTCTCTTTTCAACAGGAATACCAAGAAGCTTGGGCTTTGGTAAAGAAGAATCAAACGCAAGTACTTGAGCAAGAGCAAAGTATTACTGAACAAGAGATGCGCTTATCCCAGATCAAGCAAAAACGCTCGAGAATTAACTCTGAGTTATCCTACCTCAAAGAGCAGAAAGTTGAAGCGCGCGTCAAACGACTCGATGCTGAGTTGCGAGAAAGCGATGTTTTGAACACCACGTTCAAAACAACCTGCTCGGCAACCATGACGTTAGGTGAATGTACTAATCAAGGTAAGTACCTCACTAAACAACGTGCTGTTAATACGTTTAAGGCAAAGCTTCTCGATAGTTTAACCGAAGCCAATATCGCTAAACAGAACATTAAAGGCGTCCAGCTGAATGTCTTTGTCCAAGAGAGCCAAATTATCCGTTCAGGCTTTGAAGGCAGCAATAGTTACTACACTGAAATGCAAGCCCAACTTCAAGCTAGGCCAGAAGCCTCTGCCGCCTGTAAGCTACTCAATGTATCCTCACGTTATTGTCTCAATAGTGCCAGTGTTGCTAAAAAAGAAAAAACAAACACACAACAAAGCTGGGCTAACATTACTATTCGCTCGGATCAGTATGAAGACCGAGTCACGATCAATGGCGTTAATTACGGTAGTACCCCAATAGAAGTGGTTTTACCTAAAGGGAAACATCAGTTTACTGTCTCTAAAGATGGTTACCAGACATATAACCGTATGATTGCTATTGATGGTAATGATACTGTCTGGGTTAAGTTACGCCCAAATTCAGATATTTAACGCGCTTCTCTTTTTGAGTAGAAGGAAGCAGTACAACATTGACCAAAAACGCCATTTTGTCGTAAGTTATAAGGGAATAACTTACGAAAAAGTGGCGTTTTCGTTTAGAATAACTCCATAAGATAAAAAAGAATTGTAGAAATAATAATGCGAACTGGTTTACCAACCTTCCTTCTTGCTTTGTCACCTTACTTTGTCTCTGCTGGTATTGCAGCTGAGGAAGCGCGCGACCCTATCGTAAAAATCGATCAGCAGCTATTTGACAAACACGAAGAACTAACATCGGCCACAGAACGCCGTAATGACAAGCAAACTCAATTTGAAGATCAGAGGCAGTCTGTCGATCAGTTAACCAAATCGGCTAAAGCTCTGGACAACAAATTTAAACAAGCCAAAGCACAACTTGAGTCTAATTATGCCCGCATGATTGATGACCCAACCGTTGACCTTGCTGCAAGTCAGAAAGCTTATCAAGATGCTTGGTCTGCCGTTAAGCAAAACCAGAAACAACGTTTATTCGAAGAGCAGATACTGCAGGAGCTTGAGCATCAGTTAAGTCTTTCGAGCAATGAACTTGAAGCAATTTCACAAAGCATTGACTCTTTGGAACAAAACAAATTGCGCGCCCGAGCTGAGCGCCTGCAAGGTGAATTGACAGAATCTCATTCTCTCTCAGTCAGTTTTACCAATCGCTGTCAGGCCAATATGACTATCGCAGAGTGTGACCGTCAGACTCGAGATCTCGCTCTGCAAAAAGCGGTCAAACAGTTTCAATCTGAACTCATCGCTAACACCAGCGAATCAAAAGAAATTGAACCAAACGCTCACAAAATCCCTTTTAACATTCACGTATTGCGCTCTAAAGCTAAAGAGTCGGGTTTTTATGATGGTATACGCTATCGAAGCCTGATGGATGTAGAAATGCAAGCTAGGCCGACACAAAGCGCCGCATGTACACTGCTTAACATCAATAAAAAATACTGTTTTGAGCCCGATAGCTCTGATGACAGAGGGAGCTCTGTGACCAACCAAGAAATCGCTTGGGTGACCTTGAACGTTCGCTCAAACTTATACGATGATAAGGTCACAATAGATGGTGTTAACTATGGCAGCACACCAGTAGAAATCATGTTGCCTGTCGGTCAGCACACTATTTCAATTAAGAAAGATGGCTACCAAGACTTCAACGAAGAATTGTCCATTAAAAGAGATCACAACCTTCGTGCCGTTTTAGTTGAAACAGCAAACCCTCTTCGTGAGGGAGACAAATTCGCAGACTCTCTTGGTTCAGGCCATCAAGGGCCAGAAGTATCTACCATCCTCCCAGGCCAGTATATGCTTGGTGAACACGGCTCCAAGCAGATGAAAGTCAAAAAACCATTTGGCTTTGGTACCACACCTGTGACTGTGAAGCAATTTGAGGCATTCGTTAACTCAACGAATTATCAAACCGATGCTGAGCTGAAAAATACCTGTACCGCTATCGTAAAAGGCGAGGTCACGCCTATTTCAAAAGGATATTGGCGCAACCCAGGCTTCAAACAAGCGGCTAACTCTCCAGTGGTTTGCGTAAGTAAGAACGACGCACAAGCCTACGCTCAATGGCTAAGTCGAAAAACCAATCATAGCTATAGGCTACCGAGTGAAGATGAATGGGAAATAGCGGCTAGAGCAGGCTCAGAATCCAATTATTGGTGGGGCGATCATTTTGCTCCAAGCCAGGCTAATACAGGTTGGGGAGGCACACCATGGTCAAACAAGAGCACTTCTCCAGTCATGGCTTTCAAGCCCAATAAGCTGGGCATTTACGACACCGTCGGAAACGTTTGGCAATGGACCAATGATTCACGCGGTATTTTAAAAGGTGGGGCTTGGAACTTTTCTCCTGAAATGGCCGCCGCTCATGAGCAGCTTTCTCTATCTGACTCATCTGCAGCAAATTATGTAGGCTTCCGAGTATTACGAGAAATCAACTAACTTATCACCTATGCCCACAATTAAAAAACGCCGCATTTAGCGGCGTTTTTTAATAATACATTAGGGAGCGAGTCTATCTATCTGCCAAGCTTTTTCTTGTTTAGAGAATAAGAATCTATCGTGAAGACGATGATCGCCACCTTGCCAAAACTCTATCGATTCGACCTTAACCCTAAAACCACCCCAAAAACTTGGAACTGGTATTTCTCCATTAGCAAACTTCTGCTTTAGCTCAAGAAACTTGCCTTCGAGCACACCTCGAGCAGATATGCGGCTGCTTTGTTTACTCGCAATCGCAGCTAACTGACTTTCTTTAGGCCTAGAAGAAAAATATGCAATATTTTCTTTCACTCCTAGCTTCTCTGCCCTGCCGGTAACGTGCACTTGGCGCTCTAAAGGGTGCCATGGGAAATGTAAGCTCACCTGTGAATTACCTTCTATTTGCTGAGCCTTACGGCTACCCAAATTGGTGTAGAAGACAAATCCTTCTTCATCGACATGTTTTAGCAAAACAATACGTTGGAATGGTTGGCCTTGTTCATCAACCGTCGCCACAGTCATTGCGGTAGGATCAGTTAAACCCGCCTCAATGGCTTGCTGTAGCCAAAAATTGAATTGATCAACAGGGTTATCCTTTAAGTCTTTTCTACGCAGGCCACCTTTACTGTACTCACGTCGGATATCTTCAAGTTCCATCTTATCTCCTGAAACATTTTTTGCCGATTGTGCGGTTATATATACAGAAAGGCAAGGTGATAAACCACACCTTAATCACAATTGTAAGCTGGCGGTAAACCCCATTTAACTGAAAGCTGGCACCGACTAAAAATAGTG